>DATICF010000020.1:0-13844 GCA_035456965.1 Nocardioidaceae bacterium
GGACCAGGACCGGTACGTCGGCCTGGAACAGTCCAGACGTTCGGCGGAGAGCATGGTCGAGACGTACGTCGACCCCGAAGCTGAGCGAGGACGGCAGGTGGAGGTCGCGGGGGAGACTTGGCGGCTGTGGACCGACCAGGGCGGCGACACCGCGCTGACTCGTCAGGACGACGGCGTCACCACGCTGGTGGTGGGCACGCCCGAGCTCGAGGTGCTCGTGGACTACGTCGAGAGCCTGAGCTGACCCCGGCTCAGGAGCCGTCCTCCTCGGCTGCGATCGCGGCATCGAGCCGCTTCTTCGCGCCGTCGAGCCAGGCCTGGCAGATCTGCGCGAGCTTCTCGCCGCGCTCCCACAACGCCAGCGACTCCTCGAGGTTCGTGCCTCCGCCTTCGAGCCGTCGCACGACCTCCACCAGCTCCTCGCGCGCCTGCTCGTAGCTCAGCTGCTCGTCGGTGGCCTGCTGCTCGCTCATGACTGCTCCTCCGCGGAAGTATCGGTGGTGACGTCGGCGACGGGCTCGGGAGCCGTGTCGATGACGGTGACGTGGACCCTGCCGTCGCGCACGCGGACGTGGAGGTCCTGGCCTGGCTTGGTCTGGCCGGTGCTGGTGAGGACGTGTCCCTCGTCGTCTTGGACCACGGCGTAACCGCGCTCCAGCGTGGCCAGCGGTGAGAGGCTCCGGACACGTGCGAGCTGGTGCTCGAGATCGCTGTGGCCGTGGCGCAGCTGGTGGTGGAGGCTCCGACGGGTGCGCGCGCACAGCTCGGTGATCTCGCGAGCACGGTCGTCGAGACCGCTGCGCGGGTCGGCCAAGCTCGGCCGGGCGCGGACCGCGTCGAGCTGGTGCTGCTGCTGGGCCAGCCAGGCGGTCAGGACGCTGCGGCCGCGGTCGCGCAGGCGGGTGACCCGGTCGATCTCCTCGGCGACGTCGGGGACGACCATCTTCGCCGCGTCGGTCGGGGTCGAGGCCCGGACGTCTGCGACGAGGTCGAGCAGGGGTGTGTCGGGCTCGTGGCCGATCGCCGAGACGACCGTCGTACGCAGGCCGTGGACCGCCCGGATCAGACCTTCGTCGGAGAACGGCAGCAGGTCCTCGACCGACCCGCCGCCCCGGGCGACGATGATGACCTCGACCTCGGGGTCGCGGTCGAGGGCACCGAGCGCCTCGATCACCTCGCGGGCGGAGTTCGGGCCCTGCATCGAGGCGTAGCGAACGTCGAAACTGACTGCCGGCCAGCGGCGCCGGGCATTCTCGAGGACGTCGCGCTCGGCCGCCGAGTTGTGGGCCGTGACGAGGCCGATCTTGCCCGGCAGGAACGGCAGGGGGCGCTTGAGCTCGCGGGCGAACAGCCCTTCGGCGGCGAGCAGCTGGCGGCGCCGCTCGAGGCGGGCCAACAGCTCGCCGAGGCCGACCATCCGGATGTCGGTGGCGTAGAGGCTGAGCGTGCCGCGGTTGGGGTAGTACGAGGGCTTGGCGAACACCACCACGCTCGCGCCCTCCACCACCGGCGGGTTGAGGGAGTCGAAGAGGTGTCGCGAGCAGGTCACCGTGACGGAGATGTCGGCCACGGTGTCGCGCAGGGTCATGAAGACGGTGTTCATGCCCTGGCGACGATTCAGCTGGGCGATCTGGCCCTCGACCCACACCGCGCCGAGCCGGTCGATCCAGCCCGCGATCGCGCTCGCGATCTGGCGGACGGGAGCCGGGTGTTCGGGGGAGGTCTGCAGGGCCACGCCTGGAACCCTATGGCAGAGCTTGGACATGTCCACGGGGCCGTGCGCCACGTGCCGGGCAGGATGTTCCTCCGGACCGTCGCGGATGGAGGCGAGCGTGGCAGGGAGTTCGGGCCTCTCGGCGTCACCACCTACGATGGTGCATATGAGCACTTCCGACCTTGGGATGCCCCCTGTCCTCGACGCCGAGGCGGCTGACCGAGCCGTGCTGCTGGCTGCCCCTCGCGGCTACTGCGCTGGGGTCGACCGCGCGGTGATCACGGTCGAGAAGGCGCTCGACCTGTACGGCGCGCCGGTGTACGTCCGCAAGCAGATCGTCCACAACAAGCACGTCGTGGCGAACCTCGAGTCGCGAGGCGCGATCTTCGTCGAGGAGCTCGACGAGGTCCCCGAGGGCGCCACGGTGGTGTTCTCCGCCCACGGCGTCTCGCCCGAGGTGCACCGCCAGGCCGAGCAGCGCTCGCTCAAGACGATCGACGCCACCTGCCCGCTCGTGACCAAGGTCCACCACGAAGCGCGCCGTTTCGCCAACGAGGACTACGACATCCTCCTGATCGGCCACGCCGGGCACGAGGAGGTCGAGGGCACCTCCGGTGAGGCCCCCGAGCACATCCAGCTCGTCCAAGGTCCCGAGGACGTCGCGAAGATCGAGGTCCGCGACCCGTCCAAGGTGGCCTGGCTGTCCCAGACCACCCTGTCGGTCGACGAGACCCTGGAGACGGTCGCCGCGATCCGCCAGCGCTTCCCGCAGCTGCTCGACCCGCCGTCGGACGACATCTGCTACGCCACCCAGAACCGCCAGATGGCGATCAAGGAGATCTCGACGGACGCCGACCTTGTGATCGTCGTCGGCTCGGGCAACTCCTCGAACTCCGTGCGCCTCGTCGAGGTCGCGCTCGAGGCGGGAGCGAAAGCGTCCTACCGCGTCGATGACGCCACCGAGATCGACGAGGCCTGGCTCGACGGGGTCGAGAAGGTCAGCGTGACCTCGGGCGCGTCCGTCCCGGACGACCTCGTCGAGGGCGTTCTCGCTTTCCTTGCGGAGCGTGGCTACCCCGACGCCCAGGCCGTGCACACTGCCGAGGAGTCGCTGATCTTCGCGCTGCCGCCCGAGCTGCGCCGCGACATGCGGGCAGCCGAGAAGGCCGGCAGCTGAGTCTTCCTTCATCACGATCTGGACACCTCGGGCCAAAAACGGCATAGAGGGACACCGGCTGGGTAGGAAGCCTGCGCGGTCCAGCAGCGGCCGCATGGCGCGTGCAGAAGACAGGACCACCATGGCTGTGCAGGTTCAGGCATTCCCCGTTCGGTTCGCCGAGACCGTGAACCGCTTCGGCGCAGCCCGCATCGAACGACCCGACCACTCCGTCTCCCAGGGCGAGCCCGCCATCGTCTCGCTGGGAAACCGATCCTTCGTGGCCCGTGCACACGGTGAGCGGGTGACCCGCCGTGGTCGCCAGACGCTCGTGTCAGTGCACGGCCGCCTCACGTGGGTGGCCAGCCAGCGCGTGCAGCTGCTCGAGGAGAGAGTCGCCTGACACAGTCGCCTATGGCCGAACCGCACGCGTGCGTCGACGCTGGGTGCCAAGCGCACGGCGAGCCGTTGTGCGAACCCCGTGGTCGTTCCGGCACGATGTCGTCCCACCGGGGCGGCAGCGTCCCGCACCCGAGGAACCGGGGGATGTATGAACAGCGTGAGAAGTCGGCTGGAGAGCAGGCTCGCGTTGCCGCTCTGGGGGTTGGCGCTCGGGAGTCTGGTCGCGGCCCTGGTCGGCGGCTTCATCGGGAACTCCACATCGTGGGGGTCCAAGGACCTTGCTGTGAAGACCGGCAGGGCCATGCTCCACAACAGCGAGAACTGGTTGACCTCGTTCGATACAGACGACCCCGATGACCAGCTCTCGTTCCATGCCGACACGGTTTGGCACTCCGGCCCCGGGTCGGAAGGCGAAGGCGTCCCGCCCTGTCTGAGGGAGGGCAGTTGGACGTCCGTGCGAGTGGGGTACACCGTCGTCGATGCACCTGATGGGCACTCGTGGCCGGTCGTGGCCTGGGTGGAGTGTCTCTAGGTGCGGTCAATGCACGCTGGATGCGCGCCAGCCGGGTCAGGTGCGGCCGGTGGGTCCGGTAACACGAGACGACTCTTGTTGATCGCACTTCCTGCACGCAGCGGTGAGGTCTCGCCGTCGGACCTGAAGCCGTAGCTCTCGTAGAGCCGACGAGCCTCCGGGTTGGTGTCGGCGACCCACAGCTCCGGCTCCAAGCCGCGCCGCCTTGCCCAGCCGACAACGTGGTTCAACACACTGCGCCCGACGCCTCGCCCTCGCCAGGCGGGGTCGGTCCACATCGCGACGATCATGATTCGACCGGGCTCGTAGAGCCAGCCGGCGCCCATGCCGACCGGTGTTCCGCCGCCGTAGGCGAGGATCGAAGGCCCGGCGCTCCCGTCGAGCCGAGATCGCCAGGTGCTCTGGTCGTAGGCCGCCTCACGCTCGTGGGTGGAGCCGAACGCGTCCGGGTTCTCGAGCAGGGACCTAAGGCGGATGTCGCGCCACGACTCCCAGTCGTCGGGCGTGGCCTCTCGGGTCTCCACGTCGGTCATCGGGGTGCCTCTCGTGCTCCAGCGGGCGATCGGGATCGGGTGAGCGGGAATCGGGGTCACGCGTAGGTGCGCAGATGGCCGGAGTTGCGCAGGGCCACCTGCCGA
Organism: Nocardioidaceae bacterium; assembly: GCA_035456965.1. GTDB lineage: Bacteria > Actinomycetota > Actinomycetes > Propionibacteriales > Nocardioidaceae > Nocardioides_C. The sequence continues at coordinate 4,443 of DATICF010000020.1, forward strand.
AGAGCCAGGATGCCGAGTGCGAGGACGTAGCCCGCAACCAGGGCACCGGCATGGTGCGCGAGCCCGGAGACCACCGCCTGGACCACGCTGTCCTCCTCGTCGGCTACAGCCGGGCGAGCGAAGACTGCGAGTGCTGTGACGGTGCAGAGCATGAGCAGCGGCGGGAGGACCCCCACGGCGAAGAAGTCACGAGGTCGGACCGCCAGGGCGGCCACGAGGCACAGCACCACGAAAGTCAGGTCGAAGAAGAGCGTGAGCTCGTCGGTGAGTGCGAGGTTCAAGGCAGCCACCGCGAAGGTCGAGATGGTGGACAGGGTGACGACCTGCCGGCCCGGCCGCCGCCCTTCTTCCCACAGCGTGCGTGCTGGCGCCGATGCCCGAGGACGGGTACCGCTGCGCGTGTCGCTCACGGAGCCCACGCTAGGGCTGCGCTCAGGCTGATTGGGCGCGACTCGCCGGGGAGGAGGCGCGCTCGGCGGAGGGCAGCTCGGCACGTGCCTCGGCCACTTCGTCAAGCAGTTCGGCCGCGGTGAGGGGGCGCGCAGCCTCCGTCACCGGCCCGGGAGAGGAGAGCTCCTGGTCTGAGACCTCCATCTCCGCGAACCTTCGCGCCGACACGAGCACCCGGGTCTCGAGCGACCCGACCGCCTTGTTGTAGCTCGTCACGGCACCGGTCAGGGCCCGGCCGAGCTTGTCGAGGTGGCCACCCATCACGCCGAGCCGGTCGTAGAGGTCGCGGCCGAGCGCGTGGATGTCACGGGCTTTGTCGGCAAGGGCCTCCTGGGTCCAGGCGTAGGCAACGGTGCGGAGCAGCGCGATCAATGTGGTAGGCGTCGCGAGCACCACCTGGCGGGAGGCTGCGTACTCCAGAAGTGTGGGCTCCGCCTCCAACGCCGCCGAGAGGAAGGACTCACCCGGGACGAAGAGCACCACGAACTCCGGCGTCGCCGCGAGTGAGCGCCAGTAGGCCTTCGCTCCGAGCGTGTCCACGTGCTGGCGGAGCTGTCGGGCGTGGCGGGCAAGGTGAGCGTCGCGCTCCTCGTCGGAGTCAGCGCCGGTGGCGTCCAGGAACGCGTCGAGCGGAACCTTCGCGTCGACCACGACGCTCTTCCCACCCGCGAGGTTCACCACGAGGTCGGGACGCTGCAGGCCGTCGTCGTTGCGGACCGACACCTGCTCCGAGAAGTCGCAACGGGACACGAGACCGGCCACCTCCACGGCTCGCCGAAGGTGCAGCTCGCCCCAACGCCCGCGGACCTGTGGCTTGCGAAGCGCGGTCGACAGGGCTGCAGTCTCACGACGCAGGGTGTCGGTGGACAGGCGGACATCCTCGACCTGCTGCCGCAGCTGGCTCTGCCAGGAGACCCGGTGCTGCTCGAGGTCGCGCATCTGGTCGTGCAGCCGCTCGAGGCCCTCCTTGACGACGGCGTGTTCGGCTGCCCGCGCCTCGAGCGCGAGACGGGTCGAGTCGCCGGCGCCGGCGCCGACGGCACGGGCACGGGCCCACAAGGCACCGACCACGGCGCCGATCAGCACGCCCACCACGAGGACCAGCAGCAGTGACAGGACAGTCGTGATCTCCATGACGGACATGGTGTCGGACGACACCGACAAAACGGTTCAGGCCAGCTCGACGATCACCGGCGCGTGGTCGCTCGCTCCAACCCCGGCGCGCTCGTCCCGGTCGATCAATGCGCCCGTGACGCGCTCCGCAAGGGCCGGGGAGCCGAGCACGAAGTCGATACGCATGCCGCGGTTCCGCTCGAACCGCTGCCGGTAGTAGTCCCAGTACGTATAGACATCGGGCCCTGGTGCATGCGGACGCACCACGTCGACGTACCCGCTGTCGAGGAACGCCCGGAAGGCTGCCCGCTCTTCGGGCGTGACGTGGGTGCTGTTCACGAAGCGGCTGATGTCGAACACGTCCTCGTCGAACGGCGCGACGTTCCAGTCTCCGGTGAGCGCGATCTGCGCGGACGGATCCTCCTCGAGCCAGCGCGAGGCCGCCTTGTGCAGCTGGTCGAGCCACTCGAGCTTGTAGCGGAAGTGCGGGTCGCCGGGCTTGCGGCCGTTGGGGACGTAGAGCGACCACACCTGTACGCCGCCGCACGTGGCGCCGAGCACCCGCGCCTCGGAGGCCATCGGCTCGCCCCACTGCGGCATGCCGTCGAAGCCGCGGTGTACGTCGGACAGGCCGACCCGACTGGCGATGGCCACGCCGTTCCACTGGTCGTAGCCGTGGGTCGCCACCTCGTAGCCCATCGCCTCGAGCCCCATGATCGGCCACTGGTCGTCACGGGCCTTGGTCTCCTGGATCGCGATCACGTCGATCTCGTGACGTTGCAGCAGGGCCTCGACCCGGTCGATCCGCGAGCGAATGGAGTTGACGTTGAAGGTGGCGATGCGCACCGGGCCACTCTAGGAGGCAGACTCACTCGTTCTGAACTCCGTGCTCGTCGTCGCGATTCGGTCGCGCACTCCCTCGCCACCTAGACTGTCCGCCCGTGGCACTCACCATCGGAATCGTCGGACTCCCCAACGCGGGCAAGTCCACCCTCTTCAACGCGCTGACCAAGAACGACGTCCTCGCCGCGAACTACCCGTTCGCGACGATCGAGCCGAACGTCGGCGTGGTCGGCGTCCCCGACTCCCGACTGCCGGTCCTGGCCGAGATCTTCGGATCCGCCAAGGTCCTACCCGCCACGGTGGAGTTCGTGGACATCGCCGGCATCGTCGCCGGCGCCTCGCAGGGGGAGGGCCTGGGCAACAAGTTCCTGTCCCACATCCGCGAGTCGGCGGCGATCTGCCAGGTGACGCGGGTCTTCCGCGACGAGGACGTGACCCACGTGGACGGCGAGGTCAACCCCGCCAACGACATCTCCACGATCCAGACCGAGATGATCCTCGCCGACCTCCAGACGGTCGAGAAGGCTCTTCCGCGGCTGGAGAAGGAGGCCAAGGGCAAGAAGGAGCTCGCGCCGGTCGTCGCCGCGGCCAAGGAGGCCAAAGAGGCGCTCGAAGCCGGTACGCCGATCATCGCGACCGACATCGACAAGTCCTTGCTCCGTGAGCTGATGCTCCTCACTGCGAAGCCCTACATCTACGTCTTCAACTGCGACAGTGACGAGCTGGGCGACGAGGTGCTCAAGCAGAAGATGCGCGACCTCGTGGCTCCGTCGGAGGCGATCTTCCTCGACGCCAAGTTCGAGGCCGAGCTGGTCGAGCTCGACGACGAGGAAGAGGCCCGCGAGATGCTCAAGGAGATGGGCATCGACGAGCCCGGCCTCGACGTGCTCGCCCGGGTCGGCTTCGACACCCTGGGGCTGCAGACCTACCTCACCGCCGGGCCCAAGGAGACCCGCGCCTGGACGATTCCCAAGGGCGCGACGGCTCCCGAGGCCGCCGGTGTGATCCACACCGACTTCCAGCGGGGCTTCATCAAGGCCGAGGTGATCTCCTTCGAGGACCTCGTCGAGGCCGGCTCCATGAACACCGCCAAGGCCGCCGGCAAGGTGCGCATGGAGGGTAAGGACTACGTCATGCAGGACGGCGACGTCGTGGAGTTCCGCTTCAACGTCTAGCGGTACGCGGGCCTCGAGGATGTTGGCCCGACCTAGCCGCGGCGATATCAGGCACTTCGCCTTCCGACGCGCCCCATGCAGGCCGCGAGGGGCCCCGGGGCGACCCCCCCGGGGCCCCTCCAGTCGCTCAGCGGCGGGTGATGCGGAAGACCGAGCTGTGCGACGCCTTCGTCCTGTAGTTGCCGGCGACGTAGAAGCGGAACGGGATCCGGGTGTACCGGACGCCGCAGGCCGAGGCGGAGTCCGCGGCCTTGCTGGGGGTGGAGAAGAACGTCACGCGCCCGGTCGAGCCCGTCGTCTTGGTCAGCACCTTGCGCCAGCGGCCGCAGTACTTCGCCTGCATGGTCACGTTCTTGTTCGACCAGGCCCGGCCGGCGCGAGTCACCTTGACCGGGAACTTCCATCCGTGGGCGCGGTACGTCCGCTTGGTGTAGGTCACCGCCGACGGTGCCAGGCCCTGGACCTTGAGGGTGGTCTGGAGGGTCTCGTAGGAGGTCCAGTAGTCGCCGTTGTAGTGGTCGACCTCGACGTCGGCGGTGACCGTGTAGGTCCCGGCCCTGTTCGGCGAGTCGCAGAACCAGAGCTTGTTCCAGCCCTCGTCGTCCCAGAGGAAGTCGGTTTCGTAGTACCCGCCCGGGCCGGTGACGGTGATGTCGGCGGACCAGTCGTCGTAGCTGTCGACCTGCCACTCGTCGACGGTGAGCCGGTAGGCCGGCGGGCCGTCCTGGCACGCGTCCGGGGCGACGAAGCCGCCGACCGCCTCGAGGGTCGCGGCGCCCGAGCTGTCGGTGCCTGCCGAGGCGGGCAAGGCCGCCAGGACTCCGGCCACCAGGGCCGACGCCGCGACGGTCGCGAACTTGCTGAGGAGATTCACGTGTTCATCCTTGAAAGGGGAGTCGTTCGTACGGGTTCGCCGCCACAACCGACTGGGCCGAAGAGCTCATGAGCACACAGAACTACGGCGCGAAAGCACCAAAGAGAGTTCCCCGAAATTGCGTGAAGTGAGGCGAAGTGCTCAAAAGGTAAAGCCGTCGAGCTTGCTCCGTCCGAGGAACGCGAAAAGTGAGCCGGAGGAAGTCTTCCTTGCCCCGCCGGCCCTCAAGACGTCGTTGGTCGGTCAGCTGAGAAAGGGGGCTCATGCACCTTGGTCGCAGTGCACAGAAATACCCCGAACTCGCGGTCACCCTTGAGGATGCCCGTGGCGTCGACGAAGCTGACGTCAGTGAATCCGGCGCGGGCTAACTGCCCGGCAAGACGTTGCCTGTCGAATCCAGGATGTCCGTCGAAGTCGACCTTGTCGGCGTGGAAGGCGCCGTCGCGATCCTCGTCAAGGTCCGCGATGGCAAGCCGGCCACCATCCACGAGGAGGCCCGCCACGGACCGCAGCAGTCCTTCCAGGTCCTGAACGTGGTGCAACGCCATGGAGCTCCACACCACGTCGTACGCCCCATCGAGCCGGTCGATCGTCAGATCTGCTTGGACAGCACGCAGTCGGTCACTGAGGCCGGCCGCCTCGATCCGCTCCCGCGCGACCTGCACCATTCCGGCAGACGGGTCGGTCACGACAACGGAGCCGACCAGGTCGGCGAGCAAGATGCTCAGCCGGCCCGTGCCACCGCCAACGTCAACAGCGCTCATCCGAGGGCTGAGCTTCACGGCCTCCTTGATGGCCCGGGCCACCGCCACCTGCCGCTTCTCGTGGCCGGGGTCGTCGTCCCACGTCGCTGCCGCGTCGTCGAATCTCTTGTGTTCGTGCACGTGCTCGACGTTAGTCCGGCACTGCCGGCCGAGACCATCCACCGGGCTGGTCGGGACCGAGGCGGTGCCTGGGCACACGCACGCGCCGGCATGACACCGCCGCTTCGCGGCGGAAGTCGCAGCACGCGATGGTTGCATGGGCGCTGTGACCGAGGACGATGGCGGCGGACTATCCCCTGGCTCTCGAGGTGTCGGTTTCCTGGATCACATCTGTCCGACTCGACCGCCGCCGCCCGCCGTCCAGCAGCTGCCGTCCCTCGTGCAGTCGAGGGTGTGGAAGCCGGTCGCGTCGAACTGCCGCCAGGTGACGCCGCCGTCGTGGCTGACGCTGCTTCCGGCGACGTCGCCGGACTCACCCACGGTGATCACCGTCGACCGCGAGCCGGTCAGCCAGGCCGCGTCCTCCCCGAGGTGGGCCAGGTCCCCGCCGTTGGTCCAGCTCCGGGCGTCCGTGCTGTACGCCGAGGCGTCGGTCCCGTCGGCCGGGGCGGCGAAGTCGCCGCCGACCGCGACCCCGTGCCGTGGTGTCCGGAACGCGAGGCCAAAGACCCCGGCGGCCTCTCCCGCCTGCATGGTCGAGGCAGTCGCCTCCCACGTCAGGCCACGGTCAGTCGAGTGGAACACCCGGGCCGACGCACCGCCCGAGCCGAACCAGGCGTGGTGGCCCTTGATCACGAGACAGTCGCCGCTCGCCGAGAAGTTGTATTCACCAGTCGAGTCGGGCATTCCTTCGGTCGGCAGCACTTCCCACGAGCGCCCGGAGTCAGAAGTGGCGAGGACCCGGAACCTCCCGTCGACGGGGTCGCTCACGGCCAACCCACGCCTGCCTCCGGGGTAGAAGTCGAGGCAGTTGTAGAACGCCTCCTCCTCGGTGTTGCGGAAGGTCTCGGTCCAGGTCGCGCCACCGTCGGTGGTGCGCCAGATCCGGGAGGCATCTCCCGGACCGATCGACAGCACGACGGCGGCGTCCGCGCCCTGCGCCTCGACGTCCCGCAGGGACAGCCGTTCGGTCCCGGGAGGGGTCACGTCCTGCCAGGTCTCGCCGCCATCGATGGTCCGGTAGACCTTGCCGGCCCCGCCGGAGAGGCTGCCGCCGCTGACCCAGGCGGTCTTGGAGTCGACCGCGTCGAGACCCCGGAAGCTCTGGTCGGAGTCGACCACCGACTCCTCCCAGGCCAGGTCGTCGGCAGACGCGGACCCCGCAGGCAGCGGGGCCAGCCCGACCGCGACGGCCGTGGCGAGGAAGGAGGAAAGGTTCCCGAGGCGTGTGCGCATGCTCCGTACCCTGTCCGTTTTGCGCCACGGTGTCCAGAGAGCGCCTGCCCAGTGCCGAGGCGGGTCAGCCAGGCAGATCCTCCGGGCGCTTCTTGGCGAGCTTGCCCTGTAGGAGACCGGTGGACTGGCCGACCTCGATGAGGTATCCATCCGGGTCCCGCATGTAGCAGCGGATCTCCGCTTCGCGGTCGATCGGCGGCGTTACGAACTCGGCCCCCTTGGCCTTCCACTCCTCATAACACGCTTCGATGTCAGCCACGCGCAGGTTCAAGAAGATCGACGTGGTGTCCCCGGGTTGGTAGTCGACCACTGAGATACCTGGCTTGTCCGGTGTGGGTGGCCCGCCGGGGTTCATGATGATCCATGAGTTGGACAGTTTGACGATGCACGGGTTCTCTTCTAGAACGACGGTGCCACCCAAGATGCGCGAGTAGAAGTCCCGAGAGTGCGCGACTTTGCGGACAGTGATGAAGAGCGTCGCAAGGATGCCCTCCTCGGGCGTAGGCAGGTTGGCGAAGTCGATGTAGGGCTCGGGCTGTGTCATGGTCGCTCCATTCCGGTGACGTTTGGCGCACAGCGCCAGCACTTGAGCTCGTCCGAGACTCCACTTTTGCGCTGGTGATGCACTGCTCAGTAGGCCCAGTGGGGCCATCTGGGCTACCCCAGTTGGGTTGCGTGGGCCGCGAGCATGTTCAGCCATGACTGGCGCACCCACGTCCGCTCGCAGGCATGAGCGGTAAACCGATGACGCGGGCAGGGGGTATGACGCACGGTGAGGCGCTCGCGTTGCTCACGGGGCAGCGCTGCCCTACCCCGCGTCGATGATCTCGCCGTTGCGAGGTACGCGGCCGCCGAAGGTTATGGGCACGGCGGAGGCGTGCGGCATGTCCACGCGGTCGATGGCCTGGAGGTGGACATGCGGTTCGGTGCTGTTGCCTGAGTTGCCGCAACGTCCCAGTGTCTCGCCTACCCGAAGGCTTTGACCAAGCTTCACCTGGACGCTGCCGCGCTGTAGGTGGCACACCGCGACCACCGGGCCGTCAGGCGTTTCGATCATCACGTGGTTGCCAGCCAACGCCACCCAACCTCCTGCTGCCCGGCGGCGCTGGGTGAGGGCATAGCCAATGGATGGGAGCCCACGGAAGGCCTGATGATCAGGCGCCGTGTGGTGCACAGCGACCACGACACCTTGGACAGGCGCGAGGATGGGGCGACCGAAGCCGGGAAACCGCTCCGCTGGTTCGGGGCGCATCAGCGACCCGAACGTGATTGGTGCCGTTCGCCCTGCCTCGTCGACTGGGAGGAAGTCAATCGCGAAGGTTGTGGCGAACAGTGCCGTGCCGTGACTGGGCACTCGATTCGCCGGGCTGTTTTGGGTCAGCCAGCGGCCCTCGAACGGGTATGCCAGGTCAATGGTCGACGACATTCGGCTGACACCACTCTCCGCGGCATGACGATCCCACTCTCGATCCCATTCTGCTGCTGGCCAATCAGCCGGCAGGGATGCCTGGATGTCGCCGCCCATGTAGTCGACTGGCGGCGGTAAGACCGCACATCCGGTCTGATCCTGGCTGCCCTCAACTCGACTCCGCTCCGCTGCCGGAGGTGTAGGAGTTTCTGCTCCTTCTCCGGTCAGTGACTCGGAGATACTGGCTCCATGACCGTGAACGGCCAGCCGGCCGACCGGAGATCCATCCACCGAGAGCTGGAACGCGCCCGCGCCGACCTGCACCACCTGGTGGCCAGTGCCACGTCCACCGATCTTCGTCGGCGCACCGACGGCACCCGCTGGACCAACCAGCAGATGCTGTGGCACATGGCGTTCGGCTACCTCATCGTGAGCCGTCTGCTGACACTGGTCCGCCTTTTCGGGCGGCTACCTGAACCGATCAGCCGGAGCTTTGCGGCCATGCTGAACGCTGGCAGGCGGCCGTTCCATCACATCAACTACCTCGGCGCTGTCGGTGGCGCGCTGGTCTTCCACGGGCCACGGCTCACCCGGCAGCTCGACCGTACGATCAGCCGGCTCCACCGCCGCCTCGATGCCGAGTCCGAGGCAGCGCTTGCCCGACGGATGCACTTCCCAGTCGGCTGGGACCCATTCTTCCGCGACACCATGACCCTGGAGGAGGTCTACCACTACGGCACCCAGCACTACGACTTCCACCGAGCCCAGCTCACCCTCTAGCAGCACTCCCGCAGCCGGACGGCCCCCAGATCCGCGGCCGGCAGGCGGCGATATGGCGCACCTGCATCGACAAGGCCCCCCTCGGTAACGGTGGGGGATCAGGCCGGGACGTAGATCCTCTCCAGCCACGCCTGCCAAGCCGGTTCCTCGCGCCGCACGTAATCCGCGGCGTCGGCGGAGAACAGGTACGCCCGTACGCCCGCCGTCGCCTTGCCGTCGCCCTCGTCCCACGCGAAGACGCTGAGCATCCCGGGCACCGGAGCGGTGAGCCGGACCAGCGTCTGCCGCTCACCGACACGCTCGACCGTGCCGGTGGCGCCGCGGACCTCGACCGACGCGCCCTCGTCGCCCAGCCCGAGCGCGTCGTGCAGGGTCGACCAGAGCGCCTCCGCGTCGCCGGGGTGGGAGGCGGTGGCCTCCAGGTACGTGGCCTCCTGGCCGGGGAAGTGCGACAGGTACAGGCGCAGGTTGTCGAAGAACGGCATCCAGCCGGGGCCCATGGTGTCCCAGAACTCCGACTCCCAGGCGGCGCCGGTCCCGAAGCCGCTGCTGGTGACGCGCACGATGCAGGTTCCGCCGGACTGTGCCTCGACGAGGAAC
>DATICF010000021.1:0-42880 GCA_035456965.1 Nocardioidaceae bacterium
GACCTGCCCACCGGCGGCAAGATCGTCGGCCTCGACGGGATCCGCGACGCCTACGAGACCGGCAAGGGCTCGTTCAAGATGCGCGCCACCGCGCGGATCGAGAGCGTCACCCCGCGGCGCAAGGGGATCGTGGTCACCGAGCTGCCCTACGGCGTCGGCCCGGAGAAGGTCATCGAGCGGATCAAGACCCTGGTGCAGAGCAAGAAGCTCCAGGGGATCTCCGACGTCAAGGACCTCACCGACCACAACAACGGCCTCCGGCTGGTCATCGAGCTCAAGAACGGCTTCCACCCGGAGGCGTTGCTGGAGCAGCTGTACAAGCTGACCCCGATGGAGGACAGCTTCGGCATCAACGCTGTGGCGCTCGTGGACGGCCAGCCCCGCACCCTGGGGCTCAAGCAGATGCTCGAGGTCTACCTCCAGCACCGGTACGACGTGGTACGTCGGCGTTCGACGTACCGCCGCGGCAAGGCCGCCGACGAGCTGCACCTCGTGGAAGGTCTGCTCGTCGCCATCCTCGACATCGACGAGGTCATCCAGCTGATCCGGGCCAGCGAGAACGCCGGGGAGGCCAAGGACCGCCTGATGCAGGTCTTCGACCTCACCGACGTGCAGGCCACCTACATCCTCGACATGGCGCTGCGCCGGCTCACGAAGTACTCCCGCATCGAGCTGGAGAAGCGCAAGGACGAGCTCGTGCAGACCATCGAGCACCTCGACGCGATCCTGGCCGACGAGAGGCTCCTGCGGCAGGTGGTCTCCGACGAGCTCGCCGACGTGGCCAAGACCTACGGCACCCCGCGTCGCACCGTCCTGCTCGAGTCGGCGGGGCAGACCGTCACCGCGTCGGTTCCCCTCGAGGTCGCCGACGACCCCTGCGTGGTGTACCTCTCCTCGACGGGCCTCCTCGCCCGCACCACCGGCGTCGACGAGCCCGGAGCGGAGGGCGGCCGCAGCAAGCACGACGTGATCGTGTCCGCAGTGCGCAGCACGGCGCGCGGGCAGGTGGGCGCGGTCACCAACCGTGGGCGTCTGGTCAAGCTGGACGTGCTCGACCTGCCCACGTTGCCGGCGACCGCCCACGCGCCGCATCTGCAGGGAGGCGCCCCGGTGAGCGAGTTCCTCTCTCTAGACGTCGACGAGCGGGTGCTCGCCCTGACCTCGTTCAGCGCCGACTCCCCCGGCCTCGCGCTCGGCACGGCCCAGGGCGTGGTCAAGCGGGTGAACCCTGAGTTCTTGAGCAACAAGGACGACTGGGAGGTGATCCGTCTCGGTGAGGGCGACGAGCTGGTCGGCGCAGTCGAGCTCACCGCCGGCGAGGAGACGCTCTGCTTCGTCACCTCCGACGCCCAGCTCCTGCACTTCTCCGCCGGCCTGGTGCGCCCCCAGGGTCGAGCCGGCGGAGGCGTTGCCGGCGTACGGCTCGGAGCGGGCCAAAAGGTGGTCTCCTTCACCGCGTTCTCCCCTGACGAGAGCGCAGTCGTGGTGACCGTCGCCGGCTCCGCGACCGCACTGCCAGGCACGGAGGCCGGCTCGGTCAAGGTCACGCCCTTCTCCGAGTACCCACCCAAGGGGCGGGCCACCGGGGGAGTCCGCTGCCACCGCTTCCTCAAGGGCGAGGACACCCTCGTGCTGGCGTGGGCCGGACGCGGACCCGCACTCGCAGCGGCGTCCAGCGGCGCTCCGGTCGACCTGCCCGAGGCCAACGGTCGACGTGACGGCTCGGGCGTTCCGGCCGAGCAGCCGGTCGCGGCGTGCTCCTCGCCGGCGAGCGCAATCCACCCCGCCCCCGCCGCGAGCGACGTGAAAGGCTGACCACCATGACTTTCACCCGCCGAGTCCTCACCGGCTCCGCCCTGGCCCTGACGCTCGCGCTGAGTGCCTGCAGCGGCAGCGCCGAGGAGGCGAGCGAGAGTCCTGAAGAGGTCCTTGCCGCCGCCAAGGCCGAGCTCGACGCAACCTCGGGCGTGCGCGTGACTCTCTCCACCGAGAAGCTTCCTCCCACGGTCGACGGGATCCTGCGCGCCGCGGGCGTCGGCACCCACGACCCCGCTTTCGAGGGAGACCTCAAGGTGGCGGCCGGTGGCATCACCGCGGACGTCCCCGTGATCGCCGCGCAGGGCAAGGTCTTCGCGAAGCTGCCGTTCACCACGAAGTACGTCGAGGTCGACCCCGCGGCATACGCCGCACCGGACCCGGCCGGGTTGATGGAACCCGAGGGCGGCCTCTCCTCGCTCCTCACCGCTGCCGAGGGCCTCGAGGAAGGCAAGCAGGTGCGCAGCGGCGAGGACGTGCTCTCCAGCTACACCGGCACCGTCCCCGGTGACGCGGTCGCCGCAGTCATCCCGAGTGCCAACGCCGAGCAGGACTTCGAGGCCAGCTTCACCGTCGACGACGAGAACCGGCTGCGGGAGGCGGTCCTGACCGGAGCGTTCTACCCGCAGGCCGAGGACGTCACCTACACGATCACCTTCGAGCAGTACGACACGTCCGCGACCATCACCCTTCCGTGACCACCAGCCCGCGGTTGCTCCTCGGCCTGGCCGCGGTCGCCGTGGCCTTCGCCGCCGCCGACACCTACGTCGTGGTGCTCGCGCTGCCGGACATGATGTCCGGAGCCGGTCTCGCCGTCGACGAGCTGCAGCGAGGAGCACCGATCGTGTCGGGCTTTCTCCTGGGCTACGTCGCGATGCTTCCGTTGATCGGCCGGATCGCCGACGTCAGGGGGCGGCTGCCGGTCCTGGTCGGGTCGCTGGTCGTCTTCGCGCTCGGCTCGCTCGTGACCGCGGCCTCCTACGACCTGACCAGCATGGTGGTCGGCCGTTTCCTCCAAGGTGTCGGCGGGGGCGGGCTGGTGCCCGCGACACTCGCGCTCGTTGCCGACATCTACCCGCCCGCGAGACGTGGTGTCCCGCTCGGGGTGGTCGGCGCGGTCCAGGAGCTGGGCAGTGTCCTCGGCCCGCTTTACGGCGCTCTGGTGCTCGCGTTGGCCGGCTGGGAGGCCATCTTCTGGGTCAACCTGGCAGTGGGCCTCGTGCTCGCGGCTGCCCTCGTCTCGCTGGGGGCGGACCGGGACCGTCTCGCGACGGGCCCGCGCCGCCGCGACCTCATCGGGATCAGCCTCATCGGGCTGGGGCTGGTGCTGCTCACGTTCGTCCTGCTCGAGCCAGAGCCCTTGGTGACGGGCGTGACGGTGGGGCTGGCCTTCCTGCCCATGCTGGGTGACTCCCGGTGGCTCAGTCCCCTCGCACTGGCCCTCGTCGTCACGCTCGCCCTGCTCGTCGTACGCAGCCTGTCCGCGCCCAGACCGCTGCTGGACCTTCGCGGCTGGGCAGATGTGGGCCGTCGGGCGGACCTCGCCGGAGCAGCGCTGCTCGCCGTCTCGCTCGGCGGGGTCATCCTCGCGTTCGCGACCGCCGACCCCGAGGTGCAGGTCTTCTCTCCCGCCGGCCCCTGGTTCCTCGCCGTGGCCGCGGTCGCCGCAGGTCTGTTCTGGTGGCATATCCGCCGCGCGCCCGAACCGCTGGTCCCCCACAGCGCGTTCTCGGCCTCACCTGCGTGGGGCTCGCTGGCGGTGAGCTTCTTCGTCGGCGCTGCTCTGATCGCGGCCCTCGTGGACATCCCGATCTTCGCGCGCATCACCGTCTACCCCGACTCCCAGCTGATGGCGGCCTTGGTGCTGTTGCGCCTCCTGGTCGCCCTTCCGGTGGGCGCACTGATCGGTGGGTATCTCGTGCGCCTGCTCCCGACAGGAGTCACGACCGCCGGAGGGATGCTGCTCGCCGCGTTGTCGTTCTGGTGGATGAGCACGTGGGGACTCACCAGCCTGGAGGAGCCCGTGGCCACGGTCCCGCTCGTGATGGCAGGACTCGGGTTCGGACTTGCCCTCGCGCCCGTGAACGCCAGCCTGCTCGCTGCCACGGCCAACTCCGTGCACGGGGTGGCCAGCGCCTTGCTGGTGGTTGCCAGGATGGTGGGCATGCTCGTCGGCATCTCCGCCCTCACCACGATCGGCCTCCGGCGCTACTACAGCGTGCAGGTCGACCTCCCCGAGCCCGCTGAGGTCTGCGGCGGGCTGACCCGCTGCCCGGAGTACACCACCCTCCTCAAGGAAGCCGGGCTCGCCCAGCTCCAGACCGTCTTCGTCGGCGCAGCCGTCTGCGCTGTCGCTGCGGGAGCTGTCGCGTTGCTGACCTTCCGGACCTGGCGGGCGGCATGAGGGCTCTGAGCTGCAGCGACGGTTCTCTGGCCGTCGGTGAACCTCTGGCGGGCACGGCACCCCAGGCGGTCTCCTGGGTCGCGCTGGAGCAGAACGGCCCGTGGGGTCCTCGGGCCTTCACGGACAGCCACCTCGACGCCGAGGTCGGCCGGGCCCTGGAGGACGTCGCTGCGCGCCACGCGGTCAGGCCGTCCTTGATCCGCCGTCCGGGCCGCCATGCCGACGACCAGCGGGCGCACGAGTCCCGCCGCCACGTGCTGGTCGCGCACACCCGGCCAGGCTTCACCTGGCTGCTCGAGGGGGAGGTTGAGGAGCCTGCGGACCTCCTCCGCCTCGACTGGGCTGGCCTGGGCTCCGGCGAGCAGGAGTCTGTACGACGTTCGGTCCCCTCACTCCGCGCCTCGACCAGGACCCACCTGCTCGTGTGCACCAACGGCAAGCGCGACGTGTGCTGCGCCGTGAAGGGTCGGCCGGTGGCACTTGGCGCCGCCGCCGAGCGCCCGAACCAGGTGTGGGAGGTGACCCACACCTCCGGGCACCGGTTCGCTCCGACAGCGGTGCTTCTGCCGGCCGGGACCCTGCATGGCCACCTCGACGTCGCCGCTGCCAGCGCACTGCTGCACGCCGCAGAGCGCGGCGAGACGGTCCTTCCGGGGAGCCGTGGCCGCTCGACCTGGCCGGGCCCGGCGCAGGCGGCCGAGCTCGCGGTGCGCGAGCTGCACGACATCCTCGACCTCGACGCGCTCGCCGTGACACGTCACGAGCCGACCGGCGAACGCAGCTGGGCGGTCGAGATCCTTCATCGCGACGGCCGGACGTGGCGGGTGGGTGTCGAGTCACGGGACTCCGAGGTGATGCGAGCGGAGTCGTGCGGAAAAGCTCTCAAGCCGATGACCTGGTTCGCCGAGGTCACGGAGCGAGGAGGCTCGCCGTCCTCGAGAGGGGCTCGAGTCACTCAGGAGTGATCCCTTCGGGGCCGTCGAGATCCCCCGCTGACTACGGATTTCACGAAGCCCGTCCCGCCCGGTCCTCAGTTGCTGGTCCGTTATCGTCACTTACCCAGCCTTGGGGACCCTGGTGCGCCTCGTCGGCGTCATCTTGGTGGTATGCGGCGCGCCTACCTCGTCAACGACTGGAAGGACCGTCGGATGCGGTCGGTACTGACCGGCCTGGCGATCCTGCTCATGCTCGGCCTGACCGTGGGCATCGCGCTGGGCTTTGTCTTCACCAGGGTCTTCGAGGCCGCGCAGATCGATGAGATGGCGCGAAACTTCTCAGAACCCGGCGCCGCTGCTCCGGTTGCGCCGACAACCGATAACCTGCGGCCGTGACCAACGACTTCGACGACCTCCTCGAGTCCAACCGCCGCTTCGCGGAGAACTTCGACCTCGCCGGGTTCGATGGTGTCGCGCACGCCGGCATCGCGATCGTGACGTGCATGGACTCCCGGATCGACCCGCTCGGAATGCTCGGACTGAAGCCGGGCGACGCCAAGATCTTCCGCAACCCCGGCGGGCGGGTGACGCCGCAGGCGCTCGAGGCGCTGATACTCGGCGTCCACCTGCTCAACGTCGAGCGGATCGTCGTGGCGCCGCACACCCGCTGCGCCATGGCATCTGCGAGTGAAGCCGAGCTCCAGGAGCGGGTGGGCAGGTCGAGTGGTCAGGACGCCAGCTGGCAGAGCTTCGGCGTCGTGGCCGACCAGAGGGCGGCGCTGCTCGCCGATCTGCAGAAGGTGCACTCGCACCCGCTCATCCCCGACTCGGTGAAGGTCGGCGGCTTCATCTACGACGTCGACACGGGGCTCCTCCAGCCGGTCGACTGACCAGGAAACCCGGCTGGACCTGGCGCGTCAGCCGAGTGGTCCCGCAGGGAGGAGAAGCGGGCGTGGTCGGGCGAGGCCCACGTCGAGCGTCGACCACGCCGCGGGGGCGTGCTGATGGCGTGTCAGGCGTCGATGGCCTCGGCGTCGACCTCGTAGGCCCCCTGCACGATGAACTCCTTGCGCGGGGCGACGTCGGAGCCCATCAGGAGGTCGAAGACTTGGGCAGCGGCGTCCGCGTCGTCGAAGGTGATCCTGCGCAGCGTGCGTCGACGTGGATCCATCGTGGTCTCCGCGAGCTGGTCGGCATCCATCTCACCCAGACCCTTGTACCTCTGGATGGGCTCCTTCCAGCGGACGCCCTTCTTGGTCAGCTCGGCGAGCTTCCGCTGCAGCTCGGGGTCGGAGTAGGTGTAGACGTACTTGTCCATGCCCTTCTTGGGGTTGGACAGCTCGATGCGGTGAAGCGGGGGTACGGCGGAGTACACCCGTCCGTCCTTGATGAGATCCGGCATGTACTTGAAGAACAAGGTGGTCAGCAGACACCTGATGTGGGCGCCGTCGGAGTCCGCGTCAGCCATGAAGATGATGCGGCCGTAGCGGCGGGCGTCGATGTCGAAGGTCCGTCCGGAGCCGGCGCCCACGACCTGGATGATCGAAGCGCACTCGGCGTTCTTCAGCATGTCGCCGACCGAGGCCTTCTGGACGTTGAGGATCTTGCCGCGGATGGGCAGCAGCGCCTGGAACTCCGAGTTGCGGGCGAGCTTGGCTGTGCCGAGAGCCGAGTCACCCTCGACGATGAACAGCTCACTCTTCTCCATGTCGTTGGAGCGGCAGTCGGCCAGCTTCGCGGGCAGCGCGCTCGACTCGAGAGCGGTCTTGCGTCGCTGGGTCTCCTTGTGCTGACGAGCGGCGATGCGGGTGCGGGAGGCGTTGACGACCTTCTCCATCACCAGCTTGGCCTGGGCCTTCTCCGCCCGCTTGGTCGAGGTCAGGAACTTCTTGAGCTCCGCCGTGACCACCTTGCGCACGATCGTCCGTGCGGCGGGGGTGCCGAGAACCTCCTTGGTCTGCCCCTCGAACTGTGGCTCGGCCAGCCGGACGGTGACCACCGCGGTGAGGCCCTCGAGGACGTCGTCCTTGATGACGTCGGGGTCGTTGACCTTGAGCTGCTTGCTGCTGCGCAGCACCTCGTTGAAGGTCTTGGTGAGGGCCTGCTCGAACCCCGAGACGTGGGTCCCGCCCTTCGGGGTGGCGATGACGTTGACGAAGGACCGCATCTCGGTTTCGTAGCCGGTGCCCCAGCGCACCGCGACGTCGACCATCAGGTCGCGCTCGACGTCCTGGGGGGTCATGTGCCCCTTCTCGTCGAGGAGCGGCACGGTCTCGGTGAACATCTGGTGCCCCTCGAGCCTCAAGATGTCACTGACCGGCTCGTCGGCGGCGAGGAAGTCGCAGAACTCGGTGATGCCGCCGTCGTGACGGAACTTCTCCTCGACCGGCTCAGGCCCGCGCAGGTCACGGATCACCAGCTCGAGTCCGGGGACGATGAACGAGGTCTGGCGCGCACGCGTCACCAGCTCGTCGTAGGTGAACGTCGCGTCCTTGGTGAAGATCTGACGGTCCGGCCAGAAACGGATCCGGGTGCCGGTCACGCCCTTCTTGACCCGGCCGCCCTTGTGCAGACCCGACTGCGGGGTGAACTCGTCGTCAGGGCCGTCGCCGGCGAACACACCGGGGGCGCCTCGGCGGAAGGACATCTTCTGGGTCGCCGGAGACCGGTCCACCTCCACGTCCAAGCGCGCGGAGAGAGCATTGACCACCGACGAACCCACGCCGTGGAGACCACCGGTGGCGACGTAGGAGCCGCCCCCGAACTTGCCACCTGCATGCAGCTTGGTGAAGACCACCTCGACACCGGAGAGGCCCGTCTTGGGCTCCTTGTCGACCGGAATGCCTCGACCGTTGTCGTGAACCTCGGCGCTGCCGTCGGGGTGGAGTGTGACGTCGATGCGGTTGCAGTGACCACCGAGCGCCTCGTCGACAGCGTTGTCGATGATCTCCCAGACGCAGTGCATGAGTCCCCGGGTGTCGGTGGACCCGATGTACATGCCCGGGCGCTTGCGCACCGCTTCCAACCCCTCGAGGACGAGGAGGTGGTGGGCGTTGTACGAGTTGTCGATGTTGGTTCCTCCGGCAGTGCGGGCTGGCACGTCACTCCTCAACGCAGGTCGCCGGACGAGCAAGGCTCTCGTCCGGGGCAAAATCTACCTGCGACACGCCCAAGGCTCCGAACGCCACGCCTACCGTGGATCAGCCTGGCCAGGGGCCACCATGTGGTTCACGTCACGATGTGACAACGGTCGGTTTCGGGAAGGAGGATTTCGACAACCCGCACGACCAAGCCACGTCAGACTGAAGTCCGAACAGCGTGTGTGAAGGCTCACGCCGCTCCAAGGACGGAGGGCCCTTCAAGGGGGAAGAGCCCGGCGTGATTGGATGTTGAGTCAGGTGAGACGGAGATGATTGGCCCCCGGTAAAAGCGGGAACATTGGAGCCAGTCGCTACGTTGAGCAGGACACCCTGGAAGGAAAGAGGCCTCTAGTGACCACTGCAGTTGCCCCCAGTAATTCGCTGACGGCTGTGGACCGCTGCGACCGTTGCGGCGCTCAGGCCTACCTGCGCGTCGAGCTCTCCGGCGGCGGCGAGCTTCTCTTCTGCGCGCACCACGCCCGTGAGCACGGCGACAAGCTGCGAGAGATCGCAGTTCACGTCCACGACGAGACCGACCGTCTCACCGATCACCCGGCAACGACCGCTGTCGGCGAGAGCTGACCCGGCTCCCTACGACTTCTGAGGGCCCCACACCATGAAGGTGTGGGGCCCTCGGCGTGATGTGGCAGGGTTCGGGCCGTGAACGGTGTAGAACTCCTCGTCGCCCTGGTGATCCTTGTCGGCCTCGTGGGCATCGTCGTCCCCGTGCTCCCCGGCTCGATCCTGATTCTCGGCGCGGTCCTGGTCTGGACCGTCAACGAGGAGTCCGCGACCGCGTGGTCGGTCTTCGCAGTAGTCACCACTCTGCTCGTCCTCGGCGCTGTGGTGAAGTACGTCCTCCCGGGGCGCGGCCTGAGGGACTCAGGCGTCCCGACCCACTCGATCATGCTGGGAGGCCTGCTCGGCATCATCGGATTCTTCGTGGTGCCGGTCATCGGTCTCGCGCTCGGGTTCCTGCTCGGGGTCTACCTCGCGGAGACGCGGAGGGTGGGCAGACAGCTCGCGTGGCCGTCGACGGTGGCCGCGGTCAAGGCCGTCGGCCTCTCGATCCTCGTCGAGCTGGTCGCGGCACTGCTCGCGACCGGTGTCTGGGTCGTTGCGGCGCTGACGGTCTAGCCCATGGCGATCATCCTCGCGCTGTACTCCGCCTTCGCCTACGGGCTCTCTGACTTCGTCGGGGGTCTGGTCTCGCGTCGCGTCTCGGCCTGGCCCGTGGCCGTCGTGGGGCAGCTGTCAGCCACGGTCTGCACGGCACTGGTCGCCGCGTTCGTCACCGGCTCCCCCACCGGCCAGGACTTCGCCTGGGCCCTTCTCGCGGGGGTCGGGAGCGGAGTGGGCACCGGCTTCCTCTACCGCGGGTTCGCCTCGGGCCGGATGAGCGTCGTGGCCCCCGTCTCGGCGGTCGGTGCGGCCGTCGTACCCGTTTTCGCCGGCTTCGTGGGAGGAGAACGGCTCTCTTTCGTCGTGTGGGCCGGAATCGCTCTGGCCCTGCCCGGGATATGGCTGGTCTCGAGCACGGCCGAGGAGCTGCCGCCTGACGGCCCGCCTCCCTCGCGCGCGAGCCTGGCCGAAGGCGTGGTCGACGGGATCCTCGCCGGCCTCGGATTCGGTGTGCTGTTCGCGGCTTTGGGCCAGGTGCCCGAGGAGGCCGGACTGTGGCCCCTCGCGCTCGCGCAGGCGGTCTCGTTGCCTGCCGTCGTACTGCTCGCCACTCTTCTCAGAGCCGGGTGGCTGCCCCGCCACCGCTACACGTGGTGGGCGCTTCTGGCCGGCCCTCTCGGCGCGACGGCGACCGGCGCCTTCCTGCTCGCAACCCA
This sequence comes from Nocardioidaceae bacterium, assembly GCA_035456965.1. GTDB lineage: Bacteria > Actinomycetota > Actinomycetes > Propionibacteriales > Nocardioidaceae > Nocardioides_C. The sequence continues at coordinate 10,133 of DATICF010000021.1, forward strand.
GGGCGGCTACCTCACCGTGGCGGGGATCTTGGCCTCGCTGTATCCCGCCACCACCGTCGTCCTGGCGGCACTCGTGCTGCATGAGAAAGTGCACAGAGCCCAAGGTGTCGGCCTCGGGCTCTGTGCAACTGCGATCGCCCTCGTCGCGGGCGGCTGAGGTCAGCCCCGCTTCACCCAGGGGGTGAAGTCACGACGCTTGCCCAGCCAGTCGACCCCGGTCGTGGCAGGTTCGTCACCCGCGGGCACCAGCTCGCCGCCGGTCTTGACCTCGACGCGGACCGCGCCCGGGTTCCGAAGGACCTTGCGATCGATGCGGATCGTCGCGGTGTCCTTGGCGTAGTCGAGCTTCATGTCATAGGTGCCTCCGTTCAGCGGCACCTGCCTGTCGTTGGCGCGCTTCCAGCCGTCGGCCTTCAGCAGGGCGTAGTCGGCGCCCTCGAAGGTGCCGCCCAGGAACACGAACTCCGGGCCCTTGCGGGTGCGGTCGGTGTCGATGAACACCGCGATGCTGCTGCCGCTCTTGTAGGAGCGAACGAGATCGTCGTGCACGACCTTCACCTTCACCTGGTCGCCGTTCACGACGCGAACGCGCCGGATGTCGGCACCATGGCTCAGGTCACCGCTGGCGTCCTGGAAGACGCTCGTGTCGGCAGCGGCCGCACCCATCAAGGCAACGGCGCCGAGGCCGGACAGGGCGGACACCGTGGCGAGCCGACGGAACACGGTCTTGTGCGGGTTCATGCTGGTCTCCATCTCGGGGCGACGGCCGGCTCCCCCGATCCGTCGGGCGCCTCACCGTGAAGCGCTGCCACCATGACGCGACCTGCCGCGATCTGGTTGCATCGAGAAGATCCGAAGGAGAGTGAGGCCGATCACAGGCCCAGCGCCCGCGGGCGCAGCCGCCCCGGCACAGGTGCCGGGGCCGCTTCCGATGGCTGCGTCAGTCGAGGTAGTCGCGCAGCACCTGAGAACGGGAGGGGTGGCGCAACTTCGACATGGTCTTGGACTCGATCTGCCGGATGCGCTCACGCGTCACGCCATAGACCTTGCCGATCTCGTCGAGAGTCTTGGGCTGGCCGTCGGTCAGGCCGAACCTCATCGAGACCACGCCCGCCTCGCGCTCGGAGAGCGTGTCGAGAACGGCGTGCAGCTGCTCCTGGAGGAGCGTGAACGAGACGGCGTCGGCCGGGACGATCGCCTCGGAGTCCTCGATCAGGTCACCGAACTCCGAGTCGCCGTCCTCGCCGAGCGGCGTGTGCAGCGAGATCGGCTCGCGGCCGTACTTCTGGACCTCGATGACCTTCTCCGGGGTCATGTCGAGCTCCTTGGCCAGCTCCTCGGGCGTAGGCTCGCGACCGAGGTCCTGGAGCATCTGCCGCTGGACACGGGCGAGCTTGTTGATGACCTCCACCATGTGCACCGGGATGCGGATGGTGCGGGCCTGGTCGGCCATCGCCCGCGTGATCGCCTGACGGATCCACCACGTGGCGTAGGTGGAGAACTTGTAGCCCTTGGTGTAGTCGAACTTCTCGACCGCGCGGATCAGACCGAGGTTGCCCTCCTGGATCAGGTCCAGGAAGAGCATGCCGCGGCCGGTGTAGCGCTTGGCGAGCGAGACGACGAGCCGGAGGTTCGCCTCGAGCAAGTGGTTCTTGGCCCTCCGGCCGTCGTCTGCGATCCACTCGAGCTCTTCGCGGGCCTTCTCCGAGATCTTTCCGCCCGAGGCGAGCTTCTCCTCCGAGAAGAGGCCGGCCTCGATGCGCTTGGCGAGCTCGACCTCCATCTCGGCATTGAGCAGAGGGACCTTGCCGATCTGCTTGAGGTAGTCCTTGACCGGGTCCGCCGTCGCGCCGGCGACCATGACCTGCTGCTCGGGCTCGTCGGTGTCGTCGGCCGCGGAGATGACGAACCCCTGCTTCTCGTCTTCCTTGAGCGTGGGGTCCTCGGCGAGATCTTTCTCGAAGACCTCGTCGGGCACGTCGGGCAGAATCTTCTTGCCGTCAGGGCCGATGACGGGCGCTGCCGCAGGAACCTCTACCTCGACGCCGCCGGCCTTCTTCGCCGCAGACTTCGTGGCGGTCTTCTTGGCCGGAGCCTTCGCCGCCTTCTTGGTCGGCGCCTTGGCCGGTTCGCCGGCTGCGGCCTTCTTCGCTGCGGCCTTCTTCGCGGTCGTCTTCTTGGCAGTGCTCGCCTTGACCGTGGACCGCCCGCTGGACGCGGCTGCGACCTTGCGGGAGCTGGACTCCGCAGCCGAGAGGACGACCGTGATGCCCTCCTCGCTGAGGAACCTCAGCAGAGTCTTGAGGTGCTTGCCGGAGATCTCCGCGGCCTCGCTCGTGTCACGAACCGCGTCGGAACTGACCTGTCCGGTCGCCTTGCCACGCTCGAGCAGGGCCACGACCTCGGGATGGGCAAGGATGTCAGCGGGGAGCTTGCGGGACGTGCTCGTCGACACGAACTACCTCTCGTAAACGGTTCAGGGGCGCGGCAAAGCCCGTACACGTCAAGAGCCGCACAGCCATTGTGACACGGCGAGGCAACGATCCAAGATGACACCCCAATCGTCTACCCGCGCGCCGCCGCCTTCTTCTCCTTCTTGAAGGACCGGACCCGCTCCAGGGAGGTGGCGTCGACGACATCGGCCACGGAGCGGAACGAGCCGGGCTCGGCGTAGTCGCCGGCGACCTCGGCCCAACCCTCGGGCTGCACATCCAGCTGCTTGCCCAGGAGCGCGACGAAGATCTGTGCCTTCTGCTTCCCGAAGCCCGGCAGTGCCATCAGCCGCTTCATGAGGTCCTTGCCGCTCTCCGCCTCCTCCCAGAGTCGTTCGGTGCGACCGTCGTACTCAGCGACCACGTGAGCAGCCAACGCCTGGATCCGGGCTGCCATGGAGCCGGGGAAGCGGTGTACAGCGGGTGGCGTGCTGCACAGTGCAGCGAACTCCTCGGGGTCGGCGGCCGCGATCTCGGAAGGGTCGAGCGACCCGAACCGCTCGAGGATCTTGGCCGGACCGGCGAAGGCCCGCTCCATCGGGAACTGCTGGTCGAGCAGCATGCCCGACAGCAGCGCGAACGAGTCCGTGGAGAGGACCCGGTCGGCCGTCTCTTCCTGAGCGATCCGGAGCGTCGCCACTGCTGCTACGACTCCGTGGCCTTGACCGCGAGCACAGGGCAAGGCGCGTCGAGGAGCACCCGCTGCGCGTTGCTCCCGAGAATCAGCTTGCCGACGGGCGAGCGGCGCCTCAGGCCGATCACGATCAGCTCGGCGTCGACCTCCGCTGCCACGTTCACCAGGTCCTCGGCCGGGTCCATGCCGCGGACGAGCTGGCGGAGGTCGTGCTCGACGTCCTGGCCGGCGAGCTCGGACTTGACCTCGGCAAGCTGAGCCTCCGACTCGATGGCATCGTCCCGGTCGAACTCGCGGCCTCCGCGGTGGGAGTTCACGACCACCAGCCGTGATCCCCTGAGCTTCGCCTCCTCGGCCGCCCGTCGAAGCGCCGCCTTGCCCTCGGGCTTGGGCACGTATCCCACCACGATGGTCCCCATCGACCGTCCTCTCTATCGTCGTCTCCTCGGTGCGCACGCGAGATGAACCGAGGGTCATCGCGCACGCTACCGCAGGTGGTGCCCCCGCGGCCTGTGGACAACGCGTCGCGCCCTGGCGCGGATACGCGGCAGGCTTGGCCGGTGACCACAGACCCGACCACGGCGTCCCTGCTCCGACTCGAGGTCGGCAGGCTCCGCGCCCAGGAGTCGCGCCGTCGCTTCGAGCCCGTCGTCCACGTAGGCACGCTTGGCGGCTCGCACCGTTCGTGCGTCGTTCCCCTGGAGGACCTGCCCGTCCTCGATGCCGGGACCCGGAGCGAGCTGATCCGCCGGCTCCTCGAGCACGGAGCACCCGGTCGACCGGCCGACGTCTGGTTGACAAGGGCCGGCGAGCCGCTGGTCCAGGACGAGGACCTCGCCTGGCTCGCGGCGACGTGCCGGACCTTCGCGGCGCTGGGCGAGCATCTTCTGGGCTTCTGGTCGATCACTCGCACGGGGTGGCTCGACGTTCGCAGCGGAGAGCAGAGGACCTGGAAGCGCCTCCGGCTGTGAGTGCCGGAGACCTCATGCCCAGGTGTGCACCGGCTCGTTGGTGTGCATGTTGGCGCGGTATTCGTTGAGCGTGACTCTCAGCGCCTCCATGCGGTCCCCGCAGTCCTGGCAGCGGCGGTGGAAGGTGTTGATGAACCAGGTGGACCCGTTGCGGCCGAGGAGACAGCGCTGCTCGATGATCCCGAGGAGCCGGTCGCGTTCCTCCTCGGACACACCCCAGGCCTCGAGCCCCGCCCGAGCCATCGGCAGCAGCCTTCGCAGCACGAGCTCGGTGGCGGGAACCTGGCCGAGCCCCGGCCAGTAGAGGTTGGCCTCGATCCCCTGCCGCGCAGCCGTGTGGAAGTTCTCCTCGGCGGCGCTGAAGGACATCTGCGACCACAGCGGCCGCTCGTGCTCTGCGAGGGTGCGGACCAGTCCGAAGTAGAAGGCGGCGTTGGCCATGGTGTCCGCAACGGTCGGCCCGGCAGGAAGAACTCGGTTCTCGACGCGCAGGTGGGGCATGCCCTCCACGACGTCATACACCGGGCGGTTCCATCTGTAGACCGTGCCGTTGTGTAGGCGCAGCTCGTTCAGCGCGGGACTCTCGCCGCGCTCGAGAACCTCCAGGGGGTCCTCGTCGTCGATGATGGGCAGCAGCGACGGGAAGTAGCGGACGTTCTCCTCGAACAGGTCGAAGATCGAGTTGATCCAGCGTTCGCCGAACCAGACCCGCGGCCTGACTCCCTGTGCCTTGAGCTCCTCGCTGCGGGTGTCCGTGGCCTGCTCGAAGAGCGCGATACGCGTCTCGTGCCACAGCTCCTTGCCGAGGAGGAACGGTGAGTTGGCTCCCAGAGCGATCTGGACCCCGGCGATGGCCTGGGACGCGTTCCAGTACGCCGGGAAGTCGTCGGGGCTTACCTGCACGTGGAACTGGGTGCTCGTGCAGGCGGCCTCCGGGACGATCGACTCCGAGGACGTCTGCAGCCGGTCGGTGCCCGCGATGTCGATCCTCAGGTCCTCGCCCCGGGCCGCGAGGATCTGGTCACTCAGCAGCTGGTAGCGCGGGTTGGGGCTCAACGAGGACGGGCTGAAGTGGCCCTGCGAGAGCGTCGGGAGGATCCCGATCATGACCAGATGGGCCCCGGTGCCCGACGCCTTCTCCTCAGCAGCGTTGAGGCAGGCTCGGATGCCCTCCTCGAACGCGGTGAAGCCGTGCTGGCTCAACCTCTGCGGGGCCACGTTGATCTCGAGGTTGAACTGGCCGAGCTCCGTGACGAACTGCGGGTCGCCGATCGCCTCGAGGGCCTCCATGTTCTTCAACGCCGGGTTGCCGTCGTCGTCGACGAGGTTGAGCTCGATCTCCAGACCCGTCATGGGGTCGTCTGCCTCGAAGCGGGACTCGCGGAGCATCCGCGCGAACACATCGAGGCACCGTCGGACCTTCTCGCGATAGCGCGTGCGGTCCTCGCGCGAGAACTCGCGCTGCTCGACATCTTCACCCATGTCGAAAGACTAGAGCCATGCGAGGGCCGAACCCACAAAACGGCGCGCTCACCCCGCGAACAGCGGAAGGTCCTCGGCCGGGATGGGCTGCCACGTCGAGGGGTGCAGCGCACTCGAAAGCGCCTGCGAGACCAGACCCGCCAGGCTGTAACCGGGCTCGGCTTCCTGACACCGCTCCACAGCACACCACGCGAGAGCGCCGTCCCCCGCCAGCCACGCCGCGAACCCGAGCAGCGCGGCCGGCCCCGCCAAGAGGTCGAGCGGAGTCCGCCTCACGACATCGCGCCACAGCTCGACGTGGGCGGTCGAGGTCTCCCGGGTCATCTCGGCCCAGGCGACGTCACGGACCTCGATGTTGACCATCGCCACGACCATGCGCCCCACCTCGTGGTGGTCGAGCGGCTCACCTGTGCGCACATAGCGCCGCACCCTCTCGCGGACCCAGTAGCCCTCGGCGAGCATGTGAGCACGCGATCCCTCAGAGTTGTCCATTCCGAGCGGGTGTCGACCCGCCGCCCGGAAGCTCCGCATCGCCTCGTCAGAGGCCTCACCTACCGCGTCGATCGCCTCGAGATCGGTGCCGACCAGCGAGTCGACCAGAGCTCGCCTATTGAGGTAGGTGACCTTGCCGTCGAGGACCGACTGAGCCGTGATCGGGTGCGAGGTCAGGTCGTAGGGTTCGCCCTCGAGCGCACCGCACGCCTCGTCGCAGTCGAGGGAGTGCCAGCGTTCACCGTCGGCACGAATCGCGCACATCACCTCGACGTCTGCCAACTCGAGCTCCAGAGCCAGCAGGTCGACGAGTCTTGGGACCCAGTCGTCCTCGCCGCTGTAAGCGACCAGGGCCACCTGGTGCGCCTCGGCCTTGGCGGCCGCGTGGAGCAGCGTGCGGGCCACCTCCGTCACCTCGTCCTCGTCCGCAGGCAGGTCGAGCCGGGCATGGAGCTGCCCCGCTCCACCCGCCGTGACGACGAGGACGATGGACTCCTCGGGATGGAAGCCGAGCGCGCAGGGGATGAGTGCCAGCAGGTCGGTCGGTGACTTGATCCGAATCGGGGGTCGTGTGTTCATGCCGCTCACGCTCGCCCAGACCAGGGCCTCGCGTCGCCGATGCGTTCAGGTGCTGTGCAGTCGCCGGCGCTGCGTCGTAGCTGGGGACAGAAGCTGGCGACAGCACGCGCGCAAAGAGTGTCCCCCGCTGACGGCATGATGGGAGCGTGCGCACCGACCCGACGATCCTCCACGTCGACCTCGATGCGTTCTTCGCGGCGGTCGAGCAGCGCGACAAGCCCTCGCTGAGGGGCAAGCCGGTCGTGGTCGGGGGCGTCGGCGGTCGCGGCGTCGTCGCCACTGCATCGTATGAGGCCCGGGCGTACGGCGTCCGGTCCGCGATGTCGACTGCGGAGGCACGCTCAAGGTGTCCGCACGCGGCGTTCCTCTCGGGCCGGTTCGCGGCTTACCGCGAAACCAGCTCGCGCGTCATGCAGCTGCTTCGAGGGCTCTCTCCGCTCGTGGAGCCGCTCTCGCTCGACGAGGCGTACGTCGACCTCGCGGCCGCGGACATCGAGGACGTGTCCGTCAAGGGGGTGACCGCCGTGGCACGCCGGCTGAAGGAGGACGTGCACGAGGTGACGGGGGGCCTCCACGGATCGGTCGGGGTCGGCACCTCCAAGCTCGTCGCCAAGATCGCCAGCGATCTCGAGAAGCCCGACGGCCTCGTCGTCGTTCCACCGGGCACCGAGCGGGACCTGCTACGGCCGATGAAGGTCACCGTGATCCCGGGCGTCGGGCCGGCGACGGCCGAACGGCTCCGGAGGACCGGCGTGCACACTGTCGCCGACCTGGAGCATCTATCTCAGGAGGAGCTCGTCCGCATCCTTGGGCAGGCGCACGGCACGGGCCTCTACCGGCTCACGCGCGCCGAGGACGACCGTCCGGTGGTTGCCGAGCGTGAGGCGAAGTCGGTCAGCGTGGAGGGCACCTACGACACCGATCTGGTCGACCGGCGGCTGCTCGTCGGTCTGCTCGAGCGGCAGGCGGTGCAGGTCGCCGCGCGCCTGCGCAAGGCACGTCTTTCCGGACGCACGGTGACCGTCAAGGTGCGACTGCACGACTTCTCCACCCACACGCGGTCGACCACACTGCCGGCGCCCACCGACGACCCGCGTGTTGTCGCACGCCTGGCCCGGACGTTGATCGGCGAGGTCGACACCTCGAGTGGCGTCCGGCTGCTCGGAGTCGGCGTATCGGGTCTGGCGGACTGGATCCAGGAGGACCTCTTCGCCGACCTGGAGCAGGACCAGGAGACGGAGGGCGACCCGGTGGATCACCTGTCCGACGACGCGATCGAGCGGGTGACTCGCGGACAGCGGTGGGCGCCCGGCATGGACGTCGTGCACGCCGTTCACGGGCCCGGGTGGGTGTGGGGGTCGGGCCGGGGAAAGGTGACGGTCCGGTTCGAGACGGCTGAGACCGATCCTGGGCCAGTGAAGACATTCAGTCTCGACGACCCGGACCTGGTGCAGCTTCCGCGGGGGCGGTACCCGGACGACGCCGGCTCGGACGGTGCAGACTCGTGAGAGTGTCGTTCGCGACCCACGACCATTACGCGAGGACGAACCGCAGCATGCACCCTGGCCGCAGCTGAGCGCACACGTTCAGGTCCTCGGGTGCGACGACACCGACCACAGGGTAGCCGCCGGTCGTCGGATGATCGTTGAGGAAGACTAATGGCTGCCCTGACGCGGGGACCTGGACCGCTCCGAGCACGAGCCCCTCGCTTGGCAGCTCTGCTCGCTCCCGACGCTCCAGCGACGGGCCCTCCAGCCGGACTCCGACCCGGTTGGACCGGGCCGAGACGGTGTAGGAGGTCGAGGTGAGGAAGTCCAGCACTCCCTCGGTGAACCAGTCGTGCCTCGGGCCCGGCACCAGCCGCACCCGAGCGGTATCGGGGTAGCGCAGGACGACGGGAACATCCGCACCGTGGGACTCGCCCACCGGCACACCGAGCTCGAGCTTCGCGCCGGAGGTGAGCCGGGGTGGCCCGAGGCCGGAGAGTGTGTCGGTGGAACGGGAGCCGAGCACCGGCGTCGCGTCTACCCCTCCGGCGAACGAGAGGTAGCTCCGCAGCCCCGACACGGCCGGCCCGACTGTCAGGGTCTCCCCGGCGCGCAGGAGGAGCGGCTCCGCGAAGGGGCGGGGACGCCCGTCTACGGTCACGGATGCGGGTGCGCCCGTGACCGCAGCCATGGTCGAGCCCGAGACCTGGATGCTGACGCCGCCGAGTGTCGTCTCCAACACGGCTGCCTCCGGCGGGTTCCCCACAAGCCGGTTGGCATAGCCCGCGGCGGCCATGTCGAGCGCGCCGGATCGAGGCACTCCCAGGTGGGCGTAGCCCCTCCGGCCGAGGTCCTGAACGGTGGTGAGTGGACCTGCGTCGAGCACGGTCAGCTTCGTGCTCACCCGGACACCTCCACGAAGCGGACACGACTGCCGGGTGCGAGTGTCGCGGGCTGCTCCCGGTCCTCGTCCCACAGCACCAGGTCGGTCCGGCCGATCAGCTGCCACCCGCCGGGCGATGCCGACGGGTAGACCCCTGTGAACACGTCAGCGAGGCCGACCGACCCGGCGGGAACCTTGGTGCGCGGCTCGTCGAGACGGGGAACCGGGCGCATCGCCTCCAGACCGGTGCAGTAGGCGAAGCCGGGGGCGAAGCCGCAGAACGCGACGACCATCTCCGTGGACGTGTGAAGATCCACGAGCTCGCGGGTCGACACGTCCCAGTGACGTGCCACCGACTCCATGTCGGGCCCGTCGTAGACGGTGGGCACCTCCACCACCAGCCCACTTCCGGACGGCCTCGAGGTCGCCTTCTCGGACTCCCAGGAGGCCAGGTCGACCTCGAGACGTGACAGGTCGGCGACGCCCGCGAAGAGCACCGTGCGCGCGGCGGGCACGACCTCTGCCGCCTTGACCTCACGCCGGCGCGCCTCGTCGTACACCCTCATCGCCGCTGCGGTGTCTGCGACCTCGACCAGCAGCGAGTCGGTGCCCACGCGCAGGACTCTCATGCGAAGCTCCGCAACGTGAGACCAGCGGCCTCGAGGGTTCGGCGCACCTCCGCGGCGCTGTGCACCGCTGCCGGGGAGTCACCGTGCACGCACACCGATGCGATCTGGCCGGAGCGCGCCATCTCCAGAGCTCTGGCAGCGATCACCGACGGCTCGTGGTGCACCGCCCCGGGCTGGTCGCGTGGCACCAGCCGACCCTCGGGGGTGTAGGCGCGGTCAGGGAACCCCTCGAGGTGGACCTCACGACCGACGGCCACAGCCAGCTCGAGGAAGACCGACCCCGGCAGGCCCAGCACGGGCAGGTCACCGGACCCGCCGAGCACGGCTCGGGCCTGCACCTCGTCGTGGACGACGCGGTTGTACAAGGCGCCGTGCGGCTTGACGTAGGCCACGCGGGTGCCGCAGGCGCGGGCGATCTCGTCGAGCAGGCCGACCTGGTGCGCGACCTGCTCCCGGAGGGTCTCGAACGGGACCTCGAGATGCCGCCTGCCGAACCCCTCCCGGTCGTCGTAGGACACCTGGGCTCCCACGACCACCGCGCGGCTCGCTGCCTCTGTGCACACGAACCGCATGATGTCCTCGTCGCCTGCGTGGTACCCACAGGCGACGTTCGCGCTGGTCACCACGGTGAGCAGGCCGACGTCGTCGGTGACGCCTTCCCCGAGGTCGGCGTTCAGGTCGATCGTCTGCACCCATCCACCGTAGGCGATGGTCGTGCGGGTTAGGCTCCACGACGTGTCTCAGCCCACATCGCCCCAGGTCATCGCACCACCAGTCGCCAAGAAGGTCGCCGTCGAGCGGACCTTCCACGGCGACACGGTCGTCGACGAGTACGAGTGGCTGCGCGACAAGGAGTCACCTGACACCATCGCCTACCTCGAGGCCGAGAACGCCTACACCGAGCAGCGCACGGCTCACCTCGCGGACCTGAGGGAGACTCTGTTCGAGGAGATCCGCACCCGGACCAAGGAGACCGACCTCTCGGTCCCGTCGCGGATCGGGTCGTACTGGTACTACAGCCGGTCGCTGGAGGGCAAGCAGTACGGCATCAGCTGCCGCTGCCCCGTCTCCTCACCCGACGACTGGGCGCCACCCGCGCTCGCCGCGGACGTCGAGGTACCCGGCGAGGAGGTCCTCCTCGACCTGAACGAGTTAGCCGAAGGGCACGACTTCTTCGCCCTCGGTGCCTCGTCGATCAGCCCCGACGGCAACCGCCTGGCGTTCAGCGTCGACACGGTCGGGAACGAGCGCTTCCTGCTCCAGGTCAAGGACCTGCGGACCGGCCAGGTGCTCCCCGACCAGATCCCCGGCACGGCGTACGGCGCCACCTGGTCGCTCGCGGGGACCCACCTCTTCTACACGACGGTCGACGAGGCGTGGCGCCCCGACAAGGTATGGCGTCACGAGCTCGGGACCGACCCCTCCGAGGACGTGGTGGTCTTCCACGAGCCCGACGAGAGGTTCTGGACCTCAGCCGGACGCACCCGCAGCGACCGGTTCATCGTCATCGGCGTCGGCTCCAAGACCACGACGGAGTACCGCGTCCTCGACGCCTCCGACCCGACCGGGGAGTTCCGGGTGGTCGCGCCACGGCGCCAGGGTGTGGAGTACGGCGTCGAGCACGCTGTCATCGGCGGCGAGGAGCGGTTCTTGGTGCTCCACAACGACGGGGCGGAGAACTTCACCCTCGCCCATGCGCCAGTGGACGCGACCAGCCACGAGGCCTGGGAGCCCCTGCTGGACTACGACCCCGCCGTGCGGCTCGAGGACGTCGACGCCTTCGCCGGCCATCTCGTGGTGCAGGAGCGCAGGGAGGGCCTGACCCAACTGCGGGTGATCACCCTCGGCGACGACGGGATCGAGGGTGACTTCCTCGTCGAGTTCGACCACCCGGTCTACACCGTTGGCGCCGGTTCCAACCCCGAGTTCCACCAGCCGACGGTGCGGCTCGGCTACACCACGCTCGCGACTCCGCCCGCGATCTACGACTTCCACGTGGCCTCACGCGAGCTCCGGCTGCTCAAGCAGATGCCCGTGCTCGGCGACTTCGACCCCGACCGCTACGAGCAGCACCGCGAATGGGCGACTGCCGAGGACGGCACCAGCGTCCCGATCTCGATCGTCTGCCCCAAGGACGCTCCTCGCGACGGCACCATGCCGATGCTGCTCTACGGCTACGGCTCCTACGAGTCCTCCACCGACCCCTTCTTCACGATCTCGCGGCTGTCCCTGCTCGACCGCGGAGTCGGCTTCGCGATCGCGCACGTACGCGGCGGCGGGGAGATGGGCCGGCGCTGGTACGACGAGGGCAAGATGCTCTCGAAGAAGAACACCTTCACCGACTTCGTCGCCTGCGCCCGACACCTCGAGGCCACCGGGTGGACCAGCCCGGACCGTCTCGTCGCCGAGGGCGGCAGTGCCGGCGGCCTCCTCATGGGGGCTGTCGCCAACCTGGCCCCCGACGCATTCCGGGCGATCGTGGCCGACGTCGCTTTCGTCGATGCGCTCACCACGATCCTCGACCCGTCTCTGCCCCTGACCGTGGTGGAGTGGGAGGAGTGGGGCAACCCGCTCGAGGACCCTGACGTGTACGCCTACATGAAGTCCTACTCCCCTTACGAGAACGTCGAGCACAAGCGCTACCCGGCCATCCTGGCCGAGACCTCGCTCCACGACACACGGGTGCTCTACGTCGAGCCGGCGAAGTGGATCGCGAGGCTTCGTGCCAGCGCGGCCGAGCCCCAGGACTTCCTGCTGAAGACCGAGATGGCCGCGGGCCACGGTGGGGTCAGCGGACGCTACAACGCCTGGCGGGACCGTGCCTTCAGCTACGCCTGGATCCTCGACAAGCTCGGTCTGGCCTGACGAGCGGGCGCTGCTGCGACGGGCCCCGGTCCGAGCTCCGCGGATTGCGCCCGCGCTAGACCGGTTCTTCCCTCTCCCCTGAGATTTCGCTGAGAAGTAGCCGTCAGGCGAGGGTTACGGCAACTTCTGGGCACCCTCACACGTCCTAACCCACACAGGACGCGAACCTGCGGCACGAACGCGGTTGCGGGAATCCTCGCGAACCCGGCGTCGTTGGGATGAATACAGGTGCTACCTGCGGGTAAGCGCCTGGGGAGAGGAAGGGAGCGCACGTGGCAACGAGTCGTACGCACACGCGCGAGATCGAAGGACGGGACAGCGTCGGGCTGTACCTCGACGAGATCGCGCGTACTCCGCTGCTCGACGCTATCACCGAGGTAGAGCTGAGCAAGACCATCGAGGCCGGCCTGATGGCCCAGCACCTGCTCGACACGGGTCGTGTAGGCCGTCGCAAGGGAGGTGCGCCAAAGAGCGCGACCCAGGAGGAGCTCGAATGGCTCGCCGCTGAGGGCCAGCGCGCGATCCAGCAGTTCATCACCGCGAACCTCCGGCTCGTGGTGTCGATCGCCCGCAAGTACGGCCGCAGCCAGATGCCCATGCTGGACCTGGTCCAGGAGGGCAACACCGGCCTGATCCGCGCAGTCGAGAAGTTCGACTACGCCAAGGGCTACAAGTTCTCCACCTACGCCACCTGGTGGGTGCGCCAGGCCATCACGCGTGGCATCGCCCAGCAGGCCCGCGTCGTCCGCCTTCCGGTGCACGTCGTGGAAGAGCTCAACCAGGTGGGCGCCGCGCGGCGTACCCTCGAGCGTCAGCTCGGGAGGGAGCCGGAGCCGGAGGAGATCGCGGCCGAGCTCGACATGGACCTCGACCGGGTGCTCGACCTGGTCACCTGGGGCCGTGAGCACGTCAGCCTGGACATTCCCGTCGACGACAACGGCGACACCTCGCTGGGCGACCTGATCGCCCAGGAGACCGCACCGGGTCCGGACGCGACGTTCCTCGACACCGAGTCGCGGGACCGCCTGTCGCGGCTCGTCGAGCTGCTCGACGACCGGGCCGCGGACATCATCCGCTCGCGCTACGGACTCGTCGACGGCCGACAGCACAAGCTCGCCGACATCGGCGCCAAGCATGGCATCTCCGCCGAGCGGGTGCGCCAGCTCGAGCGGGAGGCGATCGCGAAGCTTCGCCAGCTCGCGGATCCCGACCTGGCAGCCTGAGCCTGGACCAGCCGCCCCCGGCGACCAACGACTCGAAGACCTCCTCGACCCAGTCGAGGAGGTCTTCGAGCGTCCCGGTGTTGTCGATGACTGCTCGACCATGGCGGACCCGCCGAGAGCCTCAGAACTGCCGGCCCCGTGCCGGCCGCTGAGTAGCGCACGTACCGGAGCCCCGGTCGTGCTCAGCGCGTCCTCGTCACCTTGCGCAGCTCTCCCGGACGGTCCACCTCGATCCCTCGACTCTCGGCGAGGCGCCAGGCAAGGAGTTGCCCGGGAACGATGGCGGTCAGGGGGCTGAGCCAGTCGGCCAGCTGTGCCTCGGGCGGGAACGTAAGGCCGCGGCTGCCGAACGCCGCCGCCGCGCCAGCGGACCCCGCCACCAGGATGGGTGCACCACGACGCTCGAGCTCGGGGACAATCTCCAGCACCGACGCGCGAGCCGGCTCCTCGGGCGCGACCAACACGGCTGGCACCTCGGCGCTCACTGCCGCGATGGGGCCGTGAAGCAGATCTGCCGGGGAGTACGTGGCGACGAGCGTCCCGGTCAGCTCGGTCAGCTTCAGACCTGTCTCGTGGGCGCTGGCGAGGTTGTAGCCCCTGCCGACGCAGACCGCGCGGTGGTGCGGTCGCAGCAGCTCCACCGCCTCGGTGACATCCACGGCATCCAGCGCGGTCTCAAGAGCATCAGGGACCTGGGCGAGGTCGCGTGCATCCTCTGACAGTCGACCACCGAGGGCCGCGGTGATCAGGGCAACTGCCAGCAGCGAGGACGTGTAGGTCTTGGTCGCCGCCACCGAGCGTTCCGGTCCCACACCGAGGTCGAGAACTCGTTCCGCGGCCGCGGCCAGCGCCGACTCGGGGTCGTTCGTGATCGCGAGGGTGGGCCGTCCCTGTGCCCTTGCCTGCTCCACCACGCCGACGACGTCCGGCGAGGAACCCGACTGGGAGATCGCCACCACAGCTTGGCTGCGCAGATCCAAGCCTCGTCCGTAGACACTGCTGATGCTCGGAGCAGCGAGGGTGACAGGGAGTCCGAGCCGCAGGCCCCAAACGTACTGGGCATAGCGCGCAACGTTGTCCGAGCTCCCGCGACCGACCACGTGGACGCCCACGACATCGTCGGACCGGAACACGGCGGCCAGCTCGTCGATTCCGGGGAGCAGCCGGTCCAACAGCCTTTGCGCCACCTGGGGCTGCTCGCGAATCTCCTGCTCCAGCAGCGTCATGCCAGGTCTCCGACGCCGCTGCCCTCGCCGACCCGGTGACCGCCGATGACGGTCTCGCGAACAGTGAGGTCCTCCTCCAGCACGACCAGGTCCGCACGGGCGCCGGGCTCGATCACACCGAGATCCAGCCGCCCGAGCAACCTTGCCGGCGTCGAGGTGACTGCCCTCAACGCTGACACCAGGTCCACACCGAGGGCCACGGCGTTGCGCACCCCCGCGTCGAGAGTGAGCGCGCTGCCGGCGAGTGCTCCTTGGGCGTTGCGGACCGCTCCACCGCTCACCGTTACGGGGACCCCGGCCAACGTGAAGCTCCCGTCTCCTCGTCCTGCTGCCGCCGTGGCGTCAGTGACGAGGACGACGCGGTCCCGTGCTGCCGCCCAGGCAGTACGGACGACGTCGCCATCGAGGTGGTGACCGTCGACGACCATCTGGACGACCACGTCCTGCCGTGCGAGCGCGGCCCCCGGGAGCCCGGGGGCCCGATGGTGCAGCGGGCTCATGGCATTGAAGAGGTGGGTCACCGAGCGCGCCCCGGCGTCGAACGCGGCGTGTGCCTGGGTCGCGGTGGCATCGGAGTGTCCGAGAGAGACCAGGACTCCCTCGCGGGCGAGCTCGGCCACCAGGTCCAGCGATCCGGGCAGCTCGGGCGCGAGGGTCACCGCGACGACAGGGGCAAGCGCTCGCCAGCGTCCAAGGAGGGAGGCGTCAGGGTCGCGCCGGTACTCAGGCGGATGCGTCCCGAGTCGCCGTGGGGACAGGAACGGTCCCTCGAGGTGAATCCCGACGGGCTGGGCCACCCCGACGGGACGGCGGCGGTCCGGGGCGGTCACGCGCCCCAAGCGAACCAGTGCCCTCTGGACAGCGTCCGGCGGCGCGGTGATGAGGGTAGGAAGCCAGGCCGTCACCCCGTGACGACCAAGTGCCCTCCCCAGAGCGTCCAGCTCGTCCACGTCCGCCGCCATGACGTCGATGCCGGCGAAACCGTTGACCTGGAGGTCGAGGAAGCCCGGAGAGGCGATCCGAGACCCTGCTGCGGGAGGGAGTCCTACGCGGGTCACCCGGTCGTCGTCCACTTCGACGTCGCCGGGCAGCAGGGCGTCCCCGACCAGTGCGGCAGAAACCCCGAGCTTGCGCGCCGTCATCGCGCCACCTTTCTCGTCAGGACCCGAAGGTGGGACGGGTATTCACTCACAGACGGAGGGAGATGCAGTGGTCGATCTCCGGGGCTGAGTCGACCGAGTATCCGAGCTCCACGAGCCCCGGTGGCGCCAGTCGTCCCGGGGACGCCGTACCAGCTGAGGAAGCCAAGAAGGGCCCAGAGCACGACCTCTTTCCCGGCCGCCGGGATTCCCCGCTCGTCGCTGGTCACGAGACGGACGTCACCGAGGTTGCGCTGCAGGAACTTCATGAGCGTCGGGTTTGCGGCGCCACCCCCGGAGACAACGACCTCGGTGACGGCGTGCGGACGCAGCCCGTCGGCGACAGTGCGCGCCGTGAGCTCGGTGAGCGTCGCCAGGACGTCGACCCACGGGATGCCGCCCACAGCGGCGAGCACGTCATCGAGCCAGGCTGCGGAAAAGGTCTCGCGGCCGGTGGAGACAGGCGGGGTCAGGCGGAAGTGAGGATGGGACAGCAGCCGCTCCAGCAGCTCGCCGTGGATGGCTCCCTCGGCGGCGAGTGCACCTTCGGCGTCGAAGCGGAGGGCCCCTCCGGTCGCCCTCGTCGCAGCGACGTCCAGGAGACAGTTGGCGGGCCCTGTGTCCCAGGCCAGCGGATCGGTCCCGTGACGAACCACGGTGACGTTGGCGATGCCGCCGAGGTTCAGCGCCGCTGTGGGCATCTCCCCGGCAAGCCACAACTGGTCCAGGGTGCTGGCGAGAGGTGCTCCATGGCCACCCGCCGCCACGTCCCGGGCCCTGAGGTCCGAGATGACGGGCAACCCGGACTGCTCGGCCACGAAGGCCGGCTGCCCCAGCTGCAGCGTCCCCAGACACCGGCCGTCGACCACCTCGTGGTGGACCGTCTGACCAGGTGACACCACCAGCGACGGTCCCTCGCCGGTCAGCCGACGGGTACGTGCTGCCGCGCTCACCGCCACCTTCGCGACGGCCCGCCCGACCTCCGTGTCGAGCGCGCAGAGCTCGGCCGCGGTGGTCATGGCCGGCGGCAGGAGCGCGAGCAGCCGCGACGCAAGCCCCTGGGGCCACTCCTCCTGCCACGTGTCGAGGACCTGCACGGCCACTCCACCGCCGTCCTCCCAGGACAGGTCGACCAGACCCACGTCCAGCGCGTCGACGGAGGTTCCGGAGGCGACTGCTACCACGATCACGACCGCGCCACCCCATCCGGGACCTCCACCGAGGTGTGCCCGTCCCTACCCGCCTCGGACAGGGCACTGCGCACCCGACCGGCGTTCCGGTCCAGCAGTCGCTGCGCTGCGAGCACGTCGATGCCGGCCAGGACCGACACCAACGCGGTCTTGGTTTGCCAGCCGGCAGCCTCGAGGGCGGCAAGGGCCGTCTCGTCGTCGGCGCCGCTTGCCTCCCGCAGAATCCTCCGCGCGCGACGACGGAGCTTCTCGTTCGAGGCGATCACGTCGACCATCCAGGCGCCGTACGTCCGTCCGGTGCGCACCATCGCCGCCGTGGACAGTACGTTCAACGCGACCTTCTGCGAGGTGCCTGCCTTGAGCCTCGTCGAACCGGCCAGCACCTCCTCGCCCGTGAGCAGCTCGACCGTCACGTCGGCGTACGACCGGGCGGGGGTCCGCGCGTTGTTGACGATGGCCACGCTGGAGCAGCCTGCGCTTCGTGCGGCTTCCAGTGCGCCGATGACGTACGGCGTCCTGCCGGAGGCCGTGACCCCCACCACCAGGTCCTCCGGCTGGAGGTCCAGGGCCAGGACGTCGTGAGAACCGGTGTCCCGTTCGTCCTCCGCCCCCTCGACTGCCCGCGCCGCGGCGCGGTCGCCACCAGCCAGGACGGCGACCACTCTGCCCGGGTCCGTGCCGAAGGTCGGTGGACACTCAGCGGCGTCAAGCGCGGCCAGACGGCCTGGCGTACCCGCGCCCACGTAGATGATCCGGCCCCCGGCCGCGAGCGCACGCTCGGCCAGCTCCACGGAGCGCACCAGCGCCGGCGCGGCAGCCGACAATGCCGCGGGCACGGTGGCCTCCGCGGCGAGGAGCACGGCGACGAGCTCGGCCGGTGTGCGGTCGTCCAGGTCTGCCAGGTCGGCCCGGACCTGCTCGGTGGCGAGCACGTCCACGCCGGCGGCGTGCTCCCCGGACCCCTCGGTGCCGTGGGCGGCCGCTTCCTGTCGGTGAATCCTCGGCTCGTGGGGTAGATCCCGGCGCTGCGCGATGGCGACAGCGCCGTCGAGTGCGGAGCCGTCGGACGCCGTCACGGTCAGCGAAGCGGGCAGCCGGGTGGCGAACTGTTCGACCAGCACGGTCGCCTGGGCCAGGCCGCCGACCACGCAGACCCGCGTCTGGCCCGCGGCCCTCGCACAGGCGGAGGCCAGGTCAGACCAGCACTCGACCGCGGCCTCCAGGATCCGGCGCGCCACGGCGTCTCCGGCTTCGGCCTCGGCCAGGATCTCGGGGACCAGCGCCGCCGCGGTCCGACCCAGCTGGCCGTCCGCGGAGAGCTCGAGCGGAAGGGACGCCAGGTCACCGAAGCGTCGCTCGACGACCGACCGCAGGCTCGTCTCGGAGCCGCGTCCCTCACGGTGCCGCAGGACCGCCCGCAGGGCCTGCCTCCCGATCCAGGCCCCGCTCCCGTCATCGCCGAGCCAGGTACCCCACCCGTCGATCTGGTGCACGCTGCCGTCCTCGGCCACACCCAGAGCAACCGCGCCCGTGCCCACGGCGAGGACCACCCCAGGCCGCCCTCCGAGCGCCCCCACGTGGGCCGCGACCGAGTCAGAGGTCACCGCGACCTCACAGGAGAGGTCTGCGGCCAGGAGCTCCGAGAGCCTGACCGCCTCGTGGGACGCCGCTTCGGCGCCTGCGGCGGCCACGCCCAGCACCGCCAGGTCGGCGCTACCTCCCGTCCCCAGTCGGTCGAGCACCGCCCTCA
The DNA here is from genome assembly GCA_035456965.1 of Nocardioidaceae bacterium. Lineage (GTDB taxonomy): Bacteria > Actinomycetota > Actinomycetes > Propionibacteriales > Nocardioidaceae > Nocardioides_C. The sequence goes on from DATICF010000021.1 coordinate 29,175, forward strand.
CGGCGTCGTGGGCGGCCCGGACTCCCCCCGGCTCGGCAAGTCCGGGGGCGCCCGGGCCTTCGACCTCGAGCGTTCCGTCCGGTCCGACCAGCCGCAGCCTGCAGCCGGTCTTCCCCACGTCGATACCAGCCACCCTGTTCAACGAGCGTCCCCTTCCAGGACCAGGTCGGCGACCGCCTCTGCGACCGCCAGTCCGCCGCCGAAGGTGCGCACCAGCCCTCGCGCTGACCACGCCCCCTCGCGCACCGACGCGTCGACCACCACGGTGTCGGGACGCGCCGCGAGCAGTGCGTCGAGGGCGGTCGCGGCCTCGACGGTGGGTCGACCGTCGAGCACCACCAGCAGGTCACCGGCAGCAGGGTTGCTCGTGACCTCTGCGGCGGACCCGGTGCTGTCGAGACGGACCACCCGGCTCGACGGACGGCGTCGGGCCAGCACCCGGACGAGCGCGGACTCACGCCGGCCGGCTGCCATCGCGACTTCGGTCTCGGGGACGACGACGACCAGCTCGTCGCCGACGCGGACGTCACCGGTCGCCCGCAGCGCACGCGCGGCCACGTCTCGACCGAGCTCCGGACCGTGGGCGGCCGGCTGCGGCGCGCGCGTCCGGGAGTGGTGCGCGCGTCGTGCCAGAGCACCCACCCGGCCCGAGGCCTCCTCGAGACGCTCCCGGGGCAGGCGTCCGGTCCGGACGGCGAGCGTGATCTTCTCGACCAGCTCGGTGACCGCGGCCGCGTCGTCGTAGGGATCGGGATAGACGGGGTTCCCGACGCACAGGAGGTCCGCGCCGGCGACCAGTGCACGGACCGCTGCGTCGCAGCGGCCGGCACCGTCGGAGACAGCGCGCATGTCGAGGGCGTCGGTGACCACGACGCCCTTGAAGCCCAGGTCCTCGCGCAGCAGCCCGAGCAGGGTGTGGCTGGTCGTCGCGGGGCTCTGGTCGAGGCTCGGGACCACGACATGGGCGGTCATCACGCAGGCGACGTTGGCTCGGACGGCCGCCTCGAAGGGAGGGATGTCACGCGAGAGCAGGACCTCTGGTGAGACGTCGAGGACGGGCAGCGTGAGATGGGAGTCGGTGCGGGTGGCGCCATGCCCGGGGAAGTGCTTGACACACGCCGCGACGCCAGCCGACTGGAGGCCGCGCACGAACGCAGCCCCGTGTCTGCCGACCAGGTCCGGAGTCGCCCCGAACGACCGCACGCCGATCACGGGGTTGTCGGGCTCCGAGTTGACGTCGACGACCGGTGCGAGGGCCAGGTCGACGCCCAGGGCCCGAAGCCGGGTCGCCATTCCGGCCGCCACCGCACGAGTGGCCTCCACGTCGTCCAGCGCCCCGAGTGTCGCGTGTCCGGGCCATGGTGAACCGTCACGGCGGTCCAGCCGCGAGACCGTTCCCCCCTCCTCGTCGGAGGCCACGATGACGTGCGACCCGTGCCCGTGCAGGGAGTCGGTGAGAGTGCGGATCTGGTCGTCGTCGACCACGTTGTGGCCGAAGAGGCAGACCCCCGCAAGCCCTGCATCCAGCCACGAGGCCAGCCATCCGGGCACGGCGGACCCGTCGAAGCCGGGCAGGAGCACGGAGGCTGCCAGGCGGTCGAGGTCGGTCATCCCTTCACCGCGCCCGAGACCAGGCCGGCACTGAGCTTTCGCTGCACCGCCACGAAGAACAGCATCACCGGGATCGTGATCAGCGTGGAGCCCGCCATGACCGCGCCCCAGTCGGTGCCGTACTGGGTGAAGAACTGTCGCAGACCGGCGGCCACGGTGTAGGAGTCCTGGTCGTTGAGAAAGGTGATGGCGAAGACGAACTCGTTCCAAGCCGTGATGAAGGAGAACACACTCGTGGCGACGAGGCCTGGGGCGCACAGCGGCATCAGGATCGACCAGAACATCCGCGGCCAGGACGCTCCGTCGACGTAAGCGGCCTCCTCGAGCTCGCGTGGGATGGCCGCAACGAAGCCGCGCAGGGTCCAGATCGCGAAAGGCAGGGAGAAGGCGACGTACACGACCACGAGGCCGAAGAGGTGGTTGAGCATCCCGAGGGTCTTGGCCTGGATGAACAAGGGGATCACGAGCGCCTCGAGCGGCACCATCTGCACGACCAGGACCATGACCAGCAGGGAGGTCCGGAAGCGGAAGGTGAACCGGGAGACGGCGACCGAGGCGAGCAGAGCCAGCAGGCCGCTCGCGACGACGGTGCTGAGGGCCACGAGCAGCGAGTTCGTCAGGTAGGTCGTGAACCTGCCCTCGTCCAGCACGAAGCGGAAGTTGTCGAGCGTCCAGTCGGAGGGCAGCAGTGCGCGTGAGCCGTCATTGGCGCGGGCGTCGAACGCGGTCGAGAGCATGATGACGACGGGAAAGAGGCTGAAGCCGAGGACGGCGAGGCCCCCCAGCGTCACGAGCAGGCGGCGCCCCCCGAGACGCCCGGCGCTCACAGCTCCTCCTGACGGAACAACGTGCGCAGGTAGAACATCGTGATGACGAGCAGGAGAAGGGTCAGCAGCACCGCGATCGCGGCGCCGAGGCCGTAGCGGTTCTGCGAGATCGCCGTGATGTAGGACCAGGTGCCGAGGTTGAGCACCTCTCGGTTGGTCCCGGACCCGCCGGGCATCAGGTAGATCTGCGTGAACACCTTGAAGTCCCAGATAGTCGACAGGATCGTGACGACGGCGAAGACGGGCTTGAGCAGCGGGACGGTGATGTGCCAGAACCTCTGCCACGCGTTGGCGCCGTCGAGGGCTGCTGCCTCCATGGCGTCCTTGGGGAGGGTCATCAGCCCTGCCAGGACGGTGACGGCGACGAACGGGAAGCCGTGGTGCACCACGTTGAGGGTGGCGATGCCGTAGAACGGAAGGCGCTCGGTGAACCAGTTGGTTGTCTCGGGGTCGATGAGCCCGAGTGACCCGAGGAGTCGCATCACCGGCCCGGAGCGGGCGTCGAAGAGAAACACCCAGACGTAGGTCCCGGTGACGGCTGGGATCGCCCAGGCCACCATGATCGCGCTGGTGAGCAGTCCCCGGGCCCAGGGCCCCACCCGCGCGAGCAGCAGCGCGACCAACGTTCCGACCACCACGGTCAAGGCGACGTTCACCAGCGCGAAGACCGCGGTGTTGGGCAGCGCGACCCTCCACAGCAGCGGGTCGGCGAGCACCTCGGCGAAGTTCCCGAGGCCCACCCACTCCGACTCCCCGGTGACCAGCTGCCGCAGGCCGAAGTCCTGCACCGAGAGCGTGACGACTCGTCCGAGCGGATAGAGCAGAAGTCCGCCGAGGACCGTCAGAGCCGGAGCCAGCAGGACCCAGGGAAGCCACGAGGGGGTGAGCCCCCGCCGGCGCCGGGGCGGCTGCTCCGGGGCGGACCGGGACCGGCGAGCGGTCCCGGTCCGTGTGTCGGGCGACAGCGTGCTGGCCACAGGCGCGCGTCAGCTTCCGCGCGAGAAGACTGCGTCCATCTCGTCGGCCGCGGCGGCGGAGGCCTCCTCCACCGACTTGTCACCCGAGAGGATCGACTGCAGCATCGCGGCCACGGTCTTCTTGCCCTGCACCTGGCCGTACAGCGGCGTGACCGGGAGGCTGGCGCCGGCTTCCACCATCTGGGTGGCGAACGGGGAGACCAGGGGGTCGTCCGCCGCCTGCACCTTCTCCAGCAGCGGCGTCGTGCCCGGGAAGAAGCCGGACTGGTCCCCCCACTTCTCGGCGAACTCCCCCGTGCCCATCAAGCGCACCAGTGCCCACGCGAGGTCCGGGTTCTCGGCGGTGTTGAACACAGACAGGTGAGAGCCACCCAGGAAGGACGGGGAGTACCCGCCGTCCGGGCCGGGGATCGGGAAGGCACCGATCTTGCCCTCCAGGTCCGGGTTGGCTTCGAGCAGTGCGCCCGGCGTCCAGCTTCCGGAGATCATCATGGCGACCTCGCCGCGGGAGAAGGCGTCACTGAGGTCCGCCTCGTTCCAGGTGGTCGCAGCCGGGGTGGACAGACCGTGCTCGGTGGCGAGGCCGGTGTAGAACTCCAGGCCCTGCTGCGCCTCGGGCGAGTCGATCGTGCTGGTCCAGGTGCCGCCCTCCTCGACGGCGATCTCGCCTCCGCCACCCCACACGAACGGGTAGGCGCCGTACTCGCTGTCACCGGCGATCGGGAAGGGGATCACGTCGGGGTCGGCCTTCTTGATCGCCTTCCCCACGGTGACGATCTCGTCCCAGGTGGTCGGCGGCTCCACCCCTGCCGCCTCGAAGAGGTCGGTGCGGTAGACCACGGAACGGACACCGGCGTACCAGGGCATGCCGTAGAGCGCCCCGTCGATCGTCCCGGCCTCCACGAGCCCGGGCACGAGGTCGTTCGACAGGCCGGACGACTCGACCTGCGACGACAAGTCGACGAGGGCGCCGGCGTCGGCGAACTCAGGGGTCCAGGTGGTTCCGACCTCGGCGACGTCCGGGGTGGTGCCGCCCGCGATGGACTTCACGAACTTGTCGTGCGCCTCGGCCCACGGCACGAACTGCACGTCGAGCTCGGCGCCCGTCTCCTCCGTGAACGCCGTCGACAGCTCATCGAAGAACGGCTCGGCGTCGGGGTTGGTACCCTCCATGATCCACACGGTCAGAGTCTCGCCCTCGGCGTTGATCGTCTCGTCGGCGCCGGCCTCGAAGCCGGAGGAGGCCTTGCCGCTGCCACTACCGCACCCGGCGGTGAGCAGGCAGAGCGCAGCCGCCGCGATCGTCCATCGTCTCGTCCTCATGCAGGATCCTTCCCCACTCGTGCGCCGTTCGTCGCGACGATCGCGAGGCGCAAGATCAGTCCTTCGGACTAGACCTATGGTCTCGTATTCTCCGAGCAAGAGGCCGCCGCGTCAATAGCGACCGGTCTGTCACTTTCGTGACCTGCAGGTCCTCACCGTCCCGCCGGATCGGGCGGGAAGATGTCGACGACGATCCGGTAGCGGTCGCCTCGGTAGACGGAGCGCACGAACTCGGCCACACCCCCGCCCGCTACCCGGGAGGTCCGCTCGAACAGGAAGACCGGCGAGCCCGGGTCGACGCCGAGCAGCCCGGCGTCGACGGGGTCCGCCAGCGCCGGCTCCACCGTCTGCGTGCCGCTCACCACCGGGTTGCCGAAGCGGTTCGCCAAGAGGTCGTAGAACGAGGTGCCCTCGAGGTCGTCGCCGGTCAGCCCCGGAGCGACCGTGGCCGGCACGTGCAGGTCCTCGACCGCCATCGGCTCGTCGTCGGCCAGGCGCAGTCTGCGGACGTGCAGCACCTCGGTTTGAGGCGGTACGTCGAGCAGAGAGGCGAGCATCATCCCCGCCGGAAACCGCCGCGCGGACAGCGTGTGGCTCCCGGGACGCAGCCCGCGGGCTCGCATGTCCGCCGAGAAGGACGTTGCTGCCAACCTCTGAGTGACCTTGGATGCGGCGACGAACGTGCCAGCGCCCTGCCGGCGGATGAGGCGCCCCTCCCCGACGAGAATGTCCACAGCGCGCCTGAGGGTCATGCGGGCGACGCCCAGCTCTCGGGCGAGATCGCGCTCCGCCGGGAGGGGCTCCCCCGCGGCGAGACCCGCGATCAGGTCCTCGAGCCGCTCGCGGAGTCGCTGCTGCTTGGCCGGGCCGGGCCCGGACGCCACCGTCGTCATAGACCATTGGTACAGCATTGGTGACGTCCGAGCAACGCGGCCTGCCGGAAATCGATCAGTTGACCAGTGCGGGACGGCCAGGACGGCTCTCGCGGTAGGCCCGGTCGAGCGCCGTGACGTAGTAGGTCGGGCTTTCGCTGGGGGCCGCATCATCGGTGTAACGCTGAACGCTTCCGCCGTCGCGGCGCACCGTTGCGATCAGGTGCTCGGCGTCTGCCAAGTCACAACGACCCGCGCGGGGACGGCCGTCGAGGCGGTACACCGCGTAAGACGTACCAGGCCCTCGCCAGGTCAGCTCGACGCCCGCCGCTGTCCGCTCCGCACGGAGCTGCCGCACGGGCTGCGGGGCGTGACCCGGAACTCCCTCGGTCACCGGAACAAGTGCCGGACGGGAGTAGTGCTCCGCCTGGAGCAGGTCCATGTGGTTGAGACGGTTCGCCCGGACGTCCTTTGCCGAGAAGTAGATGTCGCCCTGCACGGCGGCGTAGTCGCGGTTGAACGTGAGGTGACGGCTCATCTCCTCCGGCTCTGCCCACTCAGGAGACTGCGTCGACGTGCCGACCTTGTAGGTGGCCTGGCCGATGTAGAGCTGCACGTCCGTCCCCTCGACCTGCTCGGACCACCACGGCACCAGAGCCGCGTAGTCGGCGGGCGCGAAACCGATGCTCCAGTAGACCTGAGGCGCTACGTAGTCGAGCCATTCCTCACGAACCCACCGACGGGTGTCGGCGTAGAGGTCGTCGTAGGTCTCCGCCCCAGCCGTGGTCGCCGACCCCTCGGGGTCGGTGGCGGCGTTGCGCCACACCGCGAAGGGACTCACACCGAACTTGACCCACGGTTTGGCTGAGTGGATCCGCTGCTCGAGCTCCGAGATGAGCAGGTCCACGTTGTGCCGGCGCCAGTCAGCTCGGCCCTCGGCGGTGTTGGGGAACCCTGTGCCGTGTGCCGCAAAGGACTCTTCGTCGGGGAACGCCTGTCCGGAGACGGGGTAGGGATAGAAGTAGTCGTCGAAGTGCACGGCGTCCACGTCGTACCGCTCGACGGCCTCGAGGATCACTTCCTCCACGTGCGCGCGGACCGCTGGGAGCCCCGGGTCGTAGTACAGCTTCCCGCCGTAGGCGACCGCCCAGTCGGGATTCTCGCGTGCCGGGTGGTCCGCCGGAAGAGCGCTCCGGTCGGTGTTCATCGACACCCGGTAGGGGTTGAACCACGCATGGAACTCTAGGTTGCGAGCGTGCGCCTCTCGCACCGCGAACGCCATCGGGTCGTATCCGGGATCGGCGCCCGGAGTGCCGGTCAGATACCTCGACCACGGCTCGAGCTCGGACGGCCAGAACGTGTCGGCCGTGGGCCTCACCTGAACGACGACCGCGTTCAGCCCACGGTCGGACGCCTCGTCATACCAGCTGCGCAGCTCGGCCTTCTGCGCTTGGACCGTCAGACCGGGACGCGATGGCCAGTCGATGTTGACGACGCTGGCCAGCCACTCTGCCCGCAGCTGACGCTTGGGCAGGTCCTCCGCGACGGGACACGGATCGGCGCCGGCGGCGCTCGCGGGTGGTGGCTCGGAAGCGGCCACGCCCAGGAGCGCTCCCCCGAAAAGGCTGGTGACGAACCCGACCGACAGGCCGGAGGCTAGTAGGCGAACACGTCGCATCGCACGCTCCCGAGTCTCGTTGACTGAACCATTGGGCTAGACCAATCAATCGGTCGCAGACTCTGGTGTCAATACCTCGCCGGGCTAGGAGCGCACGGGCAGCGTCCATGGGCTCGTCGAAGGCCGGAAGCACAAGCTCGCCGACATCGGCGCCAAGCACGGCGTCTCCGCCGAGCGGGTGCGCCAGCTCGAGCAGGAAGCGATCGCGAAGCTTCGCCAGCTCGCGGATCCCGACCTGGCAGCCTGACCTGGATCAGCCGCCCTCGGCGACCAACGACTCGAAGACCTCCTTGACCCGGTCGAGGAGGTCTTCGAGCGTCCCGGTGTTGTCGATGACGTGAGTGGCGATCGCGAGGCGCTCCTCGCGGGAGGCCTGGGCGGCGATGCGCGCCTGGGCCTCCTCGCGGCTCATCCCCCTCAGAGTCACCATGCGCTCGACCTGCGTCTCCACGGGTACGTCGACCACCAGGACCGCATCGAAGCCCGATGCCTGGCCGGTCTCGGCGAGCAGCGGGATGTCATGGACCACCACTGCGTCGGGTCCCGCTCCGGCCTCCATCTGAGCACCACGTGCCCTCACCCTCGGGTGGATGATGCCTTCGAGCCTGCGCCGTGCCTCCTCGTCGGCGAAGACGATCTCGCCCATGGCCGGCCGGTCGAGCTCTCCCTGCCGGGTCAGCACCCCCTTCCCGAAGGCTTCGACGATCTCGGAGAGACCATCGGTCCCAGGAGCGACCACCTCTCGGGCAAGGATGTCGGCATCGATGACGATGGCCCCTAGGTCTCGCAACATCGCCGCCACGGTGCTCTTGCCCGAGGCCACTCCCCCGGTCAGGCCCACGCGAACTCTGCTCACGCGCGTCAGTATTACAGCCCGGCCGTGCGCCGGCAGACCTCGTCCCAGGGCGTCGGCTCGAGCCCCAGCTCGCGGCTGATGGCACCGGAGTCGAGCACGTAGGGCCGCTCGAACTGGTACGCAGTCTCCTTCAGCTCCCGCAGCGTCGGGCTCATCAGACCTCCCAGGGTCAGCATCGCCTTCGGGTAGGCCTTGACCTCGACGGGCTCCCGACCCGCGGCGCGACACACGTCGGCGACGGCCTCACGCTGGGTGCGCGGAGGGTTTGTCGGGGCGTGCCAGACCCGCCCCCAGCTGTCCTCCCGTGCAGCCACGGCGACCAGTGCCCGTGCCATGTCGAGGACGTCTGTCCATGAGTGTGCCTGGTCGGGACTGCCCAGCACGCGCACAGGCTTGCCGGCAAGGGCACGTGGGACAAGCCGCGGGATGTGACCGTTGTCGCCGACGTCGGGGCCCATGTAGTCGGAGGCTCGCACCTCGACCGCACGGATCCGGCCGTCCTGGTGGGCGGCCAGGGCGTCTGCCCACATGGTCGCCCTCAACCTCGCCTTCTTGCCCTCCCCGGAGTCGGGCATCCCCTCGACCATCGGACCATCGACCGGGCCGTACGCGTAGAGGTTGGACGCCGTCACCAACAGGGCGCCCGTGCGCTCGGCTGCTTCCAGCAGTGCGGCGGCGATGGGTGGCCACATCGCCTCCCACTTGTCGTAGGCAGGCGGGTTGACGCAGTTGAAGATCGCCCGGGCGCCCTCTGCCGCCTTGGTGACCTGCTCGACGTCTGCCGCGTCCAGGGCGATCCGGGTCGCCCCCGACACCTCCGGGCCGGTCCCTGACCTGCTCGCCAGGATCACCTCGTGGCCGGCAAGGACCAGCTGCTCCGCGGTCGCTCGCCCAACCGGCCCTGCCCCCACGACCAGGTGCTTCTCAGGCATTGACTGTTTCCCTCCTCAGTCGCACGAGCACTCCTCTCGCAGTGCGAGAGCATGGCACAAGTCGGGCGCCATCTTGGGCGATCACGCCGAAGCCTCGTCCGGTGTCGGCGGCACCTGCAACGATCACACCATGACCTCGACCATCTACCTGACCGCGACCAGCCTGGACGGCTACATCGCGACCGAGGACAACGACCTGAGCTGGCTGTTCCAGTTCGAGGGCGAGGACCCTGGGAACCCCTATGACGAGATGATCAAGAACGTCGGCGCCCTGGCCATGGGTGCCACCACGTTCGAGTGGGTCATGGAGCACGATCCGGGGAGCTGGGCCTACGACGACCGTCCGACCTGGGTCTTCACGCACCGCGACCTCCCCCAGATCGAGGGTGCCGACGTGCGCTTCACCTCAGACGATGTGCGCGCGGTGCACGCCGAGATGGTCGACGCCGCCGACGGCAAGAACGTCTGGCTCGTCGGGGGCGGCGACCTGGTCGGGCAGTTCCTCGACGCAGGCCTTCTCGACGAGATCTGGGTCAGCATCACACCGCTCGTGCTGGGCTCGGGTGCACCACTGCTCCCCCGCCGGCACACCACCCCCATGCGCGTGCTCGAGGTTCGCCACCAGGAGGGCGGGTCGTTCGTGCACGTGCACTACTCGCTGCGCTGAAGTTCCTTCCACGGCAGCCGGAACGCCTCGGCGGCGGCCCCGACGATCGAGATGGTGACGGCCTCGAGGTCGGCTTCCCGAACGCCCGGGTCGGCGAGGACGCCCTCGGTCGGCGTGTAGGTGACGCTCCACCACACCTCGTCCGGGGTGGTCTCACTCGTGACGAAGCGAGCCTGCTCGGTGTGGCCGTCAGGGAAGGTGTAGCTCAGCTCTTGCACCCGCCACGGCAGTCGGCCGCCCGCGAACACGCGCACCGCCGCCGGCTCCCCGTCTGCCCCCTCGATGACCGACGTCGTCACCGCCAGCGAGCGAGCGTCGAAGCCCGGAGCACCGGCCCTCTTCGGCGACGAGAAGAGCGCGGGCCCGACACCGGCGGCCGCGGCCACGTCACAGGCGACCCAACGCCGACCAAGGGTCCAAAAGGTGGTCGTCCCGGCGTCGTCGGGACTCTGTGCGACCTGGTCGAAGCCGGACGGCACAGCAGCCGAACACGTCCTGGTCGCCCGCGCGTCCCATGGCTGCCCACCCGCGACGGTCTCGCCGTCCGTGGGGCCCGGATCGATCTGCGGGTCGGTCGGGTCTGGCAACGAGCTCTCCCGGGCAGGCGCCCCGGCCAGACTGGCCTGCTCGGGCTCGGCCCCCGGCCCGGCACAGGCCCCGAGCGCCACGGTCAACGCACCGGCGACGGCAAGTCCAGCGAGCGATCGGCGTCGCCCGTCGCCCCGCGCTCCCACAGCACCCCCGGCAGCACAGGACAGCGCGAACCGATACTTCATCAGCCCCCCAGCCATGATCTTTCCCCCGGCCTCCGGGCTCCCAACCGGCGGCCACCTGTTACCTCCCAGTATGCCCCACCCACGGCCCTGAAAGGATGAACGCGTGACTGTGTCGCTTCGTCCCGGGGACCGGATCGCCCTTCTCGTCCCCGGCTCCCTCGAGTACGTCGACCTGGTCCTCCTGGCGTCCCGACAGGGGGTCGTGCCGGTGCCGCTCGACCCACGCCTGACCGAACGTGAACGGGCCGCGATCCTCGAGGACCTCGAGCCCTCCATCGTGGTCCAAGACGACGATGACCTGGCCGAGGCGCGCGGCATGCTCGACCCCGACCCGCCCAGTCCGGTGCCCGTGGTGCGGCCCATGCACATGACCAGCGGTACGACGGGCGCGCCGAAGGGTGTCTGGTCCGGGTTGCTCGACGAGGTGGCGGCGCAGGCTCTCGTGGACGAGGAGCGCGACCTGTGGGGGTTCACGGCCTCGGACGTCCATCTCGTCCTGAGTCCGCTCCACCACTCGGCCCCGCTGCGCTTCGCATACGGGACGATCCTCGCCGGCGGGCGGATCGTCGTACCCGGGCCGTTCGACCCGGAGTCCGCGACCCTGGCCATCGCAGAGCAGAGACCGACCACGATGTTCTGCGTTCCGGCGCATCTGCAACGCCTCTTCGCGCACTGGGACGAGGTCGGCGTCCCCGACCTGTCGTGCTTCCGCCTCGTGGCACATGCCGGCGCCGCGTGCCCTCCTCACGTGAAGAGGCGCCTGATCGACCTCTTCCCGGCGGAGGCAACCTGGGAGTTCTACGGCGCGACCGAGGGGCAGTTCACGGCCTGTCGAAGCGAAGAGTGGCTCGAGCACCAGGGCAGCGTCGGCCGGGCCCGCCCGGGGCGTCGGATGTGCGTCGACCCGGACGGCACGATCTGGTGCTCAGTGCCGGAGCACGCACGCTTCACCTACTGGAACGCCCCCGTGAAGACCGCCGCGACCTGGCGGGAGACTCCCGAGGGGCCGGCGTTCACCGTCGGTGACCTCGGGCGACTCGACGACGAGGGGTATCTCTACCTCGAGGGCCGTCGAGAGGATCTGGTCATCTCAGGCGGGGTCAACGTCTACCCGGTCGAGGTCGAGCACGTGCTCTCCGAGCATCCGGACGTCCTCGACGTGGCTGTGTTCGGGGTGGACGACGACCGCTGGGGTCAACGCGTGTGCGCCGCGGTGGTCGGCTCCGCGACCGCGGAACAGCTCACGGAGTTTGCGGCAGCCCGGCTCTCGCCGCCGAAGCGGCCCAAGGACTACTTCGCGGTGGAGGCGCTCCCCCACACTGCCACCGGGAAGATCAAGCGGTTGGAGCTACCCGGCCTGCTCGGCCTCGTCTGAGCTCGCGAAGGTCCGCCTGTACCGCTGCGGACTCAGCCCCCGGACCCGGGTGAAGTGGTGGCGCAAGGTGGCGGCGTTGCCGAAGCCCACGTCGCCGGCGATCTGGTCGATCGAGCGGTGCGTGCTCTCGAGCAGTTCCTCTGCTCGAAGCACCCTCTGGCTGGTGATCCAGGCGTGCGGGGTCGTGCCGGTCTCCTCACGGAACCGGCGGGCGAACGTGCGCGTGGACATCGCGCTGCGGCTGGCCAAAGTCTCCACGGTCAGCGGCTCGTCGAGGTGCTCCACGATCCAGGTGAGCAGCGGCCCGAGCGTCTCCGCCGCGACATCGGGGACCGCGCTGCGGATGAACTGGGCCTGACCGCCGTCGCGTTGTGGCGGGACGACCATGCGCCGCGCCACCATGCTCGCGACGGCTCCGCCGAACTCCTTGCGGTACAGGTACAGGCTGGCATCGAGCCCCGCGGCGGAGCCGGCCCCGGTGATGATCGGGTCCTCGTCGACGTAGAGGACCTCCGGGATGACGTTCGCCTTCGGGAAACGGTCCGCGAGCTCGTGGGTGTAGAGCCAGTGGGTGGTGCACGCGCGGCCGTCGAGGAGGCCGGCCGCTCCGAGGGCGAAGGCACCTGAGCAGATCGACATCACACGCGCCCCACTGGCGTAGGCGTCCTGCAGAGCCCGCACCACTGAGTCGGGCACCGAGTCCTTGCGCGGCACGGCCGGGACCGCCACCAGGTCGGCCTCCGCAGCACGGCCGAGGTCGTGCGCGACGTCGAGCCCGAAGCCCGAGGCCGTCGGCACCAACCCCTTCCGCGGTGCGCAGACCGCGAAGTCGAAGGTCGGCAGTCCCTGGTCGGAGCGGTCTGTTCCCCATGCCTCACAGAGCACGCCCAGCTCGAAGGGAGACACCCCGTCGTAGACGAGCACCGCGACGTTCTCGATCACGCTCACCACTATGGCACAGATGTTGGCAGAAAATCGATGGAGGTTGTCATTCCTGCCACTCGTGGCAGGAATGGAATGAGCGCAGGATTACTGCCATGACAGAACTGCTCATCTTCTGGATCATCGTCCTTGTCGTCGCCGGCGCGCTGGCCGCGATCCGCGACATCTACGACGACGGCTACGGCCGCCGCCCGCCACCCCCCAGCCACCTCTCCGACACCTTCGAGCCCAACGTCTGGATGCGACCGCGTTGAGCGGCCACCCGGCCCGGGAAACAAACGAAAGGGCCCGACCACCAGTTGGTGGTCGGGCCCTTCGACGATCAGGCTCGCCCGATCAGCAATCTCGCAACAGCGGTCAGTTGCCGCCGGTGAGCTTCTCGCGGAGCGCCTGGAGCGCCTCGTCAGAGGCAAGCGAGCCGCCGCCCTCCTCGGTGGCGCCCTGGTCGGAGGAGTACGAGGTGGCCTCGCCGGCCTCCGCCGCGGCCTTCTTCGCCTCGGCCTGCTGCTTGACGTGGGCCTCCCAGCGAGCGTGCGCCTTGGCGTACTGCTCCTCCCAAGTGGCCCGCTGCTCCTCGTAGCCCTCGAGCCACTCGCCGGTCTCCGGGTCGAAGCCCTCGGGGTAGATGTAGTTGCCCTGCTCGTCGTACGACGCGGTCATGCCGTACAGCGTCGGGTCGAACTCCTCGGCGTCGGTGGTGACCGGGTTCTCGTTGGCCTGCTTCAGCGACAGCGAGATCCGGCGACGCTCGAGGTCGATGTCGATGATCTTGACCATGACGTCGTCGTTGACCTGGACGACCTGCTCGGGGATCTCGACGTGACGCTCGGCGAGCTCGGAGATGTGCACCAGACCCTCGATGCCCTCCTC
>DATICF010000022.1:0-31367 GCA_035456965.1 Nocardioidaceae bacterium
TCCGACGAGCTCGGGCGGCGGCCGAGGATCTCACGGATGCGCTGGTACTCGTCCGGCTTGAGGCCCAGATCTGCCCAGGGCTGCTCGTGGTCGGGATCGCTGCTCGCGACCTTGACGGTGTCGAGCCGGGATGCAGGGCGCTGTTCAGTCACCGATGTTGGCCTTCGGATCGGGAGTCGATCAGGGGAGGTGGAGCCGCGGCCCAATCTACCGGCCGGACGGGGCCAGACACGCGCCAGCCCGGGGACCGAACGGCAGCCGGCCGACGCGACACGAGGCGAGGAACCTGTGGCGAGGTCTGTCCTGTCTTTACTTCCACGTGGCAGGGTATGTCCCACGTGCCCCGCTTCGTGCGCGGCCGGCCCCGTGCAGCATTGGCTCTCACATCGGAGTTTCAGCCATGGACCGACGTACCCTCCTCAAAGCCGGCCTGGTCACCACAGCGGGCGGACTGGTCATCCCCGCGGTCGACGGCCTCGACGACAGCGCAGAAGCTGCCCCGCGCGTCGCCAAGGTGCTCGCCCGCAACCTGGCGACGCCTTGGGGAATCGCGTTCCTGCCCAACGGTGACGCCCTGGTCGGAGAGCGCGACTCGGGCCGGGTCCACCGGGTCCGCAAGGGCGGCGGCCGTCGCCGGGTCGGGCAGCTGCAGGTGCGCAGCGAGAAGGCGAACTGGGGCGAGGGCGGCCTGCTGGGGCTGGCGCTCTCACCGACGTTCCGACGGGACCGCTGGGTCTACGCCTACATCTCCACCGGCTCCGACAACCGCATCGTCCGCATGCGGTTCGCGGACGGCTCGCTCGGTCGACCCCGCGTGGTCCTGGCCGGGATCCCGACCAACACTCACCACAACGGCGGGCGGCTCGTGTTCCACCGCGGCCTGCTGTACGCCAGCACGGGCGACGCCGAGAACGGCAGCCTCGCCCAGAACCGCGGCTCGCTCGCCGGGAAGATCCTGCGCCTGACCCCCGACGGCCGCGTCCCCCAGGGCAACCCCTTCGGCAACTACACGTGGTCCTACGGCCACCGCAACATCGAGGGGATCGCCTTCGACGACAGGGGCAACCTCTGGGCCAGCGAGTTCGGCGACGACCGTCGCGACGAGCTGAACCGGATCGTCAGGGGCGGCAACTACGGCTGGCCTCACGTCGAGGGCGGCGACGGCCGCGGCGGCTACCGCGACCCGCTGACCACCTGGTCCCCCGAGAACTGCTCCCCCAGCGGCATCGCGATCGCCGGGGGTCGGGCCTTCATCGGCGGGCTCCGCGGCCACGCGTTGTGGGCCGTGCGCCTGCACGGGCCAGGGGCGGGTCGGCGGGTGAGGTACTTCCACGAGCGGTTCGGGCGGATCCGCACCGTCCAGAAGGCGCCCGACGGGAGGTTGTGGATCACCACGAGCAACCACGACGGCCGTCCCTCGACGCCTCACCCGAACGACGACCGGATCATCCGCCTCGCCCTCTGACCGTTTCGGGACCGACTCGACCGCTGTGACGGCCCTCTTGCCCTGTGCCCTGGCAGGATCGGGGGCATGAGGCCGATCGTCAGCACGGAACGAGTCGTCGGCCTCGACGTTGCTCGTGCCCTCGCCCTCCTCGGGATGATGGCCACCCACATCCTCCCCGGCATCGACGGCGGCGAGGTCAGCCTGTCCCACCACCTCGCGGGAGGCCGGGCCTCGGCCCTCTTCGCGGTGCTGGCCGGGGTGAGCATCGCACTGATGTCGGGTCGGAGAGCGCCACAGCACGGTCAGAGCCGCGTCGCCACCTCCGCGGGGTTGGCGGTGCGTGCCGGGCTCATCGCGACCGTCGGGCTTGTCCTCGGCGAGCTCGACTCGGGGATCGCGGTGATCCTGACCTACTACGGCCTGCTCTTCCTCCTCGCGATCCCCTTCCTCGGCCTGCGCGCCCGGTCGCTGGCCGCTCTCAGCGTGGTCTGGCTCGTCGCCGCCCCGGTCGTGTCGCAGCTGCTGCGACCACACCTGCCACCCCCGTCGTACGCCAACCCGACGTTCGAGAGCCTCACCGACCCTTGGCAGCTGCTGACCGAGCTGACCTTCACCGGCTACTACCCGGTCGTGCCGTGGCTGGCCTACCTCTTCGCTGGGATGGCGCTCGGCCGTGTGGACCTCGCCCGCTGGAGTACGACGGTCAGGGTGATCGCGATCGGGGCGGCCGCTGCGCTCACGGCGTGGTTCGTCTCGGGGAGGATCGTGGCGAGCCCCGAGGTCCGGAGCACCCTGACCGACACGTTCACCGGGGTCGGATGGCAGGGGTCGCTCGACACGACGCTGGACCATGGCCTCTACGGCACCACGCCGACCGGGAGCTGGTGGTGGCTCGCGGTGGACACCCCTCACACCGCCACCCCCTTCGACCTGGCCCACACCATCGGCACGTCCCTGCTCGCGATCGGGGTCTGCCTGGCGGCCGGCAAGGTCGCCCCGAACCTGTTGGCGGTCGTCTTCGGAGCGGGCGCGATGACGCTCACGCTCTACAGCGCACATGTCGCGCTGCGCACCGACGGGTGGTGGGACGGCGACACCCTGGGGACCTATTTCGGCCAGGTCGCGGCGGTGCTGCTCGTGGGCGCTGCCTACCGGCTCGCGCGGCGACGAGGTCCGCTGGAGTCCGCCGTGGGCGAGGTCCAGGCAGCGGTCACGCGCGCAGCAGCGCCGACACCGCGGAGGTGAAGAAACCGAGCCCCTCGGTGCCGGGGCCGGTGAGGTCCTCGACGGCGTGCTCGGGGTGCGGCATCAGGCCCACGACGTTGCCGGCCTCGTTGGTGATGCCCGCGATGTCGCGCAGCGAGCCGTTGGGGTTCACGTCGAGGTAGCGGGCGACGACCCGCCCCTCCCCCTCGAGCCGGTCGAGGGTGTCCTCGTCGGCGACGTACTTCCCCTCACCGTTCTTGAGCACGACGGTGATCTCCGCACGCTCGTCGTAGTCGGAGGTCCACGGCGTCTTGTTGTTCTCGATGCGCAGCAGCTGGTCGCGGCAGACGAACTTGCGCTGGTCGTTGCGCAGCAGCGCGCCGGGGAGGAGGTGGGACTCGCACAGGATCTGGAAGCCGTTGCAGATGCCGAGCACCGGCATCCCCTTGCCGGCCGCCTCGACCACCTCGGTCATGATCGGCGAGAAGCGAGAGATCGCCCCGCAGCGGAGGTAGTCGCCGTAGGAGAAGCCCCCCGGCAGGACGACGGCGTCGACGCCCTTGAGGTCGTGCTGGTCGTGCCAGAGCGCGACGGCCTCGCCGCCGGCGAAGGTCACCGCCCGCTGGGCGTCGACGTCGTCGAGGGAGCCGGGGAAGGTGACGACGCCGATCTTCATGCGTCCTGCTCCACGTGGACCGTGTAGTCCTCGATGACCGGGTTCGACAGCAGCTTCTCGGCGATGTCGTGGATCTCGGCGAGACGCTCGTCGGTCATCTCGTCGACCTCGAGCTCGAAGCGCTTGCCCTGGCGGACATCGGTGACGCCGTGGACCCCGAGACGGGGCAGCGCACCGGCGACGGCCTTGCCCTGCGGGTCGAGGATCTCGGGCTTGAGCATGACGTCGACGACGACACGGGCCACTGGAGGCTCCTAGAAGAGAGGAGAAGAACCGGCGGGCCCATCCTAGTCGGGAGCCCGTCGGCACTCCGGCGGGCGTCGGTCTGGCGGACTCCCCGCCAGGCTCAGACGAGCTCGCGCTTGAGGATCTTGCCCGTCGCGGTCATCGGGAGGCTGTCGGGGAACTCGATGATGCGTGGGTACTTGTAGTTCGCCATCTGCTCCTTGCACCACTCCCGCAGCTCGTCCTCCGTGATCGAAGCGCCCTCATCGAGGATCACGAACGCCTTGATCTCCTCGCCGTGGCTCTCGTGAGGCACCCCGACGACGGCGGCAAGCGAGACCGCCTCGTGGGTCATCAGCACTTCCTCGACCTCGCGTGGGTACACGTTGAAGCCGCCGCGGATGATCATGTCCTTGGCCCGGTCGACGATGTAGTAGTAACCGTCCTCGTCGCGCCGGGCGAGGTCGCCGGTCTTGAACCAGCCGTTGTTCATGACCTCGGCGGTGGCCTCGGCGCGCTTGTAGTAGCCCTTCATGATGTTGTGGCCGCGGATGGCGATCTCGCCGACCTGGTCCGCCCCCTCGACGGTCTTCCAGTCGGGGTCGACGAGCTTGACCTCGATGCCCCAGATCGGGACACCGATGGAGCCCGGCCGCGGGTCGCGCTCAGGGTCGGAGAAGGTCGCGACCGGCGAGGTCTCCGAGAGGCCGTACCCCTCGAGGATCTGTACGCCGAAGCGCTCCTTGAACTGCTTGAGGATCTCCACGGGGAGGGCGGAGCCACCCGCAACCGCGAGCCGCATGTTGCTCGCGATCTTCTTGACGTCCACACCGTCCTTGAGGGCACCGAGGAGACCCCAGTACATCGTCGGCACGCCGGCGAAGACCGTGATGTCCTCCTTCTGCATCAGCCCGAGCGCCTGGTCGGCGTCGAAGCGGGGCAGGAGCACGAGCGTCGCCGCGACCGAGAAGCCGGCGTTCATCTGGACGGTCTGCCCGAACGAGTGGAACAGCGGGAGGGTGAGGAGGTGCGTGTCGTGGACGGTCTGCTGCGACCCGAACAGGCGGTTGCAGGTCAGGGAGTTGAGGACCATGTTCGAGTGCGAGAGCTCAGCGCCCTTGGGATGACCGGTCGTGCCGCTGGTGTACAGGATCACCGCGGTGTCGGTCGGCTCCGTGTCCACGGACTCGAAGGTGTCGGCCTGGCCACCGAGCGCCTGCACCAACGTCTCGGTGCCCTCGATCGGTGAGGGCGCCATCATGTCGGCGGTGATCATGAAGAACTGCTCGCATCGCTCGGACTGCGAGAAGCCGTCGTGGCCCGCCTGGCCCATCGGCAGGTCCGCGGTCCCCTCGAAGCAGAAGTAGGCCTTCGCGTCGGAGTCCTCGAGGTGGTAGGCGATCTCGCGGCCCTTGAGCAGGACGTTGAGCGGGACGACCGCGGCGCCGGCCTTGAGGATGCCGTAGTAGACGATCGGGAAGTAGGGGAGGTTCGGGCACGAGAGCGCAACCTTGTCGCCCGGCTGGATGCCGCGGGACACCAGGAGGTTCGCGACCTGGTTGGCGAAGCCGTTCACCTGCGCGTAGGTCAGTCGTAGGTCGCCGAGGACGACCGCGTCTCGGTCCGGGTGGCTGCGTGCGCTGTCTTCGAGGAATACGGAGAGGTTCAGCACGTGACGCTCCTTCGGTAGGCGAACGGGTTGTGGTTGCTACATGGTCGGACTCGTGAACTCCTGGCCCGTGAGGCGTTCGAACGCCTCGATGTACTTCGCGCGCGTGCGCTCGACGACCTCCGCGGGCAGGGCCGGAGGCGTGGCTCCGGAGGTGCGGTCCCAGCCGCTCTGGGCGGAGGTGAGCCAGTTGCGCACGATCTGCTTGTCGAAGGAGGGCTGGGCGCGCCCCGGCTGCCACTCGTCGACGGGCCAGAACCGGGAGGAGTCGGGGGTGAGCACCTCGTCGGCCAGCACGACGGTGCCGTCGGGTCGAGCCCCGAACTCCAGCTTGGTGTCGGCGAGGATGATTCCGCGATCGCGGGCGATGCGCTCGGCCCTGGCGTAGGCGTCGAGGGTCAGGCGGCGAAGCTCCTCGGCCCGCTCGGCGCCCACGGCGTCCACCACCGCGTCGTACGAAACGTTCTCGTCGTGGTCGCCCACCGCCGCCTTCGTCGCCGGCGTGAAGATCGGCTCGGGCAGCCGGCTGCCGTCCTCGAGGCCGGGCGGCAGCGCGATCCCGCAGACCTCGCCGGTAGCGCGGTAGTCGGCGAGTCCCGAGCCGGTGAGGTAACCGCGCGCCACGCACTCGACGGGGAACATCGCGAGCTCCTCGCACACCACCGCGCGACCCCGCACACTGTCGGGTACGTCGACCGACAGGATGTGGTTGGGCACGAGGTCGGCGAGCTGGTCGAACCACCACAGCGACATCTGCGTGAGGATCGCTCCCTTGTCGGGGATCGTCGTGTCGAGCACGAAGTCGTAGGCCGATATCCGGTCGGAGGCGACCATCAGCAGCCGGCCGTCCTCGAGGCGGTAGAGGTCGCGGACCTTCCCGGAGTGGATGTGCGTCGCCCCGGGGATCTCCGGAGCCGCCGGGATTCCGAGGTCCGAGGCGCTGCTCGACGTACTGTGGCCGCTCATGTCGCGATCCTACTGATGGGTCACCTGGGTGGGGTCGGGCCTTCTTTTTCTCGAGCCTGTCGAGAACAGCCACTCCCGGGCGTCGTACCGATGAGACTGTTCCCGACCGGAAGGATCGAACCGTGAAGTACGTACTCATGTTCACCAGCGACACCGAGCTGGACGCCGCCATCGACCCCGAGGTGGCCGAGAAGACCTACCAGGAGATCTTCGCCTGGTTCGAGGAGCACGACAAGGCGGGCCGCTTCGCCGGCGGCGGCGCGGAGCTGCAGCCGGTGACGACCGCGACGACCGTGCGGAGCGGGGACAACGGCGGCCGCGTCGTGGTCGACGGCCCGTTCAGCGAGTCCAAGGAGGTCGTGGGCGGCTTCACCGTCATCGACGTGCCCGACCTCGACAGCGCGATCTCGATGGCGAAGAGCTGGCCGTCGCTGGCGCTGCCGGGCCACTCGGTCGAGATCCGACCGATCGTCGAGCACGGGTAATGACGGACCGTCCGTCCGGCCCGGACCAGGCGCTGGCCGCCGCGGTCCGGGCCGAGGCGGGCGCCATCGTCGCCTCCCTGGCCCGCCTCGTCGGGGACTTCGACGTCGCCGAGGAGGCCGTGCAGGACGCCATCGTCGAGGCGCTTCGGAGCTGGCGCGCGAAGGGGATACCCGACCGTCCGGGCGCCTGGCTCCAGGTGGCCGCGCGGCGCAACGCACTCGACCGGCTGCGACGCCAGCAGCGTCACGTCAAGGTCCTCGAGCGACTCCGCGAGGACGTCGGGACCGAGGAGCTCGACGAGGCCGACGAGCGGGTCGCGCTGGTCTTCGCCTGCTGCCACCCCGCGCTCCCCGCGGACGCCCGCCTGCCGCTCACGCTGCGCGCCGTGCTCGGCCTCACCACAGGCCAGATCGCCCGAGCCTTCCTCGTCTCCGAGGCGACGATGGCTCAGCGAATCGTCCGGGCCAAACGCAAGATCGTCGACAAGGGGATCGCGCTCACCGTGCCCGCGCTCGCCGACCGCGAGACCAGGCTCGACGATGTCCTCACCGTCACCTACCTCGTCTACAACGAGGGCTACGTGTCGAGCACCGGTGCCACCGACGACCGGGACCTCGCCGACGACGCGATCTGGCTGGCGGGGTTGCTCGCCACCGCGATGCCGGACGAGCCGGAGACACTCGGCCTGCTCGCGCTGCTCCAGCTCCAGCACGCCCGCCGGACCGCACGTTTCGACGCCTCGGGCGGGCTTGTGCTCCTGCGCGACCAGGACCGGGCGCTGTGGGACAGGCCGGCGATCGACTCGGCCGACCGTCTGCTCGAGCGAGCAGCGGCTGGCCGGCGTCCCGGAAGGTTCCAGCTCCAGGCCGCGATCGCGGCCTGCCACGCCTCCTCACCCACCTGGGAGGCGACCGACTGGCTGCAGATCCTCACCCTCTACGACCTGCTGCTCCGCCACGACGCCTCGGCGGTCGTGCGGCTGAACCGCGGCGTCGCACTCGGCAAGGTGCGCGGCGCCGCGGTCGCCCTGGAGTACGTCGACGACCTGGCCCCCGACCTCGCCCGCTACCACCTGTTCCACGCCACCCGGGCGGACCTGCTCCGCACGCTCGGGAGAGCCGACGAAGCGGTTGAGGCCGATCGTCGCGCCCTGGAGCTGACGTCCAACGCCGCGGAAAGGAACCTCCTGCTGTCGCGGCTGAGGTGAAGTGGCAGGCTGTCGTGCATGCCTGAGTCAGCAGAAGAGGTCTACGCCAGGGTCGTGGCACAGGTCGGGGAGGGCGGTCGGCTGCCGATGCCGCCCACGCAGGAGTGGGACATCTTCCCGTGGGAGGGCGAGATGGTCCCCAAGGTCGTGCAGCCCCCTGTCGAGGCCGAGGAGCCGCGCTGGGGCGAGGGCGACAAACCCTGCTCCTGCGAGAACAGCGAGCCCAGGAACGCGATCTGGCGCAGCGACCGCTGGGTGGTGACGTCAACGGAGAAGCCCGGCGGGCTGCCACTGATCCTCACGCTTTCGCCGCTCGAGCACCTGGATTTCTCCGACCTGGACGACGACCTCGCCGCGGAGTACGGCAAGGTGTCGAACTGGCTGCACCGGATCATGGCCGGCCTGCCGAACATCGGCCGGGTCCACGTCTGCAAGTGGGGCGACGGAGGCTCGCACATGCACGTCTGGTTCATCGCCCGCACGGCCCGGCTCACCACCGTCCTCGGCAGCCCGGCGATCGAGTGGGACGAGATGCTCCCGCCCGTGCCCGAGGAGATCTGGCGCGCCGACCTGCACGAGGTGGCTCGCAAGATGGCGACCCACGACGGGAAGGCGCTCGTCTGACATGAGCTCGCGGGCCGGGGTGCCGACGCCGTTGCTGGTGCACCTGCGCCGGGCTCGCGACCGCGCCGACCGGGACTACGCCGAGCCGCTCGACCTCGAGACCCTGGCGGCCGAGGCCGGCGTCTCGAAGTACCACTTCCTGCGCGCCTTCGCCTCGGTCTACGGCCTCACTCCCATGCAGTACCTCTGCGAGCGGCGCATCGAGCGTGCCCAGGACCTGCTGCGCGCCACCAACCTCACCGTGACCGAGGTCTGCCACCTCGTCGGCTTCTCCAGCCTCGGCTCGTTCAGCAGCCGGTTCCGCAGGCTGGTCGGCTGCTCGCCCAGCGAGTACCAGGCCAGGTACGCCGCCGCGGGGGTGCCTCACATCCCCGGCTGCTACGTCTTCATGCACGGGCTCAGCGACCGACGTCCAGAGCAGCACGACGTTCCCGCAATCGCGGAGAAGCCGAACGGGCCCACGTCGTCCTAGGTTCGAAGCGACACCGAACGAGAGGACGCACCGATGATCACCAACATCTCGCTGCTCACCCTGTGGGTGACCGACCAGGACGCGGCGAAGGAGTTCTACGTCGACAAGCTCGGCTTCGTCGAGCGGTCCGACGTGACGATGGGCGACGGGTTCCGCTGGGTCACCGTCGGCCACCCCGAGCAGCCCGAGCTCGAGGTCACCTTGATGGTGCCCGGGCCGCCGCTGGACGCCGAGATGGCCACCGCGATCGAGCGGGCCCTGGCCGCCGGCTCGATGGGCGGCTTCGGACTCGACGTCGACGACTGCCAGAAGACCTACGAGGAGCTCGCCGCCAAGGGCGTCGAGTTCACCCAGCCGCCGAGCGAGCGCCCGTACGGCGTCGAGGCTGTCATGCGCGACAACTCCGGCAACTGGCTCGTGCTTGTGGAGAAGCACCCCTTCACAGGCTGATCCACGACGACCTGACCAGGCGCCAAACTGTCGGCGGCGATACCTAGAATCGAACACATGTTCGACATCGACGACCTCGGTCCCGCCTCGGTGGTGACCGCAGCGATCGAGGTTCGTCGCGCCGCCGACGCCGCCGAGGCGCGGCTGCTGGCACTGGCAGCACACTGGGCCGACCTGCACCCCGTCGTGGGCCAAGACTCCACCGACCGGGTGGCGGTGGTCGGCATGGAGAAGCTGATGCCACTCGCCGGGGAGGGCACCCCGAAGGTCGCGGAGTTCGCGCCCGCCGAGCTCGGTGCCGCTCTCGGGATGTCCACCGCGGCGGCACAGAAGCTGGTCGGTGACGCACTCGAGCTGCGACACCGGCTCCCGTTGCTGTGGTCCCGGATCCACGACGGCGACGTGCAGGCGTGGCGGGGCCGGAAGGTCGCCGAGCACACCCGCTGCCTCCCGATCGAGGGCGCGGCCTGGGTGGATGCGCAGGTGGCGCCCTTCGCGCACACGATCGGCTACGCCGCTCTGCTACGACTCATCGACGCCGCGATCCTGCGGTTCGACCCCGACCGGGCCGAGGCCCGCCGCCGGGACGCCGCTGAGCGCCGCGGGGTGTGGTTGGACGAGCAGATGATCAACGGCAACCGGGAGATCCGGATCACCACCGACGCCTTGGACGCCGAGGCCTTCGACCAGACCATCGACGCGCTCGCC
The DNA here is from genome assembly GCA_035456965.1 of Nocardioidaceae bacterium. Lineage (GTDB taxonomy): Bacteria > Actinomycetota > Actinomycetes > Propionibacteriales > Nocardioidaceae > Nocardioides_C. The sequence continues at coordinate 10,137 of DATICF010000022.1, forward strand.
GACGGTCTCGCCGCCCTGGGGGACGCCGACGTGAAGGACGTGCGGCGCGCCAAGGCGGTGGGCGTGATCGCCAACCCGCAAGCCGCACTCGACCTACTCGACCCCCGGACGGACCCGGCCACGGGCGACTCCGGCGTCGACTCCGGCGTCGACTCCGGCGGTGACTCCGGCAGGGGCGCCGCCGGAAGCAACGGCGGAGCGGCCTCTCCCGCCGAGGCCACCCCGGCCCCGCTGCGGGGTCACCGTCCTCTCGGCAAGCAGCTCACGCTGTACCTCCACCTTCACGCCGACGCACTCACAGGGGCCGGCACCGGCGCTCAACCCGCCGACGCCGCCTGCGTTGGCAATGGCGACGGCCTCGCCAGCCAGGTCGGCCAGGTCGGTCGGGCCGAGGGGCTCGGCCCGGTGACTGCGGAGCTGATCCGGGAGTGGCTCGGCCGACCCGACGCGAAGGTGACGGTCAAGCCGGTGCTCGACCTCGCCGACCGCGCCAGCGTCGATGCCTACGAGGTGCCGACCCGGATGGCCGAGACCGTGCTGCTGCGCAACCCGTGCTGCCCGTTCCCGTGGTGCGTGAACACCAGCCGCCGCAAGGACCTGGACCACATCCAGCCCTACCGGCCACCCGACGACGCCCACCCCGATCGGGGCGGACCTCCGGGCCAGACGACACCATCGAATCTCGCGCCGCTGTGCAGGAAGCACCACCGGCTCAAGACCCATGGCGGCTGGTCCTACTCCATGCCTGAGCCCGGCATCTACCTGTGGCGCTCACCCCTCGGCAGGCGCTACCTCGTGGACCACACCGGCACCCGCGCCCTCTCCGCCGCCTGAGTCCTCACCCTGCCCCGCACCGGAACTGACCGCGCCGGAATGCGCTCCTCAGATGACCCGTGCCCCCGTCCCCCGGTCACAGGATGGCGCCGGGCGAGTAGACCGCAGCCTCCGGGTAGCGCGTGGTGACCTCCGCGACTCGGCGTACGACGGCCTGCACCTGGGCGACCGCGGCACCGGTGAAGGTGATCGGCTCGGCCACGAGCGAGTCGAGCTGCTCAATCGAGAGCCCGAGTCGTTCGTCGGCGGCGAGTCGCTCGAACACGTCGTTCTCGGTCGCACCCTTCCTCATGTCGAGGGCCACACCGACCGCGGCCTCCTTGATCGCCTCGTGCGCGGTCTCCCGGCCGACGCCGTTGCGCACGGCCGCCATCAGCACCTTCGTGGTGGCGAGGAACGGCAGGTAGCGGTCGAGCTCGCGCTGGATCACCGCCGGGAACGCCCCGAACTCGTCGAGGACGGTGAGGAAGGTCTGGAACAGCCCGTCGGCGGCGAAGAAGGAGTCGGGCAGCGCCACCCGGCGTACGACGGAGCACGACACGTCGCCTTCGTTCCACTGGTCACCGGCGAGCTCGCCGACCATCGAGAGGTAGCCGCGCAGGATGACCGCGAGGCCGTTGACCCGCTCGCACGAGCGCGTGTTCATCTTGTGGGGCATCGCCGACGACCCGACCTGACCCTCCTTGAACCCCTCGGTGACGAGCTCGATGCCGGCCATCAACCGGATCGTGGTGGCGAGGTTCGAGGGGCCGGCGACGACCTGCACGAGCGAGGAGACCACCTCGAAGTCGAGGGAGCGCGGGTAGACCTGCCCGACCGAGGTGAGCACGTTGTCGAAGCCGAGGTGGGCGGCGACCCGCTGCTCGAGGGTGGCGAGCCTGGCCTCGTCGCCGCCGAGCAGGTCGAGCATGTCCTGGGCGGTGCCGACGGGCCCCTTGATGCCGCGCAGCGGGTAGCGCGCGATGAGCTCCTCGATCCGGGTCAGCGCCACGAGCATCTCGTCGGCGACCGTGGCAAACCGCTTGCCGAGGGTGGTGGCCTGCGCGGCGACGTTGTGGGAGCGGCCGGCCATGACCAGCGCCTCGTGCTCGCTCGCGAGCCGGGCGAGTCGGGCGAGCGTGGCGACGACTCGGTCGCGCACGAGCTCGAGCGACGCCTTGACCTGGAGCTGCTCGACGTTCTCGGTGAGGTCGCGCGAGGTCATCCCCTTGTGGATGTGCTCGTGGCCGGCGAGCGCGCAGAACTCCTCGATCCGCGCCTTCACGTCGTGCCGGGTCACCCTCTCGCGTGCAGCGATCGAGTCGAGGTCGACCTTGTCGACGACTGCCTCGTAGGCCTCGATCACCCCGTCGGGCACCTCGATTCCGAGATCCTTCTGCGCCTTGAGGACGGCGATCCACAGCTGCCGCTCGAGGACGATCTTGTGCTCAGGGGACCACAGTTGCGCGAGGTCTGCTCCGGCGTACCTGTTGGCGAGGACGTTGGGAATCGACACGCGTGCATTCTCGCACCGGTGTGAAGTCGGACCGCTCGCGGTCTCAGGCACGCGGACCCGGGCGCGATGGCGCCGCTGCGCCGTGGCAGGTCAGTTGAGATGACCGACAAGGAAACGAGAAGCGCCGGCCAAGAGCCGCCACTAGCGTGTCCGCCATGGAGACCACCCTTCGCGCGAGCGTGATGCCGGACGACAGCCCCGCTGCGGGCCAGCCCAACCGACTCCGGGACCAGCCCTGAGTGCCGGCACGCCCGAGGCTCGCGACCGCGGGACCCGGAAGGCCGACACCCTCGCGATGCTCGCCACTCCGGCGATCGACGTCTGGGTCGCCACGGCCTCCATCGCCGGACCGCACCTGGTCCCCCTGTCGCTGGCCTGGGTGGACGGGCGGGTGGTGGTCGCGGTCGAGGCGACCTCGGTCACTGCGCGCAACCTCGACGCGTCCGGCCGGGCACGGCTGGCCGTCGGATCGACCCGTGACGTGGTCATGATGGACGCCGTCGTCGAAAGGACGGTCGACGTGGCGGCCGACGAGAGGCTGGGGGCGGCGTACGCCGGCCAGGCGGACTGGGATCCGCGCGGGAGCAGGGGCTACGTGTTCCTCGTACTGCGGCCGGTCCGGGTGCAGGCGTGGCGCGAGGCGAACGAGATCCCGGGCCGCACGCTCATGCGCGAGGGCCGCTGGCTGGTCTGATGATCGCGGGCGACTCGACGCGCGGGCCGGCTCAGATCCCGGCGGCGATGTCGGTGCGGTGGTGGCTGCCGTCAATGCGGATCTTCCCGACCGCTTCGTAGGCGCGAGCACGCGCGTCGGCGACGCTGGACCCGACGGCGGTGACCGCGAGGACACGTCCGCCGGCGGTGACCAGGGTTCCCTCCTCGCCGCGGGCGGTGCCGGCGTGGATCACGTCGACACCGTCGATGCGCTCGGCGTCCATCAGCCCGTGGATCACGTCGCCGGTGCGGGGCGTGGCCGGGTAGTCCTTGGAGGCGACGACGACCGCGACGGCCGCACCGTCCTTCCACTTCGGCGCCCCGATCTCGATGAGAGTGCCGCGTGCTGCGGCCCGGAGCAGCACGCCGAGTGGCGAGTCCAGCAGCGCCATGAGCGGCTGGGTCTCCGGGTCGCCGAACCGTGCGTTGAACTCGACCACCTTCACGCCGCGCTCGGTCAACGCAAGCCCTGCGTAGAGCAGACCGGCGAACGGAGTCCCGCGTCGGGCCATCTCGTCGACCGTCGGCTGGAGCACCCGCTCGGTCACCTCGGCGACCAGCTCTTCGGGAGCCCACGGGAGCGGGGTGTAGGCGCCCATGCCACCGGTGTTGGGGCCGGCGTCCCCGTCCGCGACACGCTTGAAGTCCTGCGCCGGCATCAGGGGTACGACGGTCCGCCCGTCGGTGATCGCGAACAGGGAGACCTCCGGGCCGTCGAGGAACTCCTCGACCACGACCCGGTCGCACCCCTCCGCATGGGCCAGAGCCTCGTCGCGGGACTCGGTCACGACCACGCCCTTGCCTGCGGCGAGCCCGTCGTCCTTCACGACGTACGGCGGACCGAAGGCGTCGAGGGCTGCCTCGACCTCCTCGGCGGTCGTGCACACGTGCGCCATCGCGGTGGGCACCTCGGCCCCCGCCATCACGTCCTTGGCGAACGCCTTGGACCCCTCGAGCCGGGCTGCCTCGGCGGATGGCCCGAAGCAGTCGATGCCGCGTTCACGGACAGCGTCGGCGACCCCTGCCACGAGCGGCGCCTCGGGCCCGACGACCACCAGGTCGATGCCGAGGCCCTCGGCGAGGTCGGCGACCGCGGTGCCGTCGTCGGCCTTGACCTCGTGCAGGCTCGCCACCGCCGCGATACCGGGGTTTCCGGGAGCGGCGTGGACCTCGGTGACCTCGGGGTCTCGCGAGAGCGCAAGTGCGAGCGCGTGCTCGCGGCCGCCGGAGCCGATGACCAGGACCTTCATGCGGGGCTCCTCAGCTGTCGCGCAGGATCACGGTCTGCTCGCGGCCGGGACCGACCCCGACCGCCCAGAAGGGAGCCCCCGACATCTCCTCGAGCGCCTTGACGTAGGCCTGCGCGTTCTTGGGCAGCTCCTCGAACGTGCGGCAGTGCGAGATGTCTTCGTTCCAGCCGTCGAAGAACTCGTAGACCGGCTGGGCGTGGTGGAACTCCGACTGGGTCATCGGCATCTCGTCGTGGCGGACGCCGTCGATCTCGTAGGCCACGCAGACCGGGATCCGCTCCCAGGCGCCGAGGATGTCGAGCTTGGTGAGGGCGAACTCGGTGAGGCCGTTGATGCGTGCGGCGTACCGGGCGATGACGGCGTCGTACCAGCCGCAGCGCCGGTGGCGTCCGGTGGTCGTCCCGAACTCCGCGCCGAGGTCGCGCAGCCTGGCGCCGTCGTCATCGAGCAGCTCGGTCGGGAACGGGCCGGCGCCGACGCGGGTGGTGTAGGCCTTGACGACCCCGATGACCCGGTCGATGCGGGTGGGGCCGACACCGGTGCCCGGGGAGACACCGCCCGCGGTCGGGTTGCTGGAGGTGACGAAAGGGTAGGTGCCGTGGTCGACGTCGAGCATGGTCGCCTGCGCGCCCTCGAAGAGCACGGTCTTGCCCGCGTCCAGGGCTGCGTTCAGCTCGCGGGAGGTGTCGGCGACGAACGGCTTGATCCGCTCGGCGTACCCCCCGATCTCCTCCATCACCGCGTCGACCTCGATGGCGCGGCGGTTGTAGACCTTCACGAGAAGGTGGTTCTTCTGGTCGAGCGCCGCCTCGATCTTCTGCCGCAGGATCTTCTCGTCGAAGATGTCCGCGACGCGGATGCCCATGCGGTTGATCTTGTCGGCGTACGTCGGGCCGATGCCCCTGCCGGTCGTGCCGATCTGGTTCTTGCCGAGGAAACGCTCGGTCACCTTGTCGATCGTCGTGTGGTACGAGGTGATCAGGTGGGCGTTGCTCGAGATCAGCAGACGGCTAGTGTCGACACCGCGCGCGTTGAGCCCCTCGATCTCGTCGAGCAGGACGCGTGCGTCGACCACGACGCCGTTGGCGATGACGGGAGTGACGCCGGGGGTGAGGATGCCCGACGGAAGCAGGTGGAGCGCGAACTTCTCTCCGTCGATGACGATCGTGTGTCCGGCATTGTTTCCGCCCTGATAGCGGACGCAATAATCGATCGACGAGCCGAGCTGGTCGGTCGCCTTCCCCTTGCCTTCATCGCCCCACTGGGCTCCGACGAGGACAATTGCGGGCATGCAGCACCTCTTCCGCTGGCCTACGGGTCGGGTCCTGGACCTGCCGGCTCCGACCCCGGACATATGGACCGGGACCACGCGGCCAGGCAAAACGAAAAAGCCCCGGTCGTGCAACAGCACAGGGGCTCTTGCGACAGCAAGATAGCAGGTCGTCGGACGCCCCCTGTAGTGTCCGAATGGTGGAACCGCTGCTCCTGATCACCAACGCCGAAGCCGGCACGACCGACGCCGAGAACATCGAGAAGGCGCTCGCCGTGCTTCGCGACGCCGGGGACGTCGAGGTTTGTGCCACCTCGAACCCCGGCGAGCTGGACGGGGTTCTGCACCGCCGCGGGAGCCGGCGCATCGCGGTCGCGGGAGGCGACGGCAGCCTCCACGCCGTCGTGGCCGCTCTGCACCGGCGCCACGAGCTCGACGACGTGGTCCTCGGACTGATACCGCTCGGCACCGGCAACGACTTCGCGCGCGGCGCAGGCATCCCGCTCGACCCCGAGGATGCCGCACGGATCGTGGCCAAGGGCGACGTCCGCCCGGTCGACCTGCTCGTCGACTGCGTCGGGAGCATCGTGGTCAACAACGTCCACATCGGCGTAGGCGCCCAGGCCAGCCGCAAGGCCCACAAGTGGAAAGGGCGGCTCGGCCGCTTCGGCTACGGCGTGGGCGCAGCGCTCGCCGCAGTCAACCCGCCGTTCGTCCGGCTTCGCGTGGAGGCCGACGGGCAGGAGGTCGCCGACTTCGCCCACCCGGTCCTCATGGTGGCCATCGGGAACGGCCCGAACATCGGCGGCGGCGCAGAGGTCACGCCGTCAGCCGACCCTGAGGACGGCAAGCTGGACCTGATGGTCTCGTTCGCGATCGGCCCCCTCGCCCGCTTCGGGTACGCAGCGAGGTTCCGCAAGGGCGAGCACCCCGAACGCGAGGATGTGAAGTACCTCCGCGCCTCGACCGTCTCCGTCAGCGGACAGAGCTTCTACTGCAGCGCCGACGGCGAGGTCTTCGGCCCCGAACGCCACCGGACGTGGCGAGTCGAGCCCCGAGCCCTCCGGATGACGCTCCCCCACTGAGCGGGGACAGCCCGGGTCAGAGCCACCCTCGGCGCACCGCCTCGGCACCCGCCTGGAAGCGCGACTCGGCGCCGAGGTCCTCCATGGTCTCGGCGACCCGACGCCGCACCGTTCGCAGGCTGACGCCCAGCGCACGTGCGATCTGCTCGTCCTTCGCGCCGTTGGCGAGCTGCTGCAACAGCAGCCTCTGCCTGCCGTTCGGGTCGTCCTCGACACCGCCGCCCATGCCGGGCACGCTCATCCCTCGCTCCCACACGTGCTCGAAGAGGGCACGCAGCGCCCCCACGAGCGAGTGCTCGCTCACCACCAGCCGGCGCCCGCTGCTCGCCCCCCACCTGTCGGACATGAGTGCGACGTTGTTGCCGAAGATCGAGATCCGGGTCGGCACCGACGCCACGATGCGCACCGACTCCCCCGCCTCGGCCCGGGAGCGAACCACGTCCGGGGCGTCCTCGAGCACGCGCGCCGGGTAGATCACCCGCGACCGCCGACCCGAGGCGACCAGGTCGCGGACCAGGCCATCGACCTCGGCGGTGACCGGCAGCCGCCACTGGTCAGGGCGGAACCACAGAAGGTCCCCGGTCGACTCTTCGGCGAGCGTCCGGATCAGCTGGGCAACGTCGCCGCCGTCGACCGCCCGCACGTTCACGAAGCCACCCCCCTGGGGAGGCGGCGCGGTGAACTGCTCGGCGAGGAGCGCGGGGAGCAGGTTCCGCAGCGCGTCGACCCGATCGGCGTCGCGGTGCAGCCTCTCGGTCTCACCCGCGATGAGCCGACCCAGGAGGTCGGCCGGCGACTCGGTCGCCACGGTGCCGTCCTCCTGCCGCACCAGACCAACGGCCTCGAAGCGCTGGAGGACCTCATCGAGCTCGGCCGGCGTCAGGCCGGTCACCTCGGTCAGGTGGAGCCTGCTCGTCTTGGACGCACGAAGGAGACTGAGGTAGGTCTCCTCGTCCCCCGGAAGGAGGCCAAGCAGACTGAGCGGGCTGCTCGATCCGTCCGGTTTGTCGACCATGATTCGTCATCATACTGCCACTGGCATCAACCGGCCACAGCTGAGCGCTTGCGCGCTGGGACACTTCATACGGAAGCACCGACCGGGAAGTCGGGGGACGAGTTCCTCGGCGGGACGCTTCCTAGTCGGAGCGCCGGAATCGCAGCAGGGGACGATTCCGGCGCTCCGCCGCTTCCAGGGTCTTGTCTACAACAGGGAACGCCCCATCAGTCTCATGCGTTACACCTGGACGCTTCAGTCGCCGATCAGCTCGTCGTAGGCCGCGGGGCTCGAGTCGCGCAAGAACTCCGTGCATCGCTGAGCCTCGGGCTCCTCGCCGATCCGGTCGGCCGCCCGAGCCAGGGCGGCGAGCGCCCTCAGGAACCCGCGGTTCGGCTCGTGCTCCCACGGGACCGGACCGTGGCCCTTCCAACCGTTGCGGCGAAGCAGGTCCAGGCTGCGGTGGTAGCCGACCCTCGCATAGGCGTACGCGGTCACGTCGTCGACCGAGCCGTCGTCGAGCGCCGTCTCTGCGAGGGTCGCCCACGCCGCGGGCGACTCGGGATGCGCCCGGACGACGTCCGCCGCCGGGGTGCCGCTCTCCAGCTCGGAGGTCGCAGGATCCACGGGCAGGCGAGTGGGCGGTGGGCCGGCCATCAGGTCGTTGAAGGTCATGCGTCCATTGTGGCGGGCACTCCGACCTGGGCGGCAGCCGGTCGGTCGGCCCACTCGCCACGCCCCCAAGCGCGCACCGCCGGAGCCAAGCCGATGACGAGGCCCGCGGCCCAGACGATCGTCACCACCGACGTCGACCCCAGGACCACGAGCAGGACGGAGCCGCCCAGCACCGAGCCCAGCCCCCACCAAGGGATGACGCCGGCGCGCTTGAGCGCGATCGCCGCCACCGGCACGGCGAAGGCGACGCCGATCAGGTAGTGAAGGAAGAGGACCAGCGCGTAGGCGTTGGAGTCGATCGCCACGATGTGCTCGGCGGCCACCTGCCGGTCCTCGAGCCCGGAGAATGCCTGGTCCACTCCGAAGTGGGCGTAGGCCTGGACGAACTGTCCTACCACCGACACGGCCCCGAGCAGCGCACCCGCCCAAGCCCACCGAGGGGCTCTGCCCGCCGCCAGTCGCCACAGCACGATGGTCATCGGGATGGTGAGCACCGCGCCCGCGTAGAACAGCCAGGACGCCATCTCGAAAAGCTCACGGTGGGCATCCACGGCCTGCAGCTGGGCAACCAGCTCGGCCGTCCCGCCGTCATCGGCAGCGCCCTCGCCGCCTGGCGGAAGGACACGCAGCTGTAGCTGGTCGGCGGCGGCCAGAGCGGCCGGGACAAGCAGCAGGCTCAGACCGGACAGCCGGGCGATCGGGTTCATGGGTTCCTCCACGGTCGGGTGGTGCGGGTCGGTACGCCCGCTGTGCCAGGCTGGAGCCGCGAGGGGGTGCCCGTGATCCGTCGCGGCGGCGACATCGCCTCGCCAGGGGTCGCGGGACCCATCCCCTCGAGGAGGACCCGGCTCATCCTCGAGTCGGACCCGAAACCGGCGCGGGGTCCCTACGCTCAGGTCATGCACCTCGGCCGCCCGACCCGCGACGACGCCGTCCTGGCGGTCGGGACGCTGATGTGGGCGGCCTCCCTGTTGACCGGCCAGGGCCCGGCGCAGCTCGTCGTACCTCCGCTGGCCGCGCTCGGCGTACTGCTGCTCACCGCGCACCCCGTCCCGGGCAGCCTGGTCGTGGCCACCGCTCCGCTGGTGTCCTGGTGGCTCGGTGTGGAGCCGGAGAGCGCGGCCGCCCTGTTGCCGGTCCTGCTGGCGACCTACGCCCTGGGACGCCGCTGCTCGACGGTGTCGGGGCTCGCCGGCGTGGCCGCACTCGCCACCGCGCTGCTGGTCCGCGACCCCACGTGGCCCAACCTGGCGTTCGCGGCCTTCGTGCTCGGCGGCGCCTGGGGCTTCGGGCGGCTGGTGCAGCACAGGACGGAAGCGGCAGCACTGGCCACCGCCCAGGCGGTGCGACTGCACGAGACCGACCCCGGACAGGTGGCCGCGGACGTGGTCGCCGAGGAACGAGCCTGCCTGGCCGACGAGACGGTGGGCGTGGTGCGTGACGCGGTCGAGCAGATGCGCCGCTCAGCCCAGGCCGCGGACCCTACCCTCGACCCCGACCGGATCGCCGCCATCCAGGTGCGGGGCCGGGCAGCCGTGGCAGAGCTGCGACGGCTGCTCGGGTTGCTTCGGGAGGATCCGGCCACCCCGGAGGTGGAGGAGACCGCGCTCCCGCCCCGGGTCCGGCGCGCCGACGTGGCGACCGCGGTGCTCATCGCGGCGGTCGTGGTGGCCGAGGGGATGCTGACGTCCTGGCCCGGAGGGTCGAGCCTCGGCATCGCCCTGGGGGCAGCGCTGTGTGCGGGCCTCGCTCTGCGGCGAAGCCACACGGCGCTCGCCTGTCTCGTCGCCGCAGCACCGACGGCGGTGGCGCTCGTCGCCGAGGTGCCCCTGGCGCGCGGTTTCGCCGAATTGCTGACGATCGCGTTGCTCTCATGGACGGTCGGCGGCTGTCTCAACCGGAGAGCCTGGGAGGCGTGGACCCTCCTGTCGGTGCTGGCCCTGGCAGCGGTCGCGCAGGAGGCCCCTGACAACCTTGCGATCACCGCCGCTGTGTTCGCCTTGCCGGCCTTCGCAGGGCGCGCCTGGGGCGAGCATGGCCGCCTGGAGCAAGCCGCCGACCGCAGTGCCGAGGGCCTGCGCCGCCACATCGACGCCCGGGTGGCCGAAGCGGTGACCCGGGAGCGTCTCCGCATCGCTCGCGAGCTCCACGACGTGGCCAGCCACGCGGTAGGCGTGATGGTTCTACAGGCAGGCGCGGCGGCCGCACAGCGCGACACAGACCCGGCGGCGGCGCGAGCGGCCCTGGCCGTGGTGCTCTCGTCCGGGGCGGACGCCCTGGCCGAGCTCGCCGTGCTCCGGGACGTGCTGCGTGCCGGGGCCCTGGGGACCTCGGCGACCCTGCCGGCCCTGGCGACTGAACTGGCGCAGTCGCTGGCGGGCCTCGCGGAGCGGATGCAGGCCTCCGGGCTCGATGTCGTCGTCGACCTGGACAGCACTGCGCTGCCCGACGATCCGAGTCTGCGGGCCACGGTGTACCGCGTGGCCCAGGAGACCCTGACCAACGCGGCCAAGCATGCGCCAGGGGCCCGGGTCGTGGTCGCGGTACGACGTGAGGAGGACGAGATCGTGGTCGAGGTGGTGGACGACGGGAACTGCGGCGGTGAGCCCGGCGACGCCGGGTTCGGCCTGGTGGGGCTGGCCGAGCGGGTCCGTGACCAAGGCGGAGAGATCTCCACCGGGCCGCGGACCGGCGGAGGTTTCGCGGTGCTCGCCCGGCTCCCGCTCCGCACACCCATGACAGGAGAGGCGATCTCGTGATCCGGGTGGTGATCGCGGACGACCAGGACCTGATCCGCGCCGGGCTCCGCGCGATCTTGCGGACCGAGGCCGACCTCGACGTGGTGGGCGAGGCGTCAGACGGCCGCAGGGCGGCCAGGGTGGCGCGTGAGACGGGAGCGGACGTCGTGCTCATGGACGTGCAGATGCCCGGCGTCGACGGGATCGAGGCGCTGGCGCTGGTCGCGGCGGCACGGCCGGAGGCCCGGGTGCTGGTGCTGACGATGTTCGACCTCGACGAGTATGTCTACGGCGCGCTCAAGGCCGGGGCCAGCGGGTTCCTCCTCAAGACGACCCCGCCCGCGCACCTGGTCGCCGGGATCCGCGCCGCGCACTCCGGCGACCTGCTGTTCGCGCCGACCGTGACCCGTCGACTCGTGGAGTCCTTCGTGCGACGCCCACCCGCGGGATCCGGACCGCCGGAGGCGGTGGCTGGGCTGACCGACCGCGAGCTCGACGTGTTGCGGGCCATGGCGAGGGGACGGTCCAACGCGGAGATCGGTGCCGAGCTGTTCCTCGGCGAGGCCACCGTGAAGACCCACGTCACGCGGGTCCTCGCCAAGCTCGGGGTGCGAGACCGGGTTCAGGCGGTGGTGACGGCCTACGAGTGCGGTCTGGTCGTTCCAGGCGACTCCTGAGCAGTCACGAAAGAGCCGCCGGTACGGCGTACCGGCGGCTCCTTCACTTCAGGCCTCAGGCGCTGACCGACGTCCCGGCGCTGCGCAGGTTCTCGCAGGCCTCGACCACACGGGCGGCCATGCCGGCCTCGGCCGCCTTCCCCCACGAGCGCGGGTCGTACATCTTCTTGTTGCCGACCTCGCCGTCGATCTTCAGCACGCCGTCGTAGTTCTTGAGCATGTGGTCCACCACGGGGCGGGTGAAGGCGTACTGCGTGTCGGTGTCGACGTTCATCTTCACCACGCCGTAGTCGACGGCCGCGCCGATCTCCTCGGCCGAGGAGCCGGACCCGCCGTGGAAGACGAGGTCGAACGGCTTGGAGCCCGCCTCGAGGCCGAGCTTGTCGACGACCGCCTCCTGAGCTGCCTTGAGGATCTCGGGGCGGAGCTTGACGTTGCCCGGCTTGTAGACGCCGTGCACGTTGCCGAAGGTCAGGGCGGTCATGTAGCGGCCCTTCTCCCCGGTGCCGAGCGCCTCGACGGTCGCGAGAGCATCCTCAGGCGTGGTGTAGAGCTTCTCGTCGATGGCCCCGACGATGCCGTCCTCCTCACCACCGACTACCCCGACCTCGATCTCCAGGATGATCCGCGCGGCTGCGGCCTTCTCGAGGAGCTCCTGGGCGATCTGGAGGTTCTCGTCGAGCGGTACGGCGGAGCCGTCCCACATGTGCGACTGGAACAGAGGCAGGCCGCCGTTCTTGACCCGCTCGAGCGAGATGTCGAGCAACGGGCGCACGAAGCTGTCGAGCTTGTCCTTCGGGCAGTGGTCGGTGTGCAGCGCGATGTTGACCGGGTAGTTCTTGGCCACCTCTGCGGCATACGCAGCGAAGGCCGCGGAACCGGTGACCATGTTCTTCACGCTCGGCCCGGACAGGTAGTCGGCTCCGCCGGTGGAGATCTGGATGATGCCGTCACTGCCGGCGTCGGCGTAGCCCTTGAGGGCGGCGTTGAGGGTCTGCGAGGACGTGACGTTGATCGCCGGGTAGGCGAAGGACTCGCGCTTCGCCTTGTCGAGCATCTCGGCGTAGACCTCGGGGGTCGCGATAGGCATCGAGCTGGTCTCCTGTGTCAGACGGCTGGATCGTGCGGGCCGGGGGTGTCCCGACTCCCACGGCCACTCTAGAAGCACCGCTGCCGGGCGGCGACCCCTGTCCGGGCAGCGTCACTCCCGACCGACGCTGGGCTCGTCGGCCTTCTCGGCCGGTTCGCGCCCAGGGGTGGCCAGGCGGAATCGGCGGATCGCGAACCGGAAGAGCACGTAGTAGACGGCGGCGTACCCGAGTCCGATCGGTACCAGCCACAACGGGCGCGTGGCCGTGGTGAAGTTCAGGGCGTAGTCGATGAGCCCGGCCGAGAAACCGAAACCGTCCTGGATCCCGAGAGCGTTCACGAGGGCGAGCGAGGTACCGGTGAGCACTGCGTGGATGAGGTACAGCGGCCAGGCGACGAACAGGAACGCGAACTCGAGCGGCTCCGTCACGCCGGTGATCAACGAGGTCAAGGCGCCCGAGAGCATGATGCCGCCCACGAAGCCCTTCCGCTCCGGTCGGGCCTCGTGGTAGATCGCCAGGGCTGCCGCCGGCAGCGCGAACATCATGATCGGGAAGAAACCGGTCATGAACGCTCCCGCCGTCGGGTCACCGGCGAGGAACCTCGCGATGTCACCGTGCACGACCTGGCCGTCGGGGGTCTCATAGCGGCCGACCACGAACCAGGGGACAGAGTTCAAGATGTGGTGTAGCCCGAACGGGATCAGCAGCCGGTTGGCGAAGCCGTACACCCCGGCGCCGAGAATGCTGTTCTCGACCAGCCACTCGCCGAGTGCCGTCAGCGACCGGTCGAAGGCCGGGTAGGCGAACGCCAGCACGACTCCCAAGCCGAGTGTCACCAGCGCGGTCACGATCGGCACGAAGCGGCGCCCGCCGAAGAAGGCGAGGTACGGCGGCAGCTTGATGCGGTAGAACCGCTGCCACAACAGGGCGGTCGTGATGCCCACGAGGATCCCGCCGAAGACGCCGTACTCGACCTGATGGCCGGCGGCGGCCTCGCTCCGGGCCAGGACAAAGGGGGTCATGGCGTCGGCGACCGCGTCGAAGACCAGGTAGCCCACCACGGCCGCAAGGGCGGTCGAGCCGTCGGATTTGCGGGCGAAACCGACCGCGACTCCCACGGCGAAGATCAGCCCGAGGTTGGCGAAGAGGGTGCCTCCGGCAGCGGCGAGTACGTCGGCCACGGGCTCCATCCACGACCAGCGCGATGCGAGCGCGAGGCCACTGTCGCCGGCGCCGAGCATGTCCGGCTGCCCGAGGCGGAAGAGCAGCGCCGCGACCGGGAGAGCCGCGATGGGCAGCATGAGGCTGCGACCGAGTCTCTGGAGCACGCCGAGCCCGGCCCGCGACGCAGTACCACGCTGCGCTCGTGCCTCTGTCGGCTCTGCCCCGCTCATCGCTCTCCTCGGCGTTGTTGCCGAGAACAGTCCTTCCCCTAGAGCCCCCTGTCAAGACAGGCCACGATTCCCGTACAGACGGGAACAATTCGGCTCTGGACAAGGGTGGTTGAATGCCTTCATGACCCAAGCGGAGCAGATCGTCGCCGGTCTGGGAGGCCGGGCCAACATCGTCGAGGTGGAGGCCTGCATCACCAGACTGCGCACGGAGCTCGCGGACAGCTCGCTCGTGAACGAGCAGGCACTCAAGAACGCCGGCGTGCACGGGGTCATGCGGGCGGGGGCGGTGGTCCAGGTCGTGGTAGGCCCGGAAGCCGACACCCTCGCCAGCGACATCGAAGAACTGCTCTGATGCTTCAGGTCCTCTCACCGGTCGCCGGCCACAGCGTGGCGGTGCACAAGATCCCGGACCCCGTCTTCGCCAGGGGCCTGGTCGGCCCGGGTATCGCGATCCTGCCGCGGGCGGGCCGCCAGTCCGCGGTGGCGCCGGTCTCCGGCCTGCTGGTGAAGCTGCTCCCCCACGCCTACCTCGTGCTCAGTGAGCCGGGCAACGGCGTGCTCGTCCATCTGGGGATCGACACGGTGCACATGCAGGGCGAAGGGTTCGACCTGATCGCCCGAGAGGGGGACCAGGTCGTTGCGGGCGACGAGATCGTCACGTGGGACCCCGAGTACGTCGAGCGCGCCGGCCGTTCGACGGTGTGCGCGGTCGTCGTCCTCGACTGCGACCCCGCGACGGTGACTCGGCGACAGGTGGACCTCGATCTTGGCCTGGGGGACCTGCTGTTCGAGGTGGACTGCTAACCGCGCCAGGAGTGGTCGGCGGACAGGTCGGCGTGCTGGCGGACCCACGTGTGCATCGCGATCGCGGCGGCCGCCGAGGCGTTGATCGACCGGGTGGAACCGAACTGTGCGATCGAGAAGGTGCCGTCGCAGGCGTCGTGAGCGGCCTCGGAGAGACCCGGTCCCTCCTGCCCGAAGAGCAGGCAGCACCGCTGGGGCAGCTCGAGCGTCTCGATCGGCTGCGACCCCGGAAGGTTGTCGACGCCCAGCAGCACCACGCCCCGCTCGTGGAGGTACTCGGCGAGGTCGCCGGCGGTCGCGTGGTGGCGGATGTGCTGGTAGCGGTCGGTGACCATCGCACCCCGTCGGTTCCAGCGGCGGTTGCCGACGATGTGCACCTCCGCGGCGAGGAAGGCGTTCGCCGTGCGGACGATGGTGCCGATGTTGAAGTCGTGCTGCCAGTTCTCGATCGCGACGTGGAAGTCGTGCCGCCTGCTGTCCAGGTCGGCGACGATGGCCTCCATCGTCCAGTAGCGGTACCTGTCCACGACGTTGCGGCGGTCCCCCTCGGCGAGCAGCCGCTCGTCGTACTGGTCGCCGGTGGGCCACTCGCCCTCCCACGGGCCGACGCCGACCTCGGCGGGTCCGTGCGGCATGGGGTCGTACGGCGCCCGGCGGCCCTCCTCGGGGGACGCCGGGACGGGCTCGGTCTGTGGCGCGGTCTCGGACACGCGACGATGCTAGGTCAGCGGGCGCCGACACCCTGGACCACCGGGGCGACCAGGACCCGCGCCCGGGCCGGTCTCAGAGGCGGCAAAGTAGGGTTCGGCCTGTGACCGAACTTGCGCCGATGCTGCTGGGCCTCGACTGGCTGGACCCCGAGAAGCTCCTCGAGTCCATGGGGACCTTCGCCTTCTGGGGTCTGCTGTTCATCATCTTCGCCGAGTGCGGGCTCTTCGCGCTCCTGCCGGGCGACTCGCTGCTGTTCGTAGGCGGGCTCTTCATCGCGAACGGCTGGATGGACGTGCCGATCTGGCTGGCCTGCCTCCTGATCTCGATCGCCGCGTGGCTGGGCAACGTGAGCGGGTACGCGATCGGGCACAAGGTGGGCCCCGCCCTCTTCAAGCGTCCGGACGCACGGTTCTTCAAGCAGGAGTACGTCGACAAGACCTACGCGTTCTTCGACCGGTACGGCAACCGGGCCATCGTGCTCGCACGCTTCGTTCCGATCGTCCGCACCTTCATCACGATGGCGGCCGGCGTCGGTCGCATGCCGTTCGGGCGGTTCGCCACCTACTCGGCGGTGGGAGCCGTGCTGTGGGGAACCGGCATCACGTTGCTCGGCTTCTGGCTCGGCCAGATCACGCTGATCAAGGAGAACATCGACCTGATCGCGATCCTGATCGTCGTGCTGTCGGTGATCCCGATGGTCATCGAGGCGCTGCGCGAGCGCTCCCGCAAGCGCGACCAGCGCTACGACGAGCCGGAGGAACGCGCCCGGGTCGAGCGCGAGGACATCCGCGGCGAGGAGGTCTGAGGCACCGCCGCAGCGTGTCAGCCGAGCCGGATGTGAGTCACGGACGGTTTCGGCGCCCCTGAGCCGTCCGCAGCCCGCCTCCGGAGATCGCCCGGCTCAGGCGGAGGCTGCGGCGGCGTCGAGCTCGGCCTTGGTGAGCACGGGGCGCACCTCGAGGTCGACGTCTGCGAGCGGGTTCTCGTCGCCGGGGCTGCGGTCGATGGCGCACACCACGACCTCGACCTGTGCGCCGGCGTCACGCAAGGCCCGGGTGGCGTCCCGGACGGCGCCGCCGGTCGTGATGACGTCCTCGACCAGGGTCACCCGACGGCCCGCGACCTCCGGGCCCTCCGCGAGCTTGCAGGTGCCGTACTCCTTGGCCTTCTTGCGCACGAACAGCGCCGGCAGGCCGGTCCGGTTGCTGAGCATCGTCACGATCGGAATCCCTCCGAGCTCCAGGCCACCGAGCAGCTCCGTGTCGTCGGGCACAAGATCGAGCATCTCGTCGACCACCCGGGACAGGAGCCGTGGGTCGGACTCGAAGAGGTACTTGTCGAAGTACTCCGAGGAGACCTGACCGGACCGGAGCGTGAACTCACCGGTGAGGCGGCAGCACGCGTCGATGTCCGCCGCGAGGGTGGAGTCATTCATGCCGTCCACCCTAGAGGCACGTCCCGGGCTACTTGTCGACCGTGTCGACGAGGTGGCCGAAGGCGATCATCCGGTTGTCGGTGTGGAACAGCTCCGAGCAGGTGGTCAGCGTGATCAGCTTCTGCCCGGGCCGCTGGGCTGGTTGGACGCCCCCGTCAGGGTTCTTCGGGAGCCGGTCGATCACCCAGATGTCCTCGAAGGTGACGATCAGGTCGTTGGGGTTCGTGTCGAGCTCGTAGGTGTAGATCTTGTCGCGGGTCTCGACGAAGATCTCGTCGCCCGGCCGGAGGTTCGGCATGTCGCGCAGCGGCTCCCCGTGGGTCACCCGGTGCGCGGCCAGAGCGTAGTTGCCCCGCTCTCCCGGGTCGGCGGTGTCGGGGAAGTGGCCGTACCCGGAAGCGAGCACCTTCTCGTCGATCCCCTCCAGCACCGGCACGATGTAGTCGTCACCGAAGGCGGGGATCCTGATCAGCGCCGAAGCCTCGCCGAGCGGCACGCCGGCCGATCCCGGACCGGGGTCGCCCTCGATCGTGGCACCTGGTGCGACCGCCCAGTCCCGGGTCAGGTCCTCGACGATCCGCTCCTGGGCCTGCTTCGAGACGATGTTGGTGCCGTACATCTGCCAGGCGACGTAGCCGAGCATCCCGAGCCCGCCGATCACGAACAGGAGCCCGAGCCAGAAGGAGAAGCGGCCGGGCCGTCGGTGGCGCGACCGCCGCCGACTGTTCGACCGCCCCCTGACGTCTTCCCGGGTGCGGGGCGCGGTCGTGTCGATGTCCTGGCTCACCACTCCATCATCACCGATACCGCCGACTACAGTCGCCGGTATGGCACCAATCGACCCAGACGACCGGATGGCTGACCGCCTGCGGGGCATCCCGGGGACGATCTTCTCCCAGATGTCCGCCCTGGCTGTGCGCACGGGTGCACTGAACCTCGGCCAGGGGTTCCCCGACCGCGACGGGCCCCCTTCGGTGGTGGAGGCCGCCGTGACGGCGCTGCGCCAGGGCCGCAACCAGTACCCACCAGGGCTGGGCGTCCCCGAGCTGCGCGACGCGATCGTGGCTCACCAGGCTCGCCACTACGGCATGGATCTCGACCCCGCACGCGAGGTGCTGGTGACGACGGGAGCAACCGAGGGGATCGCGGCCGCCCTGCTCGGCCTGGTCGATCCAGGCGACGAGGTGGTCGTGCTCGAGCCGTTCTACGACTCCTACACCGCGATGATCCAGATGGCTGGAGGAGTGCGCCGGCCGGTGACGCTGCGCGCCCCGGACTTCCGTCTGGACGTCGACGCCCTGCGTGCGGCGGTGACGGAGCGTACGACGGTCCTCCTGCTCAACTCACCGCACAACCCGACCGGGACTGTCCTGAACCGTGGCGAGCTCGAAGCCGTCGCCGAGGTCGCGCGCGAGCACGACCTCGTGGTGGTCACCGACGAGGTCTACGAGCACCTGGTGTACGACGACCACGAGCACATCCCCCTCGCGAGCCTCCCCGGGATGTTCGAGCGCACGATCTCGATCTCCAGCGCCGGCAAGACCTTCTCCTTCACCGGCTGGAAGATCGGCTGGGCGACCGGACCCGACCCGCTGGTCCGGATCGTCGAGGCCGCAAAGCAATGGCTCACCTTCAGCTCCGGCGCGCCCCTCCAGCCCGCGATCGCGCACGCGCTCGACGACGCGTCCGACTTCTACGCCGAGCTCGCCAAGGAGCTCCAGGGCAAGCGCGACATCCTCTGCGAAGGCCTCCGCAAGCTCGACGTCGACGTCTACGTGCCTCAGGGCACCTACTTCGTCACCACCGACGTGAGCCGCTACGGCTACCGCGACGGCCTGGAGTTCTGCATGTCGCTGCCAGAGAAGGCCGGCGTCGTGGCGATCCCCTCACAGGCGTTCTACGACGATGTCGAGGAGGGGCGGCACAAGGTGCGGTGGGCCTTCTGCAAGGACCAGGAGGTGCTCGACGAGGGAATCCGCCGGCTCCTCGGGGCGGATCTGCACGCCTGAACGACCCCGTTTGCGGCGCCGCCTCGGGTCACCAGACGTTGGACGGGGGCTCGTCCTTGCCGCGGTCGCGGGGAGGCTCCTCCGGCCGACCCTGCTGGGGCGGCTGACCCTGGGGCGGTTGAGCCTGCTGGCCGCCGTACGGCTGCTGCCCCTGCGGGGACTGGCCGTAGGGCTGGAACGGTCCGGGGTGCGCCTGGCCGCCCGACCGGGCTCCGGTGTACCACTCGTTGGCGCCGCCCATGAACAGCAGCGCCACCACCGCACCGGCCCCCAGCGTGTGGAGCAGGCCCACCGGGAAGGTCAGGATGCTGAACAGCACCGTCATCGCGGAGGAGACCACGAGGGTGATGCGTGCCCAGTTGGCCCGGCGGTAGGCGAACCACGCGAGCACGATCGCGGCGATCCCCCAGAACAGCGCGATCGCGCCGATCACCCAGAGTCCGGCGACGACCTGGTCGGTGGGCACGTCGAGCTGCTCGAAGTCCGGGTTCTGCTCGAGCTGGTTGATGAACTCGTCACGAGCGACGCCGAGCACGAGGCCGGTCAGCACGAAGCCGAGGATCGAGAGGGCCGAGAGCCCCCAGGTGATCCACGCGGCCACGGTCACCGTGGTGGGCCGGCGGTTGGGGTCGACGGGGCCCTGCGGGGCGCCGTAGTAGGGCTGGGCGTACTGCTGGGGGTAGCCGTAGGGGCTGCCCTGCTGTGCGTACTGGGGCGCGCCCTGGGGCGGCTGGCCGTACGGCGGCTGCTGGGGGTACGGGGGACGCTGGCCGTAGGGCGGGGGCGGCGGGTATCCACCCTGCGGGTACGCCGGGCCTGCCTGTCCCGGCTGTCCCGGCTGGCCCTGTCCCGGCTGGCCCTGTCCCTGCTGCCCCTGACCCGGCTGGCCGGCGGGAGGCTGCTGCTGCGACGCCGGCGTGCCGTAGCCCTGGGTGGGCGGCGGAACCTGCCCGGACGGCTCCTCGGGCATCCGCGGCCACGACGGGGTGGCCTCGCCGTCTGGGCGCTGGTTCGAGTCCTCAGGACCGAATCCCTCGGGCTGGTCGTGCGGCGGCTGGTTGTCTGAGGACAAGACGTTGCCTTCCGATCGGGGGCGCGACGGGTCGTGGGCGAAGAAGTGCGCCCGGCGGGGGTCCGGGGAACGGGAGTCCGAGGAAGCCGACTGCTCCGCGGGGATCCCCGCGAACCAGTCACGCGCGGGCTTTGTCCAGAGCATGATCGCAGCGAAGGTGATCATGACCGGGAGAAATCCCCCGGAGACGGGCGCAGTGAGCATGATGGCGACCGCGGCGATGGTGTAGCCGACCCGCGCGGCGTTGTTGCGCTGGAGGACGTAGATCGCGAGCACCGTCGCGGCCGCGGCCGCGGCGCCGCTGAAGAACATCAGCACGCGCAGGATCTCCTGGACCTGGGAGATCTCGAGACCCAGTCCGTTTCCCGGCGGGGTGGAGAGGAACTCGTCGATGGTGTCCCGGAACTCCACTGTCCGCAGTTTCGAGACCGAGTCGAAGAGGGTGAGCACGAGAAGTACGGACCCGATGAGCGCGACCCAGCCCGCCATGGTCACCTGGCTGGGGCGTGCGGCCGTGTTCTGCTCAGTCATGACGCCATTGCATCACGACCGGCCGACCCCGGCGGACGTCGACCGGACGTCGGCCGGATCGGGGTGGTCGGGTTCACGCGGACGCCGTGGCGCTCGCGAGGGTCAGACCCTCGCCGGACTCGTCGACGTCGACGACGACCTCGCTTCCGTCGAGCACGTCGCCCGAGAGCAGCATGCGGGCCAGCGGGTCACCGACCGCGGTCTGGACGAGCCGGCGCAGCGGACGGGCGCCGTACGCCGGGTCGTAGCCGGTGCGGCTGAGCCACCCGTGAGCAGCCTCGGTCACCGTGACGGTGATCCGCCGCACTGCGAGCCGCCGGTTGAGCTCGGCGACCTGGAGGTCGACGATGTGCGAGAGCTGCTCCTCGGTGAGCGCCTCGAACATGACGATCTCGTCGAGCCGGTTGAGGAACTCCGGCTTGAAGTGCTGGCGCACCACGACCATGACCGAG
>DATICF010000023.1:0-13416 GCA_035456965.1 Nocardioidaceae bacterium
TGCTGGCGAAGAAGGCGGTCGAGAAGGGCCTGCAGCGCAAGCCGTGGGTCAAGACCACCCTGGCTCCGGGCTCGAAGGTCGTCTCCGACTACTACGAGCGGGCCGGCCTGACGCCCTACCTCGACAAGCTCGGGTTCAACCTCGTCGGCTACGGATGCACGACCTGCATCGGCAACTCCGGCCCGCTCATCCCCGAGGTCAGCAAGGCCGTGAACGACAACGACCTCGCGGTCGTCTCGGTCCTGTCGGGCAACCGCAACTTCGAGGGCCGGATCAACCCCGACATCAAGATGAACTACCTCGCGTCCCCGCCGCTGGTCGTCGCCTACGCGCTCGCCGGCTCGATGGACGTCGACCTGTTCAACGACAGCCTGGGCAAGGACAAGGAGGGCAACGACGTCTTCCTCAAGGACATCTGGCCCTCGCCGACCGAGGTCGAGGAGGTCATCGCCCAGGCGATCACCTCCGACATGTTCACCAACGACTACGCCGACGTGTTCGCCGGCGACGAGCGGTGGCAGAACCTCGACACGCCCTCCGGCAACACGTTCGCCTGGGCCGAGGACTCCACCTACGTCCGGAAGGCGCCCTACTTCGACGGGATGCCCGACGAGCCGTCGCCCGTCGAGGACATCGACGGCGCGCGTGTGCTGCTGAAGCTCGGCGACTCGGTGACCACCGACCACATCTCGCCGGCCGGTGCGATCAAGAAGGACTCGCCGGCGGGCAGGTACCTCGCCGAGCACGGCGTGGAGCAGCGGGACTTCAACTCCTACGGCTCGCGCCGCGGCAACCACGAGGTGATGATCCGCGGCACGTTCGCGAACATCCGTCTGCGCAACCAGCTCGCGCCGGGCACCGAGGGCGGCTTCACCCGTGACTTCACCACGGATGGCGAGGTCACAACGGTGTTCGAGGCCTCGGAGAACTACCTCGCTGCAGGCACCCCGCTCGTGGTGCTGGCCGGAAAGGAGTACGGCTCCGGCTCGTCGCGTGACTGGGCGGCCAAGGGCACCGCGCTGCTCGGCGTCAAGGCCGTGATCGCCGAGTCCTACGAGCGCATCCACCGCTCGAACCTGATCGGCATGGGCGTTCTCCCGCTTCAGTTCCCCGATGGCGAGGGCGCAGAGTCACTCGGCCTGACCGGGGAGGAGACCTTCTCGATCACCGGCGTCACCGCGCTCAACGACGGCGACATCCCGCAGACGGTCAAGGTGAAGGCCGGCGACGTGGAGTTCGACGCCAAGGTGCGCATCGACACCCCGGGCGAGGCGGGCTACTACCGCAACGGGGGCATCATGCAGTACGTCCTCCGCAGCCTCCTGAAGGACTGACGATTCTCGGAGTGGACACAGGGGTGGCGGCCGTTCTGGCCGCCACCCTTGTCGTTGCCGCGGGGGTCCAGGGGCTCGTGGGGCTGGGCCTCGGTCTCGTCTCGGCGCCAGTGGTCGCACTGGTCGCACCCCAGCTGATGCCCGACCTGCTGCTCTGGCTGGCCTTGGTCATGCCACTGGTCACTCTCGTTCGCGAGCATCACGAGATCGACTGGCGCGGTCTCGCCTGGTCGCTCCCGTCACGCATCCCTGGCACCGCCGTCGGCGTGGGGCTCGTGGCGGTGATCTCACCCGAGACGATGGGGATCCTCGTCGGGTCGATGGTGCTGCTCAGCGTGCTCCTCACGGCGACCGCAGTCGACATTCCCGTCAACGTGCGAACACTCTCGTCCGCCGGTTTCGTCTCCGGCATCACCGGCACGACCACCTCGATCGGCGGACCGCCGATGGCGCTGCTCTACCAGCACAGGACGCCGCGGCAGATCCGGTCGACTCTCGCGCTCTACTTCATCGCCGGGGCCGCGCTGAGCCTCGTCGGCCTCGCCGTCGCCGGGACACTCGACCGGTCGACGTTCCTGCTGGCGCTGGCCTTGGTCCCTGCCCTCGTGGTCGGCTTCGCGCTGTCGCGCCTCCTCGACAGGTGGGTCCCACGCCGCCACATCCGTTCCGGTGTGTTGCTGGTGTGCGCGCTGTCCGCCGTCGCCGTCCTGGTCAGGTCGCTGCTCACGATGTGAGAAGGTCGTCCGCCTTCCCTCCGAAGACCGGCCCTGCTGCGTAGTTGGTGGTGACAGGCAAGCCTGACCAGGGGAGCAGACCCGATGACCCACCAGCTGCGCGAGGCGTTCCGGAACCTCGCCGACGGCGCCGACCTGGCTCCGGATGCACCGCCTCCGCACGACCTGTGGCGGCGTGGCCGTCGTCGGCGCAGGCAGAGAGTCGTCTCCTCGGTCCTCGTCGCCAGTGCCGTCCTGGCTGTGCTCGGTGCTGTGGTGCCGGGGGTCGGTGGGCAGCTGCGTACGACACCCGCCCCGGCGTCGTACGACGAGGCCGACCTGGCCGTGCCCGACCGGATCTGGGCGCCGGGCCGTTGGCGGCCGACCGCCGACGACGAGCACCCACCGGGTCCCCTCGCTGTGGTGGCGAGCGCCGAGCGTCGAGGCGTCTGGCCGTTCAGGAAGGAGCACCGGCTGTTCGGGGTGTCGGCAGTGGACCAGTCGTACTCGTGGCTGGACCTGCCCGGACAGGCCACGGGCGAGGAGGCGAGAGGCGTGGCCCTGTCGCCGGACGGGCTCCGGGTCGGCTACTTTCTCGGCGGGTCCCCACCGGGCCCCCGCACCCAGGTGAGCGACCCCTGGATGGCGAGCGAGCCGCAGTCGGACGTCGTCGGCTTCGCGGTCCTCGACCTCGTCACCGGTGACGTCAGGCGGCACCGGGTGCGCACCAGGTTCGGCCTCGCCCTCGACGACCGCGGACTGGTCTGGTCGGCGGACTCAGGGTGGCTGGCGGTCACCTACGGCCGGTACCAGCGCACGATGGGCAGCGCGTCCCTCCCGGTCACTCAGACGTTGCGACCCGCTGACGGTGCAGTCCGCACTCTGCTCGAGCCCGGGTCCGGCGTCTCCGCGCTCGTTCCCGGTCCGGACGGAACGATGGTCGGCTGGCACGAATCTCGGGGCGAACTCGCGTTCCTCTCCCTCGGCACGTCGGAGCCGACAGTGAGGCCCGTTCCTCTCCCGCCCAGCGACACCTCGCCCGGTCCGCCGGTGTTCAACCCGTCCGGCACCCGCGTGGCTGTGCTGAGCGGCAGGAAGGAGGGCGAGGGGACGTACCCCGCCGCGTACGCCGCAGCGGTCTCCGCGGATCGCGAGGTGGGCGACCTGACGATGCTCGACAAGCGGTGGATGCCCCACGAGCTGCTGGGCTGGCTGGACGAGCGCCACGTCCTGGTCCAGGTCAGTCCCCGCCGGTACGTCGGCACCCTGCCCCCGCTCCGCATCCTGTCCTGGGACGTCACGGACGGCACGACCGCTCCAGGGATCGGCCGGCCCGCGTCCGACGACGAGCTGGAGGGCATCGTCCTCGCGACGGATCTGCTGCGGCGCCCTCTGCGCGCCGCGGAGGAACCCGGTGGGCGACTCCCGCCGTGGCCGGTGACCCTGACCGCCGGCGTCCTGCTGTCCGCACTGGGGGTTGCCGCCCTCGGGCGATCGCGGCGGCGGCGCGAGGAGCAGGCGCTGGCCGACGGGACAGCCGAGTGACCGGGATGTCGGCCGGGGAGGAGGGCTACAACGCCTTCGTCACGGCGAGGTATGCCGCACTGCGCCGGACGGCGTACGTCCTCACCGGAAACCACCACGACGCCGAGGACCTGGTGCAGACCGCGCTGATGAAGGCCGCCGGAGTCTGGGGTCGGATCCACGAGAGGCCCGAGCCTTACGTGCGCCGGATCATGTACCACGAGAACATCTCCCGGTGGCGCCGGCGGCGAGTCGCCGAGGAGCTCGACGGCCACGATGCCGCTGTCGAGCACGCCGACGCGACCGTCGACCGCATCGTGATCGCGAATGCGCTGGCACGGCTCACTCCGAAACAGCGAACCGTGCTGGTGCTGCGCTACGTCGAGGACCTCACCGAGCAGCAGGCGGCGACGGTGATGGGCGTGGGTGTCGGCACGATCAAGTCCCAGACGCGACATGCGCTCACGCGGTTGCGTCGGCTCGCCCCGGAGCTCGTGGGGCACATGGAGCCGGCCGACGCATGAAGGCGGTCAGGGGCTCGTGGTGCCCGTCGTCTCGTCGGGGGACGTTGGAGGCTGGCACGGGTCGGAGGTCGCGCCGTCCGTGGGGTCGGGAGTGGGGCCCTCGCTACCGGTCGGCTCGGTCTGGCAGGCCGGCGGATCGGACGAGGCGTCCCCTGAGGGCTGCTCCGAGGTCGAGCCCGAGGTCGAGCCCGAGGTCGAGCCCGAGGTGGTGTCAGAGTCGGGCGCGGATGGCGACGAGGCGGTCGGCTCTGACGGCGTCGTCTGCGATGGGTCACCGGCCGGCTCGGAGGTGTCCGGAGAGGACGGAGCGTCGCTCGATGATGAACCCGACGATGACGAACCGGTCGAAGCGGATCCGGACGAGGACGTTGGGTCGGAGGAGCCCGAGCCGGAGGGCGACCCCTCGCTTCCGCTCTGAGCAGGAGAGCCCGCGGACCCGGTCGATCCTGTCGCCCCTTGGGTGCTGCTCGGCGACGTGCCTGAGGAGGACGGGCCTCCCGAGGACGGCGAGCCCGGCGCAGCGGAGATCCCCGGCGTCGTGGCGCCTTCCTGGATCGCCGCGGCCACTGCCTTCCGGGTGTTCGCCTCGATCTGCTCGCGGACCCAACGGTTGAGGCGCGCCGACGCCGGGAGCGGCGTGGCCCCGAGGGTCGGGCCGGTCAGGATCGCGGACGCCGCGGTCACCGGTCCGCCCGGGCTCGAGACGTTGAAGTCGCCGTTCCGATAGGCGCTCTCGTAGGCCATCACGAGTGCGGCGTACTGCAACGAGTCGTTGTAGCGGAGCAACGCGGTCTCCATCGAGCTCGGGTCGCGGAGGTTGCTCGACCCGGCACAGAGGTAGACACCTGCCGCGAGCGCCGCGTCGTCGATGTCGTGGATCGAGCGGGACCCGTCACCGTCCCCGTCGACCCCGACCATCTCCCAGGTCGAGGGGATGAACTGCATCGGTCCGACTGCTCGGTCCCATCTCGGGTCCTGGTCAAGGGCGCCGCCGTCGGTGTCGCGGATCTCGGCGACCTGGCCGTGCCCATCAAGGGCCACGCCGACCACCCGAGGGCTCGAGACCCCGTCGCTGCCCAGGGTCGCTCCGTCGTACCTGCCGTGGTTGGACTCGACCCTGCCGATGGCGGCGAGAAGGGTCCAGGGGAGCTCGCAGCCGGGCCGGACCTCGGCGAGGATGTCAGCGGCCCGCTGATAGGCGAGGAGGGCCGTGAAAGGGATGTCGAAGTCGCTGAGGTCCAGCGCCTTGACGGCCCGGTCACCTTTTGGTGTCGCGAGGAGCTTGGGCGGCGAGTCGGCACCCTCGGGCACCAGGACCTCGGCCGGGCCGCCGCCGTGCCACTCGACGTCCCTGACCGGCTCGGGGCTGGTCCGCGCGCTCAGGAACACCAGGCACACGGCCAGTGCCACGACGTAGATCGTGAACACCCTTCGCAGATGCATATGAGACCCCCGAGCCTCGTGGTGCTGCCGGTGAGCTTCTTGCAGGAAGCCACCGGATGCCGCCCCTCGGCAAAGACGCTAGGCATGACAGGGGGGTGGCTGGAAGGGTCCGGGCGAAGATGACGACATGAGGCGAGAGGCAATGGCACAGGTGAGGCAGGGGCAAAGCGGATGCACCGCGCGAAGGCCCGAAAAGTCGCAGGCCGTGCAGACCGCGCGGTGCCTGTTGAGCCAGGATGGGCACATGCGCTCCGAGACGTACTCCTACACGACCGGCGCCCGGGACACGGTGCGAGACATCACCAGCGACTGCGAGAGATTCGTGTCGGACCAGAGCTCGGGCCTGCTGCACGTGTTCGTGCCGCACGCGACCGCGGGAGTCGCGATCCTCGAGACCGGGGCGGGCAGTGACGACGACCTGCTCTCCATGCTCGAGGACATCCTGCCCGCCGACGACAGGTGGAAGCATCGGCACGGGTCCCGGGGCCATGGCCGCTCCCACGTGATGCCTGCCTTCATCCCGCCGTACGCCACGGTTCCGGTGGTCGAGGGCAGGCTCATGCTCGGCACGTGGCAGAGCATCTGCCTGGTCGACCTCAACGTGGACAACCCCGAGCGAGAG
This sequence comes from Nocardioidaceae bacterium, assembly GCA_035456965.1. GTDB lineage: Bacteria > Actinomycetota > Actinomycetes > Propionibacteriales > Nocardioidaceae > Nocardioides_C. The sequence goes on from DATICF010000023.1 coordinate 6,161, forward strand.
GTGCGTCTGTCCTTCCTGGCGGGGTAAGCCCGAGCGGTGCCGGGCCTCGCGACCGGTCTGCACAACAACCGATTGATCGAACAGACGTTCGAATGCTGACGTATTCTGAAGGCATGGCTGAGTACGTCGCACCGCCGGGCTGGCCCAAGCAGGTCCGCCCGCCTGACGCACCGGGCTGGGAGCACACCGCGGTGAACTGGCTGCTGGACATCTGCCCGCCCGAGTACCGCTCCTACCCGGTGCTGCGACGTCACGTCGTGGTGCTCGCCCGCTTCGCGGTGCTCCACGTGGAGGCGTCGCAGGAAGGCGTACGGCGTGGCCTCAGCGAGGCCCGGGCGGTCATGCGTGACGTGGTCGAGCCCGGGACCATCGAGGCAGCCGTCGAGACCTGGCACGCCGAGGCCGCTCGGCTCTCCTCGGAGCGTCGCGCCGTGGGACTGGTCGAGGAGGCGCTGCGCGGGCGGCGCTTCGTCGCGCGGCTGTAGCCTGCGGTCCCATGACCCTCGAGAGATCCGTCGCCGACTCGCTCGTCATCCTCCCGGTCCCCGGCCACGGCGCGGAGGACGTCCTCGTCTCACGCGAGGGCGAGGTCTACACGGGCACCGAGGACGGTGCGGTCTGGCGGATTCTCGACGAGGGCGCACGACTCGAGCGGGTCGGCAACACCGGCGGCCGTCCGCTCGGGCTCGAGCTGCTTCCCGACGGTCGCATCCTGGTCTGCGACGCTCGACGCGGGCTTCTCGCGATGTCCCCGTGGTCAGGGGCGGTGGAGGAGCTGACCCGGCTGGTCCACGGCCGGCGCCTGACCTTCTGCAACAACGCCGCGGTCGCCGGCAACGGAACCATCTTCTTCACCGACTCCTCGCGCCTGTTCGGGATCGACCAGTGGAAGGCCGACATGGTCGAGAACACCTGCTCGGGTCGGCTTCTCCGACGCGACGTCGACGGTTCGGTCTCTGTGATGGTCGAGGGTCTCCGGTTCGCCAACGGCGTGGCGCTCTCGGCCGACGAGTCCTATGTCGCTGTCGCAGAGACCGCCGGGCGGACCGTCGTACGTCGATGGCTCACCGGCGACCAGGCAGGGCAGACCGACCACCTGGTGACCGACCTCCCCGGCTACCCGGACAACATCGCTCGCGGAAGCGACGGCCTGATCTGGGTCACGATCGCCTCGCCCACCGACCGGGTCCTGGAGGCTCTGATGCGGGGGCCCATGCTGCTGCGCCACCTGGTGTGGCGGCTCCCGGAGATGCTGCAGCCCAAGCCGAAGCGCACCGCGCGTGTTATGGCTTTCGACGACGCGGGAACACTCCGCCACGACCGGTCCCTCGACGCCAGCTCGTTCCACATGGTCACCGGGGTCCGGGAGCACGCGGGACGCGTCTGGCTCGGCAGCCTGGTCGAGCCCGCCGTCGCCACCTTCGAGGTCTGAGGTCGAGACGACTAGACTTCCAGGGTTGTTCGTCGAGTTGGGAAGAGGATTGATGGGTTACCTGGAGTCGATCACCGGACCGCGCGACCTTCGCGGCCTCGACGACCACCAGCTCGACGAGCTCGCCGACGAGATCCGCGACTTCCTGGTCACGAAGGTCTCGAGGACCGGCGGCCACCTCGGCCCCAACCTCGGCGTGGTCGAGCTCACCATGGCGATCCACCGGGTCTTCAACTCTCCGACCGACCGGGTCGTCTTCGACACCGGGCACCAGGCCTACGTTCACAAGCTGCTCACCGGCCGCGCGGGGCAGTTCGACTCTCTGCGCCAGGAGGGCGGGCTCTCCGGGTACCCGAGCCAGGCGGAGTCCGACCACGACGTCGTCGAGAACTCCCACGCCTCGACCGCGCTGTCTTATGCCGACGGGCTCGCCAAGGCCTACGCGATCCGCGGCGAGGACCGCTACGTCGTGGCGATGATCGGCGACGGAGCGCTCACGGGCGGCATGGCCTGGGAGGCGCTCAACAACATCGCCGCAGACCAGGACCGCAAGCTGGTCATGGTCGTCAACGACAACGGCCGTTCCTACACCCCGACCGTGGGCGGCCTCGCGAACCACCTCACGACGCTGCGCACCAACCCCCGTTACGAGCAGGTCCTCGACCTGGTCAAGAAGCGCCTCAACGGTGTGCGCGGCGTCGGCCCCGCCGTCTACGACGCGCTGCACGCGGTCAAGAAGGGGATGAAGGACGCGCTCGCGCCGCAGGGGCTCTTCGAGGACCTCGGACTGAAGTACGTCGGACCCATCGACGGTCACGACCGCCCCGCCGTCGAGCACGCGCTCGCCCAGGCGAAGAAGTTCGGCGGGCCGGTGATCGTGCACGTCATCACCAAGAAGGGCTTCGGCTACGACGCCGCCGAGCGCCACGAGGCCGACAACTTCCACTCGCCCGGCCCCTTCGACGTCGAGACCGGGGTGGAGAACCCCAAGGGCCAGATCTGGACCGACATCTTCGCCGACGAGATGGTCGCTCTCGGTGGCCAGCGCAAGGACCTGGTCGCCATCACGGCTGCGATGCTCCACCCGGTGGGGCTCGACCAGTTCGCTGCCCGCTACCCCGAGCGCACGTTCGACGTCGGCATCGCCGAGCAGCACGCCGCCACCTCCGCCGCGGGTCTGGCCCTCGGCGGTCTGCACCCGGTGGTGGCGATCTATGCGACCTTCCTCAACCGCGCCTTCGACCAGGTGCTCATGGACGTCGCGCTCCACAAGTGTGGTGTGACCTTCGTGCTCGACCGGTCCGGGGTGACCGGGGACGACGGGGCGAGCCACAACGGCATGTGGGACATGTCGATCCTCCAGGTCGTGCCCAGTCTGCGCCTGGCTGCGCCTCGCGACGGTGCGCGCCTGCGCGAGCTGCTCCGTGAGGCCGTGCAGGTCGAGGACGCCCCGACCGTCGTACGCTTCCCGAAGGGACCGCCGATCGCGGACGTCGAGCCCGTCGACCGCGCGGGGTCGATGGACGTGCTGGTCCGCAAGGGCGCCAAGGACGTGCTGGTGGTCGGCATCGGCTCGATGGCGTCCACGTCCGTCGAGGTCGCCGAGCGACTTACCGCCCAGGGCATCGGGGTCACCGTGGTCGACCCGCGCTGGGTGAAGCCGTTCGACCCGGCGATCCTCGACCTCGCCCGCGAGCACCGCCTCGTGGTCAGCGTCGAGGACAACGGGCTCACCGGCGGATGCGGCTCGGTGCTGCTCCAGATGCTCAACGAGGCCCGCATCGAGACCCCCGTGCGGCTCCACGGCATTCCGCAGCGTTTCCTCGACCACGCCAAGCGCGCCAAGATCCTTGACGAGATCGGGCTCACGGCCCAGAAGCTCGCGCGACACATCGTCGAGGACGTCACCGCCCTCGACAAGGGCGAAGCACTGGTCGAGATAGACCAGACATAGGTCACATCCTCGAACCGGTTCAGGGCCTGACCGTCTGGGTAGGTCTGCCCCTGCCTTTTCCCTGCCCTGCCGAGGAGCCCCCATGGACGTCCTGCGCACGAAATCGGTCGAGCAGTCGATCAAGGACACCGAGCATCCCGATCACTGCCTCAAGAAGAACCTTGGGGCGCTGGACCTCGTGATCTTCGGAGTCGGCGTGATCATCGGCGCCGGCATCTTCGTGCTCACCGGCACCGCCGCCGCCACCAATGCCGGTCCGGCGGTGTCGATCTCGTTTCTCATCGCCGGCCTGGCGTGTGGCCTGGCGGCGCTGTGCTACGCGGAGTTCGCCTCCACGGTGCCGGTGGCGGGCAGCGCCTACACGTTCAGCTATGCGACCTTCGGCGAGCTCGTCGCGTGGATCATCGGCTGGGACCTCATCCTCGAGTTCACCATCGGCGCCGCCGCTCTCGCCACCGGCTTCTCGGGCTACCTCCAAAACCTGCTTGCCGGGACGCCCTTCGCGATTCCCGAGGCGCTGGCGTCCGCGGAGGACGGGTTGATCAACCTCCCGGCCGTGCTGATCGCGCTCGCGGTGATGGCCGTCCTCATTCTCGGCGTCAAGCTCTCAAGCCGGATCAACCAGGTCGTGGTGGCGATCAAGCTGGCCGTCGTGGTCCTGGTCGTCGTCGCCGGCATGGGGTTCATCAAAGCCTCTAACTACTCACCGTTCGTCCCGGAGTCCCAGCCCGCTCCGGACACCGGGGGCGGCTTCATGGAGCTGCCGCTCATCACCTCCTTGCTGGGACTGGAGCCCGCGGTCTACGGTCCGGCAGGTGTGATCGCGGGCGCCGCCCTGGTCTTCTTCGCCTTCCTGGGTTTCGACGTCGTGGCGACCACCGCGGAGGAGGCCCGGAACCCGCAGCGCGATGTGCCGATCGGCATCCTGGGCTCGCTGGCGATCGTCACGTTGTTGTACATGGCGGTCAGCCTGGTGATCACCGGCATGCAGAACTACAGCGACATCGACCCCAACGACGCCGCCCCGCTCGCGACGGCCTTCGACGCCGTCGGCGTCGAATGGATGGGCAACCTCATCGCGGTCGGCGCCTGCATCGGGCTCACGGTGGTCGTGATGATCCTCATGCTCGGCCAGAGCCGGGTCGCGTTCGCGATGGCACGTGACGGACTGCTCCCGCGCGGGCTCGCCACGGTCCACCCGACCTTCCGCACGCCATACCGAATCACGCTCATCACTGGCGTCGGCGTCGCCGCACTCGCAGGGTTCATCGGCCTCGAGACACTGGCGCACCTGGTCAACATCGGCACGCTGTTCGCGTTCATCCTCGTCAGTGTCGGCGTCGTGGTGCTTCGCCGGACCCGGCCCGACCTGCCCCGGTCGTTCCGGGTGCCCGCGGCCCCCGTGGTGGCGACCCTGGCGGTCCTGCTGTGCCTCTACCTGATGCTCAACCTCACCGGGGACACCTGGGTGCGGTTCTCGATCTGGATGGGTCTGGGCTTCGTCGTGTACTTCGCCTACGGCCGTCGGCACAGCCTGGTCGGGCGCTCGGCCGAGACGGCGAAGGTCTCGGCCGAGCGGTGACCGCAGGCTGACCGCTCAGGAGTCCATGGGGTCGCCCACCGGCAGCGTCAGCGACCGTAGACCGGCATCCACGCCTGCCCAGACGACGTCGCAGGTGCCTTCGGGAATCTCGCAGGTGAGGAAGTCCGAAGGGAACCGCTTCCCCTGCAGGTCCTTGATCGCGAGGACCATCGCTGTGTCCTCGTCGACCCAGCCGTAGACGACCTTGAAGGGGTAGTCGTCCAGCTGCGGGGTCACGTCTGCGCCGGTCGTGGTCTCGTAGACGGCCAGTTCGTCGGCCTCCTCGACGCCGATGTACCGACCGTCCGAAGAGAGCACGCCGTTCCACCCCGAGGGCATCTGACGCGCCTCGTCGCCGACGGCTTCGCCGACCATCAGCTGTGTGCCACGAGGTCCGTCCTCGAGGTAGGCGATCTGGCCCTCGGCCACGTCGACGATGTCGTAGACCTGGGCCGGCTTGTGTGCAGGGTCGTCCACCGGCTTCCACCGTGACACGGTCTCGCTGGTCCCGGTCTCGACGTCGTAGCGGACTATGCCATCGTCCAGACGCCAGTACGCCGCACCGTCGTCGACCGCGAAGATCTCAGGACCCTCGCCGGGTGCGGTTGCGGCGCGCACACGAGCCACCTCGGACTCGGTCGAGGTGTCGAATACCACGTACTCGGTGGAGCCCCCGCTGCTGTCGGTCCAGGCGACGAGTGAGCCGGTGTCGTCGGCGCGGAGCACGTTTCCGTCCGCGTGCCCGATGCGCATGGCGTCCGCTCCGTTGTAGCGCCACACCACCTCGGCCGCGCCGTCCTCCGGCGACGAGGTGACGACCAGGGCATCGTCGGTCTGGACGTAGGAGGTGACCGTCACCCCAACCGAGAAGGACTCCCTGCCGTAGTAGACGACGTCCTCGGTCGCAAACGTGAGCTTCCGCTCAGCGTAGGGGGCGGTGGACTCCTCGCTGTCCTGCCCCGCGACGTGGCCGCCGCCCGGCGTACCCGAGGAGTCGATGAGCTGAGGCACCACCATCGCTCCGGCGGCGATGACCCCGGCAACGCCGACAGCAGCGAGCCCCGTGGTGAGCCGTCCACGTCGCACCCGACGGTCACCTGAGCGGATGATCCCCTCGACGTCGATGGTGGGAGCGCTCTGGGCCTCGGCCCGCTCCCGCATGGTCTCTTTCAGCAGCCCGGTCATGCCTGCACCGCCTCGTAGTCGTTCACAACATCGTCGGACGGGAGGAGGGCTGCCGCGTCGGCGCCCATCTGCTCCCGGAGTCTCTTGATTCCTTGAGCCACCTGGCTCTTGACCGTCCCGACCGCGCAACCCATCGCCTCGGCGGTCTGAGCCTCGGTCAGGTCCTCGTAGTAGCGCAGCACGATTGCGGCCCGCTGGCGCGGCGGCAGTGACTGGAGCTCGTCCCAGACCCACGCGCGGTCGACGACGTCGACGTCGTGCCCGCGAGCGCTCATCGCTCGGCCCTCAGGCATTTCATCGTGCGGCCGCTCGGCCTTCCACGCCTTGCGACGCCACCACGAGATGTAGGTCGTCGTGATCGCCTTGCGCGTGTAGGCCTCCGCATTCGAGACCTCGCGGAGCCGCGGCCACGCGACATAGGTCTTGGTCAGCGCCTCCTGCACGAGGTCCTGCGCCAAACCGTCGTCGCCCACCAACAGGTAGGCGGTGCGGAACAGCGCAGGGGAGCGGGCTGCCACGAACTCGGTGAACGCGACCGTGTCGCGTCTTGCCATGAGTCCCCCTGGGGTAACCGGGTCCTTGGTGACCCGTCTCGGCACTCTAGACGCGACGAGGCGCACAGAAGGTTCAGATCGAGCCGATGGTCGATATCCGTCGCAAGGCCGATGTGGATCCCCGGGGCTCTGGCCTACCTCCAGGGCATGCGGATTCCCCCCGGTCGGCCACGTCGTGATCGCCGGGGGCTTCGTCCTCGTCACCGTCGCGGAGGCACTCTTCCGCAATCTGAATCGGACCCGCGCTGCCGGGTCTGCTGTTGGTCGACTGGTACGACTCGGCGATCGGCCAGATGTACGGCGTCGAGGCCGTAGAACGGGTCAACGACCACATGAGGGCCACGCTGTGGGGGGCTTCCGGTGTTCATCCTCCCGGCCTCATCGGTCTCGCCCTCGCGCTGTCCCTGGCCGCGGCAGCGCTGTGGCGGGCAGGGCTCGTGCGCTGGTGAACCCCGGCCGCAGTGGTCGCCGCGCTCGCGGCGTACCGGGGCCCCGCTCGACGCCACGACGCAGCCGTCGAACGAAAAGCGCCACTTCCCTCGGGAGATC
>DATICF010000024.1:0-18114 GCA_035456965.1 Nocardioidaceae bacterium
CGCGTCCGGTTACCGCGGTCAGCGCTCGCGGCTCTACCGCAAGGCCAAGGAGCAGGTCACCCACTCGCTGGTCTACAGCTACCGTGACCGTCGCGCCAAGAAGGGCGAGTTCCGCAAGCTGTGGATCCAGCGCATCAACGCCGCGGCCCGCGCCAACGGCATGACCTACAACCGGTTCATCCAGGGCCTCAAGGCCGCCGGTGTCGAGGTCGACCGCAAGATCCTCGCCGACCTGGCCGTCAACGACGCCGCCACCTTCACCTCGCTGGTGGAGCTGGCCAAGGCGAACATGCCTGCGGACGTCAACGCGCCCAAGGCCGAGGCGTCCGCCTGACCGGCATCAACGGTCGAAGCTCGTCGATGGCGAGTCTCCCCGCCGATGTCCCGCTGCTCTCGGTGAAGAGCAGTCGGGTCAAGGCGGCTCGGAGGCTCGCCCGACGTGTTTCCAGGGCCGAGAAGAGGCTCTTCCTCGCTGAAGGGCCACAATCGGTCCGAGAAGCCCTCGAGCTCCCCGGCTGCGCGGTCGAGGTGTTCGCGCTCCCCGGGGCCGCCGAGGAGCACCGGGAGATCTATCGACGGGCCGCGGCCAACGATGTGCCCTGGCGGCTCGTGGACGAGCCCGGCCTGGCCTCGCTGACCGAGACTGTCCATCCCCAGGGCCTGGTCGCGGTCTGTCGGTTCCTGGACCGGCCACTGTCCGACATTCTTCCCGACTCGGCAGCGACGGGACTCGTGGCCGTGTGCGCCGACGTCCGGGACCCGGGCAACGCGGGCACCGTCATCCGGTCTGCCGACGCAGCCGGGGCAGGCGCCGTCATCCTGACTGGCAGCTCGGTCGACCCGTACAACGGCAAGGCCGTGCGGGCCAGTGCCGGCAGCCTGTTCCACGTCGGGCTCGCCATCGCCCCGGACGCCGCTGTGGTGATCGCCGAACTCCGGCGGCGCGGCTTCCAGGTCCTGGCTGCCGACGGGGGAGGCGAGACCGACCTCGACGAAGCAGTCGACCACGGCCTGCTTCAGGCCCCGACGGCCTGGCTCTTCGGCAACGAGGCATGGGGTCTGCCCGAGGAACTAGGCGCAAAGGCCGACTTCCGGGTGCGCATCCCCATCCATGGCCGGGCCGAGAGCCTCAACCTCGCCACGGCCGCAGCGGTGTGTCTCTACGCCTCCGCACGAGCCCAGCGCCGCGCCGCTCGGTAGACGCCTGTCGCCAGCCGACCGTCGACCGTCTAGCCTGGTCGGGTGTCGCACCGCACAGAAGCCGTCGAGGAGGTGACCCTCGACGCGATCCCGGACGGCGTGGTCCTCGCCGACGAGACCGGGCTGGTCACCGCGATGAATGCTGCAGCGCGGTCCATGTTGCGTGTCGGTGACGGGGTCGGCAAGAACCTCGTCGACGTGGTCGCACTGCAGGACCAGGCCGGCAACGACTGGTACTCCAGCGTCAACCCGTACGACGGACCCCGGCTTCGCTCAGGGATCCCCGAGCAGTCCTGGTTCCTCGCGGACGGCACCGAGCTGTTGCTCACCGTGCGGCTTCAGCGTGAGGTGCGGCAGGGACCCACGACGGGCGTCGCGGTGTGCCTTCGCACGTCACGGGCTCGCGAGCGCCTCGACCGCGAGCGCTCGGACCTGGTCGCGACCGTGGCCCACGAGCTGCGGTCACCACTGACCGGCGTCAAGGGCTTCGTCGCGACTCTTCTGGCCAAGTGGGAGCGCCTCAACGACGACCAGAAGAAGCTCATGCTCGCCACCGTCAACTCGGACGCCGACCGGTTGAGCAGACTGATCGCGGAGCTCCTGGACGTGGCGCGCATCGACACCGGTCGTCTCTCCCTCTACCCACGCCCCGTCGACTTCGCCGATTCGGTTGATCGTGTCCTGGCGTCGGTCAGGGCAGGCACGGGCCGGGAGATCGTCCTGGACGCAGCTCCGGACCTGCCCCAGGTTTTCGCAGATCCGGACAAGTTTGTCCAGGTCATCACCAACCTCCTGGAGAACGCCGTCCGCCATGGCGAGGGGATCGTGCGGATCACCCTAGAGCCGCTCGGCGAGGACGACGCTTTCGTTGGGGTGCGGATGCACGTCGACGACGAGGGCTCGGGGATCAGCCCGGAGATCCGCAGCAGGGTGTTCACCAAGTTCTGGAAGGACGGTAAGCGGGGCGGCTCCGGCCTGGGCATGTACATCGTGCACGGCCTGGTCACCGCCCACGGGGGCCACGTGGAGATCGACGACGCACCCAGTGGCGGTGCCCGGATAACGGTCACCTGGCCCGAGGACGACCGCCGCGTCGACTGAGGCGTCCACGCCCCCGAAACCGGTTCGCTCGCCGGTGTGAGCACTTCCTAGACTGGCCGAAGCACATCCGTTGTACGTCGCCCCCTCGTGAAAGGCAGCCATGTCGGGCCCCAACACCGATTACGACCCTGTGGAGGTGACGCCGTTGCACGCCGACGAGGTCGACGCGATGCGCGATGCCGCGCTCGCCGCCATCGCAGGGGCGAACAGCCTCGAGGAGCTCAAGGCAGTGCGGCTCGCACACGCAGGGGAGCGCTCACCGCTCGCGCTGGCGAACCGTGAGATCGGTGCGCTTCCGCCGCAGGCCCGCAAGGAGGCCGGCATGCGCGTAGGTCAGGCCCGCGGAGCGGTCAACAAGGCACTCGCCGAGCGTCAGGCGGTGCTCGAGGCTGAGCACGAGGCACGGATGCTCGTGGAGGAGGCCGTCGACGTCACCGTCCCTTGGGACCGTGAGCCGCAGGGCGCAAGGCATCCGCTCACGACGATCCAAGAGCTCGTCAGCGACGTGTTCGTGGCGATGGGCTGGGAGGTCGCGGAGGGGCCAGAGGTCGAGGCCGAGTGGCTGAACTTCGACGCGCTGAACCTCGGTGCCGACCATCCCGCTCGCACCATGCAGGACACGTTCTGGCTCGAGCCGGCCGACGGCGGCCTGGTCCTGCGCACCCACACCTCCCCGGTCCAGGCCCGCACGATGATCACGCGCAAGCCCCCCATCTACGTGATCTGCCCGGGCCGGGTCTACCGGACGGACGAGCTCGACGCGACGCACACGCCGGTCTTCCACCAGGTCGAGGGTCTCGTCATCGACAAGGGCATCACCATGGCCCACCTCAAGGGCAGCCTCGACCACTTCGCGGAGGCCATGTTCGGTGAGGGCATCACGACGCGCTTCCGGCCGTCGTACTTCCCGTTCACCGAGCCGAGCGCCGAGGTCGACCTGGTCTGCTTCGTCTGCCGTGGGAATGCCCCGGCGGTCGAGGAGTGCCGCACCTGCAAGGGCGAGGGCTGGATCGAGTGGGGCGGCTGCGGCATCGTCAACCCGCGGGTCCTCACCGCGTGCGGCATCGACTCAGAGACCTACTCCGGCTTCGCCTTCGGCATGGGCCTCGAGCGGACGCTGATGTTCCGCCACGGCATCGCTGACATGCACGACATCGTCGAAGGTGACGTCCGGTTCACCCTGCCTTTCGGAATGGAGATCTGATGCGGGCCCCGCTCTCCTGGCTGCGCGAGTACGTCGACCTGCCGGTCGACCTGAGCCCGGTCGACCTCGCCCACCGGATGACCGCGCTCGGTCTCAAGCTCGAGGCACACGAGACGCCGGGCTCCGAGATCGAGGGCCCGCTCGTGGTGGGTCGTGTCCTCTCGATCGAGGAGGAGCCGCAGAAGAACGGCAAGGTCATCCGCTGGTGCCGCGTCGACGTCGGCCCGGAGCACAACGACGAGGACGGCGGCCGCGGCATCGTCTGCGGCGCCCACAACTTCAACGAGGGCGACCTTGTTGTGGTCATCCTCCCGGGTGGCGTGCTCCCGGGACCGTTCCCGATCACTGCCCGCAAGACCTACGGGCACGTCTCCGACGGGATGATCTGCTCCACCCGTGAGCTCGGCATCGGCGAGGACCACGGCGGAATCCTCGTGCTCGACCCCCGGCTCGAGGGTGATGCCGCAGTAAAGCCCGGGGACGACGCCATCGAGCTGCTGCACCTGCGCGACCACGTGATCGAGTTCGAGATCAACCCCGACCGGGCCTATGCCCTCTCCCTGCGCGGCCTGGCGCGGGAGGCGGCGCTCGGCTTCGGCGTGCGGTTCCGTGACCCGGCGGCGCGCGATGTGCCCGCTCCCAACGACGCCGGCTACCCGGTCCGCGTGGAGGCAGCGGACGGCTGCCCGGTCTTCGCGACGCGCACGGTGACCGGCTTCGACCCCACCGCGCCGACGCCACGATGGCTTGCCCGCCGCCTGCAGCTCGCCGGCATGCGACCGATCTCGCTCGCGGTCGACATCACCAACTACGTGATGCTCGAGCTCGGCCAGCCGATCCACGGCTACGACGGCGACAAGCTCTCCGGCCCGATCGTCGTACGCCGCGCGAAGCAGGGGGAGCGGCTCACCACCCTCGACGACGTGAGCCGTGACCTCGACCCCGAGGACCTCCTGATCACCGACGACCGCGGACCGATCGGCGTCGCCGGTGTGATGGGCGGCCAGGAGACCGAGCTGAGCGAGACCACGAGCCACGTGGTGATCGAGGCGGCGCACTTCGACCCGGTCTCGATCTTCCGCACCGCGCGGCGACACAAGCTGCCGTCGGAGGCGTCCAAGCGCTTCGAGCGCGGCGTCGACCCGCTGCTGCCTGCCTACGCGGCCGACCGGGTCGCCCAGCTGCTGGTCGCGCACGGAGGCGGCACCATCGAGGACGGCGTCACCTACGTCGGCCGCCCGCCGGAGGGGCGCGAGATCTCCATCAGCGCGAGCCTGCCCGCGCAGGTCACGGGGATCGCCATCGATGCGGAGACGACCGTCCAGCATCTGCGCGATGTCGGCTGCGCCGTCGCGGTTGACGGCGACTCGCTGACCGTCGCGCCGCCGTCCTGGCGACCGGACATCACCGACCCCTACGACCTGGTCGAGGAGGTTGCTCGAGTCGTCGGCTACGACGAGGTGCCCTCCGTGCTTCCCGCGGCCCCAGCAGGACGGGGCCTGACCCGGGGTCAGCGCCTCCGGCGGCGAGCCGGGCTCGCGCTCGCAGGTGCTGGTTACGTCGAGGTCCTCACCTACCCGTTCGTGGGGGAGTCAGACTGGAAGGCCCTGGGCCTCGATGCTGACGACGACCGGCGGCGCACGGTCCGGATTGCGAATCCGCTGTCGGAGGAGGAGCCGCTGCTGCGGACGACCCTCGTGCCGGGCCTCCTCAAGACGCTCGCGCGCAACGTGGGCCGGGGCATCGGCGACGCGGCCCTCTTCGAGCAGGCGCCGGTCTACCTGCCGACCCCCGGTGCGGGAGCGGCCCCCATTCTCGGCGTGGACCGTCGCCCGAAGCAGGAGGAGTGGGACGAGCTCCTCGCGGCTGTTCCCGAGCAGCCGCTCCACGCCGCGGTCGTGCTTGCCGGTCAACGAGAGGCTTCCGGCTGGTGGGGCAAGGGGCGTGAGGCGAGCTGGGCCGACGCGCTCGAGGCCGTACGTCGACTGGCTCGCGCCCTGGGCGCCGAGGTGGAGGTCCGCTCGGCGACCTATGCACCGTGGCATCCCGGCCGTTGTGCGGAGATCCTGCTCGACGGCGAGGTGATCGGCCACGGCGGCGAGCTGCACCCGAGTGTGTGCAAGTCCTACGGTGTGCCCGTGCGCACTGCCGTGGCCGAGGTCGACGTGGACGCGCTTGTGCGGGCCTCTGCCGCGGTCATCTCCGCTCCGACCTTCTCGACCTTCCCGGTCGCGAAGGAGGACGTGGCCCTGGTGGTGGACGTCTCTGTTTCGGCGGCTGCCGTCGCGGGAACCCTGCGTGAGGGTGCTGGCCCGCTGCTCGAGTCGGTGCGCCTGTTCGACGTCTACACCGGCGAGCAGATCGGCGAGGGCAAGAAGTCGCTGGCGTTCGCGATGCGGTTCCGGGCGCCCGACCGGACGTTGACCGATGCCGAGGCGGGGGAGGCGAGGGACGCCGCCGTGGCGCTGGCCGCCGAGAGGCACGGAGCGGTCTTACGTTCCTGACCCGAGTTCGCATGAACATGCAGCATCCTGTATGGTCATGCGCATGCCTTCCCAAGCCACGTCAGAGCCTCGATACCGGATCGCCGTCGCTGGGGCGAGCGGTTACGCCGGAGGGGAGGTACTCCGCCTCCTCCTCGGCCACCCCTCGGTCGAGATCGGTGCGCTGACCGCCGGATCCAATGCCGGCGAGCGGCTCGGCAAGCTGCAGCCCCACCTGCTGCCCCTGGCCGACCGGGTCCTCGAAGAGACGACCGTGGAGGTCCTCTCCGGTCACGACGTTGTCTTCCTCGGCCTTCCGCACGGGCAGTCGGGTGAGATCGCCAAGGCGCTGCCGGACGCGACCGTGGTCATCGACTGTGGCGCCGACTTCAGGCTCACGGACCCGGCTGCCTGGGAGAAGTTCTACGGCGGAGAGCATGCCGGCGCATGGCCTTACGGCCTCCCCGAGCTCGGCTCGCAGCGCGAGAGCCTGCGGTGCGCCACCCGGATCGCCGTGCCCGGGTGCTACCCGACCGTGTCGACCCTCACCATGGCCCCGGCCGTGGCTGCGGGAGTCGTCGACCCGGCTGACATCGTCGTCGTCGCTGCGTCCGGGACCTCCGGTGCGGGCAAGGCCGCCAAGCCGCACCTGCTCGGGTCTGAGGTGATGGGCTCGGCCAGCGCCTACGGCGTCGGCGGCGTCCACCGGCACACCCCCGAGATCACCCAGAACCTCTCCGCCCTGACCGACCAGCAGGTGCGCGTGTCGTTCACGCCCCTGCTCGTCCCGATGCCGCGCGGCATCCTCGCCACCTGCTCAGCGCCGGTTGCCAATGGTGTGAGCGCCGAGGAGGCCTACGCCGTCTACGAGCTCGCGCTCAAGGACGAGCCCTTCATCCACCTGCTGCCGCAGGGCCAGTGGCCCCAGACCAAGTCGGTCGTCGGCTCGAACGCCGTCCACATCCAGGTCACCGTCGACGAGGACGCGGGTCGGCTCGTCGCGGTAGGAGCCGTGGACAACCTTGCCAAGGGCACCGGCGGTGCCGCTGTGCAGTGCATGAACCTCGCCCTCGGCCTCCCCGAGACCGCCGGCCTGTCGGCAGTGGGGCTCGCCCCGTGACCCACACCCTCCTGCAGCACGACGAGCCGCTGGCCGTCGTACGCCTCGGACCTGGCGCCGACATCCCCGACTGGGCGGTCTCGGGGACCCTGCTCTCCGTGACGGCCACGGCCGACGAGACCTCGTTGGTGTGCAACCACGCCGGCGTCCCCCGCAAGTCACGACACGAAGGACCCTTCACGGCCTTCTCCGTCGATGGACCCTTGGACTTCACCCTCACTGGCGTGCTGAGCGCACTCCTCGGTCCCCTGGCGGAGCGAGAGATCCCGGTCTTCACCGTCTCGACCTTCGACACCGACTGGATCCTCGTCCCCGCTGACCAGGCGGAACAGGCCGCCGAGCAGTGGCGCGGATCGGGCCACGAGGTCCAGAGCGCGAACCAACCCACCGACCCGTCCTCCCGAGAAGGAACGAAATGAGCGTCACCGCCCCCAAGGGCTTCCGCGCCGCAGGCGTGGCCGCAGGCATCAAGGCCACCGGTGCCAAGGACATGGCCCTCGTCGTCAACGACGGACCCGAGCACAGCTCGGCCACGGTCTTCACCAGAAACCGCTGCAAGGCCAACCCCATCCTGTGGAGCCAGGAGGTCGTCAAGGACGGCATCGTCCGGGCAGTCGTCCTCAACTCTGGCGGGGCCAACTGCTACACCGGCGCCGAAGGCTTCCAGACCACCCATGCCGTTGCCGAGCAGACAGCGAACGCGCTCGGCGTCGGCGCGATCGACGTCGTGGTCTGCTCCACTGGCCTCATCGGGCTCAAGAACGACCGCGACGACCTTCTGGCCGGTGTCGACGCATGCGCTTCATCGCTCTCCGCCGAGGGCGGCCCGGATGCGGCCGAGGCGATCATGACGACCGACTCGGTGAGCAAGCAGGTCGTGGTCGAGGGGAGCGGCTGGAGCGTCGGCGGCATGGCCAAGGGCGCCGGCATGCTCGCTCCCCAGCTGGCCACGATGCTCGTCGTACTCTCCACCGACGCCAAGCTCACGCCCGCGGAGGCCGACCAGGCCCTGCGAGCAGCGACCCGGGTCAGCTTCGACCGCCTCGACTCCGACGGGTGCATGTCGACCAACGACACGGTGACCCTGATGGCGAGCGGCGCCTCGGGGATCACACCGACGCTCGAGGACTTCACCGAGGCGCTCACCCGCGCTTGCACCGACCTCGCCATGCAGCTCCTCGCCGACGCCGAGGGAGCCGACCATGAGATCGCCATCACCGTGCTCAACGCGGCCACCGAGGACGAAGCCGTCGAGGTGGGCCGCTCGGTAGCCCGCAGCAACCTGTTCAAGGCCGCGGTCTTCGGCAAGGACCCCAACTGGGGCCGCGTCCTGGCCTCCATCGGCACCACGTCGGCCGCCTTCGACCCAGCCGACCTCGACGTGGCGATGAACGGCGTGTGGGTCTGCCGCTCCTCCGAGCCCGCAGAGTCACCTGACCAGGTCGACCTCAGTGGCCGCGAGGTCACCGTCACGATCGACCTGAAGGCCGGTGACGCCAGGGCGACGGTGTGGACCAACGACCTCACCCACGCCTACGTCCACGAGAACTCCGCCTACTCGAGCTGAGGACCCCATGACGATCGACGACTCCAGTCTCGGAGCCGGCAAGAGCCCCGACGAGTGGAAGCAGGCCACGGAGAAGGCCGCCACTCTCGCCGAGGCGCTGCCCTGGCTGAAGAAGTACCACGGCAAGACGATCGTGGTGAAGTACGGCGGCAACGCGATGACCGATGACAATCTCAAGCGTGCGTTCGCCGAGGACATCGTCTTCCTGCGCTACGCCGGTTTCCGGCCGGTCGTGGTGCACGGCGGTGGCCCGCAGATCAACAAGATGCTCGACCGGCTCCAGATCGAGTCGGAGTTCCGCGGTGGGCTCCGCGTGACGACCCCGGAGGCCATGGACGTCGTCCGCATGGTCCTCGTCGGTCAGGTGGGCCGTGAGCTCGTGGGCCTGCTCAACCAGCAAGGACCCCTGGCGGTCGGACTCTCGGGCGAGGACGCCGGGCTGTTCACGGCCAAGGCCACCAGCACGTTCGTAGACGGCGAGGAGGTCGACCTAGGTCTGGTAGGCGAGGTCGAGAAGGTCCGGCCCGAGGCCGTGCGCGACCTCATGGAGGCCGGCCGGATCCCGGTCATCTCTTCGGTCGCCCCCGACGACCTCGGAGTGGTGCACAACGTCAACGCCGACACAGCAGCAGGTGCGCTCGCCGCGGCGCTCGGCGCGGAGAAGCTGCTCGTGCTGACCGACGTCGAGGGCCTCTATCGCGACTGGCCCGACAGCGACGACGTGATCGGCCAGATCAGCCCCGAGACACTCGCCGAGCTCATGCCCACGCTGGCCAGCGGCATGGTGCCGAAGATGCAGGCCTGTCTCGACGCAGTCAACGGCGGCGTCCCGCGGGCCACCGTGGTCGACGGTCGCGAGCCCCACGCGGTCTTGCTCGAGATCTTCACCGACGAGGGCGTCGGTACCCAGGTGCTGCCCGGGGTCGAGACCAAGGTGCGCACCGCGCTCCGGAAGGAGAAGTGACGTGAACGACCCGACCAGCCTCACCACCGAGACCGTGCAGGCACGCTACGCCCGTTCGGTGATGAACACCTTCGGCACACCGAAGCTGGTGCTCACCCGCGGCGACGGCGCCCGGGTCTGGGACGCCGACGGCAAGGAGTACCTCGACCTGCTCGGCGGGATCGCGGTGAACGCGCTGGGGCACGCCCACCCCGCTCTGGTCAGCGCCGTCACCGAGCAGCTTTCGACGCTGGGCCACGTGTCGAACTTCTTCGCCACGGACCCCCAGGTCTCCCTCGCCGAGCGCCTGCTGTCCCTGCTCGGGGTCGAAGGCCGGGTCTTCTTCGCCAACTCCGGCGCTGAGGCCAACGAGGCCGCGTTCAAGCTTTCGCGACGCTCGGGCCGCACCCAAGTCGTTGCTGCGGAGGGCGGCTTCCACGGCCGTACCATGGGCGCGCTCGCGCTCACCTCGAAGGCTGCTTACCGGGAGCCGTTCGAACCGCTGCCGGGCGATGTCACCTTCGTCCCTTACGGAGACGCCGACGCGCTGGCAGCCGCTGTGACCGACGAGACCGCTGCCGTGGTGCTCGAGCCGGTCCAGGGCGAGGCTGGGGTCGTGATCCCGCCGGAGGACTACCTCCAGGCTGCCCGGGAGATCACCCGCGAGCATGGCGCTCTGCTGTGGATCGACGAGGTGCAGACAGGGGTGGGCCGCACCGGTGCCTGGTTCGCGCACTCTGCCTCGGGGGTGACGCCCGACGTCGTCACTCTCGCCAAGGGTCTCGCCGGCGGGATCCCGATCGGCGCCTGCATCGCCGTGGGTGACTCCGGCCACCTGCTCCAGCCCGGCAACCACGGCACCACCTTCGGGGGCAACCCTGTCGCAGCCGCCGCCGCTCTCGCCGTGATCGACACCATCGAGAAGGACGGGCTCCTCGACCACGTGCAGAAGGTGAGCGGCGTACTCGCCGAGGGGATGCAGGACGACCGGGTGACAGAGATCAGGCAGGCAGGCCTCCTCATCGGTCTCGATCTCGCCGCGCCGGTCGCGGACAAGGCCGTGACAGCTGCCCTGAAGGCCGGGTTCATCATCAACAACGCGACGCCCGACCGGATCCGCCTCGCCCCGCCGTTGGTCCTCACCGAGGAGCAGGCCGACTCCTTCGTCGCCGCCTGGCCGCGCATCCTCGACGAGGCCTTCGCCGAGGAGCAGCCATGACGCGGCACTTCCTGCGCGACGACGACCTCAGCCCGGCAGAGCAGGATGCGGTGCTGTCGCTGGCGCGCGAGCTGAAGGCGTCACCGTTCAGGGCTCGGCCGCTTGAAGGCCCCCGCACGGTGGCGATCCTCTTCGACAAGCCGACCCTGCGCACCCAGGTGTCGTTCACCGCGGGGGTGGCCGAGCTCGGCGGGTTCCCGATGGTCGTCGATGCACGCCTGGCTCAGGTAGGCAAGCGAGAGTCCGTCGCCGACACCGCCCGTGTTCTCGGTCGGCAGGCCGCGGCCATTGTGTGGCGCACCTTCGAGCAGTCGAACCTCGAGGAGATGGCGGAGTACGCCGGCGTGCCGGTCATCAACGCCCTCACCGACACCTTCCACCCGTGCCAGGTGCTCGCCGACCTGGTGACCATCCAGGAGCGGCTCGGCTCGCTCCGGGGCCGCAGGCTGACCTATCTCGGGGACAGCGCCTCCAACATGGCGCACTCCTACCTGCTCGGCGGCACCACGGCCGGCATGCACGTGACCGTGAGCGGCCCCGAGGGCTTCGAGCCGAGCCCGGACGTCCTCGCCCGGGCGCAGGAGATCGCGACCGCGACGGGCGGATCCGCGGCGTACCACGCGGACCCCGCGGAGGCGATCGCCGGCGCGGACGCCGTTGCCACCGACACGTGGGTGTCCATGGGCACCGAGGCGGACGCGGATCGCAGGGTGCAGATGCTGCGCGCCTACTCGGTGACCAACGATCTGCTTGCCAAGGCCTCGACCGAGGCGATCGTCCTTCACTGTCTACCCGCCTACCGCGGCCAAGAGATCACCGCCGAGGTGATCGACGGACCGCGAAGCGTCGTGTGGGACGAGTCCGAGAACCGGCTGCACGCCCAGAAAGCGCTGCTCACCTGGCTGCTCGAGGATCGGAAGGAGACTCCGTGACGAACGACGTGCAGGGCACGAGCGCGATGCCCATGACCAAGAACGCCCGCCAGCAGCGAATCGTCGAGCTGTTGGGCAAGCACCAGGTGCGCTCGCAGACCGAGCTGGCCGAGCTTCTCGCCGGCTCCGGGGTGAGCGTCACCCAGGCGACCCTCTCGCGCGACCTCGTGGAGCTCGATGCGGTGAAGGTCCGTGTGCCCGGCGGGGCCCTGGTCTACGCCGTCCCCGCCGAGGGCGGTGACCGCACTCCTCGGCCAGGCGGGGAGGGAGTAGCCGCGGAGGCGCGTCTGGAGCGCCTGCTCGCCGAGCTCATGGTCTCCGCAGACGCCTCGGCCAACATGGCGCTGCTGAGGACCCCGCCCGGCGCCGCGCAGTTCCTGGCATCGGCATTCGACAAGGCTGACCTGTCGGGCGTGCTCGGAACCGTCGCCGGGGACGACACCGTCTTGGTGATCAGCCGCGACCCACACGGCGGCGCAGCTCTCGCCCAGAGGCTGCTGGCGCTCGCCAACCACCACACCCCGGCGCCCTGACTGCACTGGTCGAGGCCTCGACCCTCGCCCCAGACATGGCACCCGACTGAACTTTCGAACACGAAGAGGAACACACGTGAGCAAGGTCCTGACCTCCCTTCCCGTCGGCGAACGCGTCGGCATCGCCTTCTCCGGCGGCCTCGACACCTCGGTGGCCGTGGCCTGGATGCGGGAGAAGGGTGCGGTGCCCTGCACCTACACCGCCGACATCGGCCAGTACGACGAGCCTGACATCTCCGGCGTGCCGGATCGCGCACTCGCCTATGGCGCCGAGCTGTCACGCGCCCTCGACTGCCGTCGCGCGCTCGTGGAGGAGGGGTTCGCGGCAATCGCCTGCGGGGCCTTCCACATCCGCTCCGGCGGGCGCGCCTACTTCAACACCACGCCGCTCGGCCGCGCGGTGACCGGCACGATGCTCGTCCGCGCGATGCACGAGGACGGCGTCGACATCTGGGGTGACGGCTCGACGTTCAAGGGCAACGACATCGAGCGGTTCTACCGCTACGGCCTTCTCGCCAACCCGATGCTGCGCATCTACAAGCCGTGGCTCGACGCGGAGTTCGTGCACGAGCTCGGCGGGCGCAACGAGATGAGCCAGTGGCTCACACAGCGTGGGCTTCCGTATCGCGACAGCCAGGAGAAGGCCTACTCCACGGACGCCAACATCTGGGGAGCCACCCACGAGGCGAAGACACTCGAGCATCTCGACGTGTCCCTGGAGTCGGTCGAGCCGATCATGGGCGTGAAGTTCTGGGACCCCTCGGTCGAGATCCTCCCCGAGGACGTCTCGATCCGGTTCGAGGAGGGGCGCCCGGTCGCGGTCAACGGCAAGGAGTACCACGACCCGGTCGAGCTCGTGCACGCGGTCAACGAGATCGGCGGCCGCCACGGACTCGGCATGTCCGACCAGATCGAGAACCGCATCATCGAAGCCAAGTCGCGCGGCGTCTACGAAGCGCCTGGCATGGCACTGCTGTGGATCGCCTACGAGCGCCTGCTGAACGCGATCCACAACGAGGACACCATCGCCAGCTACACCGCCGAGGGCCGCCGGCTCGGCCGGCTGCTCTACGAAGGCCGCTGGCTGGACCCCCAGGCGCTCATGCTCCGCGAGGCGATCCAGCGCTGGGTCTCCTCGGTGGTCTCCGGTGAGGTGACCCTCCGACTGCGGAGGGGGGAGGACTACACGATCGTGCGCACCGAGGGGTCTGGCTTCTCCTACCACCCTGACAAGCTCTCGATGGAGCGCGTGGAGTCCGCCGCCTTCGGTCCCACCGACCGCATCGGCCAGCTCACCCTGCGCAACCTCGACATCGCCGACTCCCGGTCCAAGCTCGAGATGTACGCCCTCCAGCCGCAGGACCAGGGACACGTCCTGGTCGAGCACGGGAACCTCCTGGGCGCGCTCGAGCCGGGTGGTGCAAGCCAGATCAAGGAGAACCCGCTCGAGCCCGGTGCCCTGGACGACGAGGCACTCGACCACGCCGCCATGGAGACCGGGACCGACTGACCTGGCCGAGCCCGCGCACCCAACTGATACGAAGGACGACGTGAGCGAGAACTCCAAGACCAACACCGGGGCCCTCTGGGGCGGGCGGTTCGCGGGTGGGCCCTCGGACGCCCTGGCCGCGCTGTCGAAGTCCACACACTTCGACTGGAGGCTGGCGCCCTACGACCTCGCGGGTTCCAAGGCCCACGCCCGGGTGCTGCACAGGGCTGGGCTGCTCACCGACGCGGACCTCGAGGGACTCCTCGGGGGCCTCGACTCCCTCGCCGCGAAGGTGGACTCTGGCGAGGTGGTCGCCGCTGAGTCCGACGAGGACGTCCACGGGGCACTGGAACGTCTGCTCATCGAGGAGGTCGGCCCCGAGCTCGGTGGGCGCCTGCGCGCGGGCAGGTCGCGCAACGACCAGGTGGCCACCCTGTTCAAGGCGTACCTGCGCGACCACGCGCACACGGTCACTGGGCTCCTGCTCGACCTCGTCGAAGCCCTGGCCGACCAGGCGGAGCGGCATCGGGGCGCACCCATGCCGGGTCGCACCCACCTCCAGCACGCCCAGCCGGTTCTGCTCTCGCACCACCTGTTGGCCCATGCCTGGCCACTGCTGCGCGACGTCTCGCGGATCCGCGACTGGGACGACCGGGTCGCAGCCGACTCGCCCTACGGATCAGGAGCCTTGGCCGGCTCCTCCCTGGGCCTGGACCCTCAGCAGGTCGCGCGCGAGCTCGGCTTCTCCGACTCGAGCCCGAACTCCATCGACGGCACCGCCGCACGGGACTTCGTAGCGGAGCTCGCCTTCGTGCTGGCGATGGTCGGCGTCGACGTGTCGCGGCTGGCCGAGGAGGTCATCCTCTGGGCGACCAGGGAGTTCGGCTTCGTCGAGCTCGACGACGCCTACTCCACCGGGTCGAGCATCATGCCGCAGAAGAAGAACCCCGACATCGCCGAGCTCGCTCGCGGCAAGGCCGGTCGGCTCATCGGCAACCTCAGCGGCCTGATGGCGACGCTCAAGGCCCTGCCACTGGCGTACAACCGCGACCTGCAGGAGGACAAGGAGCCGGTCTTCGACTCCGTCGACACGCTCGAGGTCCTGCTTCCCGCCTTCACGGGCATGGTCGCCACCCTGCGCTTCCAGACCGAGCGAATGGCAGAGCTGGCCCCGCAAGGCTTCTCGCTCGCAACCGATGTTGCCGAGTGGCTGGTGCGCGAGCGCGTTCCGTTCCGGGTCGCCCATGAGGTTGCCGGAGCCTGTGTACGCCGGTGCGAGGAGCTCGGCTGCGAGCTCGATGAGCTGACCGACGAGCAGTTCGCCGAGATCTCGCCGCACCTGAAGCCCGGTGTGCGCGAGGTGCTCACCGTGGACGGTGCGATCGCCTCTCGCTCGAGCCGGGGCGGCACCGCACTCGACCGGGTCACCGAGCAGCTGGCCGAGGTGCGCAAGACCGTGGCAGACCACCGTGGCTGGCTTGGCTGACCGTCTCGACGGGCCGGTGCTTGAGGTGGCACCCACCCTGCTCGGCGGTGTGCTCCGGCACGAGACACCCGAGGGCACGGTCGCGGTCCGGCTGACCGAGGTCGAGGCGTACGCCGGCGAGCAGGACCCCGGCTCGCACGCCTACCGCGGGACCACGGCTCGCAACGAGGTCATGTTCGGGCCCCCAGGCCACCTGTACGTCTACTTCACCTACGGGATGCACTACTGCTGCAACGTAGTGGTGGGGGAGAGGGGACATGCCTCAGCCGTTCTTCTCAGGGCCGGGCAGGTGGTCGAGGGGGTGGACCACGCGCGGGACCGGAGACGCAATGGCCCGGACCGCGACCTCGCGAGGGGCCCGGCACGCCTGTGTCAGGCGCTCGGCATCGACCTTCGGCACAACGGCGCCACGCTTGACGACGGGCCGCTGACACTCACACTTCCCGACGAGCCGCACCACCTGAGTGAGGTCCTGACCGGCCCGCGGGTCGGTTTGCGCCATGCTGCCGACCACCCCTGGCGGTTCTGGCTCGCCGACGAACCCACTGTCTCGGCGTACCGTCCCGCCAAGCGGCTGCCCGGGGACTCCTGACTCGGGCGCGGACACTCCGGCCCGCCTAGCCTGGGGGCATGACGGGCACCACCTGCCTGATCCTGGCCGGCGACGTGATGACCGGCAGGGGAGTCGACCAGATCCTCCCCGCACCCGGTCGACCTCATCTGCGGGAGAGCTACGTCGTCGACGCCCGCGCGTACGTCGACCTCGCCGAGCAAGCCAACGGCCCGATCCCGAAGCCGGTCGACCCGGCGTGGCCATGGGGCGATGCTCTTGCGGTCATGGACGAGGCAGACCCCGCCTTCCGGCTCATGAACCTCGAGACGAGCGTGACCAGCCGCGAGGAGTTCGCTCCCGGCAAGTCTCTGCACTACCGGATGAACCCGGCCAACATCGACTGCCTCGAAGCGGCCAGGGTCGACGTGTGGAGCTTGGCCAACAACCACGTCCTCGACCTCGGCGTGCCGGGGCTCCTCGAGACCCTCCACACGCTTCACCAGTCGGGCCTGGCGACAGCCGGAGCGGGGGAGGACGAGCGAGAGGCCTGGGCCCCGGTTGTAGTTCAGGGCGCGGGCACCCGATTCGTCGTGTGCGCGGTCGGCCACGCGTCGAGTGGCGTGCCGGCACGGTGGGCCGCGGGACCAGGAAGTCCTGGTGTTGCCGTCCTGCCGGACCTGTCGGACCGGACCTCGACAAGGGTCGCTGACGTGCTGGATGAGGCAGCTGCGCCCGGCGACGTGCGCGTGGTCTCGGTGCACTGGGGCAGCAACTGGGGCTACGAGGTGCCCTCGGACCATCGACGATTCGCCCAGCGGCTCATCGAGGGCGGCGTACACGTCGTGCACGGACATTCGTCACACCACCCACGACCGGTCGAGGTCTATCGCGGGGGCCTCGTGCTCTACGGGTGCGGCGACCTGGTCAACGACTATGAAGGGATCAGCGGTTACGAGGCGTACCGCGACGACCTGCGGCTCCTCTACATGGCCGCGCTCGACTCTGTCACTGCTGAGATCCAGGGGCTGGCCATGGTGCCGTTCCGAGCCCGGCAGATGCGGCTGTCACGGGTCGCGGGCGAGGACGCATCCTGGCTTGCGCGAACCATGGACGAAATCTGCAGGCCCTTCGGGACGTCCGTCTCGCTCGACGTCGACGGCGCCTTCGTCCTGCTCTGGGACAGTTGAGCTCGCCGGCGCGGGCGGGGGGACCATCGGCCCGTGCTCTCCACCTCTGGCGCGCCTAGCGTGGAGAGGGGGAGAAGGGAGAGAACCGCATGCACGGCGACAACGATCGAGGCCGTCATGCCGGGGCGTAGACGGACGCAACCCAAGGTGGCCATCGACACCGTGGTGCGAGGTCGGGTGCCCGAGGGCGCGGTGTCCTATGCGAGGTCGAAGATCGATCACGTCCTCGACTACGCCAACCCCACGGTGGTCGCAGCGAAGCTGGCGCTGACCATGTCGTCGGACCCTGCGATGGACCGTCCCGCCAGGGCAGAGGCCTCGTTCGAGATCAACGGGACGCACATCAGGGCGCACGCGGTCGCCTCGGACCTGATCGGAGCAGTGGACCTTCTCGAGCGCAAGCTGCGAAGGAACCTGGTCGAGTACCAGGAACGTGCGAGGACCCGGCATCGCTGGGTAGGGGTTGCTTCGGAGCGCCAGTACCGGCACGGGGACCTGCCCACAGCGCCGGTGCCCCATTTTCCGCGTCGTCCTCAGGACCGGGAGATCGTTCGTCGCAAGACGTTCGCGCTCGCGCCGATGACACCGGACGAGGCGGCGTACGAGATGGGGTTGCTGGGGCACGACTTCTACTTGTTCACCGACAGTCGGACAGGCAGGGACGCAGTTGTGTTCGTGGTGGAGGAGGGGAGGCTTGCGGTCCGTGGTGATCCGGTTTCGACCGTCGAGACCGCGCCGCTTGTCGAGGTGATCGCCTCGGCGCCGACGCTCACGGAGAACGAGGCTGTGGAACGCCTGGTCCTGAGTGGGGAGCGCTTCGTGTTCTACCTCGAGGCGGGCTCGGGGCGGGGCCGGGTGCTCTACATGCGGTACGACGGCCACTACGGCCTGATCTCGGCAGCGGACTGATGCCGAGGCCGGCGGTTGTCACGCATCCCACCAGCGCATCTCACTATCTAGATAACAGGCCCATACGGCTGCCTCCCTGGACTGGTCCAACGCCCGCGCGGCGAACTAGCACCTAGGAGAGGGGGTCTCCCCTCGAGCCCAAATTGGTAATCCAATTGCATGGCGGCCGGCGTGATGAGGCAGGCTTG
>DATICF010000025.1:0-16613 GCA_035456965.1 Nocardioidaceae bacterium
GGTGTGGGCGACGGTGGGGTTGCCGGTGCCGGTGCTGGTGTGGCTAGCAGTGTGGGCAGCCGGTGCGCTGATCGCCGGACAGGAGTGGGCCTGACTGCCCGTACTATCGGCGGCGGTAGGAGAGCGGAACCTGACGGTTCCGGGTGCGGTGGTTGAGGGCCGTCTGCGGTGGGCGTCGCGGACGGCCCTCGTCGTGTCCGCGAGAGGGGTTGCTCACTCCAGAACGAGCGATACCTCCGGCCACGTCTTGCTGTCCGACGGGCCGAGCGTGGCGCCCGCAACAAGCCAGTCATGCGCGACCATCTCGAAGTCGGACGGGTCGGCATCAAGTGGTACACCGTCGTCCACGATGAGGCCCTTGTATCGGGTCTCCCACTGTGCTGCGTAGGCGTCGAGGTTCCCCACGACCATCTTGGCCTCAGCAAGCGCGTGAGCTGTTTCTGATAGCAGCTGCCCGCTGTAGCGGATCAGGTCCCCGTCGCGCCACACCCGGTCGATGCGGCCAGCGGATTTGCCGTTTGCCGCCATGAGCGGGATCGGGAGTGGTCGGGTGAGCTCCGGGCTTGGCTCGTCAAGGCGGCGCCCGTCGGGGGTGGGGGTGTGGAGGACGGCGAGGACGCCGGTGAAGTGGTTGTCGGGCATGCCTCAGTGTCTCGCACGACAGCGCGCCGGGCCATGGAGACGTGTCTTGTGCAGCGCCGGAATGATCTTCCCCGTCTCGCTCCTACCCTCCCCTCGCAGACCGCGAGCAGGGAGACCCGGATGGCCTGGTACGACGTATTCAGTCGACGCGGCACACCCACGCCCAAGCCGCTCCCCACCCCCGCCGAACAGGCACCCAACGCGCTCACCGCCGCCGCCGCGCCCGTCACCAGCCCACGAACCGAACTCATCCGCAACACCGACAGCTGGCAAGAAGAAGCCTGGGCCTACCACGAGGACTTGGGCGAATTCCGGTACGCCGTCGACTGGGAATCCAAACGCCTCTCCCGCGTCCGGCTGTACGCCGCGAAGCTGGAGCCCGGAGCCGACGAACCCGTACGCCAAAACGCCGGAACCGCCGTCGAACTCCTCACCACCATGGCCGGAGGAGTCGCCGGACAAGCCGCCATCATGAACGGGTTGGGTACCCAGCTCTCCGTCCCTGGCGAGGGCTACCTCATCGTCGAAAACGTCAACGGCATCGAACAGTGGTCGGTGCGCTCCACCGACGAAGTCCGCGCAGCCCGAGGCGGCTACGAAGTCGCCGACGAGAACGCCGTCAACGGCGGCACCAACTGGCGCCCCCTCGCCCCCGACTCGCTACGCCCCCTCAGGGTGTGGCGGCCCAACAAGCGCTGGCACCACATCGCCGACAGCCCCGCCCGCGCAGCCCGCGCCACCATGCGCGAACTCGAACTCGTCAACCGGCACATCGTCGCCCAATACCTGTCGAGGCTGGCGTCGGCCGGGGTGGTGATGTTCCCCGACGAGATCACCTTCCCCGTGCGCGAGGAGTTCGCCGACGCCCCCGATCCGTTCATCGCGGAGTGGATCGAGATCGCATCCGAAGCGATCCGCACCCCGGGCACAGCAGCGGGGATCGTGCCGCTCCCACTGAAGCTGCCAGGCGAGTGGATCGACAAGGTCAAGCACCTCGACTTCACCCTGAAAATCGACGAGAAGATCATCGAGAAGCGGGACAGCGCCATCAAGCGGCTCGCCTCCCAGCTCAACGTGCCTGCCGAAGTCCTCCTCGGCATGTCCGACCTCAACCACTGGAACGCCTGGATCTCGGACGAAAACAGCCTCAAAGTCGACGTCGCCCCCGACGCCGAACTCATCTGCCAAGCCCTCACCACCGGCTACCTCCAGCCCCGCCTCAAAGCATCCGGCGTCGAAGACTGGGCAACCTGGGTCGTCTGGTACGACATGAGCGAACTCACGCTCCGCCCCGACCGCTCCGGCGACGCCGTCCTCCTCTACGACCGCCTCGAAATCAACGGCGCCGCACTCCGCCGCGAAACCGGCTTCAACGAAGCCGACAAGCCATCCGACGAGGAACTGAAGGAACAGGCCCTCAAGGTCATCATCAAGACGCTGCCGTCCGGCGCCGGATCCGCACTCCTGGAACTCACCGGCGAGACGGTCACCATCCAACCCGTCGCCGCCGCACCACCCGGCGAAGCACCCACGACCGACACCGAACCCGAGCCGACACCGGAAGACCGCTCACCGCCGGACGAGACCGCCGCACGGGAAGCCGCAGCCGCAGCCCGCTCAGCACGCCTCATCCAGCAGTCGCAGGCAATGCACGCCGTCCGGTTCACGACCGGCCGACCACCCGACTTGCTGCACCCGGCGTTGTGTTCGCAGCACGCCTACAGCTGCCCGTTCACGCACGCTGCGGTGAAACTCGCGCAGTTGCCGCGCCCAGGAACGTCGGGGACGTACGAGGCGCGGCTCTCCCCGTTCGGACAGCTGACGATCGGCCAGCGGGCCCCGCATCTGGATACGTCCGCGTTCCTTACGACCGCCTCTTCTCGGAGTTCGAATGGTCACGCTCACAGCCGCCGCTGACGGCTCGCACATGCAGGGCGCGATGATCGCGCTGATGCCCACGGCCGAGGATGCGGAGCGGCTGGCGATCGAAGGCGGCGAGACGGCCGACCAACTGCACTTGACGCTGCGCTACCTCGGTAAGGGCGCCGACTTCGACGAGGAGTCGCGCGCCGCGATCGTGGACTCGGTGCGCACACTGGCGGAGGGGATGCCGCCGGTCACGGCGAAGCTGTTCGGTGCAGCGCACTGGAATGGCAACGGTGACGAGCCGTCATGGGTGTGGTCCGTCGGCGATGACCCCGAGCACGGCCCCTCGCTCGAAGCGGCGCACGGCATGGCGGAAGAGGCGCTGCTCATGGCGCCGATGGATGTGGAGCTCCCGTCGCCGCACACGCCTTGGGTCGCACACGTTTGTGCAGCGTATTCGGATGAGCTGGACCTCGTCATCGCGTTGGAGGAGCGCCTGGGCCCGGTCACCTTCGACCGGGTGCGGGTGGCGTTCGCCGGGGACCACACGGACATCCCGCTCGGCGAGAGCACGACCGCGTCAGCACTCGGCCAAGCGCCCCCTCTCCGCATCGAGGTGGAGACGAACCGAGGCGGGAAGCTCGCGCTCGGCGCGATCCGATCCACGCTGGGTCGCCACCTTCACGTTCCACACGAAGTGACAGGGCGTGTGCGCACCGAGCCCGTCACCGCTGCCGCTGACGGCCCGCTTCGCCGTCAGCCCACCGAGCTCGAACTCGCGAGCCGCGTCGACTTCGCGCAGATGGACAAGGCCTGGCACGAAGCCGTCGACGCGACGGTCGAAGCATGGGCGGAGATCCAGGCGGCGCAGCGCGAGCAGATCACCGCCGCCGTGCAAGCCGCCGCCGAAGCCGATGACCTCAGCAGTCTCGACGGGTTCACGCCCGACACCAGCGACGGCGCGCGCCTCCTCATCGCCCGCATGATCGCGTACGCGCGGGAGGCCGGTGAAGCGCAGCAGGCGGAGGCCGAAGCGCAGGGCGTCGCCGTCCCTGAGTGGTCGCTGGACGACGAGGCCCTCACCGCTGCCGCGATACGGGACCGGCTACGCCAGATCGGCCGCACCGCCGCGCGAGTGCTGGGTGTCGGGCTGGTGCAGTCCGCTGTCCGGCAGGCAATGCGGGTGTGGGGCTCGGGCTCGGCGTCGCAGATCGCGGCTCAGGTCGACGAGCACCTTGCGTCGCTGTCGGGCGCGGCGGTTGAGGAGCAGGTGGGTGCGGCGATGACGGCCGCTCAGAATGAGGGCCGCATGGCCGTCCTCGCGGTCGCCCCACCCGCTGAGTATGTCGCGAGCGAGGCGCTAGATCGCAACTCATGTGCCCCGTGCCGCGCCGTCGATGGCACCCGCTACACGACGCTGCCCGATGCCCGCACCGCGTACCCGACCGGCGGCTACACCGGCTGCCTCGGAGGGGCCCGCTGCCGGGGCACCCTCGTCACCGTCTGGCCGCAGGACAGCGAGCAACCCGCCGCCGGAATGATCTTGGCAGTATCCGCCGACACAATGCCGCACCAGACCACCGACCAGGAGGGCACGATGCCGTATCGCGTCGAGCAGGATCACCCGGACTGCGGCGCCGATACGCCGTGGGCCGTCGTCAAGGAAGACGGCGCCGAACTGATGGGCTGCCACGCCACCGAAGCCGCAGCCATGGAGCAGCAGGCCGCCCTGTACGCCGAAGACGGCGACGACAAGCCCGACATGCCCGACGACGACATGGACTACACCGGGCAGACAGCACCCTGGCGCGGCCCCCTCGCCGTCGAAGGCAAGGTCACCGGCGACGGCCGCGAATTCGCCCCCAACGCCCTCACCTGGGCAGACCTACCCGTACCGCTGCGCTGGAACAAGGAGGACTCCCACGGCGGCGAACCCCACACCGTCGCCGTCAACGTCGGCCGCATCGACAACATTTGGCGCGACGGCGACCTCATCATGGGCGAAGGCGTCCTCGACCTGTCCGACGACGACGGCCGCCGCGTCCACGCCAAGATCGAAGGCAAGTTCCTCCGCGGCGTGTCCATCGACGCCGACAGCATCGCCGACGCCGACGTCGAATTCGTGTGGCCCGAAGACGTCAACGAAGGCATGGGCGACGAGGACGGCGACCTGCTGGAGATGCTGTTCGCCCAGCCCGAGAAGATGATTTTCCACGGCGGCCGCATCCGCGCCGCCACCCTCGTCGACATCCCCGCCTTCGCCGAGGCCTACATCGCACTCCTCGACGAGGCCGGCGCGGTCGTGGCCGGCGGGCAGCCGGTCGGCGAGGAAGCGCTTCAGGCACTGGCCATGCAGGAGATGGGGGCGGTCGGCACCCACGACACCGCCACCTCGGATGGGCCGTGGGATGCCGGTGTGAACGAGAAGCGGATCGACTCGCCGCTGAGCGTGGACAAGACGCGGGCCGCGTACGCCTGGTACGACGGCGCGGCGGTCGAGGACGGTGAACTGGCGAAGTCCGCGGCGAAGTTCCTGCACCACGAGATCAACGCAGACGGCACTGTGGGTGCGGCGAACCTTGCGGCGTGCTCAGCGTCGATCGGTGCCCTGCACGGTGCGCGGGGCGGCACCAGCATTCCGGAGGCGGACCGACGTGGCGTGTACGACCACGTCGCCAAGCATCTGCGGGACGCGGGCCAGGAGCCGGAGCCGTTCCGGGCTCTGCGCGTGGTGACCGCTTCGGCTGGGGTGTGGAAGCCTCCGGCCGCCTGGTTCGCCGACCCGAAGCTGAGCCTTGCCACGCCGATCACGATCACGGATGACGGCCGGATCTATGGGCATGCGGCGCAGTGGGGTTCGTGTCACATCGGGCAGGAGGGTGTGTGTGTGCAGCCGCCGCACGAAGACCAGCATCCGTACTACCGCACCGGCGAGGTCGCGTGCGCGGACGGGTCGCGGGTGGCGGTCGGTCAGATCACGGTGGGGACGGGGCATGCGCCGCTGCACTTGGGGGCGTCTCCGGCGGCCGAGCACTACGACAACACCGGTGCGGCGGTCGCGGATGTCGCGGTCGGTAACGACGCGCACGGCATCTGGGTCGCGGGCGCGGTGCGGCCGGGTGCGGATCCGCTGAAGGTGTACGAGTTGCAGGCTGCTGGCCAGGTCAGCGGGGATTGGCGGCGGATCGGCGGGGCGCTACGGCTGGTGGGTCTGCTGGCGGTGAATGTGCCTGGGTTCCCGGTGCCGAAGATGCGGGCCCGTGTCGCCAGTGGTGAGCCGCAGGCGCTGGTCGCGGCGGGTCGTCCGACGGTGGCGCGTGGTCTGTCATCGGAGGAGACGGAGCGTCAGGCGGTACGGATCGTGATGCGGA
The DNA here is from genome assembly GCA_035456965.1 of Nocardioidaceae bacterium. Lineage (GTDB taxonomy): Bacteria > Actinomycetota > Actinomycetes > Propionibacteriales > Nocardioidaceae > Nocardioides_C. Next base: position 5,880 of record DATICF010000025.1, read on the forward strand.
TGCTGTCCCGCCGAGTCCACCCGGGGAGGTGAGTAAACGTGTGCAGTTGCAATAAGAGGAAGCGTCCGGCTCCTCCGCCGCCGCCCCCGTCAGGCTTCTGACCAGTTAGTTTAACCGGTCCGGCAAACTATTTGACGTTTGCCGGACCGTGTGCTATCAGCTAACCTCGCGCTGATGGGCGCCAACAAACCGGGCGCACAACCCCCTTCGCAACGGAGGAAACCGTGGCAGCCGAGGAACTGTTCAGCGCCCCGCCCGACCTCACCCTCGTCGGAGACGACGACCTCACCGAACTCGAAGCGCGAGGCGTCGCCGAGTTCGAACGCATCGAAGCGATCGAGAACGTCGACCCCGAGACGCTCGAGTACGCACTGCGCCTCGCCAACGATCTCGACGCCATCAAGGCCGAACTCAAGGTGCGCGAGGTCCGGGCCAGGACCAACGCCGATCTCCAGGCCACCCGCGTCGGCGAGCAGCTCGCCGCACTCAAGGACCGCGTCCACGGCACCAACACCCAGACCGCCACCAGCGCCCCGGCCCCGGTCGACACCGACGCCATCGCCGCCGCAGCCGCACAGGGCGTCGCCTCCGAGTTCGTCAAGATCTTCACCAACGGCCGCGGCGGAACCGGATTCGGCGCCGCAGCCAAACGCGCCACCGCCTCCCTCGCCGAGACCACACAGCACGCCCCCGCATCGAAGGTCCCCGAGAAGCGCCTCGCCGTCACCGCATCCGTCGACATCCCCGGCATCGCCCACGGAGACAAGGTCCCCACCCTCCGCTCCCTCGCCGAGGTCGTGTCCCGCAAGGCCAAGTCCATGCCGGTCACGCAGAACAACCCCAACCACCAGCTCGTCGCGTCGATCCGCAACGACTTCTCCCACACCATCGACGACCGCACTTCCCCCGGTCAGGTCAAGGACCTCATCGAGTTCCTCACCGGCCCGGACAAGCAGCAGGCGCTCGTCGCCGGCGGTGGATGGTGCGCGCCCAGCGAGATCCGCTACGACTTCTTCAACATCGCCTGCGAAGACGGCATGATCGACCTGCCGACGTTCGGTGTCAGCAGGGGCGGTATTCAGTTCCCGACCAGTCCGTCGCTCGCCGACGCGCTCGGCGGCGGTACCGCGTTCGCCGGGTTCGCCGCAACGCTCTCCAACACGTCGACGCCGTTCCTGTGGACCGAGGCCGACGACATCGCCGCCGCCACCGGCTCCCCGACCAAGCCGTGCATCCGCGTGCCCTGCCCGGACTTCGAGGAAGAGCGGCTGGAGTGCTACGGCTACTGCCTCACCGCGGGCAACCTGACCGACGACGCCTACCCTGAGGCGACGCAGCACATGCTGCAACTGCTGATGTCGGCGCACGCGCACGTCGTCAACGCACGCCTCATCGCGCTCATGCTCCTCGGGTCCTCCGCGACGACCACCATCACTGGCGGTGCCATCACTGACTCGGCCGCACCCACGCTGTACAACGCTGTCGGCCTCGCTGCCACCGACTATCGCGCCCGCTACGGCATGTGCATCGACGACGTCCTCGAAGTCGTCCTGCCGTACTGGGTCCGCGAAGTCATCCGCGCCGACCTCGCGTGGAAGGCTGGCGTCGAACTCCAGGCCGTCACCAACGCGGAGGTCGACTCGTACTTCGTGGCCCGCAACGTGCGCGTGCAGTGGGTCAACGACTGGCAGGTCCGTGGCGCCAGCCAGTTCGGCAACGCCACCCCGATGACCGCATGGCCGACCACGGTGGACTTCCTCATCTACGCGGCCGGCACGTTCATCCACGGCAACGGCCTCTCCCTCGACCTCGGCGTGATCCGCGACAGCGTCCTGAACGAGACCAACGACCACACTGCGGCCTGGTCCGAGGAGTGCCACCTCGTCGCCCGCGTCGGCCACGAGTCCCGCCGCTACACGGTCGGCTTCAACGTCAACGGCTCCACGTCGGCGCTGCTGACCGGTACCGAGAGGGTCTGATCGTGGCTGCGTTCATCGCGGACTCGTTCAGCCTCACCACGACTGCGGCAAAGATCGTGGACGCTGCCGAGTTCGACCGGGAAGTGATCGTCACCGACTTCAGCGCCAGCAGCGGACAACTCGAAGCTATCCGGATCGGGTTCACGTCCAGCGACGAAGTGCATCTGCGCGCCTCGCAGGGAGGCGATGAGCGGCTTCGGTTCACGCTGCCCTGCGGAGCCGAACTGTGGAGCCGGGTCAACAGCGGCACCGGGACTCTCCATCTCATCGTGACGGCCAAGTGAGCGGGAAGGGGTGAGCGCCGGTGGCCGGAGCACGCCAGATCGTCGACCCGCCGGCGTTCACCAGCCTGCCCTACGGGCTGTGGGACGCCGCGCAGAAACCCACACCCGACAACGGGCACTGGCAGCAGGGCATCACCTGGATCGAACGCTGCCCCGACGGCGGCACCACCTACGACGAATGCCTCGCCGTCACCGGCATTGGTGCGCCTCCCGAACCTCCGGCCAAGGCGGACAACGTCGACCAGACGTTCAGGGGAGCCACCCCGTTCACGGTCATCGCCGAGTTCGACTGCTCACCGGTCGGCCTGCGTGACGCCGAAACGGTCGCCTCGGATGCGCTGGCCCGGGTGGAGCAGCAGCAGGTGGAGGCCGCGTTCTGGACGGGCACTTCGGGCGCCCAGACCGTGGTGTTCCCTCACCTGGCGGCCGACACCGAAGTGCTGGATACGCAAGGCATCGTCTTGCAGACCGCGGCCAGCCCGGCCGTCACCGGCGCCGACGTAGCGCAGGCGCTCGGCGAGCTGGAGGCCGACCTGGCCACCTGCTACGCCGGGCAGGGCATCATCCACGTCCCGCGCGTGGCGCTGCCGACGCTGGCTGCCTGGAACTTGGTGGAGGAGCGGGACGGGCGTCTGTACACGGCGGCCGGGAACCTGGTCGTGGTCGGCGGCGGCTACACCGGCAGCGGCCCCGACGGCAGTGCGCCGGCGGCCGGGACCGCGTGGATTTATGCGACGGGCGCCGTGTTCGGCTACCGCGGCGACGTCCAGGTCACGAGCCCCAGGGACTCCATCGACCGGTCCTCGAACACCATGCGCATGATCGCCGAACGCACGTACGTCATTGCCTTCGAGTGCTGCCTGCTGGCCGCGCACATCGTCCTGGGCGTGCCCACCGAATAGGAGTAGATCACCATGGCAGCTACGTCGACGTGCGTGACACCCATCAAGGGCACGCACATGCGGATCATCGAACTCGACGCCTGCGGAGTGCCCGTGACCGGCACGTCCGGGCTCGTCGCCGTCTCGTCCGGGTTCGTGCAGGTCGAGATGGAGCCGGACTACGAGGACGGCGAGGAGTTCTTCGAGCGGACTGCGTCGGGTCAGCCGTGCGTGAACCAGAAGGACGACCCCACGCTCAAGCGGATGATGCTCACGATCCAGATGTGTGAGGTCAACGTCTCCGCGATCTCGTACATCATCTCCGCCCGTGAGCTGATCACCGGTACGCCGACGACGGGTACCGGTTTCGCGGTGGCGGAGGGCAACCCGACGAACCGGTTCTCGCTGGAGGTGTGGCAGGAGGTCGCCGGGGCCGGGGCGTGTGACGCATCCGGTACCCAGCGGTACATCTACCACGCGTGGCCCAACGTTGGCGCCACACAGATCGGCTCCTACACCATCGAGAACGGGCGCTCGACGTTCGAGTTCACCTCCGAAACGCGGGGTGCGGGCGCGACGTGGGACACGCTCGTCGGCGAGGACTTCCTCCCGGCAGGCGAGTCCGTCGACACCGACGAGCACTGGGTATGGAACGTGACCACGGCCACGCCGCCGACGGTGGCCTGCGACCCGACCACACTCGCCGCCTGACGAGGATACGAGACCAGCTATGGCGATGACCCTGATGGAGGCGCACACCGCCGTGGCCGACCCCCACGGCGACCGGGCCTGGGCCGACGACAAGTTCGCCACCCGACTCGACCTCACCGAAGCTGCCGCCGCCATCCAGGCGGGTACCGCAGTCACAGGCTCCCGCACCGACGGAAGCGCGCTGGCCAGCCTGCTTACGGCCCTGGCGGGCCTAGGGCTGATCGTGGACGAGAGCAGCGCATGACGCGCAGGGAGTGACGTATGGCGCTCGCCCAGTACACCGACACGTTCTGGTTCCCCAACGGCAGCCCTGCCGTGAACATCGCCGCTCACGTGTTCCCGAAAAACTCCAGCATCCCCGCCACCTTGTACACCGACTCAACCGGCACGACGCAGATCGTCAGCCCAGTCACCTCCGGCACCGGTGTGCTGTCGTTCTGGGCCGAGTCGGGCGAGTACTGGGTGCACCTGGACACTGAGACGTTCGCCGTCACGGTCGGCATGTCTCAGGAGCAGGCGGACTTGTCCACGGGTGTCGCCTCGGGCGGTGAGCTGTCCGTCAACGCGGGGAACCCGGCTGCCGTGGATATCACAGCGGTGGATGGTTACATCGTCAACTACCTTGCAGGGACGCAGGCCGAACCAGTCATCACCCGCGTCAAAACCGTGAACCAGACAGTCGCACTGGACGCGGCGGCACTCCTGCGCACAGTCACGTGGTGGCTTCTCGACAGCAGCGGCACCATCATCCAGCAGGCCGCGAAACCTGATGCGGCGCAGCGCCGCACGCACATCCTCCTCGGTGTTACCAGCCAGGTCGGCGGCGTCATCGTCGTCGACCTGGCCGTGCCCGTGATCCTGCCCGGACAAGCCAACCAGCTCGTCGACCTCATGGAGAACCTGGGCCCGTTCAACATCTCCGGGAACCTGATCACACCCAACGGCGCCAACCTGATGATCAACCACTCGGCAGGGACAACGTTCAGCCGCTCCTTCAGCCACTTCGTCAACGGCATCCTCACCAACAGCCCCCACGTCTCCACCACCCAGGCGCAGGCCCCCGCGGACTTCATCTACGTCACTCAGGCGACGACCGCCGCAGGGGCATTGACCAACCTCATCGACGTCGCCAACTACGACAACGCAGGAGTCGTCACTCCCATAGGCGGCGGCGGAAACAACACCACCATCCACCGCGTATACCTGTTCCCCACCAACGATCCGCAACGCCAGCTCATCATCCAGTACGGGCAGACGATCTATGCCAGCCTCGCCGCAGCCCTGGACAGGGTCGGCGCCGGAACGTTCATAGAGAACCCCAACTTCATCCAGGGCGGCGGAGCCCTCATCGCCTACATCATCGCGATCCGCTCGGCAACGAACCTGTCCAACTCGTCGCAGGCCGTGTTCGTCAGGGCCGGCAAGTTCGCCGCACCCTAGGAGGCTTGCTGTGCCGGTTATCAATCCCACCCCGCAGGCAGTTCCCGGCGGCACGGGCGCCACCAGCGGGCCGTGCGCGGACTGGCCGGTGACCTGGACTTGCGACGTTGCGACGTTGAATCCGGCCGTCACTGGGCTTGCTGTGAGCATGGCCACGGAGACGCTGTGGGCGTTGACGGGCATGCGGTTCGGGACGTGTGAGATCACTTTGCGGCCGTGCGCCCGGGAGTGCGACAACGGGTCTTTCTTCGACGACTTCGGGCCCCCGTGGCAGGCGGGTTGGTCGTACCCGCAGCCCGCCCTGATCGGCGGCCTGTGGTTCAACCTCGGCTGCGGCTCCTGCGCGGGCGGGTGTTCGTGCAGCACAGTGTCTGAGGTACTGCTGCCCGCACCGGTCAACACGATCGTCGAGATCCTCATCGACGGCACACCGATGGTGACCGGCGCCTACCGGGTCGACAACCACCGCATCCTCGTACGCACCGACGGCGGGGAGTGGCCGCGCTGCAACGACCTGTCGAAGAACGACACCGAGACGGGCACGTGGTCGGTGACGGCGACGTACGGGGAGGCACTCCCGGACGGGGCGTCACTGGCGATGGGTCAGCTGGCGTGTGAGATCGCGAAGGCCGCGGACGGCGGGGACTGCAAGCTGCCGGCCGGGTTGCAGCAGCTCGTGCGGCAGGGTGTGACCATCAGCTATCCGGACGTCGGGGAGTTGTTCCGGCAGGGCCGCACCGGCCTGTATTTGGTGGACATGTTCGTGAACACGTGGAATCCGTCGGGGCTGCGGCAGCGGTCGCGGGTGTACTCCGTGGACCGGCCGACCGTGAGACGGGCGGGGACGTGACCGGGTCAGCGGCCGTGCCGCTCGCGCCACTCGGCGTGGTAGGTGTCGGCGCCGCCTTCCTTGTCGCTCTCCGCCTGCGGATCAAGCCCGAGCGCGATCGCCAGGGCGCGCCTCATGCCGCAGATCTCCCCGATCGCTACCAACTGGGCTTGAAGCGGGGCGTCGGCGGTGGCTTCGAAAAGGTCCCTAGCCTTCTCGTATCGGTCCTGGAGATCGGCCAGGTGATGGCACAGGGCGTCAACGTATTGGCCGATGTTTTCCGGGGCGCTCGTCATGTGCCCACGCTATCGGAGCGATGCTGATGATCACGGGACCGCTCAAGTGGTACACCGTTGCGACCCGGCTCCGTGACGCCGTGTATGCCGAGCTGACCACGAAACCCGACCGCTCCGGTGTCGTGCCCGGCGCGATCGCGTGGGACGAATGCGACTGCGGACTCCTCGCCGTGTCCGTGGCCCGGATCTTTCTTACCGAGGCGTTCCCCGACGAACTGTCCCGCCGTATCGGCAACGCCTGTGACGCACCGTACGAGGTCGGCGAGTTCGTCATCCAAGTCATCCGCTGCGTGCCTGGGGCGACCGATCAGACGCTCGCACCGACCGTCGCTGAACTGGATACGTCTGCGCAGGAGATCCTCCGCGACGCGTACGAGATGCTGAAGGGCACGTCGGTCGAGTTGTGCGAGATGAACTCCGCCCGGGAGATCTCCGACTTCATGCTCCGCCCACTCACCGCGCAAGGCCCGACGGGCGTGTGCGGAGGAAACGAGCTACGCGCCTACGTGGCACTGCCGAGGAACTGAGGGAGGCCGCCGTGTTCACCGTGTCCACCAGCTTCAACCTCGACCGGGGTCGGATCGAGCGGATGCTGCGGCTGCCTGGCGGTCTCGTCTACCGCAACATGGAACGCCGCGTCCGAAGGGTGGAGGCCGAGGCCAGGCGCCGCGCACCGGGCAGCATGGGCCAGGGCGGCAACATCACCTCGCAGATTCGGCGCGGACCGGGCGGGGAGTTCCAAGGCGTCATCAACGTGCGCCACCCTGCGGCCCTATTTGTGACCTACGGTACGAGGCCCCACCGCATCGAACCGCGTCGCCCTGGCGGAGTGCTGCGCTTCATGGTCGGCGGCCAAGTGGTGTACGCGCGGTTCGTCAACCATCCGGGAACAAGGCCGGATCCATTCCTTCGCGACGCATTGCGCTTTGCGCTATGACCTGCCGTTTCTTCCGAATGAGCGGAACTTATGCGGTAGTTGAGACGTCCTTACATACGAGTGGGCCGTCGGTGCAGCGAACACCGACGGCCCTGACCGACAGCCTTGAGTAGAGCAAGGAGCGGCCATGGCCGACGATACGGCACCCCACGCCAAGGCGCCCGCACGGCGCCAGCGGAAGTCCATCCGAGCTGAGGCGGAGTTCCGCGCCCGGCTTGCAGTATTGGGCGTAACCCTCCTGGACCCTTACCTAGGGAACAGCAAGTACCACCGCGCCATCTGCACCAAGGGGCACTTGTGCACTCTGCGCCCTTCGTACGTGAAGAGCGGGGGAGGTCCTTGCAGAGTCTGTTCCGGTACTGACCCCAAGACTGCTGAGGCGGCTTTTCGTAAGAGGGTCGACGAGTTGGGTGGCGTCGTTCTTCAGTGGCACGGGACTCAGAAGCCGTGTCTGGTCCGCTGCACAAATGGCCATGAGTGCACCCCGCGACCGAATCACGTGATGCGTGGGACGGGCTTGTGCCTGACCTGTGCCGGGCAGGACACGCGGGTTGCTGAGGCCCGCTTTCGTGAGCATGTCGCGCGGCTCGGCGGGGCTGTCATCGGGGTGTGGAAGGGAACTCACACTCGCATCAACGTCCGGTGCGTGGAAGGGCACGAGACGTCGCCATTGCCTGATCTTGTCTTCAGTCGTGGAAGCATCTGCCGAATCTGCGGTGGCCGAGACCCTGAGACGGCATGGGGTAACTTCCGCGCTCGCGTAGAAGAGCTAGGCGGCGTAGTGGTCGAGCCCTCTTGGAAGGGCGCCCTGTCTCCTCACCGGGTGCGGTGCGCTCAAGGACACGAGGGGAATCCGAGGCCAGCCAGTGTCGTGCAAGGCGGCCAGGGAATTTGCCGTGCTTGCGGGGGAACCGATCCAGCAACCGCTGAGGCGTTCTTCGTTGCTCGCATAGCCGAGCTGGGAGGCACCCTGCTTGAGCCCTACCGCAGCGCAGCGCATCGTCACGGGGTGATCTGCAAGGTCGGACACAAGACGACCGTCACGCCTCTGGGGATGCGGTCAGGGGAAGGCTTGTGCCGCCTCTGCAAGGGCAAGGTGTGGGACGTCTTCTATGTGGTGCAGGACGACCTGAACGACGTGATCAAGTTCGGGGTCACGTCTGGTAATCCACGTCCCCGGCTAGGTGACCATGAGCGCGACGGCTTCGATCGGGTGGTGCGCCTCCACGTAGGCCTCCCGGACGATGTGGCTCCGTGGCTTGAGCGGGCGATCATCTCTGCCCTGCGGGACGCGCGTGAGAAGTCGGTGCGCGGGCGGGAGTACTACCACGTCCGGGCGCTGCCTCTCGTCCTCGATCTCGTCGACAATCACCCGGCGATTCGCGCAGCGCTCTGAAGCTGGTTCATGAACCACGGTTGCCGCGCCGTGGTTCATGAACCCCCGGAATGATCTTCACTGGGTGGAACCTACCGTCACCGGCATGACCCAGCCGATCCCCACCGAAGCACCCGTCAAGGACTTCACACGCAAGCGGGAACGTCTCGTCTTCCGCATCGACGACGACGAGTTCGAGGCCGCCCGCGCCCTGCCCGGCAAGACCCTCAGCAGGTTCGCCACACGCTTTGCCGACATCGAGAAGACCCCCGTCGACAAGCAGCTCGACATCTTCGCCGACGCCCTCGGCATGGTCCTCCTGCCCGAGTCGAACGCCCGCTTCCAGAAGCGTCTCGACGACCTTGAGAACCCCATCGAGCTGGAGCAGGCCTCCGACGTCATCACCTGGCTGCTGGAGCACTACGGGCTCCGCCCTACCGAGCCGTCCTCGGACTCGTCCACTGGGCCAGCGAGCCCGGCACCTGGCACGAACTCGACGGACGCGCAGCAGCCCACGGTGTCGATCCCGGCGACCTTCCAGCCGACCGCTTCCTGAACTGGATCTACGCCGAGATGATCGCGCGGCTCCCCGTACGGGAGAACGAACAGCCCGACACCGCCAGGCGGCGGTTCGACGGGCAACTCGGCGTGCGCAACTGGGCCACCCCCAGCACCGAACTCAAAGAACCCGACCCGGCCCGCGACCCGAAGGCGCCCTGGTGGTGGGAAGGCGCTGAAGACGCCAGCCAGACCTTCCTCAAGTCCATGGGGGTGACCCTCACATGAGCACCCCCGCAGGCGACGGCGGCCTCGTCGGCAGCGCAACCATCCGCGTCGACGGCGACACCGACCCAGCAACCCGCGCCCTCGCCCGGTTCTCCCGCGACGCCCAAGGCCGCCTGCGTGACGTACGAGGCCGGTTCGTCTCCGAGTCCGCCCTCATCAACCGGACCGTCACCAACAACACGCCCACTCTCACCGTCAACACCACCCCGGCCACCAACGCGCTGAACACGTTCACCCGTGACGTCAACGGCCGCCTTCGCGACGTCAACGGCCGGTTTGTCCGCACAGGCGACGACATCAACGCCACCCTCACCCGAGCAGCTGGCGGCGGCAGCCGCTTCACCGTCAGCCTGCGCGGCCTCGCCAACGCCGCCGGTACCGCGGCAGGGGTCCTTGGCCGCGTCGGCCTCGGCATCGGCGCCATCGGAGCAGCCGCCGGAACAGCCGCACCGCTGCTCGCCGGGATCGTCACCACCCTAGAGAGCATCGCGCCGGCCGGTGCGGTCGCGGTCACCGGCATGCTCGCGGTACAGCAGGCATCGGCCGCCATCAAGCTCGGCATGATTGGCGTCGAGGAAGCCGTCACCGCCGCGTTCGACACCAGCAAGAAGGGCGCGGAGGACTTCGACGAGGCGCTGAAGAAGCTGTCGCCTTCGGCGCGCGCGTTCGCCATGCAGGTCCGCACGATGGCCCCCGGGCTCAAGGAGTTCCAGCAGTCCATCCAGGAGCGTCTGTTCACGGGCCTCGACGGGGTCCTGAAGAACCTCGCGTCCTCGACGATGCCCGCCCTGAAGAAGAATCTGCTGGACACGACGACGACGCTACGGACCATGGCGGTCGAGGCCGCCGGATCCGCTTCCGCGCTCGGCGAAGACGGCACCCTGGGCAAGGCCATGGCCGGCGCCAACAAGGGCATGGTCAATCTCGCGACCGCCCCGGCCCGCATCGTCACCTCCCTCGCGCAGCTCGCCGCCGCCGGAGCCCCCGCCTTCGACCGGTTCACGGGCGCCATCACGCGCACCGTCGACCGCATCAGCGACAAGATCTCCACGTCGTTCCAGAGCGGGGCACTGACCGACCAAGTCAACGCGGCGGCCGACGTGCTGGCCGACCTCGGCAAGGTTGCCGAGAACGTGTTCAAGATCCTCGGCAACATCGCGGCACCGGTCCAGGCTGCGGGCGGCGGTCTGGTCGGAACCCTGAAGGAGATCACCGG
>DATICF010000026.1:0-14931 GCA_035456965.1 Nocardioidaceae bacterium
GATCTTCGCACCGCAGGCGGCGCTCCCGTGTACTGGCGTGCTCAACCCTGGAGGACAGGCCACCGGTCCCTGAGATTCGTTCGCCACTGTTCACCACCTCTCGCCTAGTAGCGGGCGGTCGGAGAGCCGGGCGCAAGCCCACCATCGTGGATGCCCGCTCTGGACTGTTGGGTTGCCGTGTGGACGCCCTCTGGTGGGCAGCGCAAATGGCCGCCACTCTCCGCGTTCAGCGAGTTCCACATCCGCGGTGAAAGCGGACAGTGAGCCGCGGCGCGCGGCCGTAGCCCCGCGAGGGTGGTTCTTCGCCAACTCCCCGTTGCGCGCTGACCCCCGGCCTTAGGCTCAGGACCAGGGGGAGGAATGGCAGGTCCCAGCGCGCCCGAACATGCGCAAGCCCTGGCCAGCCCGAGAGGCGGGGGGCGACGTCGCGGGTACCGCCGCGCCTCCGGCCTGCCCGGGACGATCGGGGTCACCTTCCTCGGGGCGGTGCTTCCTGGAGCCGGCTTCCTGTGGACTCGGCGCGTCGTCATGGGCCTGGTGGTCCTGCTCGCGACCCTGGGACTCGCCGCATGGGCAGGCTGGTACGTCGCCCGCGACGTCGACGCCATCGCCGAGTTCGCCTTCGACCCGGCGCAGCTGCAGGTCGCCGGGATCCTCCTCGGGACAGCCCTGCTGCTGTGGCTGGCCGTCGTGGTGTCGACGTACCTGCTCGCGCGTCCTCAGCACCGCACCCGGCGGCAGACGGTCCTCGGCGCCGGGTTCGTCGTGGTGCTCAGCCTGGCGATGGCGACGCCCCTCGCGGTCGGCATGCGCTACGTGTGGGTGCAGGCCGACCTGGTCGAGACGGTCTTCGAGGACAACCGGAGTGCGACAGCGCCGAAGCAGGCGACCAAGGAGGACCCGTGGGCCGGCAAGGACCGGGTCAACGTGCTGCTCCTCGGCGGGGACGGCAACGTGCGGCGCGACGGGGTGCGGACGGACTCCGTGATCCTGGCCAGCATCGACACCGAGACCGGTCGGACCGTGCTGTTCAGCCTGCCGCGCAACATGATGAACGCCCAGTTCCCCGTGGGAAGCCCGTTGCGGGCCCTCTACCCCGACGGGTTCGCGGGCTACGGCGACGAGGCCGGCTGGATGCTGAACGCGGTCTACGGGCAGGTTCCCGCGCTGCATCCAGGCGTGTTGGGGGAGTCGGACAACGAGGGCGCCGATGCGGTCAAGCACGCCGTGGGTGGGACCCTCGACCTGGACGTGGACTACTACGTGCTCGTCAACCTCCTCGGCTTCCAGCAGCTGGTGGACGCCATGGGCGGCGTGACGGTCAACATCAACCAGCCCGTCCCGATCGGTGGCAACACCGACCTCGGCACACCCCCCGAGGGCTACCTCGAGCCCGGCCCGGAGCAGCGGCTCAACGGTTTCGAGGCGCTCTGGTTCACGCGCGGGCGCTACGGGTCCAGCGACTACGAGCGCATGGAACGGCAACGCTGCATGATCGACGCGATCATCGAGGAGGCGCGGCCGCTGACCCTGCTGAGGCGCTACGAAGGCCTCGCCGCCACGGGGAAGGAGATCGTGCGTACCGACATCCCCTCGTCCTTGATGCCGGCGTTCGTCGACCTCGCGCTCCGCGTGAAGCAGGCGTCGGTGCGGTCGGTGGTATTCCTGCCCTCGGAGCGGTTCAGCTCGGCCGATCCGGACTTCGAGTGGATGCGCTCGGTGGTCCGGCAGGCGATCTCGCCACCAGAGCCGGCCGACCCCTCGCCGCCCTCTTCGCCCAGCGCAGGGGTCACCCCCAGCGCGCCCTCCGAGCCGCCGCCCGTGCTGGGTGGGCAACCCTCCCCGGAGGTGGGAGAGGCCGCGGAGATAGACGACGCGTGCGTCTACCGCCCCGACGAGGCGGTTGCCTTCGGAGACTGATGGACGCCGGCTACGAGCCCGGCCAGGGCAGGCCCAGAGCGTCCCACCACGGGAACGGGCCGCCCACCACCCCGATCTCCTTGAAGGCAGAGTCGGAGTCGCGCTCGGCCGCGACCATCACATCCGGGTCGACCTCGAAGAGCTCTGCCGCGGCAGCGGCTGCGTCCGCGCCCGCCACGTCCACCTCGCGCGGGTCTATCCAGTCGAGATCCCGCAACGCAGTAGCGACGTCGGAGGGGTCATGCGGGTCGGCGTTGAGGACGTAGCGGCGGTGCACCGTCGTCACGCGCCCCTCGCTCGCCGACAGCACCACCCAGAGTGCGCCGTACTCGTCGTTGTCCTCGGCTACCGCCACCCGACATCGACCTGCTGATGTCGCCGCGTGCTCGACCAGAGCCAGCTGACCGACATCGGCGAGGAAGGCGGTCACCCGAGTCCAGCCGGAACCGGTCTCCAGGGTCGTCGCGTGCGGGTCGCGAGCGCCCAGCAGCGCCATGACCGCGCCCACACTGCCCTCGGGCGCCACGTCGAAGACGAGCGCAGTGCCGTACGTGCTCATCGCATTCCCCCGTGCATGCCGACGATCATGGCACCTGAGTGCTTCAATCGCCCTCATGCGCCACACCATGACCGACACGGATCTCATCGACGCTTGGCGGGCGGCCTTCGAGGCGCCGGTGACGGGTTGGGACTTCTCCGAGCTCGGTGACCGGTACGTCGATCAGCAGCCGCCGTGGTCGTACCACGCCCTGGCGCGGGAGGTTCTCGACGGCGCAGCGAGCGCCCTGGACATGGGCACCGGTGGAGGCGAGGTGTTGCTCGAGCTCGGCGACGCGCTGCCGCGCGACACGATCGCCACCGAGGGCTGGCCGCCGAACATCCCGGTGGCGACCCGGAACCTCGAAGGTCACGGCATCGGGGTCGCCGCCTACGACGCCGAGTCCGACGCGGGGATGCCCTTCCCCGACGGGCGCTTCGACGTCGTGCTCAACCGGCACGAGGCCTACGTGGCGAGCGAAATCTTCCGGGTGCTGACCCCCGGGGGCGCGTTCCTCACCCAGCAGGTGGACGGGCGCGACTTCGAGGAGACCCAGGCGATCTTCGGCAGCACGTCGGAGTACGCCCACGTCACGCTGGCGAACCTGCGCAAGGAGGCGGTCGACGCCGGGTTCGAGGTGACTCGTGCCGAGGAGTGGCAGGGGCAGACGCGGTTCGCAGACGTCGCCACCCTGGTGCGCTACTTCGCGTTCGTGCCGTGGGAGGTCCCCGAGGACTTCTCCGTCGACCGGTACGCCGACCAGCTCCTCGACCTGCACCGCTCGGGCCGCGAGCTCGTCTTCACCACCCGCCGCTTCCACCTCCTGGCGCGCCGGCCGGAGCAACACGAGTAACCCGGGTCACACCTCGTCGTTGGGCAGGACGAAAGCAACCTAGACGAGGCGGACGATGCAGCTCTTCAAGCGGATGGCCGTCGCGGCCGTCGTACTCCTGACCGCGCTGGGCACCACCGCGTTCGCGGCCGAGCCACAGGCAGAGGGCGCCCAGCCCCAGGACTGCTTCTGGACGAGCGTGTTCGACGAGGAGAACGGCAACCTCTTCTACCCCGACACCGGCGTCAACTACTACCTCGGCAGGGTGAACCTCCCGCCGGGAGGCGAGCTGGTGATCCGTGGCCGCTACCCGCACGCCCGCTACACCTCCTTCAACGCCTACGACGAGCTCTTCCGACCCAAGGACGCGCTCGCGGACACCCGGATCCGGCCCGACCGCGGGAGCACGAACCCGTTCGTCGCGGGCCACCGCCGCGACCTTCCTCTGCGGGACTTCACCGTGCGCGTCGTCTCCGACCCGCCACCCGGCAAGCGAGCTCGCAACACCGTCTACCTCGGCTACGACAGGCGCCCCTCCTTCGTCGGCAACCTCGTCTACCGGGTCTACCTGCCCGACCGCGGCAGGGACCAGTTCGGCGGCGTCGGCCTGCCCGAGGTCGCGCTCCGGCTCCCCGACGGGACCGAGGTCGACCAGCCCGCGGCGTGCACCCTCCCGACCGACCAGCCCTCGACGGGCCTCACCAGGACCGACCAGCGCTCCAGCAGCCCTGCGACGTTCAACCACACGACCGCCAAGCCCCGACCCGACTGGGAGCGCTTCTTCAACGTGACCCGCACGATGGCGCGGCAGTTCTCCCAGGACGCCGCCGAGGCCGCCGGCGACGAGCAGCGCGGAGGGTTCTTCAGCGACCGGAAGAACGCCTACGTCTACGCCTTCGTCTCGAGGGAGTACGGCGAGGCGCTCGTCCTCAGGGGCCGCCTCCCCGACATCCCCGAGACGTACGCCGGTCAGCGGAGGTTCGAGCGAGCGCCGCTGCGCTACTGGTCGCTGTGCAACGGGTCAGTGCAGCCCTACGGGGCCACCGACACGATCGGCTGCGTCCACGACGAGCAGGTGCGCACCGACCGGCGGGGGCGTTTCACGATCGTGCTGAGCACCCCTGAGCTGCGGCCGGCCAACGCGCGCCGGGCCTGTGGAGTCACCTGGATGCCGTGGGGCGCCCGGCCGAACGCGGCCCTGATCATGCGCAACCAGCTCCCGTCGCCGTGGTTCAAGCGGGCGATCCAGCGGGTGACGAAGCCCGGGACCGAACGCGAGGTGATGGGTGCGTACCTGCCTCGCGGCCGCTACACGTCTACGGCTGCCTTCGAGAGGCGGGGCTGCTGACCCGTTCGCGGATCCGAGCGGCGACCTCACGGGGCTCGTCGACCCAGAAGCTGACCTGGGTCGGCGTGAAGTCGCCCTTGCGGGTGCTGACCGGGAGCGGCTCGCGCAGCTGCACCGCGATGTTGACCCGACCCGACACCCCCACGCGCAGGTCGGTGCCGGCATCGGTGTCGAGTGGCTGAAGGCTCTTCAGTGTCGTGGGCAGCTCGACCTCCTTGGTCGTGACGGAGGCGATCGCGTCCCAGGGCAGGTGTACGTCGATGAACGCGCCGTTGCGCACCCGGAGCGAGGACTCGGACGTCAGGTGCGGGTGGATGCGCAGGCCGGCGAGGGCGCCGAACATCCAGACCAGGGTCCACAGGCCCAGGGCGATGGCGATGAGCTGGGCGGTCCGCCACGGCAGCAGGACATGCACGAGGGGCATCTCGACCGCGGAGGCGAAGATCCACAGCGACATCACGGGGGTCACCGCCTGGGCGTAGCCGACGGGCTCGTGACCGGGTGGGACCGAGGGGCGGCGGGCGATCCAACGGATCAGGTTGGCGTACATCGTCAGCTCGAAGGCGACGGCGTGCCGGAGCAGGGCCCAGGTCCGGCGCATGGTGCTCATCTCGACTCCTCGATCTCGGAGGCCCCGTAGGCCTCGGTCATCAGCTGCTTGAGCCGCTCCACGACCCGGTCGAGCGTGGCGGAGAACGCCGCCAGCTCACTCTCGGGCAGGCCGCCGAACAGCCCGTCCGCGAGCTCCTTCTGCCCCCGGGCCATGTCGTCGGCGAGCCGGGCGCCCTCGTCGGTCAGCCCCACGAGCGTGGCTCGCCGGTCGGTCGGATGAGGCCGCCGGGCGACGAGCGCGGACTCCTCGAGGCCGTCGACCAGGCCGGTGATGTTGCGTGGGCTCACCCTCAGCTCGTCGGCCAGCACCTTCTGGGTCGAGGGGCCTCGCTGATGGAGCACCCAGAGCAGGTGGGCGCGGGCGGGCGTGAGGCCGTCTCGCTCGAAGCTTCGGTTCATGTCGTCGTTGAGCAGCGCGTTGAGCTCGAAGACCCGGCCGAGTGCGGCCTGGCTGAGGGCGTCCATGTAGTGAGGTTACTTCACTATGTTGTCACTTCCCAAGTCGTGGGCAGCCACGGCAGCGCTACACCCAGGTCGCGCACGGGATCCCGTCGCTGACCGGTCCTCGGGCAGGCACGCGTCGGGACCCACCCCCCGACCCATGCCGGCCGGAGGCTAGTCGTCCTCGTCGTTGCGTTTCAGGACCCGGCCGAGGCCCGGCACCTTCGCGAGCATCTCGTTGAGCTCGCGTGAGACGTCGAGCAGCTCGTGGAGATCCGGCGCGACGGTGCTCAGGCTGTCCATGATCGGGATGACGTCGGTCTCCATCTTCGTCGCCAGCACGGGCAGGTGATCGACGAGAAGCACCAGGGCGTCGACCTCGCGCGGGTCGGTGGTCTCCGCGAGGCGCTCGAGCGTTGGCTGAAGCTTCACCAGCGACGGCTCGGTGGAGTCGAGCAGCCGCCCCAGGCGCACGGTGAGCGGGTCCGTCCGCTCGGCCAGGGTCTCCGCCCGGGTTACCACCTCGGCGGTCCGGTGGACGACTGCGTCGGCGGCCTCGCGGGTGCCCTCGATCCGGTCGATGAGCGCGCTGGTCTTCTCGAGCAGAACCTCGGCCTCGGCGATCAGCGTGACCAGGCGGGGCACGGCCCCCAGCAGCGTGTCTGCCGCCTCGACGCCTCGCTCGAGGAGGCGGACGGTGTCGCGGGGGCCGAGGATCGGGAGCCTCATCCGGTCACCGTAGATCGCTCCGGGTCACAGGCGGCGGCTTTGCGCCAAATCCATGGCCAGTCCAAGCCCTGCCCCTGACCAGTCCGTGCCTCACCGATGGGCACCATGTGCCACAGCGACCGCAGGTTCCCGAGCGTAGAGTCGCCACGGACCCTCGCCGGAGGGAGACATCCCATGAGCGGTCTCACCGATCTCGTGCGAAGGCATCCGCTCGCCACCTTCGTGGTCCTGGCCTATCTGTTCTCGTGGACTCTCGTCCCGATGGGCGGCCTCCTCGGCTCGGGCCCCTTCCTGGCCGCCGTCCTCGTGCTGGCCGTGGTGGAGGGGCGCGCCGGCGTCGTCGGGCTCCTGGGGCGCATGGTGCAGTGGCGGGTGCACTGGGGCTGGTACGCCGTCGCGGTGCTGCTGCCGGCTGGCATCGCCGTGATCGCGGCAGTCCTGACCGTCGCTCTCGGGGCGCCCCGTCCCACGGGTGACGAGGTCGCCGGGTGGACCGGGCTGCCGTTGACCTTCCTGGTCTTCCTGCTCCTTCCCCTCCTGGGGGCCTGGGAGGAGCCGGGCTTCCGCGGCTACGCGCTGTCCCGCCTCATGGAGGACCACCGGCCGCTGGTCGCGGCTGCCCTGGTCGGGGTGATCGTCGTCGGCTTCCACGTGCCGCTGTTCCTGACCGGTGACATCCCGATCGCCGACATCGTCCTGGTGATGGCCGCCGCCGTGGTCTTCGCCTGGGTCGTGATCGGGAGCGGGGGCAGCGTTCTGCTTGCCATGGTCATGCACGCGACGAACAACGTCGTCTCCGGGGAGTACATCTCTCCGATGTTCTCGGGCTCGGACGCCGACCTGCTCGGCTGGATCCGGGCGGGGCTGTGGTGCGTGGCCGCAGCGGCGATAGCTCTGGCAGCCGGAGCCGGCCTCGGGGCAAAGGAGTCGCAGGCGACCCCCGGACGGCCGGTGCGTCCGCACCAGCCACTGTGACCGCTCGCCTACTGCCGAGAGGTTTCCGGGTCCACGGTGCCGATCAGGTCCTACGGTGTGGACATGGTCGAAACCGAGGGGGCGTCAAGCGGACTCACGGTCAAGGCGCTCGGTCCCGACACCTGGGGCGCGTTCTCGGCGCTGGGCGAGCGGCACAACGGCGTGTGGGGAGGGTGCTGGTGCACGTGGTTCCACCGGGCACCCGGAGAGAAGGGGCAGGGAAGCGCCGAGGCCACCCGCGCCCTCAAGCACCGGTTGGTCGACGAGGGGCGAGCCCACGCCGCGCTCGTGTTCGACGGTGAGGTCGCGGTCGGGTGGTGTCAGTACGGCACGCCTGAGGAGCTGCCGAACATCTATCACCGGAAGGAGTACGAGGCCGGACTCGAGCGGTTGCCCGACTACCGGCTCACCTGCTTCTTCGTGGACCGGCGCTACCGGCGCAAGGGCGTCTCGGCCGTCGCGCTCCGCGGTGCCCTGGACCTGATCGCTCGCGCAGGCGGAGGAGTCGTGGAGGCCTACCCCCAGGACACGCAGGGCAAGAAGACCTCCGCCTCCTTCCTCTACAACGGCACCCGGAGCCTGTTCGAGCAGGCAGGCTTCGACTACACCCGGCCCAAGGGCAAGAACCACTGCGTGATGAGCAAGACGGTCGGCTCTGCCTAGCCTCCGCAGGCGGATCGTCCCGCAGCGTCAGCGACGAAGCGCGAGCGCGGCCAGGGCGCCGTTGACGATCGAGCCCGACGACAGGTCGTGCATCTCGTAGAGGTCGGCGACCGTCCCGGACTGGCCGAACGAGTCCACGCCCAGGCTCACGGTCGGTACCCCCAGAGCCGATCCGAGCCACGCCATCGTGTGGGAGGAGGCGTCGTGGACGGTGACCAGCGGTGCGTCCAGGTCGAACGCCGCCAGGAGCGCACCAGGGGTCGACGGAGTGGTCGCCGTGCGGATGCCCTGGCGCAGGGTCCGCTGCCACGCGGCGTACAGCCGGTCGAGCGAGGTGACGTCGACGACGTGGGCGTGGACCCCTTCGTCCTCGAGCTCCGCGGCGGCCGCGAGAGCCTCGGGCATCACCGCTCCGGAGGCCGCGATCTGCACCGTCGGGGCGTCCTGGTCGAGCTCTGCCTCGACAAGCCGGTAGGCGCCCGCGAGGACCTGGCGCCGAAGCGTCGCGTCACCGACCCGCATCCTGGCCTCCTCGAACGGGGTCTGGTCGAGCGGCCTCGTCGTGAGCCGGAAGTAGTACGAGCCGTCGTCGACCTTGCCGAGGGCGTCACCCTTGCCCGGGTCGGCGATCTGTCCGAGAGCAGCGCAGAGCAGCCAGTCCAGGGCGGTGGCGTACGCCGGCTCGAGCAGTGTCACGTTGGGCAGCTCCAGGCCCACCGACGGGGTGATCGTGGACTGGTGCGCGCCACCCTCCGGGGCAAGCGTGACGCCCGAGGGGGTGCCTGCCACGACGAACCGCGAGCCGGAGTACACCGCGTGCACGAAGGCGTCGAGGCCGCGCAGCACGAACGGGTCGTACAACGTGCCGACCGGCAGCAGCGGCTGGTCCGAGAGGTCCCAGGAGAGGCCGAGCTGGCCGAGGAGCAGGAAGAGGTTCATCTCGCTGATGCCCAGCTCGATGTGCTGACCCTTCGGACCCTCCACCCACTTCAGCGCGCCCTCCTCGGTCCACACCGGGCGCTGGGTGGGGCTGAAGACCCCCATCCGGTTGATGAAGCCGGCCAGGTTCGTCGAGGTCGCGACGTCGGGCGCGGTCGTGACCAGGTGCGGCGCCACGTTCTCGTCACGGGAGAGGTTCACGAGTATCCGGCCGAAGGCCTCCTGCGTGGACAGAGGCTTGCCCGATCGCAGACCCGTGCTGCTCGGGACGGTGTACGACGCACGTGGCTCCGCCGGCACCCGCACGAGCTGCTCGGCTCGCACGCGCGCCCACTGGCCGGCCGGGGTGGTCGGGTCGATCCGGTCCCACTCCGTCTCCGGCGTCAGGCCTGTCTTCGCGCGGAGGTCGTCGATCTGCTCGCCGCTCAGCAGGGCGGAGTGGTTGCGCGGGTTGCCCGCGATCGGCAGTCCCCAGCCCTTGATCGTGTACGCGAAGACCACGCTCGGCCGGTCGGTCACCGCGTCGCACTGCCGGTAGGCGTCGAGCATCGCACTGAAGTCGTGGCCACCCAGGTCGGTGACCAGCTCGGCGAGCTCCTCGTCGGTGTACGACGCACAGAACTCCCGCACCACGGAGGACGCGCCGTCGAGGAACCGCTCGCGCAACTGCGACGGGGGCATGCCGAACAGCGACTGGTACCGCTCGTTGGGCATCTCGTCGATCCACGCCTCGAGGCGTTCGCCGTCGGGCTTGGCGTAGGCCTCGCGCAGCCGCGGACCGTACTTCACCTCCACGACGTGCCAGCCCTGCGCGCGGAACTGCTGGCTCCACTGCTCGATCCGGATCCCCGGCACGACCCGGTCCAGCGACTGCCGGTTGAAGTCGACGATCCACATCACGTTGCCGAGGCCCTGCGTCGCCGGGTCGGCGATCGCCTCCCACACGTTGCCCTCGTCGAGCTCGGCGTCGCCAAGGAGGGCGACGAACCGGCTGGCGGGGCGCTCGCCGAAGTGCGCGTCGACGTACCTGCGGGTGACGGCGGCGAACAGTGGTGCCGCCGCGCCGAGGCCGACGGAGCCGGTGGAGAAGTCCACGGGGTCGGGGTCCTTGGTGCGCGACGGGTACGACTGGAGCCCGCCAGCGGCCCGGAGCCGGGTCAGGTAGGAGCGGTCGAGGTTGCCGAGGAGATACTGGATGGCGTGGAAGACCGGCGAGGCGTGCGGCTTCACGCTGACCCGGTCGGCGGCGTCGAGGTGTGCGAACCACAGCGCCGTCATGGCGGTCACGAGGCTCGCGCTGGAGGCCTGGTGGCCACCCACCTTCACCCCGTCGGCCGTCTCCCGCTCGCGGTTGGCGGCATCGACGATCCGGGTCGAGAGCCACAGCACTCGCTGGGCGACCTCCTCGAGGATCGGGAGGTCCACGTCGAGCTTGTGGGTGCCGCTGTAGGGCGTCGCCGGGGTGTGGCTGGTCGAGACCACGGTGTCTCCTCGAAGATCGTTCGCGTCGGCACGAGTCTGCCTCACCCGCGCTCGGCAGGAGAGCCTGATGGCCAGAAGCGTGCACGAGATCGTCGCTGTGGGGCACTGGTGGCTACTGTCGTCTGAGCACCCCTTCCCCTAGGAGTCCCTCCGCATGCAGATTTGGCCCGGCCGCCCGTACCCGCTCGGCGCGTCCTACGACGGATCCGGGGTCAACTTCGCCCTCTTCACCGAGGTCGCCGAGCGCGTCGAGCTGTGCCTCATCGACGACGACGGTGTCGAGACGCGGATCGACATGCCCGAGAACGACGGGTTCGTCCACCACGTCTACCTGCCGGGCATGCAGCCGGGTCAGCGCTACGGGTACCGCGTCCACGGGCCGTACGACCCGGACAACGGGTTCCGCTGCAACCCCAACAAGCTGCTCCTCGACCCTTACGCCAAGGCCGTCGAGGGTCAGATCGACGGGGACGAGGCGCTCTTCTCCTACCGGTTCGACGAGCCTGCGAAGTTCAACGACGACGACAGCCTCGGCCACACGATGCTGTCGGTGGTGGTGAACCCGTACTTCGACTGGGGCCACGACCGCCACCCCGACCACGAGTACCACGACTCGGTGATCTACGAGGCACACGTCAAGGGGCTCACCCAGACCCACCCGGGCATCCCCGAGGAGATCCGCGGGACGTACGCCGGCATCGCGCACCCCGTCATGGTCGAGCACCTCACGAGCCTGGGGGTCACCGCGATCGAGCTGATGCCGGTGCACCAGTTCGTGCAGGACGCCCACCTGCTGCAGAAAGGCCTCTCGAACTACTGGGGCTACAACACCATCGGCTTCTTCGCCCCGCACAACGCCTACTCCGCCGGCGGCCAGCGCGGCCAGCAGGTGCAGGAGTTCAAGGCGATGGTCAAGGAGCTCCACGCGGCAGGCATCGAGGTGATCCTCGACGTGGTCTACAACCACACCGCCGAGGGCAACCACCACGGACCGACGCTGTGCTTCCGCGGCATCGACAACTCCGCCTACTACCGCCTCGTCGACGACGACCGGGCGCACTACTTCGACACGACCGGCACGGGCAACAGCCTGCTCATGCGCCACCCGCACGTGCTCCAGCTGATCATGGACTCGCTGCGCTACTGGGTGACCGAGATGCACGTCGACGGCTTCCGCTTCGACCTGGCCTCGTCGCTGGCCCGCCAGTTCCACGAGGTCGACCGGCTCTCGGCGTTCTTCGACCTCGTGCAGCAGGACCCGATCGTCAGCCAGGTGAAGCTGATCGCGGAGCCTTGGGACGTCGGGGAGGGCGGCTACCAGGTCGGCAACTTCCCGCCGCTGTGGACCGAGTGGAACGGCAAGTACCGCGACACCGTCCGCGACTTCTGGCGGGGCGAGCCCTCGACCCTCGGTGAGTTCGCCAACCGGATCTCCGGCTCGGCCGACCTCTACGAGCACTCGAACCGCAAGCCGGTCGCCTCGATCAACTTCATCACTGCCCACGACGGGTTCACCATGCGCGACCTCGTCTCCTACAACGAGAAGCACAACGAGGCCAACGGCGAGGGCGGCGCGGACGGCGAGAGCCACAACCGTTCGTGGAACTGCGGTGTCGAGGGTGAGTCCGACGACCCGGACATCCTCGAGCTGCGCGCCCGCCAGCAGCGCAACCTCCTGGCCACGTTGCTGCTCTCCCAGGGCGTCCCGATGATCGCCCACGGCGACGAGCTCGGCCGGGGCCAGCAGGGCAACAACAACGTCTACTGCCAGGACAACGAGCTTGCCTGGGTGGACTGGAAGCTCGAGGGCTGGCAGGAGGAGCTCCTCGCCTTCTCGCGGCGGATCGTGGCCCTCCGCAACGACCAGCCGGTCTTCCGGCGCCGCCGGTTCCTGGGCTCGGCCACCGACGAGACAGGGCGGCCCGAGGTCGTTTGGTACAAGTGCACCGGCGAGCCGATGAGCGACACCGACTGGAACGAGAGCCACGCCCTCTCGATGATGGTCTTCCTCAACGGGGAGGCGATCCCCGAGCCGGACGCTCGCGGCAACCGCGTGGTCGGCGACTCGTTCCTCGTGGCGTTCAACGCCTACCACGAGTCGATCGACTTCATGATCCCCGAAGGGTTGTACGACGACGGGTGGGTCGTGGTCATCGACACCAGCGACGACCAGATCGGGATCGTCTCCATCTTCGACGACGCCCCGATGCTCGTGCCGGGGGTGGAGTTCCCCGTCACGGGTCGTTCGGTCGTGGTGCTTCGACGTCGGGCCGGCGGCCAGTCCTCCACGTCCGCCTAGGACGGGGAACGATGTCGCTCGAGCGTTGGAGCATTGGAGACGGGCCAGGCCCGCACAGCCCTGATGGTTTCGCGGTGGAGATCACGCGACGTGTTGAGCCTGCCGGCGTGCCGGAGCTGCTTCATGCTGCCTTGTCTCCGAGTGCCACGGTGTTGGAGCTCGGAGCGGGAACCGGGCGCATCAGCGATGCCCTCGCGGCCCTGGGGCATCCAACCACGGCGCTCGATCACAGCGCCGACATGCTCGCGTTGGTCAAGCGCGCAGAGCCGGTGTTGGCGGACATGCGGGACTGTGACCTGCGGCGGACCTTCGACGCGGTCGTGCTGGCGACCTTTCTGATCAACGTGCCCGACCTCGACATGAGAACTGACTTCCTTCGCGCCTGCCGACGGCACGTGTCACCGTCCGGTCAAGTCTTCATCCAGAGGCAGGTCCCCGATCGATTCGACCAGGTGAAGCCGAGCGTTGACCAGTGGTACGACGGCGGCCGACGCGAGACGGTCAACGCCCACCTGGACGGGGATCTGCTGACCGTGAGCGAAGCGTTCACCGTCGGTGGCCAGAAGTGGAACCACACCTTCGTGGTTCGAAGGATCGCCGATGCGGAACTGCCGGACGTGCTGGCGGAGGCGGGTCTGCGGCTCGACCGATGGCTGTCCAGTCAATGGCTGGTCGCGCGGCCCGCTTGACCCGGCTCGGTACATCTCATCCCGCTGTTGCGAGCTTCACCGGCTGGAAGCTGACGTGCAGAACAAGCAGATGTGCAAACCCCGTTGACCCGGAGGTTGGCTCGGGAGAACACCGATCATCAGGGCGCGTTCCACGATGAGCCAGCAGCGACGCCCGACGCACAGCCCGTGCTGCTCCGGTTCTCTGTCCTACCAAGCGTCACCCAGTCGGTCCTCGCACGTCACGGCGACGGACAGGTCTGGGACGACAGACGGTTCGAGACGCAGGACCATGAGCCCGCCCTCCTCGCCGTCTGGGACGACGCCGTTGACGGTCCGTGTGTAGGACAGGCCGCCCCACTGCTCCCAGCCGAGCAGTTTGTAGAAGTCGGTTGCGCGTCCGGTCGAAAGAAGCGCAACCGGCCACCGCCGGGAGATCTCGGCCTGAAGCGTCTGCATGGTCTGTCGCCCAACGCCTTCGCCCTGCCGGTCGGGATCGGTGGCCACGGCTTCGACGTACCCAATCGTGCGCCACGGCTGGTCTCCGAACTTGATCCGCCGAGGTATCGCGCTGGCGTGGCCGATGAGGCGGCCGCCGTCGCGGACCAGCACGTGCACACCGCCGTAGGCGTGGTCGGCATCCTCGTCGCTGAAGCGATCGCCGAACGCTCGACGCCAAAGATCCCGAAGGTCCACGCGGCTCGAGGCGTCGATCTGGTCACTCTCGATGATGACGACGTCCACGACCGCCAATGTAGGCGCTGGCGGGAATCTCGCCGTGCTGAACTGGATGGTCAGCAAGAAGGCCATGCTCAGACACGGCGCCCTGAGGATGAACCTCGGCCGCCGGGAACCGGCTCGGTCGACAGCAGCCACTCCCGCCTGAGCAGCCCGTAGACCCACGAGTCGGAGACCTCGCCGTTCACGACGCAGTCTTCCCGCAACGTGCCTTCACGCATGAAACCGAGCTTCTCCAGCACGCGGGCAGATGCCAGGTTGCGCGTATCCGTCTCGGCCTGGACGCGATTCAGGTCCAGCGTGTCGAAGGCCCACCCCAGCAAGACGCCCGCGGCCTCCGTCGCGTAGCCGTGGCCCCAGGCTGCATCGCCGAAGCAGTAGCCCAGCGACGCGCTGCGGTATTCCGGGTTCCAACGGTTCAGGCTGCACCAGCCGATGAACGCCCCGTCGGAGTCACGATCCACGGCCAGTCGCGCCCCGGTGCCCGCCTCGGCCATCTGCCGGCAAGCGGTGATGAACCGCTCGGCGCGCACGCGTTCGCCCCACGGCGGCGCGTCCCAGTAGCGCAGCACGTAGGCGCTGCTGTGCATTGCGAAGAGGTCGGCCGCATCCGTGTCGTCGAAGGGACGCAGTCGAAGGCGAGAGGTGTGCAGCGTGGGGGTGGGCAGCGACATGCGCGTCAGGCTCTCTCTCGGGTTGGGTGGTCGATCAACCAGACATCCGAAGCCGGCCGCTTGCAACGGGTTT
>DATICF010000027.1:0-5342 GCA_035456965.1 Nocardioidaceae bacterium
CCCCCTTCTCTGCATGTGGTGGGTAGGTGCTGACGCGGGGGGACTAATTACCAAGGTATGCAGCGAATCTGTCTCCTCCCATGGTGATTTCGCCATGGGGAGAGACGGTTTGCCATGGGAAGTTCGGAGGAGGCAGCCCCGGCGTACGTCGATCAGCGGCTTGTGCTGCGCCATCAGCGGTGCGGAGGAGGCTTCGGGTCGTCCGGCCGGCCCTCGCGAGCCAAGCGCACCCGTGGCCCGTGGAACTCCGTCGAGGCCCGGAAGAGCAGGTAGACCAGGTACACGTTCGCCGCGACGGACAGCAGCGCCAACGGGATCAGCAAGACCTGCAACCCTCCGCCGAAGAGCAGCACAGGGCCGAAGGCCGCGATCACGAAGAACCAGCGCAGCCCCCGCAGCTTGCGGGCCAGCGACTCCCCGACGAGTGACGCGACCTCGATGCACAGCAGGAACGAGACGACGATCTGCGGGAGGCTCATCAGCCACCCTGAGCTCTCGGGCAGTTCTTCGAGCAGCTCGGGCAGGAATCCCACGAGTGAGACGAGCCCCGCGATCACGGACAACGGGATCAGCGTCGAGACGTCCATCCGATCGCGGAGGTCGTGCAGACCCATGACCACCAAGACCCATCCCAGGACGTCGGGAACTGCGTCGTACCCGGCGATGATGGCGTCGACCAGGGTGATCACCAGTCCCATGGCGACCTTCTGAAGCGAGGTCATCAGCGTCTACCGGGGCAGGCGGCGGGCATGGGCGAACCCTATGTCAGCCGGTCAGCGTGATTCGGCGCCGGTCCTCATCCAACCTGTCCCCCGCGCCCGTCGGACGAGCACGAATCCGCGGCTACCCATGAAGGCGAGGCCGAAGACCATCCACAACCACACCAAGCCCGCCCCTGATGAGTCGGCGACGGAGACGAGGCCCAGCGCGAGCGGGGCGAAGACCGCCAAGACGACGAGGCCGCCCCAGGCGAGGTACTTGCCGTCGCCGGCTCCGATGAGGACGCCGTCGAGCACGAAGACGACTCCGGCGACCGGTTGGAAGAGAGCAGCGACGAGGAGCACCGGCCAGAGCAGGTCGTGGACGGCAGCGTCGGAGGTGAACAACGGACCCAGCAACGGAGCAGTCACGGCCAGTGCGATGCCGGTTGCGATGCCCGAGACGACCCCCCATTGGATCATCCGCCGGGTGACCGCTCGGGTTCCCTCGAGGTCGCTGGCCCCGAGGTAGCGGCCGGTGATCGCCTGGGCGGCGATGGCGATCGCGTCGAGGGCGAAGGCCAGGAAGGTCCAGATGGTCGTGGCGAGCTGGTGCGTGGCCATGGCGGTCGCGCCGAGCGATGCGGCGCCGTAGGTCATCACCAGCAGTGAGGCGCGCAGGGTGAGGGTCCTGATCACCAGGGCGATGCCGGCGTGCGCGGCCCTGCCGACGCCGGGGAGATCGGGGCGCAACGGCGCTCCCTCGCGTACTGCGGCCCGGACGACAACGAGCACGAGCACGCCGGCCATGGCGAGCTGGGCGAGGTCGCTGCCGATCGCGGCGCCGGCGATCCCGAGTTCGAGGCCGTAGACGAGTGCGACGTTGAGGGCGATGTTCAGCAGGTTGCCGCCGACCGCGACGTACAGCGGGGTGCGGGTGTCCTGGACTCCACGGAGGATGCCCGTCGCGGCCAGGACGACCAGCAGCGGAGTAACGCCGAGCCAGGCCCAGCTGAGGTAGGTGGCGGCGTACCCGCTCACGTCTGCTCCGCTGCCGAACAGCCCGACCAGCGGCCCGGTGAGGACTAGACCTCCCACTGTCGCGATGACGCCGATCAGGACGGCCAGCCAGATGCCGTCGATGCCCTGGGCCAGCGCACCGCGGGTGTCGCCCGCGCCGATGCGGCGTGCGACGGAGGCGGTGGTGCCGTACGCAAGGAAGATGCACAGCCCCACTGCGGTCTGCACGATGGCGCCCGCGATGCCGAGGCCTGCCAGCTGAGGTGTGCCGAGGTGGCCGACGACCGCGGCGTCAGCGAGCAGGAAGAGTGGCTCGGAGACCAGAGCGAGGAAGGCCGGGCCGGCGAGGCGCAGGATCTCGCGGTCGTGGGCCCGTGCGCCGTGGCCAGATCGGAGGGGGACGCTCATCACGAAAAGGCTATCAGTGTAAAGAGCAAAGCATGGGACTGTTCGTTACATGACTAGATCCACAGTAGTTGTGTGTAACTAGTCCTTTCCTGTGGGTATCTCGCCACACAGGTCAAATGTCGACAAGCGGACAAGGGAGACAGGTGGTGACATTCCGGTTATCAAAAAGTTGCCACACTTTCTTTTTCCCACAGCCCGTGGAGTGTATTTCCGCAGGTCAGACGGCATGTCGCGATCGTCTTCCACCTGTTTTCCACAGAGTGTTGAACAGTCTGTGCACATGATTGACGGCGAGTTCCACACCTATCCACCGGTTATCCCCATGGCCTGTGGACAACGGACTGTCCGAGGGGGTGCCGGACGCACTAGCGTCTGGCTACGCGCGGGCGTGTATCGAGCAGTCGTCCTCAACTCGCTGAGGACGGTTTGCCGGGTTTCGGGGGTGCTGCCTCGTACGGTCGCGGACGTGGGTCGAGCTGAGCGAAATGTACGAGGAGATGTCATCTGTGAGCATCGCGGAGTTCCCGAGTGGGCCGGGGGCAGGGCTCGACGGCGGCTGGACGATCGCAGACCCGAGTGAGGAGTACGTCGGAGGGGGCGGCGGCGACCGCACCCCACCCCAGGACAACGCGGCAGAGCAGAGCGTCCTCGGGTCGATGCTCCTCTCCAAGGACGCCATCGCCGACGTGATCGAGGCGGTCCGCGGCCCCGACTTCTACCGCCCGGCGCACGAGGCCATCTTCGATGTGATCGTCGACCTCTACGGTCGAGGCGAGCCGGCCGACCCTGTCACGGTCTCCGCGGAGCTCCAGAAGAAGGGTGAGCTCGGCAAGGTCGGCGGGGCGCCGTACCTCCACACCCTCTCGGCCAGCGTGCCGATTGCCGCCAACGCCGGGTACTACGCCGAGATCGTGCGCGAGAAGGCGATCCTCCGGCGCCTCGTCGATGCCGGCACCCGGATCGTCCAGTGGGGGTACTCCGGGGAGGGCGAGGTCGACGACGTCGTCGACCGGGCCCAGGCCGAGGTCTACGCCGTCACCGACAAGCGGACGGCCGAGGACTACGCGCCGCTGAGCGAGATCATGGAGGCGACCCTCGACGAGATCGAGGCGATCTCGAACCGTGACGGCCAGATGGTGGGCGTCCCGACCGGCTTCACCGACCTCGACGAGCTCACCAACGGTCTGCACGGCGGTCAGATGGTCATCATCGCCGCGAGACCGGCCATGGGTAAGTCGACCCTGGCTTTGGACCTGTGCCGGGCTGCGTCGATCCACAACAACATGGCGAGCGTCATCTTCTCGCTGGAGATGACGCGCAACGAGATCACGATGCGCCTGCTGTCGGCGGAGGGCAAGATCCCGCTGAACCACATGCGCAACGGCAACATGGGCGACGAGGACTGGGCCAAGCTCGCCCGCAAGATGGGCGAGGTCTCGTCGGCGCCCTTGTTCATCGACGACTCGCCGAACATGACGATGATGGAGATCCGCGCCAAGGCTCGTCGGCTCAAGCAGCGCCACGACCTTCGCCTGATCGTCATCGACTACCTGCAGCTGATGAGCTCGGGAAAGAAGGTCGAGTCTCGTCAGCTCGAGGTCTCGGAGTTCTCGCGACAGATCAAGCTCCTCGCCAAGGAGCTCGACGTCCCGATCATCGCGCTCTCGCAGCTCAACCGTGGACCCGAGCAGCGGGCCGACAAGCGGCCGATGATGAGCGACCTCCGCGAGTCCGGCTGCGTCACCGCAGACACCCGGGTCATGCGCGCCGACACGAACGCCGAGATCACCATCGGCGAGCTCATGGAGTCGGGAGCCAAGGACATCCCGGTCTGGGCGCTCGACGACCGCCTCAAGCTGGTGCCTCGCACGATGACTCACGCGTTCCCCAGCGGCGTGAAGGACGTGTACAAGGTCCGCCTGACCTCGGGGCGGGAGATCAAGGCGACGGCGAACCACCCGTTTCTCACGCTGCACGGGTGGAAGCCCTTGGCGGAGCTCGCCGAGGGCAGTCGGATCGGGTCGATCCGGCATGTGCCGCCGCCGCTCGAGGTCAACGCGCGTGACGACGAGGAGGTCGCGCTCCTGGCGCACCTCATCGGGAATGGCTCCTTCGTACGCAGGCAGCCGATCCGTTACGCGAGCATCGACGAAGCGAACCTCATGACGGTCGCGACTGCGGCTCGGAAGCTGTTCGGGATCACCGCTGTCCGGGACGAGTACGCCGCTGCCCGCGTCACGACTCTGCGCCTGCCGGCGCCGTACCGGCTGACGCATGGAAAGCGGAACCCGATCGCGGCGTGGCTCGACGAGATGGGGGTGTTCGGGCTGCGCAGCCACGAGAAGTTCGTGCCTGACTGGGTGTTCTCGCTGCCCAAGGAGCAGGTCGGGCTCTTCCTCCGGAACCTCTGGGCCACGGATGGTTGTATCCACCCTTACACGAACGGGCGCGGGACGGTGTACTACGCCTCGACGAGCCGACGGTTGGTCGATGATGTTGCTCGCCTTCTTCTGAGGTTCAACATCTTCACGCGAATCCGTGTGGCCCGAAAGGCCGGCCATCGCGACAGTTACCACCTGCACGTGAGTGGCGCTGAAAACCAACTTCGGTTCCTCGAGTACATCGGCGCCCACGGTGCTCGGGGGGTCATCGGCGATGAACTCGCTGATCGCTTGCGCCAGGTCGTGGCTCGAACCGGCGCCGACACGATTCCGGTTGAGGTATGGGACCGGGTGAGGCGAACGATGGAGGAACAGCAAGTCACCCCATCCGAGCTCGCAACTCGCGCCGGCATCTCGACCCGGCCGAATGTCTGGATGAAGAGGCCCTTGGGGCGACAGCGGATGTATCGAGTCGCTGAGATCCTCGGCGACGCAGAGCTTGAGGTCGTTGCTACAAACGACATCCTGTGGGACGAGATCGCGTCGATTGAGCACCTCGGCCAGCAGGCCGTTTACGACGCAACGGTTATGGGAGTGCATAACTTCGTGGCCGAAGGTATAGCCATTCACAATAGCATTGAGCAAGATGCCGACGTCGTGATCCTGTTGCACCGCGAGGACGCCTACGAAAAGGAGTCCACCCGCCCGGGTGAGGCCGACATCATCGTGGCCAAGCACCGTAACGGTCCGACCCGCGACGTGGTGGTGGCGTTCCAGGGTCACTACTCACGCTTTGTCGACATGGCTCACGGGTGACGCCGTCGTCGTGGGATAG
>DATICF010000028.1:0-4549 GCA_035456965.1 Nocardioidaceae bacterium
GAAGGCGACCTCGTCGCCCTGCTCCACTGCTGTCTCAACCTCGTCGTCGAGGCGGTTCAGGGCGCTCAGGTGCTCGTCGTCGAGCTCCCACTGGCCCTCACCGAGGATCCGCACGATCATGGCTGGCCCTCCTCCTTCTGAGGTTCCTCCTGCGCCTGGGCGGCGGCGGGCTCACCGGTCTCGAGCGCGCCCTGCTGCGGCGACGCCCCGGCCTTGAGCGCGGCCAGCTCGGCCTCGACGTCGGTGTCCTTCGACATCGCCTCGAGCTCCCGCGCGATGTCGTCGCCCTGCCCGACCTGGCTGGCGTCGTCGAGGGCGCCGGAGGAGATCAGCTCGTCGATGGCGCCGGCGCGGGCCTGCATCTGCGCGGTCTTGTCCTCGGCGCGCTGGACCGCCAGGCCGACGTCGCCCATCTCCTCGGAGATGCCTGAGAACGCCTCGTTGATGCGTGTCTGGGCCTCAGCAGCCGTGTAGGTGGCCTTGATCGTCTCCTTCTTGGTGCGGAAGGCCTCGACCTTGGCCTGGAGCCTCTGCGAAGCCAGCGTGAGCTTCTCCTCCTCGGCCTGGAGCTGCGCCTGCTGCGCCTGGAGGTCGGTGATCTGTCCGGTGAGACCGGACTTGCGGGTCAGCGCCTCGCGCGCGAGGTCCTCGCGACCCATGGACAGTGCCTTCTGTGCCTGGTCGTGGAGCTTCTGTGACTGCTGCTGGAGCTGGTTGACCTGGAGCTCGACCCGCTTGCGGCTGGTGGCCACGTCCGCGACGCCCCGACGCACCTTGGACAGCATCTCGATCTGCCGCTGGTAGCTGTAGTCCAGCGTCTCCCGCGGGTCCTCGGCCCGGTCGAGCGCCTTGTTGGCCTTGGATCGGAAGATCAGGCTGATGCGCTTCATGAGGCTCATGGTGTGCGTGGCCCCCTTCTGTTTGTGTCTGGTCCTGTTCTTCCACCCTACGGTGCAACGGGCGGGGGAGGTAGCAGGTTCCCGCGGGTACTCTGGGGCCACCGAGGGGCTGAAGACCGGCCCCCGTCGACCCAGCAGAAGGCAGCCTTGTTCCGACGTACCAAGCCCGAAGAGCCAACCACCCCCTCCCCGCAGAAGCCGGGAGGCAAGGGACGCCCCACCCCGAGCCGCCGTGAGGCCGAGGCCGCGGCACGGGCCAGGGCCAAGGGGGCGGTGGACAAGAAGGCGGCGGCGAGGCAGCAGCGCGAGCGCCGGATGGAAAGCAGCACCCGGATGCGCGAGGCGATGAAGAGCGGCGACGAGCGCTATCTCCCGGCCCGCGACCAGGGGAAGGTCCGCAGGTTCATCCGTGACCGCGTCGACTCGAGACTCTCGGCAGCGGAGTTCCTCCTGCCACTGCTGATCGCGATCATGGTGCTGACCTACTCCGGCAACCCGGCACTCAACCGTTTCGGGCAGTCGCTCTGGCTGATGACGATCCTGCTGGTCACCGTCGACACGCTGCTGCTCGTCTTCCGCCTCAAGCGCGACCTGCGCAAGCGGTTCCCCGGCGAGTCGCACAAGGGCGCCGCCTTCTACGGCATCCTGCGGGCGATGCAGCTGCGCTTCCTCCGCCTGCCCAAGCCGCAGGTCAAGCTCGGTCAGCGGCTACCCGACAGGTACTGACCTCCGGTCTCCACGGGCACGTGTCGGCCGCTTGGTCCCGTACGCCGCACAGCGCCCCTCCCCTGTGTCTGCGGGATCCCCCGTGAACGCAGGGGGTCACTCCGCGAGGTGCTCCTCGAGCCGCTGAACCTTGCCGTCCAGCTCGCCCTCGTAGCCGGGCCGGATGTCAGCCTTCAGCACCAGCGACACCCGTGCCCCGAACGGAACGACGGCTTCGGTCGCCCGCTTGACGACGTCGAACACCGCATCCCAGTCGCCCTCGATCGTCGTGAACATCGCGTCGGTCCTGTTGGGGAGCCCTGACTCCCTCACCACGCGGACCGCCTCTGCCACGGCGTCCGACACCGACCCGTCGGCGCGGCCGGTGCCGCTGGGTGCGACGGAAAAGGCGACGATCATTCTTACCTCCGTTTGTCGAGCGGTGCTGGGTCCATCGGGGCGAAGCGGGCGATGCCGCCCCTCCGCCCGGACGACTCTAGAGAGTGACCGGCCCAAGGCCCCTGGCGGACCTGGCGCGGTTGACGACGTCCTGGACGAAGGCACGCTTCGCCTCCGTGTAGTCGCGTCCCCAGGTCCCGTGAGCCACGAGCCCACGCTTGACCGCCGCGTAGTTCTCGCGGTCCTCGGCGTGTGACCGCAACCACGCCGCGAACAGGCGCACATGCGCGCAGGGCCACTGAGCTGCAGTGAACACATGCGCAATCGCGGAGCGGACCCCTCGCTCGTACAGGAAGAACGCCTCGTGGTCTCCGGTCTCGGCGGGTCCGACCCAGCCGAGGTCAAGGAACGCGTCGACCGCCGCTGGCAGATCTCGCCCCGCGGGCACGCTGATGGCCAGGTCGATCACCGGCTTGGCAACCAGACCCGGCACGGACGTGGAGCCGACGTGCTCGACCCTCCACTCCGCGCCAAGCGCCCTGGTCAGGTCGTGCCGCAGCACTGCGAACCGCTCGGCCCAGACCGGGTCGTACGACACCAGCTTCTCGGGCGGGTAGGACTCGTCACCTGGCACGCTGCCGGAGGTTAGCGCCTGGCCGCTGATCCCGGGACGCATGACCTTGGGCGCGCCTGGATACGTTGAGGGGCATGGACATTCGCAACCTTGGCTCGAGCGGACTGAAGATCTCAGAGATCGCTTACGGAAACTGGCTCACCCACGGCTCCCAGGTCGAGGAGGAGGCGGCTCTGGCGTGCGTCCGCCAGGCACTCGAAGAGGGCATCACCACCTTCGACACCGCCGACGTCTACGCCAACACGGCCGCGGAGACCGTCCTCGGCAAGGCGCTGAAGGGCGAGCGCCGCGAAGGCCTGGAGATCTTCACCAAGGTCTACTGGCCCACCGGCCCCGGCAAGCACAACGACCACGGCCTCTCCCGCAAGCACATCATGGAGTCGATCAACGGCTCGCTGAAGAGGCTCGGCACCGACTACGTCGACCTTTACCAGGCCCACCGTTTCGACTACGAGACGCCGCTCGAGGAGACGATGGAGGCCTTCGCCGACGTCGTGCGTTCGGGCAAGGCGCACTACATCGGCGTCTCCGAGTGGACCGCCGACGAGATCCGCAGAGGACACGCCCTTGCTCGCGAGCTGCGGATCCCGTTCGTGTCGAACCAGCCGCAGTACAACATGATCTGGCGGGTCATCGAGTCCGAGGTCGTGCCCGCGTCGGAGGAGCTCGGCATCGGCCAGATCGTCTGGTCCCCCATCGCCCAGGGCGCACTGACCGGGAAGTACAAGCCGGGCCAGCCGCACCCGGAGGGCTCGCGCGCCACCGACCAGAACGGCGGCGCGAACATGATCTCGCGGTGGATGAACGACGACGTGCTCGAGCGCGTCCAGCAGCTCAAGCCGATCGCCGACGAGGCCGGGCTCTCGCTGGCCCAGCTCGCGATCGCCTGGGTGCTCCAGAACGACAACGTCTCCGCCGCGATCATCGGCGCGTCCCGCCCCGAGCAGGTCACCGAGAACGTGAAGGCCAGCGGCGTGAAGCTGGAGCTCGAGGCCCTCAAGCGCATCGACGAGATCCTCGACCCCGTCATCGAGCGCGACCCGGCCAAGACGGTCTCGCCGCCCAAGCGCGACTTCGGCTGAGTCCTGCTCGGCACCACGCCGGCACAGCAGTACGTCGACGGGGCCGGTCCTCCTTCGCGAGGGCCGGCCTCGCCGCATGTTCGAGGGCCGTCTCGTCCGGCGAGCCTGCCCTGCCATGGGCACGGGTCTCAGAAGGGGCGGCCCCGGGCGCGTACCCAGAGCTCGAGCAGGGGGTCGACGTACCGCCAGGGGCCCCAGCCGTTCGGCCCCTCGTCGCGGGTCACGTGCTGCCCGTCGCGGGCCAGGTCACGCAGCGCGCTCTGGAGGGTCGCGCGCGAGGTCTCGAAGCGGCGGGCCGTCGTGGTGCCGGTGGGCGAGTCCCCGTCGGCGAGAGCGGCGAGGACGGCCTTCTTGCCGCTCGACATCTGGTCCCACACGGCCTGGTGTGCCTCGTGGGTCATCTTCAGTGCTCGACGTACGACCGCGTCGGCCAAGGCGATGCCGCCGACCTCGGCACCGTCGGGCAGCGTCGTCATCCCCTGCGCCCGCGCTGCGAGCTCGCGGTGCAGCAGGTGCGCGAGCAGCATGGTGCGCTGGGGGTGGCCGGCTGCCGTGGTGACGAGGGGCGCCAGCGAACCGTCCGGGTCCTCGCCGAGCTCCTCGAACCGCTCGGCGAGCTCGAGCATCACCTCGTCGACGGGCAGCGGGCCGAGCTCGAGCGGCTCGGCCTGGCCGTACAGCGGGCGCTCGCGGTCGCTGAAGAGCTTGCGCATCAGCGAGGGGTGGCTCCCGGCGTACACGTAGACGGCGGCCTCGCCGTGGTACTGGACGTGCGAGCGCAGCAGGCCGTCGAGCGAGGGCCCGGCGCTGAGCAGGTCCTGGAACTCGTC
>DATICF010000029.1:0-35351 GCA_035456965.1 Nocardioidaceae bacterium
GCGTCGACGGCGTAGTCGCTGAGGGTGGGCATCCGGTGGCTCTCGTCGAAGACCTCGATCAGCAGGGAGCTGCCCCTCGTCTCCAGCATCGCGCGCACCGTGCCGTCGCCCTGGCGGACCGCG
Organism: Nocardioidaceae bacterium; assembly: GCA_035456965.1. GTDB lineage: Bacteria > Actinomycetota > Actinomycetes > Propionibacteriales > Nocardioidaceae > Nocardioides_C. The sequence continues at coordinate 124 of DATICF010000029.1, forward strand.
TTCGTGACAAGCTCGGACACCACCAGGACCGCCGCGTCACGGAGGTGGGGCGGGACCGGTGAACCTGCCAGCCAGCCCTCGGCCCACGAACGGGCCAGTGGCACCGACATTGCCTGAGCGGGCAGGGAACGGGTCGCTCGGTCGGCTGCTGTCCCAGGGGTCGAGGGGACGAGCGCTGCGAGCACGGCGACGTCGTCGCCGCGATTTCCGGCAGGCAGGAGGCTCAGGGCGGTTTCGAGGACCTGTTCAGGGCTGGAGCCGGCTGGAAGGGTCTCGAGCAGGGCGCCGAGCAGACCCACGCCCTGGTCGATGTCCCAGGTGCGCGTCTCCACCAGACCATCGGTGTAGAGCAAGATGACGCTCTCGGGCGGAAGATGGGTGCTTCGCTCCTCCCATCGGTGCCCGATGCCGAGAGGCGGGCCGGTCTCGACCTCTACCGGTTGGAGGGCTGTGTCCTTCCCCGACGTGCCGAGGACGACCGGCGGCAGGTGGCCGGCGCACGCGATGGTCGCCAGTCGCGCATGGATGTCGAGGTGCACGACCAGGACCGTGGCGAGCAGGTCGCTCCCGAGCCGTTCGAGGTAGTCCGAGGTGCGCGCGAGGACCCCGGCCGGCGGGTGTCCCTCGCAGGCAGTCGCTCGTACGACGGTTCGCAGCTGGCCCATGAGGGCGGCCGCCTTCACGTCGTGCCCCTGGACGTCGCCGACGACGAGGACGATCCCGTCGTCGACGGCCATCGCGTCGAACCAGTCGCCACCCACGAGGACGCCCGGGTCGCCGGTGCGGTACCTCGCAGCGATCTCGACGGGGCCGATGCAGGTGGGTACGTCGGGCAGCAGGCTGCGCTGGATGGTCACACCGAGTGCCCGTTCCTCCTCCAGCTCGCGTTTGCGTTGCTGGTCGAGCCGGCTGCGCTCGATGGCCAGGGCCACGGTCCGCACGAGGACGTCGATGAGTGCGAGGTCACTGGTGCCCGGTCGCGACGGCGTCGGGTAGTACATCGCGAAGGTGCCGAGCACGCGGCCACCGGTCCCGATGATCGGAGTCGACCAGCAGGCGTAGAGGCCGTGGCTCAGTGCCAGGTCCTTGAAGTCGGCCCAGAGCGGGTCGTTCGCGATGTCCTCGACGATGACCTGCTGGTGCCGGAAGGCCGCGGTGCCGCAGGAGCCTACGGTCGGTCCGATCTCCACACCGTGGATCGCAGCGTTGTAGTCCTCGGGGAGGCTGGGCGCCGCGGCGTGCAGCAGATGCCGCCCGGTCTCGTCGAGCAGCAGGATCGAGGAGAGCAGGCCCCCCGTCGAGACCCGCTCGACCACACGCAGCAGCGACTCGAGCGCTGGAGGCAGAGGCTGGCCTGCGACGACTCCGGCCAGGAGCTCGAGCTGTGCGGTGAGCAGCTGCGCGTCGCGCCCCTCGTCCTCGCGTGGGAGAGGCGGCGTGGTGATGGTCATTACCGACGGACTGTACGCCTTGTCGGGGTACCGAGCATCACCTGGGCGGCGGCGAAAGAGGCCGGCCCTGTCTGCGCAACGTCAACCCAGCGTCCTCGAGTCGATGTCGCGGAACGCGGGTGCCTCGGCTCCCGGTCGCGCCTGCGCGTCCTTGGTGCGTTCTTGGTCAGATGCCGCATTTTCGAGCAGGATCACCGCGAGGTCGTCGTTGAGGTCCCCGTGGGGGACATGTCGGCGTACCGTGTCGAGCACGTTGTCGAGCGCCTCCTCGACAGGCCCGGAGCTGAGCTGGGGTGCAAGAGTGTGGAGGGGGAGGAACTCGCCATCGGCGTCGCGCGCTTCGCTCAGGCCGTCGGTGTAGAGCAGGACACGATCACCGGGCGCCCAGGGCACCGAGAGCGCGTCGTACCTGTCGCCCAGGCCAAGCGGTAGTCCGGCGGGAGCCTCGAGGAAGGTCACTCGCCCGTCGCGGCTGACCAGCATGGGCGGCGGATGGCCGCAGCTGACAAGAGTCAGGCGCTGGGGGTCCGAGGTGTCCACCAGCGCCGAGGTCACGAACTCCTCGTCGTCGAAGAACGGCGCGAGGTAGCGGGTCATGTCGCGTGCGACCGCAGGGAGGGTGGCCTCGGTCGCGGCGGACTGACGGAACGAGCGGATCACTCGTGCGGCCTGCTCGACTGCGGCGAGGCCTTTGCCGCGGACGTCACCTACCAGGAAGCGAACATGCCGTTCGGAGTGGTAGCAGTCGTAGAGGTCGCCGCCGACAACGGCGTCCTGCGAGGCTGACATGTAACGGGCACCGATGGCGACCTTCCCCGCGACGTCAGGAAGGGTGGGCAGGATCGCCTTCTGCGCGATCTCGGCGATGACGACGACGCGCGCATAGCGCCTCTCGCGACGAACGCGCACCACCGCGACGACGACCGCGGCCGCGCTGACCAGGAGGACGTCGCCGATGCGTACGACGTGCTGGGCCTGGTCCCATGTGTCGTTCCACCAGCCCGAGGCCACTGTCGCTGCCACGGCAGCCGCGGCGAACAGCGATGTCCCCCGCGCGGACAGCACAGAGCAGGCCACCAGAGGAGAGAGCGCAAAGAGCGGTGCGAGGACGAAGGATGCGCCGGCGGTCGCGATGTCGAGGACGACAAGCAGCATGAGCCACGACGCCGCGATTCCGGCGCCGACCAGCTGAACGGCCCGGTCGCTCGTCATCCGCCCTCCGCGTCTATGGGTGCCGGCCCAGAGCGCCTCTTCCACGGTCCGGCCGGCCGGACCGCACCCGATGCTCTGGACGCTAGGGCACTTGGAGGAAGCGTGCGCATGTTTCTCGAGATGCCGCCAGCCCCAGCACCGGGCTGACCTGTCGCGTCACTTGTCCCCGAAGACCTGTACGCCGTACCACGAGCCGTCGGGGGCCTGGGCGGTGCCGACCCCGATCAGGGAGAACCTGCCGTTGAGGATGTTCGCGCGATGGCCCGATGAGTCCATCCACTGCGCCACCATGGCCGTGGGTCCGGTGTAGTTCATGGCGACGTTCTCGCCTGCGGTCGAGAGGCCGCAGACGTTCATCACCGCAGAGATGTCCTGGTGCTGGAGGGACCCCGAGGCGGCAAGCCGATGGGCGTGGCGCTCGGCCAGATCGGTGAGGCAGGCGCTCACGGAGAGGGCCGGGAGGCCAGCGTCTGCACGGGCGGCGTTGGTGCCGCCGACGATCCCTCCCTCCCTGTGGGACGGCTCCTGTGTGGGGGTCGTCGACTGGCTCGTGGGCTCCCGATCGACGGACTGCTTGGGCTCGGGTGTGAGCGTCGGAGTCGGGACGGCCGTCTCGGACGGGCGGGGGGATGCCGCGCGGCGCTGGGTCCTCTTGCCCTTGGACCTGTCGCCCTTCTCCTTCAACTTCTCACGCCTCTCGGTGGCGTCGCGCGAGGGCCGCAGGTCCCGCTCGTCGGGGCCGGTGCTGCTCGGGAAGGCAGACGAGGGGGCGCTGGTCGTCGTCATCGGCTGCGGCGCACTGGCGACGGGCTCCTCCTCACCCTGGACCGCGAACGCCACACCGGAGCCGGCGAGCGCCATCCCGAGCGCGGCCACGACGACCTTCTTGCGATGAGTCGGTTTGCGGTGCGCAGGCACGAAAGGACCCTTCTGTCTTCGGTGGGTTTGTCGGCTCCCGGCATCCGGACAACTCGGGAATCCGTTCCATCACACCTAAGAGTGCCCATCGACGCAAATGCCTCGTAGACCACCGTGGCGCACGTGCAGGACGGGAAGCATGTGGCGCGTGACGAGCCGGGCCCGGCAGCCCGCTCGGGGGGACCGCGCACGTGAACGCGACGCGGGTCAGGACGAGCTGCACCATCAGGTCTAGACGGGTGTTTCGCCCCGACCGTCACCTGGGGACTTCTACTAGGGCCGGGAACTCGCCTGATTCGATACGGAAAGCACATGACGCAGCTTGCTCAGCCACTGATTCCGCAGACTGGTGCCGCGGCGCTGTGGCGTGTCGACGTCCAGTCGCCGGCCGAGGAGCACGAGGTCCCCGTCGACACCTGCAGGCTCCACAGCTGGACGTGCATCTGGTGCTCGATGTCCCCGCCGATCTGTGGGTCGTGCCGGCCCGTGACGCCGCCGTGTCCGGCCAACGACCGGATCCACACCTGCGCCTGCCGTGCGCGCGGTCACGAGAAGGAGGCTGCCTGACCTGGGAGCAGGCAGCCCGCGACTGCCGGGCGACGACCAAGGGCCGGGGAGGTGCAACCTCCCCGGCCCTTGTCATTCAGGCGTCGATGCTGGTGGTCAGCGGACCACGATCTGCATCGAGCCGTTCTGGGTGGTGCTGATGACCTCGATCCGCGTGCCGGTGCCACCGACGATGACGCTGCCGCGCGGGTTCGCCTGGTCGTAGTAGCGCATCGGGTCTGAGTCGTCGAAGACTGCGACCCCCGGACGCGACGGGGCGTTGAGGGTGGTCATCCCGCCCGTGGTCTCGCGGTGAAGCGAGATCGGGTCGGTCGAGGCCAGCCCGAAGGTCGCGTCGAACGACTGGATCCGGTTGCGCGCGATCGACCCGTCCGACCACTTCAGCGACGCGGGGCGGGCATCGATCGGCAGCGCCTCGCCGCCACCCATGTGGGCACTGGTGTTGTTGTCGGTGTACTGGGTGTTCCAGTACCAGAGCAGCAGGCCGTCCTGGTAGGGGAAGTGCTCGACCCGGTTGGGCTCGCTGAGACCCCATCCGAAGTTGTACGGCCCCGTCCGCAGGGTGCTGTCGTAGCCGCCGTACGTGCGGTTCTCGGCGATGTAGTAGTGGCTGTACTGCCGCTCGACCTGACCGTTCTCGGCGATGGTGAACCCGCCCATGGTCCAGCCGTTCGCGCCGTCCTCGGCGCCCTCGCTGAGACCGCCCACAGAGATCGAGTCGACCAGGAGGCCGGTCTCGTTGATGTAGGCGTCGTTGACCATCCGGAAACGGACCTGAGCGGTCTTCCCGGCTGCGTCGCTGGGCAGGCTCGCCGTCAGCGGCACCCAGGCGCCACCGCTCGAGCCAGTGATGCCGAAGCCCTCGTTGGTGCCGTTGGGGTTGGTCGTCGACGACTCACTCGTCTGGATCGGCGTCCAGGTGGCTCCGCCGTCGGTCGTGATCTCGGCGTAGGCGTAGTCCCAGTCCACCTCGATGTCGTACTTCACCTGGGCGCTGAGCTGGCCGCCTGCCGGCACGGTGAAGGTCGGGCTGGTCAGCGTGGCGGTGCGGTTGTCGCCGCGGCCGGAGTAGAAGTAGTCGGTCCCCTCGGCGGCGGCGCCGAGGCTCGTGGTCACCGTCTTCTTGGGGAGGATGGTGATGACGGCCTGGGCCTTCTTGGTGGCGTGGTACGACGGGCCGAGGTCATGAGTCGAGGTCTGGCCGGTCCGCGCCACCTCATAGTCGAGCCAGCCGAGCTGGAACTTCTCCCACGGGCCCATGTGGTTGGGCGTGGTGCCGATCGCCTCCTCGCTGTGTCCGAGCCAGGAACCGGAGCTCATCAGCGTCCAGAAGCCGGTGCCGTTCTCCCCGCCCTGGGTGTCGTAGAGGTCAGGCAGGCCGAGGTCGTGGGCGTACTCGTGCACGAACACCCCCAGGCCGCCGTTCTCCGGCTCGGTGGTGTAGTCACGGATCCACAGACCGGTGTCGCCGATCTCGATACCGCCGAACGTCGCTCCCTCGGGCCCGATGCCGTCGGAGTGGAAGCCGTTCTGGTTGACCGCCCAGCGGTGCGACCAGATCGCCCACTCGGGGGCGCCGGCCTCTTCGCCCTCGCCGGCGTGGATCGCCTGGAAGTGGTCGACGTAGCCGTCGGGCTCGTTGAAGTCGCCGTCACCGTCGTGGTCGTAGCGGTCCCACTGGTCGAAGCCCTCGAGGTAGGCGACGATCTCCTGGCGCGACTTGCCGGCAGCGACCTGTGCGTCGTACCAGGCCTCCGCGGTGTCGTCGATGAAGTAGGTCATGTCCTCGTGGCTCTCCGTGGTGCCGTAGGCACTCTCCGGCTTTGCCACCTTCACCCAGTCGCTGACGTCGCCGCCGACCGTGTAGCGCCCGCTCGACATCTCCTCGTAGATCTGCTTGAAGGACTCGCCGCTTTGGTCGGCCATGCCGTTGAAGAACATGTCCATGTAGTGCTGGCGGTTGAAGTCGGCCTTCCAGTACGTGCTGTTGTCCGTCGTACGGTCCGGCTGAGGGATCTCGTTGTGCAGCGGGCCTGAGGTCGAGCCGTCGTCCGAGCCGGCCTTGCCCTTGCCGCCGCCATTGCCGCCCTTGCCGTCGGTGGAACCGTCGCCGAACTCGACAAGGAACGAGAGCAGCTGGTCGCTCGCCTGCAGGCCGTACTGTGCCCACTGACCGGGCGCGACCCGCACCGCCTCCGAACCGTTGCGGTTCTCGACCTGGCGCTTGCCGGTGAGCACAAGCTCGGCGCCCTTCTTGGTCAGCGCCCGCCGGCGGCCTTCCATCCGGTCCGGCCGGTCGTCGGCGCGGCTCTTGGACGAAGCCTGGTCTCGTGCGGAGTCGGGGTCGGCGGGAGGTGCGGCCTCGGCCGGACCCTGCAGTGCTGTGGCAAGCAGGGCGGCTGTGGTTGCACCACCCAGGACGCCGATGATGCGTCGCTTCACGGAGATCCTCCTGTGAGTGGGAGTGGCGCGCGCCGATGTTTGCTCAACGGCGCAGTCATTCGCGACTTTCGTCGCGACTCCGGCACCTCATCAAGACAGGTCGGGAAAGTCCAGCAGTTCGGGCATCTCCGTTTGGTCACGGTCCGCGCTTACGCGGAGATCAAGCGATGCAGGTTTGTGCAGTGCAGAAAACTGCAGTGCGACCCGGGTTTGCGTTCGGGGTTCTTGGGACGCGCACGGGGTCCGTCAGAGCCCGGTCACGCCTTCCCCGCCTCCGGCCTGATTGTCGAAGGTCTCGTGCTCGAGCAGGTGAAGCACCGGGACGCCGATCTTGCGACGAGCGCGGGAGGTCCAGTCGAGGTGGAAGAACTCCGAGACCACGTGCGGACGGGTCAAGATGATCGCCTCACGGGCGTCGACAGCGCTGACCTTCGCGGCCAGGGCGTCGATCGGGTCGATGCTGACAATGTCACCCTGGGCATCTGCTCCGGCGTCGGCGAGCCGCTGGACGCTGGCCGAGAGCTCACGGCGAGCGTTTTCGAGGAGCTCGTGCTGGATGTTCTCGAGGTCCTCCTCGCTCATCACCAGCGCGGGGGAGGCCAGAACCTCGCTGGCCGCGAGCGACCCCATCGCGGACTCGACTCGGGCGGCTGCGTCCTCGACCGGCAGCAGGACGTGGTAGCGGACGTGCTCTGCGATGTCCTCGTGCAGGCCACGCACCTGGAGAGCGTCCTGCTGGGAGAGCGGCTGCTCGACGAGCAGCACCACGTCGTAGGTCGTCTCGGATCCTGAGGCAGTCACGGGAAACGCCCTCCACTCATGAAGATCTGGTGGTCAAGACCTTACCCAAGTCATAGCTCACCGGCTCTTCCAACTGCTCATATCCGCACGTGTCGGGGTCGCGGTCGGGACGCCACCTCTTGAACTGTGCGGTGTGCCGGAACCGGGTGCCCTCCATGTGGTCGTAACCGACCTCGAGCACGAGCTTGGGGTCGAGCGGGACGAAAGAGAGGTCCTTCCCGGAGCTCCACCTGCTCTGGGCGCCCGGCAGGCGCTCGCCCGTGACGTTGTGGTGCTCGGCCTCGGCCCAGTTGCCCCAGGGGTGCTCGGAGATGTCCGCGACAAGCGGCGCGAGCTCCTCGATCAGCTCGGCGCGCCGCTTCTCGCTGAAGGCCGCCGCGACGCCTACGTGCTGCAGGGTCCCGCCGTCGTCGTACAACCCGAGCAGGAGCGAACCGAGCAAGGGGCGGTCCGCGGTCGACGTCTTGTGGAGCCGGTAGCCGGCGACGACCACGTCGGCCGTGCGCTCGTGCTTGATCTTGAACATCGTGCGCACGTTGGGCTGGTACGTGGAGGACATCGGCTTGGCCACCACGCCGTCGAGACCTGCTCCCTCGAAGTGGGCGAACCAGTCGGTCGCCTCGACAGGGTCCCTGGTGGTGGCGGTCAGGTACACCGGAGGCACGGCTCGCGCCATCGCATCCTCCAGGCGCGCACGCCGGACCGAGAACGGCTCGTTCATCAGGGTCTCGTCGTCGAGGGCGAGCAGGTCGAAGGCGACGTACGACGCCGGCGTCGTCTCCGCGAGCATCCGCACCCGGGAGTCAGCCGGGTGAATGCGCTCTTGGAGCCGTTCGAACTCGAGCCGCTCGCCGATGGCGACGAAGATCTCGCCGTCGACCACGCACCGTGGCGGAAGGGAGTCCTTCACCGCCTCCACCACCTCCGGGAAGTACCGGGTGAGCTCCTTCGTGTTGCGGCTGGCGAGGATCACCTCGTCGCCGTCGCGGAAGACGATGCAGCGGAACCCGTCCCACTTGGGCTCGAAGGACAAGCCGCCCTCGTGCTTGGCAGGGTCGGGGATTCCCTTGACCGACTTGGCCAGCATGGGTCGCACGGGGGGCATCACAGGCAGACGCATGTCAGGCAGAGTAGCCGCGAACTCGTAGGCTGGACCGGTGCCGATCCGTCTTTGCTCTCGCAATCCCCACGTGTCGAAGGACCGGCTGCTGGCAGAGCTCGTGCCTCCACCGCGTTTCGCCGAGGTCAGCTTCGACTCCTACAAGCCCGATCCTGCGCAGCCGTCCCAGAAGGAGGCCGTCGAGGTTCTTCGTGGCTTCGCCGCCGACCTGCAGCGGCCGGCGAGGAAGAAGGGGCTCTTCCGCAAGAGCGCAGAGCCGGCCGGACCCGGCGGGGTCTACCTCGATGGCGGGTACGGCGTCGGGAAGACCCACCTGCTTGCCTCCCTGTGGCACGAGGCGCCCGAGCCGAAGCTGTTCGCGACGTTCGTGGAGCTGACCCACCTCGTGGGGGCCCTCGGTTTCCACGACGCGGTCGCTGCCCTTTCGTCCTACCGGCTGGCCTGCGTCGACGAGTTCGAGCTCGACGACCCCGGAGACACCGTGCTGGTCTCGACGCTGCTGCGCAACCTCCGCGAAGCCGGCGTGCGGCTGGCTGCGACCTCGAACACCCTGCCCGGCAAGCTGGGGGAGGGGCGCTTCGCAACCGCCGACTTCATGCGGGAGATCCAGGGGCTGGCCAGCTCGTTCGACTCCGTGCGCATCGACGGGGAGGACTATCGGCACCGAGGTCTGCCCAAGGCGCCGGACGCGGCCCCGCTCGAGGAGGTCCGCCGGCGCGCGGAGGCCGAGGGCGCCAGCTTCGACCACTTCGTCGACCTCACCAGGCACCTCGCCGACGTGCACCCCTCCAGGTACGGCGCACTGCTCGACGGGGTGAGCCTGGTCTGCCTCGAGGAGGTGCGCACCGTCAGCGACCAGGCAGTCGCCCTGCGGCTGGTCGTGCTTGCCGACCGCATGTACGACCGTGATCTGCCGGTCGTTGCCAGCGGAGTGAGCATGGATGAGGTGTTCGCTCCCGAGCTTCTCGAGGGCGGCTACAAGAAGAAGTACTTCCGTGCGATCAGCCGGCTGGACGCCTTGGCGAGGGAGGGTGTTGGCCTGGCCGAGTGATCCCTGCCCCCGGTCGCGCACAAGGGCGGCAGCGGCGTTCGGGCATGATCACCGCATGAGCTCAACCGAAACCCTCTCCGACGCGCTGGCTCTTCCCAAGGGTCCGGTGAACCTCTTCGGCTACGACCCCAGGGCAACTCCGGGCTTCGACGGCGGCAAGCAGGACGGCAAGGCGGCGCTTGCCGCTCTCGACGGCCAGATGTCGGAGCTTCAGGAGAGGCTCTTCGCCGAGGGACGGACCGGGGGTTCGCGTCGGATCCTCCTGGTCCTTCAGGGCATGGACACTGCGGGTAAGGGTGGAGTGATGAGGCACGCAGTGGCGCTCTTCGACCCCCAAGGCGTGCATATCAAGGCGTTCGGCGCGCCGACCGAGGAGGAGCTGCGCCATGACTTCCTGTGGCGGGTCCGGCGCGAGGTTCCTGCGGCCGGGCTGATCGGGATCTTCGACCGCTCCCACTACGAGGACGTCCTCATCGGGCGGGTCCGCGAGCTCGCCGCGCCGGAGGAGATCGAGCGTAGGTACGACGCGATCAACGAGTTCGAGGCCGAGCTCGTCGAGGGCGGTACGACGGTCGTCAAGTGCATGCTGCACATCTCCGCGGACGAGCAGAGGGAGCGCCTGCTCGCGCGCCTCGACGACCCGACCAAGCACTGGAAGTTCAACCCTGGGGACCTCGACGACCGGGTCCACTGGTCGAGCTACCAGCGTGCCTACGAGATCGCTCTGGAGCGGACCAACACCGAGGCGGCGCCGTGGCTGGTCGTGCCGAGCGACCGGAAGTGGTACCGCAACTGGGCGGTGGCCACTGTCCTCCTCGAGACCTTGCGGCGCCTCGAGCTCTCGTGGCCGGGGGCCGAGTTCGACGTGCAGGAGCAGCGACAGCGGCTTCTCCGCGAGGGGTTCGGGGACTGAACCGTCCAGCCCGATAGGTTGTCCGAGTGCTCCCCACCGTGTCCGCGACCCGCTACGTCGCGCCGCTGCGCGAGGGCGGCTCTTTGCCCGGCATCGTCGAGGCAGACGACCTCGGGACCTACGTCTGCAAGTTCCGGGGTGCCGGCCAGGGGTTGCGCGTCCTCGTGGCGGAGGTCGTTGTGGGGGAGCTGGCCCGCCGTCTGGGCATCCGCACTCCTGACCTTGCGGCGGTCGATCTCGATGCCGCGATCGGCAGGTATGAAGCCGACGAGGAGGTCCAGGACCTGCTGACCGCCAGTGTCGGTCTCAACCTCGGGGTGGACTTCCTCCCCGGTGCGTTCGGGTTCGACTCGGGCTGCTCGCCCGACCCCAGAGCCGCAGCGCGGATCATCTGGCTCGACGCGCTGACCGCCAACGTCGACCGCAGCTGGCGCAACCCGAACCTGCTCGTCTGGCACCAGGACCTGTGGGCCATCGACCACGGCGCCTGCCTCTACTTCCACCACAGCTGGGCGCAGGGCATCGGCAGTCCCGAGCGGTTCGCGCGTCAGCCCTACGACGTCTCCGAGCACGTGCTCGCGGCCTACCTTCCGGGCATCGATGCCGCCGACGCAGCCCTCGCCCCCCTGGTGACCGCTGACCTGCTGCGCGAGGTGGTCGGCGAGGTGCCCGGCGAGTGGCTGGAGGTCCCGCCGGGCGCGGCCGGCGTGGACGCCGTCCGCGAGGCCTACGTCAGCTTCCTTCTCGCGCGGGTCTCGGGCGACCGGGCATGGCTTCCGCGGGAGAGTGCCGCGTGAGCCAGATGGGCTTCCAGTACGTCGTGCTCCGCTGCGTGCCCCGCGTGGACCGTGAGGAGTTCGCCAACGTCGGCGTCGTGCTCTACTGCCAACGGGCCGACTTCCTGCAGGCACGGTGCCACGTCGACCCGGCCCGTCTCCAGATCTTCGCGCCGGACCTCGACCTCGACGCGGTGTCCTCTGCCCTGGCCACCATCGAGGCTGTCTGCCGCGGTGACGAGTCGGCCGGCGCCGCCGGTCAGACCCCGCTCGGCACGAGGTTCGGCTTCGTCAGCGCACCCCGCTCGACCGTCGTACAACCGGGGCCGATCCACGGCGGGGTCACCACCGACCCCGCACGCGAGCTCGAGCATCTGGTGGACCGTCTCGTCCGCTGAGCGGGGCGGACCTGCTCGGCCTGCATTGCCGTCGACGGACTGGCTTCGTCGGCGAACGCACCCCGCAAGACAAAGCGGCCGCCCGGGGATGCTCCCGGGCGGCCGCTTCTCGTCCGTGACGGTCCTACATGTGGATCATGTGGCCGGCGATTCCCTCGACGGCCTCCTTGACCGCCTCGCTGAGAGTGGGATGCGCGAAGACGTTGCGCGCCACCTCGTCGGCGGTGAGGTCCCAGCGCTGGGCCAGCGTCAGCGCGGGGAGAAGCTCGGTGACGTCGGGCCCGATCATGTGGGCGCCGATGATCTCGTTGTACTTCGCGTCGGCAACCAGCTTGACGAAGCCGTTCGTGTCGCCGAGTCCCTTCGCCTTGCCGTTGGCGGAGAACGGGAACTTCGCCGTCTTGACGTCGTAGCCCTTCTCCTTGGCCTGCTCCTCGCTGTAGCCGAAGGATGCGATCTGCGGCTGGCAGTACGTCGCCCGCGGGATCATGTCGAACTCGATCTCCATCGTCTCCGCTCCCGTGATCGTCTCGGCTGCGACGATGCCCATCGCCTCGGCCGTGTGGGCGAGCATCAGCTTGCCGGTGACGTCGCCGATGGCGTACACGCCCTCGATGTTGGTGCGGCCCCGCTCGTCGACGGCGATGGCGCCACGCTCGGTGGTCTTGACGCCGGTGTTCTCGAGGCCGTAGCCCTCGAGGCGCGGTGCGAAGCCGATGGCCTGGAGAACCTTGTCGGTCTCGATGACCTGCTGCTCGCCGTCCTTGGAGACGGTGACCTTCACCTTCTCGCCGGAGTCGTCGATGCTCTCGACCTTGGTGGAGAGCATGACGTTCACGCCGAGCTTCTTGTAGTGGCGCAGCAGCTCCTTGGAGACCTCGGCGTCCTCGGTGGGCACCATCCGGTCGAGGAACTCGACGATGGTCACGTCTACCCCGAAGTTCTTCATCACGTAGGCGAACTCGACGCCGATCGCGCCGGAGCCAGCGATCACGATGCTGCCGGGGAGCTCATCGGTGAGGATCTGCTCCTCGTAGGTCACGACGCGCTCGGAGAGCTCGGTGCCCGGGACGAGGCGGGTCGTGGCACCGGTGGCGATGATCAGGTTGTCGCAGGTGTAGCTCTCGACGTTGCCGTTGTCGTCCTCGACGTCGATCGACTTGTCCCCGGTGAGGGTGCCCCACCCGTTGATCTCGGTGATCTTGTTCTTCTTCATCAAGAAGTGGACGCCCTTGACGATGCTGTCCGACACGCTCCGGCTGCGCTTGTGGGTCGTCGCGAAGCTCATCGTGGCGTCGCCCTCGATCCCGAAGACGTCCTTCTCGTGGGTGATGATGTGCGCCAGCTCGGCGTTGCGCAGCAGCGCCTTCGAGGGGATGCAGCCGACGTTGAGGCAGACACCGCCCCAGTACTTCTTCTCGACCACGCCGACCTTGAGGCCGAGCTGCGATGCGCGGATGGCGGCGACGTAGCCACCAGGGCCCGCGCCGAGAACAAGGAGGTCGAAGTGCTGGCTCATGGGGGAGAGCCTACCCAGCACGGGACGTCACGCGGAGCGAGGCCTGCGGCGGTCGCGGCGCGTGACGTCCCTGCGGGTCAGACCGGGACGAGCTCGACCGCTCCGACCGCGTAGCGGGCCAGGATGGTGCGGGCGACCTCGGTGTCGGCGCCCAGGGGAGCCGACACCGCGACGGCTCCCGCCTCGAGAGCCAGCTCGGCGGCCCGGTCGGGCAGAGTGCCCGGCGCGAGGAACATCGAGCCCACCGCGATGTGGCGCCTGCCTTCGGCACGGAACTGCCGCACGGCCTCGCCGGTCGCGGGCGGCGCGGCGGAGGCGAACGCCGCCACCGTGGGCAGCTTGTGCTTGGTGCCCCACAGGCGGGCGAGCCGGGCCACGGCCTGGTTGGCGAGTGCGTCCGAGGAGCCGGCGGCCGCGAGGACGAGGGCGTCGAGCTCGCGCACCCGCGCCTCCTTCAGTGCGGTGCGCAGCCGTCGGTCGAGGACCTCCAGGAAGACGGTCTCGAGCCCGAGGATGCCGGTCGCGCGGACCTTGAGGTTGTCGTGCCTCGCCTCCACGCCTGCGATCGCACTGGGAACGTCCACCCGGGCGTGGTAAGCCTCGGTGAGCAGCAGGGGCACCACGACGATCTCGTCATAGCCGGCTCGCACCAGCTTGTCGACGACCGTGGAGAACGACGGCTTGGAGTGCTCGAGGAAGGCGGCCTCGATCCGCAGGTCGGGGCGCATGCCGCGCACCTCGGCGACGAGCGCCTGGATCGTCTCCGCGGAGCGGGGGTCACGGCTTCCGTGGGCCAGAGCCACGAGGGCGGGAGCGGTCATGAGCGGGGGCTCCTTTCGTGTGGGTCCTGCTGTCGGGCGCATGAGGGGTTCATGCGTGGATCCCGCACTCGGTCTTCGTGCTTCCGGCCCAGCGGCCGCTTCGCTTGTCCTCCCCGGGCGCCACCCTGCGAGTGCAGGGGCCGCACCCGATCGAGGGGTAACCGTCGTACTGCAACGGGTTCACCAGCACCCCGTGCTCGACGACGTACCGCTCGACGTCCTCGTCGCTCCATCGCGCGAGGGGCGAGACCTTGACCTTCTCCTTGTTCTCGTCCCATCCAACGACGGGCGCGATGACGCGGTTACGGGTCTCTTGACGGCGTAGACCAGTGGCCCACGCGTCGTAGTTCTCCAACGAACGCCTCAGTGGCTCGACCTTGCGCAGCGCGCAGCACAGGTCCGGGTCGCGCGCGAAGAGGTCCTTGCCGTAGGCGGCGTCCTGCTCGGCGACGCTCAGCTCGGGCCGGACGGTGACGAGGTTGACCGGCAGGGTCGCCTCGACCGCGTCACGGGTGCCGATGGTCTCGGCGAAGTGGTAGCCGGTGTCGAGGAAGACCACGTCGATCCCGGGCGCCACCTGCGAGGCGAGGTGGGCGAGGACGGCATCACCCATGGAGGAGGTGATGCAGAATCGCTCTCCGAAGGTCGCCACCGCCCACTCGATGATCACCTCGGCAGGCGCGAGCTCGAGCTCTGCGCCGACGTGGGAGACCAGCTCCTTGAGCTCCTGCGTGGTCCGCCCCTCGGTCGTGCTTCCGCGGAAGCTGCGGGCGGCCATCGTGCTCGCGGCCGTCATGACGCCGACCCCTCACCGCGCGGGGCGACGAGCCCGAGCATTCTGAGGGAGAACGCCCGAAGGCACGCGCGGCACTCCCAGGCACCGTGCGGCGAGCCCTCCTCGGTCTCGTGCGGTCGGAGGTCCTCGCCTCCGCAGTAGGGGCAGTGGAAAGGCACGGCACGCTCGCTCATCGCGCCACCTCCAGTGCGGGGGCGCCTTCGCCGCGCAGCAGCGCCTCGTCGGCGCGAAGCACCCAGGCCTGGAAGCTCTCGCCCTCCTCGCGGTCGGCGAGGAACGCGTGCACGACGGCGGTGACGTAGTCGTCGAGGCCGGCGCTGGTCACCTTGTGGGCGCGGAGCTTCTTGCCGAAGACCGGGTCGAGGCCGAGGCCGCCGCCGAGGTGGACCTGGAAGCCCTCGACCTGGCGGCCGTCCTCGTCCATCACGAGCTGACCCTTCAGACCGATGTCGGCCACCTGCGTCCTGGCGCAGGCGTTGGGGCAGCCGTTGACGTTGACCGTGATCGGGGTGTCGAGGTCGGGGAACCGCCGCTCGAGCTCGTCCACGAGGGCGGCGGCCCGGTCCTTCGTGTCGACGATGGCGAGCTTGCAGAACTCGATGCCGGTGCAGGCCATGGTGTTCTTGCGCCAGTTGCTCGGGCGGGCGGTGAGCCCGATACCCTCCAGCGCGTCGACGAACCCCGGCACCTTCTCCTCGGCCAGCCCGAGCACCACCAGCTTTTGGTACGCCGTGAGCCGGACCCCGCTCGCGTCGTACTCCTCGACCAGGTCGGCAAGGCGAGTCAGCAGTGTCCCGGAGACGCGGCCGACGGTCGGGGCAGCGCCGACATAGTAGGCACCGTCTTTCTGGCGGTGCACGCCGACGTGGTCGCCCGCGACCCCGGGGGAGACGGGGGAGGGGCAGTCGACGAGGGCGCGCCCGAGGTACTCGTTCTCCAGTACCTCCCGGAACTTCTCGACGCCCCAGTCGGCCACGAGGAACTTCAGTCGTGCCCGGGAACGCAGGCGTCGGTAGCCGTAGTCGCGGAAGATCGACGCGACGCCCTCCCAGGCATCTGCCACCTCGTCGAGTGGGATCCAGACGCCGAGCTTCTGGGCCAGCATCGGGTTGGTGGACAGGCCCCCACCGACCCACAGGTCGAACCCGGGTCCGTGCTCGGGGTGCACAGTGCCGACGAAGGCCACGTCGTTGACCTCGGGCGCGACGTCGTGGCTCGGGTGGCCGGTGACGGCGGTCTTGAACTTGCGGGGGAGGTTGGAGAACGCCGGGTTGCCGATGAAGCGGCGCTTGATCTCCTGCAGCGCCGGCGTGCCGTCGATGATCTCGTCGGCAGCGACCCCGGCAACCGGAGAGCCGAGGAAGGGACGGGGCGAGTCGCCGCACGCCTCCTGGGTCTCCAGGCCAACGGCCTCCAGTCGTTGCCAGATCTCGGGAACGTCCTCGACCTGGACCCAGTGGTACTGGATGTTCTGGCGATCGGTGATGTCGGCGGTGTCGCGCGCGAAGTCGGTGGAGGCGGACCCGAGAGCGCGCAGGTGCTCAGCGCCGAGCAGGGCGCCGTCGGTGCGTACCCGCATCATGAAGTAGCGGTCGTCGAGCTCGTGCGGCTCGAGGGCGCCGGTCTTGCCGCCGTCGAACCCGGGCTTGCGCTGGGTGTAGAGGCCCCACCAGCGGAACCGGCCGCGAAGGTCGCTGGGATCGATGGAGTCGAAGCCTCGGTAGGCGTAGATGCTCTCGATGCGGGCTCGGACGTTGAGGGCGTCGTCGTCCTTCTTGAACTGCTCGTTCGCGTTGAGGGGCTCTCGGTACCCGAGCGCCCACTGGCCCTCACCGCGGCGAGGGCGGGGCCGACCGCTGCGGCCCGGGCCGCTCGGAGCGGGCTTTCCGGGGCCGGTCGGCTTGTGCGGGGTGGTGTTGCCAGAAGTCATGAATGCGTCCTGGGGGCGAGAGCGCACGAGTCGACGACCACCCGACGTCGTTGTCGAGACGTGTGTGCCGGCGACCGCGCGCCGGGGCTGACAGTGACTGAGCTCAGACGGCGCGCTGCGGCATACACATCATGCTGCGGGTACGACCGAGGTCCACGTGACGCCGAGTCACGAGGCGCTGGTCGGTCCCTGCAGTGATCATGCGGTGAAGTCTCACGGCTCGGACGCCTGGTCCACAAACCCAGGTCTCATGTAGTGAGACGATGGCCCAAAATGTGAGACACTTGAGCGGCCCTCAGGCGGGCGATGTGACGTCCGCCACCCCTGCGGCCCTGATCGGCGGTGGGTGGGTCACTAGGCTGGTCGCCATGATCGAGCCGACTGCCGCAGGGATCTCCGCCTCCTCGACCGGAGGCGACCTCGCCACCACCGCCAGCGCCGCCTACAAGTCTGCACTCGACGTCGTCTCCTCGGTCGAGCCCCGGATCGCTGACGCCATCCGCGCCGAGCTCACCGACCAGCGATCGTCGCTGAAGCTGATCGCCAGTGAGAACTACGCGTCCCCTGCCGTGCTGCTGACGATGGGCAACTGGCTCAGTGACAAGTACGCCGAGGGCACCATCGGGCACCGCTTCTACGCCGGGTGCCAGAACGTCGACACCGTCGAGTCGATCGCTGCCGAGCACGCCCGCGAGCTGTTCGGAGCTGAGTACGCCTACGTCCAGCCGCACTCCGGCATCGACGCCAACCTGGTCGCCTTCTGGTCCATCCTGGCCCACCGCGTCGAGTCGCCCGCACTGGAGAAGCACGCCGCCAAGTCGGTCAACGAGCTGTCGGAGGCCGACTGGGAGGAGTTGCGCAACGAGCTCGGCAACCAGCGCATGCTCGGCATGTCCCTGGATGCCGGCGGCCACCTCACCCACGGCTTCCGTCCCAACATCTCCGGGAAGATGTTCCACCAGCGCAGCTACGGCACGGACCCCCAGACGGGGCTCCTCGACTACGACCGGGTCGCCGCCGCCGCTCGCGAGTTCAAGCCGCTGGTCCTCATCGCCGGCTACTCCGCCTACCCACGCCGCGTGAACTTCGCCAAGATGCGCGAGATCGCCGACGAGGTCGGCGCGACCCTGATGGTGGACATGGCACACTTCGCGGGCCTGGTCGCGGGGAAGGTGTTCACGGGCGAGGAGAACCCCGTGCCCTACGCCCACGTGATCACCACCACGACCCACAAGTCCCTACGAGGCCCGCGAGGCGGCCTCGTCCTCGCCACCGAGGAGTACGCCCCGTCCGTCGACCGGGGCTGCCCGATGGTCCTCGGCGGCCCTCTCTCGCATGTGATGGCGGCCAAGGCCGTCGCACTCGCCGAGGCGCGCCAGCCGGACTTCTCCGACTACGCCCAGGACATCGCCGACAACGCCAAGTCGCTCGCCGAGGGGTTCCTCAAGCGCGACGCCAAGCTCGTCACCGGCGGCACCGACAACCACCTCGTGCTGCTCGACGTGACGGGCTTCGGGCTCACCGGCCGCCAGGCCGAGTCGGCACTTCTCGACGCTGGGGTGGTGACCAACCGCAACTCCGTGCCCGCGGACCCCAACGGGGCTTGGTACACCTCGGGCATCCGCTTCGGAACGCCGGCCCTGACCTCGCGCGGCTTCGGGCATGACGAGTTCGACCGCGTCGCCGAACTGGTGGTCGACGTACTCTCCAACACCACGCCGAAGCAGACCAAGGACGGCCGACCGTCCAAGGCCAACTACACGCTCGGCGAGGGCGTTGCTGAGCGCACCAAGGCGGCGTCGGCCGAGATGCTCGACAAGCACCCGCTCTACCCCGGTCTCGAGCTGAACTGACTGCGGCTCAGTCCACCTCGGCGGGCGCGGGCAGGGTGTCCACGTCGTAGGAGGCGGTGTACTCCTCGAGCTCGTCGGCGACGGCTGCCCCGAAGAGAGCCTTGGCCTTGTCGGTGTCGACGCGCACGATGCTCTGACCGTCGACCCGGCCGAAGCCCTCCACCGGGACCGTCATGTGCGCAACGCCGTCGAGGGAGCGCAGGGACAGGGCGAGTCGTCGGATCTCTCCGTCGGTCAGGCTCTCGTCGACGGCGAGGCTGCTCGTGACGACCCCGAGGACCTCGGTGAGCTTGAGCGGGTCGAGCAGCACCTTCCGCGACGTGAGCTCCCCTGAAAGGGACCGCACGACGTTCTGCTGTCGGTTGATTCGGTCCAGGTCCCCACGGGGGAGGCTGCGGCGCTCCCGGACGTAGTCGAGGGCTTCCTCCCCGTCCAGCCTGGTGAGTCCCGAGCCCTGCTGATGCACCTCGACCCCGCCGAGGGCGTCGACGAGCTTCATGAAGCCCTTCCAGTCGACGAGGACCAGGTGATCCAGCCTCAAACCCGTGAACTGCTCGAGCGTGCGCACGAACAGTGGCGGCCCGCCGTAGGAGAAGGCGGCGTTTATCTTGGCCATGCCGTAGCCGTCGATGGGGACCCAGGTGTCGCGTGGCACGGAGATCAGATACGCGTTCCGGCGGTCGGCGCTCAGGTGCAGGACCATGATGGTGTCGCTCCGGTGCTCCCCAGGGATCCAGACGTCGCGCTGCACGACCTCGCCGATGCGGGCGGACTCGCCGGCGTCGACACCGGCGATGAGGATGTTCACCGAGCCCGCTGCATCGCCGTCCGGAGCATCCGGGCGGTCGTAGGTCCCGAGGACGGGATCCTCCAAGATGTCAGAGCCGAGATCCAGGTCCATGCGCGGTATCGCGCTGATCTGGTTGCTCAGCGACACGGCCCAAACACCCACCCCGCCGACCAGCAGGCAGGCGAGGCCGAGCAGTCCTATCAACGCCTTGTGCCGGGCGAGCACCCCCCGCCCACCCGGCTTCGAGCCGCTTCTCCCCATTGGAGCAACCCCCTCAGGCGACCTTCGGGCCGCCCCCACCTGCCGACCCAACTGAGCCGACCAGACGAGAGTTGCACCCCTTTGGGGCACTCGGCTTCGCCCGTTTTGGGTAGCTCCCACGAGGGATCACACGAATCCGACGTGCAAATGCGCCGGATCGCGCTTGGGTTCAAGACACCGCAGCAGACCCCTAATGCACGGATTCGACAGGGTTTGTCATGGGAAAAGAGGGCTAAACGCAGTGATCCCTCTGACTACAGCGAAGATGAACAGCATGGGTGATGTCCAGACATGGGGTACACGCGCATTCTTAAGTAAAGAATGAAGGAAACGGGGGCCATCCCGCCCAGACCTTGCCACTGGCTGGTACCTCGCCTCGTCGACCTCCCCTGACGAATCGCGAAAGGACCGTCGCGCATGCCTGTACCGGGGATGAGAGAGAAGAGGCTCGCGCCGGAGGACGGAACCGTCACCTCCGGGCTCTGGGCCGTGTTCATGGGTTTGCTCGGGCTCATGACGGCGTTCGTCATCGTCGCCGTCCGCTGGAACGACGAGTCGGGGGTGGCTGCGCTCGGCGCCGTCGCCAGCTCCATCGGGGCGATCCTGAGTGCCTACTTCGGCATCCAGTACGCCCAGAGGTCGAGCACGGACTCGAGAGCCACGGCCAGGAGGCGGAGGAGGTGACATGGCTACCCCCATGTCCGCTGACGAGACGGTGCAGGCGCTCGGTCGTTGGAACGTCCCCTTTCGGACCGTGGCCGGCTGGCGGAACCGACACAGGAACCACGTAGGCCGCTGGGGCCCGGTGCACGGCCTGGTCCTGCACCACACCGGTGACGATGCCGACGACACCACGGACCTGCGCCTGGTGACCCAGGGGCGCACAGGTCTCCCCGGGCCGCTCGCGCAGTTCGGCTGCGACGACCTCGGCACGATCTGGCTGATCGGCTGCGGTCGGGCGAACCATGCCGGGGGAGGCGACCCGCGCGTCCTGCGGGCAGTCATCGCGGAGTCCTACGGCCGGCGTCCACCCCGGCCCCTCGAGCACACCGGGTCAGCCGGGGCGGCGGACGGGAACTCCAGCTTCTACGGGGTGGAGACCTTCTACAGCGGACTCACGCCTCCCACCCGTGCCGCGCGACGCTCTCTGGTGCTGCTCGCCGCGGCGATCTGCGACCACCACGGGTGGGGCGCAAGGTCCGTGATCGGGCACAAGGAGTGGTCGGACCACAAGATCGACCCCGGTCGACTCGACATGGCTGCCTTCCGCTCGTCCGTGGCTCGACGGCTCGAGGAGGGTCACCCGCGCGCGGGCGCGCCATGGGGAATGCCCTGGCGCATTCCCCGACCCGCACGCTGATCAGCACGCCGGCCCGCCATGGGTCAGTCGACGTG
This sequence comes from Nocardioidaceae bacterium, assembly GCA_035456965.1. Classification (GTDB taxonomy): domain Bacteria; phylum Actinomycetota; class Actinomycetes; order Propionibacteriales; family Nocardioidaceae; genus Nocardioides_C. The sequence continues at coordinate 21,138 of DATICF010000029.1, forward strand.
GGGTGTGGTGCGTTCCACGATCGCCTTGAGGTCGATGCCGCGAGGCAGCATGCCCATCGTGCCGCCGTACTCCGAGCCAAGTCGGGTCCCACAGAACGCGTCTGCCACCGCAGGCGGAGCGTGCTGCACGAGCAGGGCACCCTGGAGGACGGCCGCCATCTGCCCGGCGAGCCGACGCGCACGGAGCTCGAGGTCGGAGGTGTCGGCCAGTTGCTCGAGGACGCCCTCGATGGCGCGGTCGAGTCTGTCGTCCTCACCCCGAGCCTTGCCGACCTCGACGATCCAGGCGTTGAGCGCCTCGGGCTCACGCGACAGCGCGCGCAGGACGTCAAGTGCGTTGACGTTGCCCGAGCCCTCCCAGATCGAGTTCAGCGGCGACTCGCGGAAGAGCAGCGGCATGACCGACTCCTCCACGAAGCCGTTTCCGCCCAGGCACTCCAATGCCTCGGCCACCATCATCGGGGTGCGCTTGCACACCCAGAACTTCGACAGTGGGAGCGCGATGCGTCGGAACGCCGCCTCGTGGGGGTCTTCGGCGTTGTCGACGGCAGCGGCCAGCCGGATCGACAGCGCAGTGGCCGCCTCCGTCTCTACGGCGAGGTCGGCGACGACGTTCTGCATCAACGGCTTGTCCGCCAGCAGGCTCCCGAACGCGGATCGGTGTGCCACGTGCCAGGAGGCCTCGGCGACCGCTCGGCGCATCAGCGACGTGGACCCCAGGACGGTGTCCAGGCGCGTGGCCGCGACCATCTCGATGATCGTCCGGACCCCACGGCCCTCGTCGCCGAGCCGCTGGGCCCAGGTGCCGTGGAACTCCAGCTCCGAGGAGGCGTTGGAGCGGTTGCCGAGCTTGTCCTTCAGACGTACGACGTCGAGTCGGTTGCGCGAGCCGTCGGGGAGGACCCGAGGCACCAGGAAGCAGGTCAAGCCCCCGGGTGCCTGTGCCAGCACGAGGAAGACGTCGTTCATCGGTGCGGAGGTGAACCACTTGTGGCCGTGGAGGGTGTACTCGCCATCAGCGGAGGTCGGCCGGGCCTCGGTGACGTTCGTGCGGACGTCGGAGCCACCCTGCTTCTCCGTCATGCCCATCCCGGCGAGGGCGCCGCGCTTCTCGGTCGCCGCGCGCACACCGAAGTCGTATGCGCTCGACGCCAGGAGCGGTGTCCACTCCTTCGCGATCGCGTCGTCGACCCGGAGAGCCGGGATGGCCGCGTAGGTCATCGAGATCGGGCAGCCGTGGCCTGGCTCGGTCTGGGACCAGGCGATGAAGCCGGCGGCGCGGCGTACATGCGCATGCGGTGAGTCCGACACCCAAGGGGCCGCCTGGAGACCGTGTCCGACCCCGCGTTGCATCAGCCAGTGCCAGGACGGGTGGAAGCGCACCTCGTCGATCCGGTTCCCGTAGCGGTCGAACGGCGTGAGCTCGGGCTCGAAGCGGTTGGCCAGGATGCCGTGCTCTCGCGCCTCCTCGGTGCCGGCCATCGCCCCGAGGGCGGTCAGGTCCTCCACGACGTCGCGGGAACCGTGGCGCTCGACCGCCTCGACGAGCGCCTGGTCCGACAGGACCACGTTGTGACCGACAAGTGGCGGTGCCTGGTTCGTTGCTACCCGGTTATCGATGGCCATGTCGATACCGTAGTTGCATGGCAGGCCAGACGGGCAGCGGCTCGGTTCGCGAGACCGCCCGATGGGCGATGGCCAAGGACACCGTCTGGCGGCTGGTGGTGTCGACGGTCGGCACCTGCTTTCGCAACCGCGTCACCGGGCTGGCCGCCGAGGCGGCCTTCTTCGCGCTGCTCTCGCTGCCGCCGCTGATCTTCGCGCTGGTCGGCTCGATCGGCTACGTCTTCGACAACTTCAGCGAAGCGCGCACTGCGGAGGTGCGAGCCGCCGTGATCGAGGCATCAGGGCGAGTGCTCACCGAGGACACGGTGACCACCATCATCGAGCCGACCCTGAACGACGTCCTGCGCGGCGGGCGCTACGACGTCATCTCGATCGGCTTCGTGCTCGCGCTCTGGTCCGGGTCACGCGCGCTCAACGTCATCGTGGACACGATCACGATCATGTACGGCCTCGGCGGCCGACGCGGACTCGTCAGGACCCGGATGCTCTCCTTCGTGCTGTACGTCCTCGGCCTCGTCACCGGGGTCGTCACGATCCCGCTCGTGGTCGCCGGACCTGGCCTGGTGGAGCGCCTGGTCCCTGACGGCTTCGAGTTCGTCAACGCGTTGTACTGGCCCTCTGTCGTGGTGCTCTCGATCTGCTTCCTGGCCACGCTCTACCACGCATCGGTGCCGGTGAGGACTTCGTGGCGCCACAACTTGCCGGGCGCTACGTTGACGCTGGTCTTCTGGGTGCTCGGGTCGTTCCTCCTCCGATGGGTGCTCACCACGACTGCCGGGGAGTCCACCTCGATCTACGGTCCGCTCGCCGCTCCCATCGCCGTCCTGCTCTGGCTCTACCTTCTCTCGATAGCCGTGCTCATCGGCGCGGCCCTCAACGCCGCCTTCGACCGGATCTGGCCCGAGACAGAGACCGCCCGCGCCCGGATGGAGATCATGCGGAGGCTGCGCCTGACGATGCTGCCCCGCCTGCGCCGCGAGCAGGTCGACGCAGAGGAGGAGGTCGAGGCGATCGAGGACGAGCGACGACCAGGTGAGGGCCGACCGGTCTGACGGAGCACTCGCGCGCATTAATCGGATGCGGCGCAGGGGAGGCCGTCGTACATTCCGAGGGTGCTGGAGACCATCGGCTACGAGCCACAGATGGCCCGGTGGGCCGTGGCTACGGACGCCGAGGTCGGCCGTGTCGTGTGCGTGCACCGCGGTGTCGCCGAGGTCCTCACCGAGCGCGGGATGCTGCGTGCTGGGTACGCCGGTGACCTTCTCTGCGAGGTCGCCCGAGACCCGGTCGCCGCGCCGTCGACGGGGGACTGGGTCGTCGTGCGTGACTGGCCCGACCACCGCCGCACCGTGGAGAGCGTGCTGCCGCGCACCAGCGCCGTCGTGCGTGCGACCGCGGGCAAGCAGTCCCACGGACAGGTCCTCTGCGCGAACGCCGACGTGGTGGCCGTCGTGGTCGCGCTCCACCCCGATCCGCCCATGGGAAGGATCGAGCGGCTGCTCGCGCTGGCCTGGCAAAGCGGCGCAACCCCGATCGTCGTCCTCACCAAGACCGATCTCGTGAAGGACGCCGAGTTCGTGGCCGAGGACGTGCGCGACGCCGCACCGGGCGCCGAGGTCTTGTGCACCAGCACCGTGACCGGCGCCGGGGTCAGCCGGCTGCACGAGCTCGTGGCCGGCAGGCGCACGCTGGCGCTGATCGGCGCGTCGGGTCACGGGAAGTCCTCCCTGGTGAACGCACTGGTCGGCGTGGAGGTGCTCGGCACCCGCGAGATTCGGCAGGACGGCCGCGGACGGCACACCTCGGTACGCCGAGAGCTGGTGCCGCTGCCCGGCGGGGGAGTGGTCATAGACACCCCCGGCCTGCGCGGCGTCGGTCTGCTCGACACCGGCGCTGGCCTCGCGAGCGCGTTCGCCGACGTGGAGGGGCTCGTCGCTCAATGCCGCTTCAGGGACTGCAGCCACCGGTCGGAGCCAGGGTGCGCCGTGCGAGCGGCCCTCGACACCGGGGAGCTCGGTCAGCGTCGCTACGACAGCTGGCTCGAGCTGAAAGGCGAGTCGGAGGTCACGGCGAGCCGAATACAGGCACGGACGGGTGCGCACCATGCGCGCTCTCGACGACGAGACGACGGCACAGGAGCCCGCTAGCAGATGACGATCACCCACCATGCGTTCAAGGACCAGCCGACGATCCTCGGCGAGCGAGTGCGGCTCGAACCGCTGGCCATCGAGCACCTCGACGGGCTGAGGCCGATGTTCGCCGACCCGGAGGGCAGGCGGATGACCGCCACGACCCGGGACTTCGACGACGAGATGCTGCGCGACTGGCTCTCGACACGCCAGGACCATGATGACCGAGCGGACTTCGCGATAGTCCACATCGACACAGGACATGTCTTGGGCGAGGTGGTGCTCAACGAGCTCGACACCGAGGACGAGTGCTGCAAGTTCCGAATCGGCCTCGTCGGTCCCGACGTCTACGGTCTCGGGTACGGCACAGAGGCAACCTCGCTCGTCCTCGACTACGCCTTCGAGACCGTCGGGCTCCACCGAGTGGAGCTCGAGGTGTACTCGTTCAACCCGAGGGCCCAGCGTTCCTACGAGAAGGCCGGCTTCGTGAGGGAGGGGGTACGCCGAGACGCGCTGCGCTGGGACGGGCAGTGGCACGACGTGATCGTGATGGGCGTGCTGGCCACCGACCCTCGCCCGGGCCGGGGCGGGTCGTGATCGTCCGACCGGAGACCCCAGTCGACCTTCCCCCGGTCCGCGAGGTCGTGGCGGCGGCGTTCGGTGACGAGCCGATCGCCCCACTGCTCGACGACCTGCGCGGTTCCAGCGCCTGGCGCGACCTGTCGTTCGTCGCCGAGCGTGAGGGCCGCGTGGTCGGCCATGTCTGCTTCACCCGCGGGTGGTTGGACGCGCCCCAGCGGCTGTTCGAGGTGCTCGTGCTCAGCCCCCTGTCGGTGCATCCCGCCGCCCAGGGCACAGGCGTCGGCCAGGCGCTCGTACGTCGATCGTTGGAGCTGCTGGTGGACCGGCCTGAGCCGCTGGTGTTCCTCGAGGGGTCGCCTGCCTACTACAGCCGGGTCGGCTTCCGCCCAGGAGGCAGCCTCGGCTTCTCGGCGCCCTCGCAGCGGATCCCCCCTGCCGCCTTCCAGGTCGTGGTCCTCCCCACGTACGACGACTCGATGACCGGTGCTCTGGTCTACCCCGACGTGTTCTGGGAGCACGACGCGGTCGGCCTACGCGAGAGCACCACCCCCTGACCTGCCCCGATCGGTTCGGACCGGTCTGCCTTCCGCCCGACCCTCGTGTCGCTTGTGGCCGTTTGCGTGGAATGCTTGTCATGCGGGAGGAGTCCACGATCACCGAAGGGACCGAGAAGGACCAGATGGGAAACGTCACCCTGCCGACGCCGGTCGCTCTGGCCGGAGGGGCAATCTGCATCCTCGGCGGCTACCTCCTCGGAGTCGTGGCCGGCCCCGACACGCCCAGCCGCACCACGGCCGTCGTGGACAGCTACGACGAGCAGAACGGCCACCTGTGCCTGAGCGGCGAGTCGGTCGCGGAACAGGAGGGCACCACCGAGGAGGGCCAGCTGTGCGGCACCTGGCGGCGCAGCGTGGGCGACGAGGACCTGCCGACGCCCGGCGACGAGTTCCGTTTCGTCTCCGTGGTGGTCGACCAGCCGCCGGCCGGCGAGTCCGATGCAGACGGGCCCTTCACCATGATCTACGGCGACGTGGTGCGCTAGGTGCACGCTACCGACCCTTGCGTCCCGTAGATTCTGACCGTGCCTGACGAGAGCGAGCTGGATACCGGACCGACACCGGTCCGCCTCCCGGCGATCCAGCGCTCGCCGTGGTGGGAGCTGACGAGACGTCTCCTCATGGCCTTCGGCGTGCTCGCCGCGACGGTCCTGATCGTCTACCTCGACCGCGAGGGCTACCGCGACAGCGCGGACGGCGAGGTCGACTTCATCGACGCCATGTACTACACGACGGTCACGCTGAGCACCACCGGCTACGGAGACATCTCGCCCGAGTCCAGCCAGGCCCGCTTGGTGAACACTTTCGTGGTGACGCCGCTGCGGGTGGCGTTCCTGGTGCTGCTGATCGGCACCACAATCGAGGTGCTGGCGAGCCAGGGCCGCGAGATGTTCCGGGTTGCCCGGTGGAGGAAACACATGGACGACCACATCGTCGTGATCGGCTACGGCACCAAGGGCCGGAGCGCCGTGGAGACACTGGTGAACAACGGCGTGCCGAAGGAGTCGATCGTCATCGTCGACCCGACCCAGGCAGCGCTGGGAGACGCCCACGCCGACGGCATCGCCGTGGTCAGCGGTGACGCGACCAGACGCGAGGTGCTGCGCCGAGCGGGTGTCCATCGCGCACGGCAGGTCATCATCACCACCAACCGCGACGACTCAACCGTGCTGTGCGCCCTGAACGTGCGCCAGCTCAACCCCGACACCTACGTGGTCGCCGCGGTTCGCGAGCAGAACAACGTGCCCTTGGTGCGTCAGTCGGGCGCCGACTCCGTGATCACCTCCTCCGACGCCGTCGGCCGGCTTCTCGGCCTGTCGACGCTGAGCCCCACTCTCGGGTCGGTGATGGAGGACCTGCTGAACTACGGCCAGGGACTCGAGGTCGCCGAGCGTGACCTCCTCGTCCCCGAGGTCGGCAAGCAGCCGCAGCAGCTCCCGGACCAGGTGATCGCGGTCGTGCGCGACGGCCAGGTCCACAGGTATTTCGACCCTGTGGTGACCCAGCTCGCCCGAGGCGACAAGCTGATCGTCGTACGTCCTTCGGAGGAGCTGCCGTGGGCGCCACGTCCGGGGACGCACGACGAGGACGCCACCGTCGACGAGGGCTGACCGGTTCTCACCCCTGCGCCGCGGCCGGCCTCGGGTGTCGCAGCCAACGCAGGTGCTCGGTGTCCCCGAGGAGATCGAGGCGTCGCCACAACGGGCTGGACGGCCCCGCCTGGGAGTGGTGCGCCTTGCTCGCCGCGACCTGGCGTGTGCGGTCGACGGTGATGCGAAGGTCGATCTGCTCGGGTGCGCAGCCGATGAACGCCGAGCCTCCGAGCTCCTCGTTGAGGCGTTCCGCGATCTCGCCCGGGAGCGTCCAGGCGAGCACCGGCAGGTCGAGGACATCTGCCGCCAGGAGTGTGGCACGCGTAGCCGCCCTGTGATCGGGGTGTCCGGTCACCCCCGTGGCGTCGAACACGAGCAGACCATCAGCCCGGACGGCACCGACCTCGTCGATCACCTCACCGGCGAGGACGTGACGCCAGACCGTGGAGAGAGCTCCGTCGGGGTGGTGATGCATCACCGTGTCGGTCACACCGAGCGCCTTGGAGGCCGTTGCGAGCTCCTCACGACGTGCCCGGGCCAAGTTGATCCCGGTGCCCATCGTCGAGGACTCACCTTCGGTCAGGCACAGCACCGCGACCCGGCTCCCGCGCGCGATGAACGCGTCGAGGACTGCTCCAAGACCGAAGGACTCGTCGTCCGGGTGCGCCACGACGGCCAGCACGCTCTCCCATCGTGGGAACTTGGCGGCCTTCGCCCGCGAGGGGGAGGCGTCGCTGCTCATGTGGGCTCCTCGGGTGTGGCCGGCCTGACCTCAGGGTGCGGCCCGTCCGCTCTGTTTCGGAAGGGGCTTTCGTCCCCTGAGGTGGGCGCTCACCCCGACTATGCTCCCGATCATGGACGCCTCCGGACCCGTTGAGACACCTCTGCTCCGCCGGATCAGGGAGGCCGTGATCGGCGACGACCAGCTCATGGTCGGTCCCTTCGGCCCGCGACGCGTGACCTACGCCGACTACACCGCGTCCGGACGCGCCTTGAGCTTCATCGAGGACTTCATCCGCTACGAGGTGCTCCCGCGCTACGCGAACACCCACACCGAGTCCAGCGGAACGGGTCTGCAGACCACCCGGCTGCGGGAGGACGCGCGCGCGATCATCCACGAGGCGGTCGGTGGGGACGAGGAGACAGTGGTGATCTTCTCGGGCTCCGGCTGCACCGGCGCCATCGACAAGCTCATCGGGATTCTCGGTCTGCGCATCCCTTGCGTCCTCGACGACGAGTACGACCTGAGCAAGCAGATCCCACGCGAGCGTCGACCGGTGGTCTTCATCGGGCCCTACGAGCACCACTCCAACGAGCTGCCCTGGCGTGAGTCGATCGCGGACGTGGTCGCCATCCCCTCCGACGCCGACGGGCACATCGACCTCGACCGGCTCGGGGCCGAGCTGGACCGACACTCGGACCGGCCGCTGAAGATCGGGTCGTTCTCGGCTGCGAGCAACGTCACGGGCATCCTCAGTGACACTCGCGGTATCTCGGCGCTGCTGCACCGCCACGGCGCCTTGTCGTTCTGGGACTTCGCCGCCGCGGCCCCGTACGTCGACATCGAGATGTACGAAGGGCGGGAAGAGGACCCGGACTCCTACAAGGACGCGGTGTTCCTGAGCCCCCACAAGTTCATCGGCGGGCCCAGCACCCCGGGCGTGCTCGTCGTACGACGGGAGCTGCTGACCAACCGGGTCCCCGTGGTTCCCGGCGGCGGAACGGTTGCCTACGTCAACGCCGACGAGCACCGCTACCTCACCGAGCCGGAGCACCGCGAGGAGGGAGGCACCCCGGCGATCGTGGACTCGATCCGGGCCGGACTCGTGTTCCAGCTCAAGGAGTCCGTGGGCCTCGAGGTCATCCGCGAGCACGAGGAGAGCTATCTGCGGCGTGCACTGGGGCGATGGCATGACGAGCCGGCGATCGAGATCCTCGGCAACATCGACGCCGAGCGGCTCTCGATCGTCTCGTTCGTGGTGCGCGCCCCCAGCGGGAAGTACCTCCACCACAACTTCGTGGTCGCGCTGCTCAACGACCTGTTCGGGATCCAGTCTCGCGGCGGGTGCTCCTGCGCAGGCCCCTACGGTCACCGGCTGCTCGGCATCGACATCGACCGCTCCCACGAGTTCGAGCGTGAGATCAGCCACGGCTGCGAGGGCATCAAGCCGGGCTGGGTGCGCATCAACTTCAACTACTTCATCTCCGAGGCTGTCTTCGACTACATCGTCGAGGCGGTGCGCCTCGTGGCGCGCGACGGATGGCGGATGCTGGGGGAGTACCGCTTCGACGTTGCCCGGGGCATCTGGGTGCACCGGGACGGGCACGTGGAGCCGCCGCTCCGGCTCGACCAGATCAGCTATGGGCTCGACGGCGAGATGGTCTACCCACGACACGACGACACGGCGCCTGAGGCCGCGCTGGCCACGTACCTGGAGGAGGGAGCGAAGCTGCTCGAGGCAAGCGTGCCCGCGGACCTGAGCATCGCGCCCGAGAGGGTCTCGGCCGACTTCGAACACCTGAGATGGTTCGACCTACCTCGCGTGTGTGTCGACGAGAGCGCCTGATCAGTCTCGGAAGTGCCAGCGCGCGGCGAGCGCGGCGACGTCGTCTTCACGGGTGTGGTCACGGACATCGATGACCAGCTGCTCGAGGCAGGAGTCGAGGTCTTTCTTCATGAGCGCGGAGCACCTGCTGGTGAGCCGGTTCTGTCCGACGTCGATGTCCTCGTCGCGCCGTTCGATGAGCCCGTCGGTGTACAGCAGCAGGGTGTCGCGGTTCGCGAACGGGACCCGGAACTCGGTCCTGTGCTGCCCCCCGAGGCCGAGGGGAGCGGTGACCTCCTGCGACAGCGTCTCCATGCGGCCGTCAGCGCGCAGGAGAACCGGCGGCGGGTGACCGGCGTTGACGATCCGCAGCTCCCCACGTTTCGCGTCGGCGAGGACGTAGACCAGCGTCACGAGCTGGTCGTAGCCATAGGCCTCGAACATCATGTCGAGACGGCTGGCCACGATCTCGGGCGCTGGGTCGATGGCGAGGTAGGAGCGTACGGCTGCCCGCATCTGCGCCATGGCCGCTGCCGCACTCACACCGCGACCCATGACGTCGCCGACGAAGAGAGCCACGTCCTCACCCAGAGGCAGGACGTCGTAGAAGTCTCCGCCCACCTCGGTGCGACCGGACGGGCTGTAGTACGACGCGATCTCCCAGCCCGGCATGGTGGGAAGCCGCTCGGGCAGCACTGCCCGCTGGAGGCGTACGGCGGCCTCGCGTGTCTCGCTGTGCAGCTGGGCGTTGTCGATGGCCACCGCGGCGCGCTGCGCGAGGTCCTCCACAAAGGCGAGGTCCTCCTCACCGAAGAGCCGACCTTCGTCCGCCGAGACCCACGTCATCACCCCGAGCACCTTGCCGTGCGCTATCAACGGTGCCGAGACAGCGCTTCGCAGGTTGAGCTCACGAGCAAGCCGCAGGTGTTCCTCGTCGCGGGCGCTCGCGACCAGCAGGTCGTCGGTGATCACCGGGATCAGCTCGCTCCGGCGGGTCCGGACGACGTTCCAGGCTCCGTGCGGGTCGCTCGGGTCGGTCGGGTAACGCCGCTGCAGCTCCTCGGCGAAGGCAACTTTCGCGGGATCGATGTGGGCGACTGCCAGCGTCCGCAGATCGCCGTCCTCGAGCAGGGAGATCGAGCACCAGTCGGCGAACTCCGGTACGCCGAGCCAGGCGACCTTACGAAGCGTGGCCTGGTAGTCCAGGCTGCTGGCCAGCTCCGCTGATGCCTCTGTAAGAAACCTGAGCTGCGTCGCACGTATGGCAGCCTGCTCGACGGCGCTGATGCGCTCGAGTGCCTGGGCGCAGGTGTCAGCGAGGATGCCGAGGAACTCCGACTCGGCCCGGTCGAAGGAGCGCAGGCCGGGGAAGGAGAGGTTGATGACACCGATGGTGCGGGGCCCGACGTTCAGGGGCAGGCTGAGCAGGGATCGTTCACCGGATGCCAGCGTCTCGAGGTCGGGATAGTGTTCCTCGATCGCCTGGCGTCCCGACAACGTCACCCGCCGCCCCGTCCGCACGGCATCGGTGGCCGGGCTGGAGATGGTGATGGGCAGCGTCTTCCAGCGCGCGGCCACGCTGTCGTCGGCCCCGCTGATTCCCACGAGCTCGAGGCTCCCGTCGTCCCCGACCCGCATCACCGAGGCGACGGTGGCGCCTGCTGCGTCCGCCGCGTGGCTGGTGATGATCCTGGTGACCTGGTCGGCGTCGCCGGCAGTGACGAGCTCAGCCGTCACTCGGGTCAGCCCCGCCAGACGCTCGGCCAGACGATCGCGGTGGGCAGCCGACTGCGCGGCGCCGTCCGCCTCGAAGCCGAGGAGAAGCGCCCCGGCAAAGTCTCCGCGGTCCCACATCGGGCTGACCGAGAGGTCGAAGATCTTGATGGTCTCGCCGGCGTATCCCGGCATCTGTCCAGTCCAGGTTCTCCCCGCGGTGACCTTCTCGAAGATCTCGGCTGTGGCTCCGTAGTAGGAGTCAGGCACGAGCTCATCGAGAAACCGGGCGCCGATGAGGTGCGCGCTCGGCCGCTCCAGCACCAGCTCGGCGGCGGCGTTGCAGTACACGATCAGCCCCCGCGCGTCGGTGATGATCGCGGGGGTCGGCAGACCGTCGAGATGAGTGGCGTCGGTCCGCCATGTTCGAGGGTCGGGCCCCTGGCCCTGCAATCCCATGCATCGATGATGCCAGCAGCGGCCCAAAGACATGGGCCCGGGCGGGTGTCCACACCCCGGGCCACCCCGCCCCGAGTCCCGGTTGGTTGGTTAGTCTCGCCTCGCCAGGCGTACGACGAGAGGTTGGACATGGGTCTCGGGACCGGAGTTGGACTGGTCGCAGCAGGCGCGGTGCTCACGTGGGCGCTCGACGTGGATCTGCCCTACATCGATGACGATGCACTCGGCGCTGTTCTGCTGGTGGCGGGTGTGGTGGCGGTTGTGGCCGCTGCGGTCATGCGGGCGCAGCGCCCCGGAACGAGCCCGGAGCCAGGTCTCGCGCTGCTCACCGTGGGTGCCGCGCTGCTTTGGGCAGTGGATATCGACATCCCCTACGTCTACGACGGGGCGCTCGGCCTGATCCTCCTGGCGGGAGGGATCGCGACGGTGGGAGCCGCCGTTGCCATGAACCAGCCTCGCGCCGAGCGTCGCCAGGTGGCCTACCGCGCCTGAAGTCCTCCCAGGCGAGGCCACTCGTAGGATCGCGACATGGCAGACGTCACCGACCGGTCGTCGCTGGCGATCGGTGCAGCCGACTCCCTGGGAATCAGCTACACCGTCAAGCGTCACGGCCCCGTCAGATCACTGGAGGAGGCAGCTGCCGCCCGTGGCGTGACACCCGCCGCCGTCGTCAAGACGATCGTGGTGCGGCTCACCGACGAGGACTTCCGCTTCGTTCTCGTGCCTGGCGACCGGGAGATCGCCTGGCCGAAGCTGCGGGCGCTGCTCGGGGTCAGCAGGCTCTCCATGCCAGACGCCGAGACAGCGCGAAAGGTGACCGGCTATGAGCGCGGCACCATCACACCGCTCGGTAGCACGACGGCTTGGCCCGTAGTCGCCGACGAGCACATGACCGGCACGGTCTCGGTCGGTGGGGGAGCGCACGGGGTGGCCTTGCAGGTCGAGGCGTCCGAGCTCGTCACGGCCCTGGACGCCACGGTGGCCGACGTGACGGTGCCGATCACCTAACGTGCTCAGCGTGACTCGTCCGCTGAGCCGATGACGGGCGGAGTCTTCCTGGCCTTGAGGGGAGTGCGTGTGTTGCCTTCGGCAGATGGGTCGAGTGGGCGCGGGGGAGCGGCGATGACCGAGCACGCGGTAGCGATCGCGGGAGGTGGCCCGACCGGGCTGATGCTCGCCGGCGAGCTCGCGTTGGCAGGGATAGACGTCGTCATCGTCGAAAGACGCACAAGTCAGGAGGTCGATGGGTCGCGCGCCGGGGGGCTGCAGTCCCGCACCATCGAGGTTCTCGATCAGCGTGGCATCGCCGATCGGTTCCTCGCAGAGGGGCAGGCGATGCAGACTCAGGGCTTCGCCGGGATCCCGTTGGACATCAGCGACTTCCCCACTCGCTACAACCACGGGCTTGCGCTGTGGCAGAGGCACGTCGAGCGCATACTGGCCGGCTGGGTCAATGAGCTCGGAGTTCCGGTCCTTCGTGGCTACGAGGTCGAGGGCTTCGCCCAAGACGACACGGGCGTGGATGTCGAGATGTCCGGCGACACGTCGCTCCGAGCGGAGTACCTCGTCGGCTGCGACGGAGGTCGCAGCGTGGTCCGCAGGGCGGCTGGGATCGAGTTTCCTGGCCTGGATGCCTCCACCAGTTGGATCATCGCCGAGGTCGAGATGGATGAGGAGCCGGATCTTGGGATGCGCCGCGAGGGCGGCGGCATTGGTCCCGTCAACCGGGCACGGGCCGGAGGTCCGTATCGGGTCGTCCTCACCGAGCACGACCTCGAACACACCAGCGAGCCCACCCTGCAGGATCTCCGGGAGGTTCTCGTGAGTGCGTACGGAACCGACTTCGGGGCGCACAGCCCGACCTGGGTCTCCCGGTTCACCGACATGACCCGGCAGGCAGCCTCCTACCGCCGCGGCCGTGTCCTGCTGGCCGGGGATGCAGCCCACGTGCACCCACCTCACGGCGGCCAGGGCCTCAGCACGGGCGTCCAGGATGCCGTGAACCTCGGATGGAAGCTGGCCCAGGTGATCAACAAGACATCACCCGACAGCCTCCTGGACACCTACCACGCCGAACGGCACCCGGTCGGCGCACGGGTGCTGCAGAACACGATGGCGCAGGTGGCGCTCAGCAGTCCCGACGAACGTCACCAGGCTCTCCGCGAGACCGTGGCCGAACTGCTGAGCCTGGACGAGCCTCGCAGGCGCATCGCTGCGATGCTCTCAGCCCTCGACATCCACTACGACCTCGGAGGGGGACACCCGCTGCTGGGGCGCCGCATGCCCGATCTCGACGTACGAACCGCGGAGGGCCCCACGCGCGTATTCACCCTGCTGCACGAGGCCCGGCCGGTGCTCCTCAACTTCGGGAAGAGCGGCGGCTTCGACCTCTCTCCTTGGGCGAAGCGAGTGCGGCTGGTCGACGCCACCCACGATGGTGCGTGGGAGCTCCCAATCCTCGGTGAGATCGCTGCCCCCCCGGCTGTGTTGATCCGGCCCGACGGGCATGTCGCCTGGGCAGGAGACCTCGCGGACCCGGCTCTTCCGCAGGCACTGGAGACCTGGTTCGGAGCGGGGACTCAGGCTTGATGGATTCCCCGCACGCAGAGCCAGGCCAGCGCGGCTAGCCGTGCCGCCACGGGTGGCCTGCACAAGACGGAGATCGGCATCTATGACCCACCGCCAGCGCGTCCAAGGACGTCAGAGGCGCTGGCTGTCAGCTGGACGCCGGCAGCAAAGCAGAAGCCCCTCAACCGGGGGGTGAGGGGCTCTGACCTGGGTGGTGCATGGTGGGCGATACTGGGTTTGAACCAGTGACCTCTTCCGTGTCAAGGAAGCGCGCTACCACTGCGCCAATCGCCCGTGATGACCCAAAGTCCCACATCGGGGAGCTTCGAGCAATCGAGGTGGAGACGGGATTTGAACCCGTGTAGACGGATTTGCAGTCCGTTGCCTCGCCTCTCGGCCACTCCACCAAGGAGGGGACCTGCGACCCTTCTCCGAGCGGACG
>DATICF010000030.1:0-30306 GCA_035456965.1 Nocardioidaceae bacterium
TCTTCGCCTACCTCAGCGAGCAGGCGAACCCGCTCGGCATCCTCGCCGGTATCTCGCCGGAGATCATCGCGGTGACCCAGGGCGTCGTCGTCCTCTGCGTCGTCATCGCCTACGAGGTCGTCCGCCGTTACCGCACCAGGCTCGAGCAGCGCTCCGTCGCTGAAGCGCTCGACGCCTCTGCTCAGACCAAGGAGGTGGCGGCATGAGCGTCGCAACCGAGCCGTCTGCTGCCCTGGTCAAGCCGACCGGGGCCCGCAGCTACCGAATCTGGCTCTACTTCCTCCTCATCCTGGTCGTCCTGTCGGGCGCACGGGTGTTCACGGGCGCCGACGACATCACCTCCGCCGGCACGCTACGTGCCGCGATCGTCGCCGCGATCCCGATCGCGCTGGCCGGTCTCGGCGGTCTGTGGTCCGAGCGCGCCGGTGTGGTCAACATCGGCCTCGAGGGCATGATGATCCTGGGCACGCTGGGCGCCGGCTACTTCACCTATCACTACGGTGTGTGGATCGGCCTGATCGGCGCCGCCGCCTTCGGTGCGGTCGGCGGTGCGCTTCACGCGCTCGCCACGGTCGTCTTCGGCGTCGACCACATCGTGTCGGGTGTCGCGATCAACATCATCGCGGCCGGCGTCGCGAGCTTCCTGGCCGAGGCACTGTTCACGGGCCTGCCCGGTGGCGGGCCGACGCAGTCGCCGTCTCTGGATCGTCCGCCGACACTCAGCATCCCGGGGCTGAACTCCTTCACCGCCGATATCGCGGACAGGGGCTGGTTCCTGATCTCCGACTTCGCCGCGCTGGTGAACTCGCTGACCGCCCAGATGTCGTGGTTCACGATCGTGGCCCTGGTGTTGATCTTCGGCACCGGCTGGCTGCTCTGGCGCACGTCGTTCGGGCTGCGCCTGCGCTCGTGCGGTGAGTCTCCCTCGGCCGCGGAGACTCTCGGGGTCAACGTCTACCGCTACAAGTTCATCGCCGTGACCATGTCCGGGGTCTTCGCCGGCATGGGCGGTGCCTACCTCGCCGTGGTCGCCTCGTCGGGTTACCAGAACGGCCAGACCGGCGGCCGCGGCTACATCGGCCTCGCCGCGATGATCTTCGGCAACTGGCGCCCCGGTGGCCTGCTGACCGGATCGCTGCTGTTCGGCTACACCGACGCGGCACGTCTGCGCAGCGGCGGTGAGTCCGTGCACGCGCTGGTGCTGATCGTTGGCCTCGCTCTGCTCGCCGTCGCCGTGTGGCAGCTCGTGCGGGGTGCACGGGTGATGGCAGCGGCGGCCGGCCTGGTGGGTGTCCTCGCCCTGTTCTGGTATTCCACGACCGACCGGATCCCGGGCGACTTCACCGCGATGACGCCGTACGTCACGACCCTGCTCGTGCTCGCGTTGGCCTCGCAACAGCTGCGAATGCCGGCCGCCGACGGGCAGAGATACCGACGAGGGGAAGCCGGGTAGCGCCGTGTCAGAGGACGTGGCCGACCCGGCTGGAGAGGGCTTCGACTGGGCCGCCCTGCAGGAGCAGGCGGCCCAGGCGATGGCTCACGCCTACGCGCCCTACTCCAAGTTCCCGGTCGGGGCCGCTGCGCTGGTCGACGACGGCCGGGTGATCGTCGGCTGCAACGTCGAGAACGCCGCCTACGGCGTCGGTCTCTGTGCCGAGTGCGGGGTCATCTCGCAGCTGCACGCCACGGGTGGGGGCCGGCTGACCCACTTCGTGTGCGTGAACGGCGACGGCGAGGTGATCATGCCGTGTGGCCGGTGCCGCCAGCTCCTCTTCGAGCACGGTGGGCCGGACATGCGGCTGCTCACTGTCTCGGGAGTACGCCGGATGGCCGAGGTCCTGCCCGACGCGTTCGGCCCCGCCGCGCTGAGCGACTATGCCGACCACACGGATTGACCTCAGCGCTCCAGAGGTGGTGGCGGACCCCTACCCCCACTTCGCCGAGGAACGTCTGAGGCACCACGTGGCCTGGCACGAGTCGTCGGGCATGTGGCTGACCTTCGACCACCCGAGCGCGAACGCCGTCCTGCGGCATCGCAGCCTGGGGCGGAACTGGAAGGACAAGCAGCCGGCGGACCGCTTCGAGCCGTTCAACCTGCTCCACCGCAACCAGATGATGGAGAACGAGCCGCCCGACCACACCCGGCTGCGGCGGCTCGTCGCGGGTGCCTTCGCCCGTGGCCACGTCGAGCGGCTGCGGCCCCGCGTCCGCGCGCTCGCCGAGGAGCTGCTCGACCGGGTCGACCCGACCGGCTTCGACGTCATCGGGGAGTACGCCGAACCGTTGCCTGTGCTGGTGATCGCGGAGCTGCTCGGCGTTCCCACCGACCTCGCGCCGCGACTGCGGGCCTGGTCGCAGGCGATCGTCCGGATGTACGAGGTCGCCCCTGGCCGGGAGCAGGAGGATGCGGCGATCCAGGCCGCGGCGGAGTTCGCCCAGGTGGTGCGTGACCTCGCCCGCGACCGGGCGGCCGCACCTCGTGACGACCTCGTCAGCGACCTGGTGGCCGCCCGTGAGGGTGGGGCGCGTCTGAGCGAGGACGAGGTGGTCGCCTCCGCCGTGCTCCTGCTCAACGCCGGGCACGAGGCGTCGGTGAACGTCTTCGGCAACGGGCTCGTCTCGATGCTCTCGCGGGGGATCGAGCCTGTGACCGGCCACGTCCCGGAGTGTGTCGAGGAGATGCTGCGCTTCGACTCGGCGCTGCAGCTGTTCGAGCGCACCGCGACCGACGACGTGCGGGTCGGCGACATCACCGTGGAGCGTGGCCAGAAGATCGCTGCCCTGCTCGGTGCCGCGAACCGCGACCCCGGCGTCTTCGACGACGCCGACACGTTCCTGCCGACCCGAGACCCCAACCCGCACCTCGCGTTCGGGGCCGGCGTTCACTTCTGCCTGGGAGCGCCCCTGGCCCGCATGGAGCTTGCGGAGTCGCTGGGCCTGCTCTGGGCCCGGATGCCCCGCCTGCACCTGGCGGGGGAGCCCACCTCGCGCGGCACGTTCGTGCTGCGTGGATACTCGTCTGTCCGCGTGGCAGCCTGACCGAGAAGAGGACCCTTTCGATGGCCGAGCAGCACGACGCAGTCGAGGTGGTCGTCGCCAAGCGCGACCGCCACGAGCTCACCGACTCCCAGATCGACTGGGTGGTCGACGCCTACACCCGAGGAGCGGTCGCCGACGAGCAGATGTCCGCCCTGGCGATGGCGATCCTGCTCAACGGCATGGGCCGCCGGGAGATCTCGCGGTGGACCGCGGCGATGATTGCCTCGGGTGAGCGGATGGACTTCTCCTCGCTCTCCCGCCCCACGGCGGACAAGCACTCCACGGGCGGTGTCGGCGACAAGATCACCCTGCCCCTGGCTCCTCTGGTCGCAGCCTGTGGCGTCGCCGTGCCGCAGCTGTCGGGCCGCGGCCTCGGGCACACCGGCGGAACCCTCGACAAGCTCGAGTCGATCCCGGGCTGGCGTGCCGACCTCGGCAGCGACGAGATGATGCGTCAGCTCGAGGACGTCGGCGCGGTCATCTGCGCCGCCGGGGCGAGCCTGGCGCCCGCCGACAAGAAGCTCTACGCCCTGCGCGACGTCACCGGGACCGTGGAGGCGATCCCGCTGATCGCGAGCTCGATCATGAGCAAGAAGATCGCCGAGGGGACCGGCGCGCTGGTGCTCGACGTCAAGGTCGGCACCGGCGCGTTCATGAAGGACCTCGACCAGGCCCGCGAGCTCGCGGAGACGATGGTGGCGCTGGGCACCGACGCCGGGGTGAAGACCGTCGCCCTCCTCACCGACATGTCCACCGCGCTCGGCGGAACCGCCGGCAACGCGCTGGAGGTCCGCGAGTCGCTCGATGTCCTCGCCGGTGGTGGCCCCGCGGACGTGGTGGAGCTGACCGTCGCCCTGGCACGCGAGATGCTCGCCGCCGCCGGGGTGAGCGACGTCGACCCCGCCGACCGCCTCGCCGACGGTTCGGCCATGGACGTGTGGAAGCGGATGATCCGCGCTCAGGGCGGGGACCCCGACGCGGCGCTTCCGACGCCGCGCGAGTCCCACGTCGTCACGGCACCCGCCGGCGGCGTGCTGACGCGTCTCGACGCGATGGCGGTGGGGATGGCCGCCTGGCGCCTCGGTGCCGGACGCGCGCGCAAGGAGGACCCGGTGCAGGCAGCCGCGGGCGTGGAGATGCACGCCAAGCCCGGGGACCGCGTCCGCAAGGGCGAGCCGCTGCTGACCCTGCACACCGACGACGCGGAGCGGATCGAGCGTGCCCTCGACGGGCTGCTCGACGGTGTGGAGATCGCCTCGGACGCGTCGTCGTACACGCCGCGCCCGCTCGTCATCGACCGGGTCAGCTGAGCAGCAGGACGACCGTCTCGGCGACGCAGGCGGGCTTGTCCTCGCCCTCGATCTCCACGACGTAGCGGATCGTCAGCTGCTTGCCGGCCGCGAGGTCGGTGACCTCCCCGAGGGAGGCGGTGGCGCGCACCCGCGAGCCGACCCGGACGGGGTTGGGGAAGCGGACCTTGTTCACGCCGTAGTTCAGCTTCGCGCCGGGGGTCTCGAGGGCGAAGATCTGCGCGCCGAAGGACGGCACGAGGGAGAGCGTGAGGTACCCGTGGGCGATGGTGCCCCCGAAGGGCCCCTCCTTGGCGCGCTGGACGTCGACGTGGATCCACTGATGGTCCCCGGTCGCGTCGGCGAAGGCGTTCACCCGCTCCTGGTCGACCGTCAGCCAGTCACTCGTGCCGAGCTCCTGCCCCGCCGCCTCGCTGACTTCGTCGAAGGTCTTGAACACACGCATGGTCGCCCCTCAGGTCCGGATGCAAGGATGTCGTCATGGCTGAACTTATCCCCGCACCCACACGGATCCCGGTCCCGGGTGGCAAGGTCATCGATGAGTACGTCGGACGCGTGACCACCGGCACCGAGGCCGTCTCGGTTGCCCACATGGTCGCCCCGGGAGGCTGGAGCGAGCCTGCTCAGCAGCCCGAGTTCGACGAGGTCACCGTCGTGCTCCGCGGTGTGGTGCGGGTCGAGGTCACCGACGGCTCCGGGTCGACCAGCACGCTGGAGGTCCCGGCGGGCCAGGCGGTCGTCACGAAGGCCGGCGAGCGGGTCCGCTACTCCACCGGTGACGAGGAGACCGAGTACGTCGCCGTGTGCCTGCCGGCGTTCTCGCCGGAGACCGTCAACCGCGACCCCGAGTCGGCCTGATGAGCGCGGACATCGAGCTCCCGGCGCCCACGCGGGACCAGGTACGCCGGGCCCCCAAGGTGCTCCTCCACGACCACCTCGACGGCGGGCTGCGGCCACAGACGATCATCGACCTCGCGCCGGGCGCGGGGCACGCCCTGCCGGCTGACGACGCGGAGTCGCTGCGCAAGTGGTTCGAGGACTCCGCGAACTCCAGCTCGCTCGAGCGCTACCTCGAGACCTTCGACCACACGGTCGCGGTGATGCAGTCGGCGGAGAACATCCGGCGCGTGGCCCAGGAGTGCGTGGAGGACCTCGCCGAGGACGGCGTCGTCTACGCCGAGGTGCGCTACGCCCCCGAGCAGCACCTGCAGGGCGGACTCACCCTCGAGCAGGTGGTCGAGGCGGTCCAGGCCGGATTCGCGGCGGGGGAGGAGCGCGCGTTCGCGAACGGTCAGCCCATCGTCGTACGCCAGCTCCTGACCGCCATGCGCCACCAGGCCCGGTCGCGGGAGATCGCCGAGCTCGTGGTGAAGTACCGCGACGAGGGAGTCCTCGGCTTCGACATCGCCGGGGCCGAGGCAGGATTCCCACCCACACGGCACCTCGACGCCTTCGAGTACCTCCAGCGCGAGAACGCCCACTTCACGATCCACGCCGGCGAGGCGTTCGGACTGCCTTCGATCTGGGAGGCGATCCAGTGGTGCGGGGCCGACCGGCTCGGCCATGGCGTCCGCATCATCGACGACATCACGCAGCGGCCGGACGGGACGTACGAGCTCGGTCGGCTCGCCTCGTACGTCCGCGACAAGCGGATTCCGCTCGAGATGTGCCCGAGCTCCAACGTGCAGACCGGCGCGGCCAACTCGATCGCCGAGCACCCGATCGGAGTGCTCAAGGAGCTCGGGTTCCGAGTCACGGTCAACACCGACAACCGCCTCATGAGCGGCACCTCGATGACCCAGGAGATGCACGCGCTGACAGAAGCCTTCGGATACTCCCTCGCGGACCTGCGCTGGTTCACGATCAACGCGATGAAGTCGGCCTTTCTGCCTTTCGACCAGCGGCTCGACATCATCAACCAGCAGATAAAGCCCGCATATGCAGTTCTTCATGCTATGTCGTGACAAGGTAAGGTGCCCCCTCGTGTAGTCGGAGGGGAGAATCTCGGGATGGCAGGACGACACAGCGCTTCCGCGCGAGGGGGTGCGCGATCGCGTGTTCGCGAACGCCCGCGTCGCCGCATGCTGCCCTTCCTGCTCGTGCTCCTGGCTGTGACGGCGATGGGAGCCGGCACCGTCGTGGCGCTGGACGGGTCTGATGATCCGATGGCCGCCTGCGAGGAGACGATCGACGTCCGCATCGCGGCCGCGGAGGAGATGGCTCCCGTGCTGGGAGAGGCGACCCGCGACCTCGAGTCAGACAGCGCGGACGTCGGCGGAGCCTGTATCGACTACGAGGTCGAGATAGCGGCGTCGAACCAGTTCCTGAAGGCCCAGGCCGCTGCCGAGCCGGAGGAGGTCCCCGACCTCTGGGTCCCGGACTTCTCGGTCTGGACATCGAGGACGGCCTTGTCCGGCCTTCCTCTGGCCACGCTCTCCAAGTCCGTCGCCTCCTCACCCGTCGTGGTGGTCAGCCCCCAGGGCAAGCAGCCCGCCTCCTGGCGGGAGGTCGGCATGAACACCGTGGCCTATCTGGATCCGTTGTCGAGCTCGGCGAGCACCTCGGCCCTGCTCTCGGCCTTCGGTGAGGCTGCTCGCACCGGCGCGACCCGGGCAGAGCTCGGCGCGATGATGGTGCCGCTCGCGCAGAGGTACGGCGCCCAGCCTGACAAGCCCGCGACCCCGGCCGATGTCGCCAAGGCAGCGGGCAAGGGCACCTTCGGCGTGATGACCGAGCAGCAGCTGGTCAGCCTCCAGGACTCCGGCAAGGCCAAGGGCCTGGGCGCGGCCGTCCCGAAGTCCGGCACGATGGTGCTCGACTACCCGCTCACGGCCCTCTCACAGGACGAGTCCGTCAAGGAGACCGGGCGGATCCTCGCGAAGTACCTGTCCGGGAAGCGCGGCCTGGACCTCCTGGCCGTGCACGGCTTCCGCGACCCGGAGGCCGCGCCGCTCGCGTCGGGCGAGGGCCTCGGGTCGGCAGAGCTCAAGCCGCTTTCGCCTCCCACCCCGGACCAGGTGACTGCCGCGATGCGTCAGTGGGAGGTCCTGACGGTGCCCTCCAAGAGCTTGGCAGTCGTCGACGTCTCGGGTTCGATGGACTTCACCGACAAGGGCCGCAAGCGGATCAGCATTGCGATCTCGGCGGCCAAGGGTGCTCTCGAGCTCTTCCCGGACAACGCCGAGCTCGGGCTCTGGGCCTTCTCGATCGGCCTGGGCGGGGGCAACCAGGACTACCTCTCCCTGCTCCCGGTCCGCCCGCTCGGCGGCACCACCTCGGGCGGGGTCTCCCACCGCGAGTCCCTCATGGGCGTCCTTCGCGAGCTGCCGAGCATGACGGCCGGAGGCACCGGGCTCTACGACACCACCCTGGCTGCGGTGCGCTCGCTGCGTGCCGACTACGACGAGGAAGCGGTCAACACCGTCATCCTGCTCACCGACGGCCGGAACGAAGATCCCAGGAGCATCTCGCTCAAGGAGCTGCTCAGCAAGCTCGAGCGCGAGCGTGACCCCGGCAAGCCGCTGGAAATCATCGCGATCGGGATGGGTCCCCAGGCCGACGCCAAGGCGCTGGAGCGCATCGCGGACGTGACGGGCGGGAAGAGCTATGTCGCGCGCGACCCCTCCGACATCGCCAAGGTGTTCATCGACGCGATGCTCCAGAGGTAGCCGGCCTCAGCGGTGTCCTTGGGCCAACGTCAGCTCGGTGAGGTGGCGGTAGGCGTCCTCCGACGACATAGGCTTGCAGCCGAGCTCGACGGCGTGGGCGATGACCTGCGGCTCCGCGCGCAGGAGCATGATGCCGCGGTGGAGGAGCACGAGTGGATGCTTGCGACGCTCCCTGAGGTCGCGGGTGAGCCGTCGCCAGAAGGTGACGCTGCGGTGGTTGCGCACACAGACCGCCTCCGCGAGCAGGCCGCGGGTCCGGCACTCCTGCACGACCTCTTGGGCAAAGATGCCCTCGGCGATGAAGTACGGGGTGTCCGCAAGGTCGAGCACCCGGTGGCCCGTGCGGCCGTCGTGAGCGATGTCGTAGACCGGCACCTCGGCCTTCCCGTCGCGGCACAGGCGCTCGATCGCATCCACCGCCTCGTCGAGGTGCCACGACCTCGGGTCGTCCCAGTCGACGATCGACTCGTGCCCCAGGTCGATGCGGGGGAGGGACGGGTCCGAGCCGTCCTTGTAGAAGTCGTCGAGGTTCAGCGCCGGCAGTCCCGTGCGGCGGGAGAGCCGCGACTTGCCCGACCCGGACGGGCCGGCGAGGACGATGACGCTGGAACGCACCGGGTCATTCTGCCGTCGTGACCCGAACCACCCGATGGTGGGGTGGCGTGGCATGCAGTGGGCGTCTCACGAAATTCCCTGTGGTGGGCTGACACGCTCTCCACCAGTGGACCCTTGTTGTGCCTCGTCGATCACGTAGATGTCGAGCCGAAACGACACGAGGTGGTTCTCGCGGTGAGTCCTCGAGGTAGACCGCGATGGCGTTGGATGAAGCCATGACAACGCTCACCTGGTCAGGCTGTCGAAACGTCCGTGACCTCGGCGGCCTGCCTACCCGCTGCGGGCGCGGGGTCCGACCGCGCCGCCTCGTGCGCTCCGACAATGTGGCAGGCCTCGACGACAACGGCTTCCGAGCCCTGCTCGACTACGGCGTGGCGCGGGTGATCGATCTCCGTGGCGGCATCTCGAGCGAGCCGGAGCCCGGTGGCCAGGAAGCGAACGTCGACCCCCTCGTCGTCAGGGTGCCCTGGATCGACCCCGAGCGGGACGGTGAGCGCGACCCGAAGGCCGAGAGGACGCTGGCTGACGTCTACCGCGGCAGCCTCGACCGCAACGTGCGCCGGGTTGCCGCGGTAGTGCGGGAGTTCCTTGGCTCTCCTTCCGGTCCGGTGGTGCTCCACTGCGCGGCCGGCAAGGACCGCACGGGGCTGGCGGTCGCACTCCTGCTGGAGACGGCCGGCGTCCCGCGGGAGCAGGTGGTGGCCGACTACGCCCTCAGTGAGGAGGCACTCGGCATCCCGGCTGTGCTCGCCGACCACCCAGGACCCCCCGAGGCGCGGGCGCATGCCGAGGAGCACTGGCGTACCCGTCCGGGAACCATGGCTGCCGCGCTGGAGCATCTCGATGCGTCGTACGGCGGCGTGGAGGGCTACCTACTCGGACCCTGCCGGCTCACCAGCAGCGAGGTCGAAGCGGTCCGGGACCGACTCACCCGGCCCCAGGTGGACGTCGTCCAATAGGGGCGTCCGATAACGTTCGCGATGAGCCCCTGCGACCACGGCATCGAGAAGTTCGGCGCCGAGGGCAGCTCTTGCTCATCACGATGGGGGGAAGGCCCAAAGCATCACGACCGAGGTCAACCACCTTGGCCGACCAGTACCACGACTCGACGAACCAACGAGTGGGAGAACGTGCCGTGCGAGGCATGACGACGAGATCTCGGGCAGGCAAGGAGCGGGGGCTCCGGGTCTCGGTCGCCGTCGCGCTGCTCGTCGTGCTCGGTGCGTGCAGTGGGGGAGAGCCCGATGTGGACCCTGAGCTGGTCTCGGGGCAGCAGGAGGCCTTCGAGATCGTCGAGCACGACGACGCCCGCTACGTCGTCGGTCACGGTGTGGCCCTCGAGATGGGGCCTGGGTGGACCGACTACCAGCCGGAGCAGGAGGGGACCGACGGGACCACCTACGAGTGGGCCGTGGGTCTCCCCGTCGAGGACGGCACCTTCCCGTCCGGCTTGCAGTTCTCGATGGGCAAGCCCGGGGTCGGCGCCCAAATGAACACGCTTCCCGATGCGGTCCGCGAGGTCGCCGAGCTCAGCGAGGGCTACCAGTTCGTCGACGAGGGCGAAGCGGAGGTGCCCGGTGCCGAGCAGGCGGCCTTCCTGCGCTTCGTGCGCGACTTCGAGTACGAAGGCGAGGAGATCCGCGTCGAGCAGGTCACCTTGATGATCGAGGTGGCCGACGGCCACACCTCCAGCATCCGGTTCCTCGCCCCCGAGGGGGAGTGGGAGGAGCAGATGCAGGAGGTCTACGACAGCATCGTGGTGACCGTGGGCGAGGCAGCCTGATCACCAGGCTCGTGGCCGCGACCTGCAACGTTTGCCAGGTCGCGACCATCGCCCCAGAGCCTGTCCATGGTGCGTCCCCAGCCCCGCAACGAGCACCGAACGTCGGATGCGGGCGGGCCAGAGACTCAGATCCCGATCGGGTGCCAGACCGTCTTGGTCTCGAGGAAGGCTGTCATCCGCTCGATACCCGGCTGCATCGCCCAGTCGGTGGCCGTCGCCGGGCGCAGGACGCGCTTGAGGTTCTCGGCCGCCGTCTCCTCGAGGTCCTTCGCAAGCGCGGCGTCCTCGACTCCGGCGAGGTCGATCGCGTTGACGTCCATGTGCGAGGCCAGCCAGGGGGCGACCTCGGCGGCGTCACCGGTGAGGACGTTCACCACACCGCCGGGAACGTCGGAGGTTGCGAGCACCTCGGAGAACGTGATGGCAGGCAGCGGTCGCTCGTAGGACGTGACGACCACCGTCGTGTTGCCGGTGACGATCGCCGGAGCCACCACGGACACCAGGCCGAGCAGCGAGGAGTCCTGAGGTGCGACCACGGCGACGACCCCGGTCGGGTCGGGCATCGAGAAGTTGAAGTACGGGCCCGAGACCGGGTTGGCCCCGCCGACGACCTGGGCGATCTTGTCCGCCCAGCCGGCGTACCAGACCAGGCGGTCGACGGCGGTGTCCACAGCGGCCTCGGCCTTGGAGGCAGTCAGCCCCTCGCCGAGGCCGACCTCCTCCACGAACTGGCCGCGCCTTCCCTCGAGGACCTCGGCGATCCGGTAGAGGATCTGACCTCGGTTGTAGGGCGTGCGGGTCGACCAGCCGCCGAAGGCCTTGCGGGCCGCGGTGACTGCGTCGCGGGCGTCCTTGCGTGAGGCCTTCGACGCGTTGGCGAGGAACCGCCCCTTGTGGTCGGTGACCTCGTAGGTGCGGCCGGACTCCGAGCGCGGGAAGGCGCCTCCGACGTAGAGCTTGTAGGTCTTGCGCACGTCGAGACGGGTGCTGGCGGGGGTCATCGGACGTATGCCTCCAAGCCGTGGCGGCCGCCTTCGCGGCCGTATCCGGACTCCTTGTAGCCACCGAAGGGGCTCGCGGGGTCGAAGCGGTTGAACGTGTTGGCCCACACCACGCCGGCGCGCAGCTTGTCGGCCATCCAGAGGATGCGGGATCCCTTGTCGGTCCACACGCCGGCCGACAGACCGAACGGCGTGTTGTTGGCCTTCTCGACCGCCTCGGTGGGCGTGCGGAAGGTCAGCACGGACAGCACCGGGCCGAAGATCTCCTCGCGGGCGATGCGGTGCGCCTGGCTCACGCCGGTGAAGACCGTCGGCGGGAACCAGTAGCCGTTCGCGGGGAGGTCGCAGGCCGGCGACCAGCGCTCGGCGCCTTCGGCGTCACCGATGTCGGAGAGCTCGCGGATCTTCTCGAGCTGCTCACGCGAGTTGATCGCGCCGATGTCGGTGTTCTTGTCGAGCGGGTCGCCCACGCGCAGGGTGGACATGCGGCGCTTGAGGCTGTGCAGGACCTCGTCGGCCACCGACTCCTGGACGAGCAGGCGCGAGCCGGCGCAGCACACGTGTCCCTGGTTGAAGAAGATGCCGTTGACGATGCCCTCGACGGCCTGGTCGACCGGGGCGTCGTCGAAGACGATGTTCGCAGCCTTGCCGCCGAGCTCCAGCGTGACGCGCTTGTCGGTGCCCGCCACGGACTTGGCGATGAGGCGGCCCACCTCGGTGGACCCGGTGAAGGCGACCTTGTCGACGTCCGGGTGCGCCACCAGGGCGCGTCCGGTCTCGCCGGCGCCGGTGACGATGTTGACCACGCCCGGCGGGAGGTCGGCCTGCTGGCAGATCTCGGCGAACAGCAGGGCGGTGAGCGGGGTGGTCTCGGCCGGCTTCAGCACGACGGTGTTGCCCGTCGCGAGCGCCGGCGCGATCTTCCACGCGAGCATCATCAGCGGGAAGTTCCACGGGATGACCTGTGCCGCGACGCCCAGGGGCTGCGGATTGGGGCCGACACCGGCGTACTCGAGCTTGTCGGCCCAGCCGGCGTAGTAGAAGAACCACGACGCCACCAGGGGTACGTCGACGTCGCGCGACTCGCGGATCGGCTTGCCGTTGTCGAGGGACTCGAGCACGGCGAGCTCGCGGGAGCGCTCCTGGATGATCCGGGCGATGCGGAAGAGGTACTTCGCGCGCTCGCGGCCCGGCATCTTCGACCAGGTCTTGTCGTAGGCGCGGCGGGCGGCCTTCACGGCAAGGTCGACGTCCTCGGCGGACGCGTCAGCGACCTCGGCGAGAACTTCCTCGCTGGAGGGGCTCACGGTCTTGAACGACCGGCCCTCCGACGGCGCGGTGAACTCGCCGTTCACGAAGAGTCCGTAGGAGGACTTGATGTCCACGATGGCCCTCGACTCGGGGGCCGGGGCGTACTCGAAGGCAGCGCGCGCGTCGGCCGCGTGCGTGCCAGATGTGTTCTCCGATGCCATCAGCGATCAGTCCAGGGTGAAGTAGTCGGGGCCGGAGTAGCGGCCGGTCTTCATCTTCGTGCGCTGCATCAGCAGGTCGTTGAGCAGCGTCGAGGCTCCGAAGCGGAACCAGTCGGGGTCGAGCCAGTCCGGACCGGCGACCTCGTTGACCATCACGAGGTACTTGATGGCGTCCTTGCTCGTCCGGATGCCGCCGGCGGGCTTCACTCCGACCATCTGGCCGGTGGCGTCGCGGAAGTCTCGGACCGCCTCGAGCATGATCATGGTCACCGGTGGGGTCGCCGCGGGCTGCACCTTGCCGGTCGAGGTCTTGATGAAGTCGGCCCCGGCCATCATCGCCAGCCAGGAGGCGCGACGTACGTTGTCGTAGGTCTGAAGCTCCCCGGTCTCGAAGATCACCTTCAGGTGCGCGTCGGCGCCGTCGGGGCGCTTGCACGCCTCCTTCGTCGCGACGATCTCGTCGTACACCTCGAGGTAGCGACCCGAGAGGAAGGCGCCGCGGTCGATCACCATGTCGATCTCGTCGGCCCCGGCCTCCACCGCGTCACGGGTGTCGGCCAGCTTGATGTCGAGCGCTGCGCGACCCGAGGGGAACGCGGTCGCGACGGAGGCGACGTGCACGCCACTGGCGCCGAGCGTCTCCTTCGCCACGGGCACCATGTCGGGGTAGACACACACGGCTGCGACCTGGGGACACGACGGGTCCGCAGGGTCGGGGCGCATCGCCTTCGTGGAGAGCGCGCGCACCTTGCCGGGGGTGTCCTGCCCCTCGAGGGTGGTGAGGTCGACCATCCGGATCGCGAGGTCGATCGCGAAATCCTTGGCCGTGGTCTTGATCGAGCGGGTCCCCAGCATGGCGGCCCGGGCCTCGGCCCCGACCTGGTCCACGCCGGGCAGGCCGTGGAGGAATCGGCGAAGTGACGCGTTGGACGACGTCGCCTCCGCCAGGTCTCCGCTGCCGGCTCCGCTGCCTGGGCTTACGACGGTAGTCACCGGGTCAGCATATGCAGGGTAGGGCTGATGTGGAGAATCGCCCTGTCGCGGGCAGAATCATCGCCATGAGTACAGGCCAGGACGGACCAGGGAGAATGGCGCCTGTCGAGCGATTCGTCCCGACGAGCGGGCGCATCGTCGGCTTCGTCAGCCTCGCCGTGATCGCAGGGCTCGTGATCTACATCGCGGCGAATGTCCAGACGACCACCGGGCTGCGGCTCGGCACCGGGCTGGTCTTCGCCGGCGTCCTGGTCTGGATCACCCAGCTGCGTCCTCGCGCGACCGTCTACCCCGAGACGCTGCACCTGAAGAACTCCCTGCAGGACGCCACCGTGCCGCTGGTGCTCATCGACGAGGTGAGCGTCCGCCGGATGCTCAGCGTCTGGGTGGACGGGGAGCGCTACGTCTGCATCGGCATCGGCACCCCCTTGCGCAAGATGGTCAAGGCCAAGGGCCGGGGACCTTCGGCCCTGCTCGGCTGGGACCGGCTCGAGGCCTACACGGAGGAGGCCACCCCGCTTCGCCCCGACCAGACCGCGATGAGCTACCAGGACTTCGTCGAGCAACGCATCGTCGGCCTGGTCCAGGACGCTCGTCGTCGGTCCGTCCACTCCGACGGGAGTGTGACGGAGTCGCGACCGCGCCGGGCCTGGGCCTGGCCCGAGATCATCGCCCTGGCCGGCACCGGAACAGCCTTCGTGCTGAGCCTCGTCCTCTGACCCGCCGCCACCGGCAGGCGAGCCTCAGGCCGTGAGACCGGCCGCCCGCGACAGGTCGGTGCGGATCGCGTCGAGGCGACCCGCGGCGGCGATGCGAGCGGCGTCGACCCCGCCTTCCTCGCCCTCCTCGACGGCCACGACCACCTCGAGGTAGCACTTGAGCTTCGGCTCGGTCCCCGACGGGCGTACGACGACCCGGGCGCCCTCGGCGAGGTGGTACCTCAGCCCCTCGGTCGGTGGAAGCTCCGGCCCGCCGAGACTCAGGTCGTCCACCCGCTCCACGTCCAGCCCGCCCAGCGAGGCCGGCGGCTCGGCACGCAGCCTCGTCATGGCGTCGGCGATCTCGGTGAGGTCGGTGACGCGGACGGAGAGCTGGTCGGTGGCGTGGAGGCCGTAGGTGCGCGCGATCTCGTCGAGCTGGTCGGTGAGCGTGCGGCCCTCGCTCCGCAGGATCGCGGCGAGCTCGGCGACCCGGAGCAGCGCCGAGACCCCGTCCTTGTCACGCACCAGCTCAGGCGCCGCGCAGTAGCCGAGGGCCTCCTCGTAGCCGAACGCCAGGCCCTGGACACGACCGAGCCACTTGAAGCCCGTCAGCGTCTCGCGGTACTCCTGCCCATGCGCGGCGGCCATCTTCCCGAGCAGGGAGGAGGAGACGATCGTCGTGGCGAAGACACCCTGCACGCCCAGGCGCAGGAGGAAGTCGGCGAGCAGCACGCCGACCTCGTCACCTCGGAGCATGCGCCAGCCGTGCGGACCGGGTACGCCCACGGCGCAGCGGTCTGCGTCCGGGTCGTTGGCCAGGACCACGTCGGCGCCGACCTCCTCGGCGAGCGCCATCGCGAGGTCCATGGCTCCCGGCTCCTCGGGGTTCGGGAAAGCCACGGTGGGGAAGTCCGGGTCCGGCGCCGCCTGCGCGGTGGCGACGTGCGGCGCCGAGAAGCCTGCCCGCTCGAGCACGTCCGCCACGACCTCACCGCCGACCCCGTGCAGCGGGGTGTAGACCGCGGTGAGCTCCCGCGGCGAGCTCTCGCTGACCAGCGAGGCGATCCGGGAGGCGTACGAGTCGGCGACGGAGCCGTCGAGCCACTCCCAGTCGTCGGAGCGGTCGACTGTGTCGAGCGGTCCGACCGCGTCGATGCGCGCGGAGATCTCGTCGTCGGCGGGCGGCACGATCTGGCTGCCGTCACCGAGGTAGACCTTGTAGCCGTTGTCCTGCGGAGGGTTGTGGGACGCGGTCACCATCACCCCGGCCACGCAGCCGAGCTCGCGGATGGCGTAGGCGAGGACCGGGGTCGGCAGCGGGCGTGGGAGCACGAGCGCGCGAAGGCCGGCACCCGCCATCACCTCGGCGGTGTCACGCGCGAACACGTCGGAGCTGTAGCGGGCGTCGAAGCCGACCACGACCCGGTCACCCTCGGCCGCGCCGTGGTCCCGGAGGTACGCCGCGAGCCCGGCCGCGGCCCGCGTGACCACGACCCGGTTCATCCGGTTGGGGCCGGCCCCGAGGGCGCCACGCAGGCCGGCTGTGCCGAACTCGAGTCGTCCGGCGAACCGGTCCGCCAGGTCAGCTGCGTCCTCACCGCTCGGGTCCGCCTCGACCTTGGCGAGGAGCTTCTCGAGCTCGTCGCGGGTCTTCTGGTCGGGATCCTCGGCGGCCCAGGCGCGGGCCCGCTCGAGAAGGTCGGTGGGGTTCGTGGCTGCGGTCATGCCCCGAAGGTTAACGTTGCCCGAATGGGCCCGCCGACGCCGCTGCCTGCTCTCCCCACCTCGGTCATCGGGGCAGTCGGCCCTCTTGCTGTGCGCCTCGAGGGCGGGGGCGAGGAGCCGCTGTGAGCGCGCACTACCGTTTCGAGACCCGGTGGCAGATGCCCTTCGACCGCGAGCACCTGTTCGCTGTGCTTGCTGA
Source organism: Nocardioidaceae bacterium (assembly GCA_035456965.1). Taxonomy (GTDB): domain Bacteria; phylum Actinomycetota; class Actinomycetes; order Propionibacteriales; family Nocardioidaceae; genus Nocardioides_C. The sequence goes on from DATICF010000030.1 coordinate 16,507, forward strand.
CGTGGGCCGATATCCGGCCTGGTGGCCTCAGGTCCGCGCCGTCGCGCGCCTCGACGACGACACCGCCCACGTCGTGGCTCGCTCGCTGCTGCCCTACTCGCTCGACCTGGTCCTGACCCGCGTCGTGGAGGACTCCGCCGCCGGGGTGCTCGAGGCGCGCATCACAGGGCAGCTCGACGGCTGGTCGCGCTGGACGATCGACAGCGACCTCGCCGGCACCGCCCTGCGCTACGAGCAGGAGGTCACCGCACCGGGTCGGCTGATGACCGCGGCCTCCGCCGTCGCCCGGCCGGTGCTCGAGGCCAACCACACCTGGATGATGCGCGGCGGACGCAGGGGCTTGCTCAGGCGCGGTCCAGTCCCGGGCGGTAGAACTTCTCCGTGACGAACGGTCCGCCGACATGTGCGGCCTCGACCCGGTCGTCCTCGTCCTCCGGCGTCGCCTCGATCTCTGCCGCGAACACTTCGGCGTCGTCCTGGGGCGCGTAGCCCAGGGCGCGACCCGGCTCGAGGTCCCACCAGGCGCGGGTGTTGCGCGAGATGCCGTAGAGGACCGTGAAACCGGGGTCCGGCGCCGTCAGACAGGCCTCGACCATGCGCACCGCGTCGTCGTGCGACAGCCAGGTGGCGAGGTGTCTCCGGGTCGCCGGTTGCGGCAGGAAGCTCCCGATGCGGGCAGCGACCGCGTCGATGGAGTAGCGGTCGACGTACAGCTGGAGGAGGGCCTCGGCAGCCACCTTGCCCACGCCGTAGAACGTGTCGGGTCGCGGAGCGACGTCGGCCCCGAGGCGGTCGCTGCGTGGGGTGCGTCCCACGGCGTGGTTGCTGCTGGCATAGACGATCCGACTCACGCCGTGCTCGACCATCGCATCGAGAAGCGCGGCGGTGGTGACGACGTGGGACTCGAGGATGACCGGGAGCGAGGCCTCACCCGGGATGCTCGCGAGGTGGACCACCGCGTCGATCGGCCCGCCCTCCTCGAACGCGGAGAAGGCTGCGCCGACGGCATCGGTGTCCGCGCAGTCCACCGTGAACCACGGGATCGTGAACCCTTCGGGCTGCGCTGCCACGTCGAGCCCGGCGACGTCGTACCCCCGGTCGAGCAGGCCGGCACACACCACCGTGCCGATGCTGCCCGCCGCCCCGGTGACCAGGACCCTCATCAGATCTTGGGGATGATCGCGCCGAGCAGGTCGCCCATCCGGGAGGCCGCGGCCTTGCCCGCCTCGAGCACCTCCTCGTGGTTGAGCGGCTCACCGGTGATGCCGGCCGCGAGGTTGGTCACCAGCGAGATGCCGAGGACCTCCATGCCTGCCTCGCGGGCGGCGATCGCCTCCAGCGTGGTGGACATGCCGACCAGGTCGCCGCCGATGGCGCGCACCATCCCGATCTCGGCCGGGGTCTCGTAGTGGGGGCCGGGGAACTGCACGTAGACGCCCTCGTCGAGTGACGGGTCGACCTCGTGGCACAGCGAGCGGAGTCGTGAGCTGTACAGGTCGGTGAGGTCGACGAAGTGTGCCCCCTCGATCGGCGAGGTGGCGGTGAGGTTGATGTGGTCACTGATCAGCACCGGTGTCCCGGGCTGCCAGGTCTCCTTCAGGCCGCCGCATCCGTTGGTGAGGACCGCGACGCCGCATCCCGCGGCTGCGGCGGTGCGGATCCCGTGCACGACGGGGCGCACGCCGAGGCCTTCGTAGAAGTGGGACCGACCGAGGAAGACGAGCAGGTTCTTGTCGCCGGCGCGGACCGAGCGGATCTTGCCGGCATGGCCCTCGACCGCAGGAGGTGCGAAGCCCGGGAGGTCGGTCGTGCTGACCTCGGCGGTCGCCTCACCGAGCGCGTCGACGGCCGGGAGCCAGCCCGAACCCATCACCAGGGCGATGTCGTGGCGGTCGACTCCGGTGAGCTCTCGCAGGCGGTCGGCGGCCTCGACGGCGAGGTCCTGGGGCGTGGGGTTCGTGCTCGTCGTGTTCACCGCGGCAGCGTAACCCTGCCAGGTGACCGCGTGCTCAGAGGCCGATGGAGCGGCAGGGACGTGCCCGGAGCGCGGCGACGTAGTCGGCCGGTGCGTCGGCGGCCTCGGCGGCGTCGGCGATGATGCCGAGGGTGCTGGCCGAGGGCAGCCCGCCCTCGTAGGCGTCGAGCACGTAGACCCAGGCCTGGTAGCTGCCGGCCAGCGTCGCGACCCGGACGCGGGTCCTGCGGTACAGGCCGGAGTCCGCGCTCTCGAGCTCGTCGAGGATCGTCATGTCCTCGTCGGTGACGTCGTACAGCGCGACGAAGACCTGCTCGAACGAGTCCTGGACGATCGTCGGGAGCGCGCCGTCCCAGCCGTGCTCCTCCCCGCCGAAGGTCAGGCGCCATCCGGACAGCCAGCCTGTGCTGCGCAGCGGAGAGTGCGGGCAGCGCTCGCTCATGCGTGTGGGGTCGAGATTCGACCCGTAGGCGGCGTAGAGAGGCACGGGACGGAGGTTATCGCGCGGATGGAACAATGGGGGCCGTGAATCGGGTAGTGATCGTCGGTGGTGGACCAGGTGGCTACGAGTCGGCGCTGGTGGCAGCGCAGCTCGGGGCGGATGTGACAGTGGTCGACTCCGACGGGATCGGCGGCTCCGCGGTCCTCACCGACTGCGTTCCGAGCAAGACGCTGATCGCCACCGCCGAGCTCATGACCGACATGGAGGAGGCCGCAGAGCTCGGCATCAACCTCGGTGACCCCTCGGCCGGCGTCAACGTCGACCTGCTGCGCGTCAACGAGCGGGTGAAGGACCTCGCCCTGGCCCAGTCGCGTGACATCGAGCGCCGCATCACCCGGGAGAAGGTCCGTGTGCTCCGCGGGCGCGGTCGGCTCGACGGGCCACAGCGCGTCGTCGCCGAGCTGCCCGACGGCACCACCGAGACGCTCGAGGCCGACGCGGTGCTCGTCGCCACTGGGGCAAGCCCGCGGACCCTCGATACCGCCCAGCCCGACGGGGAGCGGATCCTCAGCTGGGACCAGGTCTACGACCTCAAGGAGATCCCCGAGCGGCTGATCGTGGTCGGGTCGGGCGTGACGGGTGCGGAGTTCGCCGGCGCCTACAACGCGCTCGGCATCGACGTGGTCCTCGTCTCCAGCCGCGACCACGTGCTGCCCGGCGAGGACCAGGACGCGGCCGAGGTGCTCGAGCAGGTGTTCAAGCGCCGCGGGATGACCGTGCTGTCGAAGTCCCGCATGGAGTCGGTGGTGCGCGAGGGCGACACCGTCACCGTCACGCTGACCGACGGGCGCACCGTCGAGGGCACCCACTGCCTCCTCGCGCTGGGCTCGGTGCCCAACACCTCCGGAATCGGCCTCGAAGAGGCGGGGGTGATCCTCAAGGACGGCGGGTTCATCAACGTCGACCGCGTCTCGCGTACGTCGTCCCGCGGCATCTACGCAGCCGGCGACTGCACCGGCGTGCTGATGCTGGCCTCCGTCGCAGCCATGCAGGGCCGGATCGCGATGTGGCACTTCCTCGGCGACGCGGTCCAGCCCCTCGACCTGCGGACCGTCTCGGCCAACGTCTTCACCGCCCCCGAGATCGCCACCGTCGGCTGGACCCAGAAGGCCGTCGACGCAGGAGAGATCCAGGTCGAGACCGTCATGCTCCCGCTTTCAGGCAACCCGAGGGCGAAGATGCAGGGCGTTCGCGACGGGTTCGTGAAACTGTTCTGCCGTCCCGGCACCGGCATCGTGGTCGGGGGAGTGGTGGTCGGCCCTCGCGCCAGCGAGCTCATTCACCCCGTCTCCATCGCAGTGGCGGAGAACCTCACAGCCGACCAGCTCGCTCAGGCTTTCACGGTGTACCCGTCGATGAGTGGCTCGGTCGCCGAGGCAGCGCGCCGCCTCCACCGCTACCAGGGCTGAGGTCGGCCCGACCCGAGGGCTGCGGCCGTGGACGCTGTTCAGAAGCCGCCCATGAAGTCGCCGAAGCCGCCTCCGAAGTCGCCGCCCATGTCCCCGCCCATGTCGCCGCCGGCGTCGCCTCCGAAGTCGCCGGCGCCCGCGTCGCCGCCGAAGTCGCTGCCCTCGAGCTCGCCCGCGCTGAAGTCGGTGTCAGCGCCCTCGACAGCGCCGCCGTCCCAGGTCGGTGAGAGCAGCGTCAGCACCATGAACGTGGGAAGCAGGTTGGAGGCCGCGTAGGCGCCGAAGTACCCGGTTGCCCAGGGGGAGTAGGCAGGTCCCGCCTGCCAGTACGGAACCCGCGCGTACCCCTGCGGGACGGTGCGGATGTCTGGCTCGGCCCCCTGGCTGACCCGGTCGGCGTCTGCAGCGCACACCGGCACCTGGCGGGGGATGCCGGCCGGCGGTGCCCAGTCGATATCGGTGGTGGAGGGGCCGTGGGCGGGGTTGAAGAAGCACGGCGGCCGGCGCACCGGAAGCGGCTCGCCGTCCTTGCGCGCGAGCACGCATGCGACGGCGTACCGGCCGTCCTCGAGCGACTCGGTCACGTGCTTGATGTGGTCCGGCTCGGTCGCAGTGCGCAGAGTCTCCTTCGCCGCCTCGTAGGAGTCCAGCGCACGCTGGTAGTCCTGGCGCATCGGCTCGTCGAGCGGAGTCACGAGCATCTCGATGTCGAGGCGCTGCAGCTCCTCGCCGAACCTCGTCACGTCCTCGTCGGCAACCTTGCGCACGGCGGCGAGGTCTGCGGTCTTCCGTTGCTCGACCTGCCGCCGCTGACGCCGCGACGATGCCACGATCAGCGCGAGCACCCCGGCTACGACGAGTAGGGCGAAGACCAGCTCCATGCAACCGAGCCTAGCCCTCAGGGTGAAGAAGCCTGCGGCTTCATGACTTCGAACCATCGGCAGGCAGAGTGCAATCCTGAGGAATTTATTACATTGATGTAATTACTCTTTTGTATTTATCGGCTCATTCTAGGTTCTTTGGACAGGAATACCTCAGACGTGCTCATAATCTGCTGATTCACACGCGCAACAGCGTTCACATTGTTCACGCGAATTCAATCGGCAGAGGGGAAGCTGCGGATGTTGGCACGGAGGCGCGCGGCTGTCGCCGCGCTGGCCTCGGCGCTGGTCGCGGGGACGCTGGGCGGGGCGTTGGGAGGCGCCCCGGCCTCGGCTGTCTCCACGGACCAGTCGTACTGGGTCCCGGTAGACAAACAGCTCGTGATCAAAGGCCGCGGCTACGGTCACGGCCATGGCATGTCGCAGTACGGCGCGCAGGGTGCGGCGCTGAACGGCCTGTCATACAACGAGATCGCAGAGTTCTACTACCCCGGCACCGAGTGGGGCAAGGTCCGGGGAAGGGTGCGCGTGCTCATCAGCGCGGACACCTCCGACGACGTCGTGGTCAGCCCGACCGAGGGCCTCACGGTCCGCGATCTCGGGGACAAGTCGACGCACGTGCTCCCGGTGCGCGACGAGATCACCCGTTGGCGGCTGTGCGTGCGACAGGGCCGGACCGTCCTGGAGTTCTACACCGACCGCTGGCGCCGTTTCAGGGCCGCATGGGCGCGGCAGATCCAAGGCGATGCCGAATTCTTCGCGAATGGCCCGATTACCCTGTCGACGCCTTCTGGGACAAAGACCTATCGGGGAATTCTGCGCGCCGCCTCACCGAGCCCTGGTTCACATGCGCGTGACACCGTGAACGTGGTCTCGATGGACCAGTACGTCATGGGGGTCGTGCCCTACGAGATGCCTGCTTCGTGGCATCCCGAGGCCGTCAAGGCTCAGGCGATCGCCGCGCGCACCTATGCGACCTGGTCGCGCAACCAGAGGAGGCGCGGCCACTACCAGATCTGCGACACGACCAGCTGCCAGGTGTACGGCGGCGTGAGCGGCGAGGACCCTCGCAGCAACGCCGCGGTGGGTGCGACCAGGCGGCAGATCCTCACGTACTCGGGGAAGCCGGCCTTCACGCAGTTCTCCGCGAGCAGCGGCGGCTGGACCTCCGCCGGCAGCGTGCCCTACCTCCCGGCGCAGGAGGATCCCTACGACGGCTGGGACGGCAACCAGGTGCACAGCTGGACGGCCACGGTGGACGCCGGCCGCCTCGAGCGCAGCCACCCCCGGATCGGGACCTTGAAGCGGATCCGGGTCACCAGCCGGGACGGCAACGGCGAGTGGCAGGGGCGCGTGACCCAGCTGGTCCTCGAAGGCACCGACGGGCAGGCCACCATCTCGGGTGACAGCTTCCGCTGGGCCTTCGGCCTCCGCTCGAACTGGTTCTCGATCGAGCCGACCCCGATCATGACCCGCTGGAGCCGGATCGGTGGCACCGACTCGACGATCGGTGCGGTGCGCGGCGGGGAGTACGCCGTCGCAACGGGTGCTGCTCAGAGCTTCCAGCGCGGGCGGATCTTCTTCTCGCGCAAGACCGGGGCGAGGGAGCTCTACGGGAGGATCCTCCGCGCCTACACCAGGGTGGGCGGACCGCGCTCGGACCTCGGCTTCCCGAGGACTCCGGTGCGGCGCCGCGGGCCGAACCGCCTGGCGAGGTTCCAGAACGGCAGCATCTACTTCAAGCGGGGCTCCGCCCCCAGGCCCGTCACGGGCGCCATCGACAAGCGCTTCCTGGCGGTGAAGGGCCTGCGGAGCGGGCTCGGCTGGCCGCTGACCACGAACTACGCCATACGCGGCGGCGAGCGCGTCGACTACCAGGGTGGGCACATCACCTGGAACCGCCGGACCGGCACCACCCAGGTCGTCCGGAACTAGGACGCCAGGTCAGGAGGCGGCGATCACGAGCACGAGGTCGCCGCCTTCGACCTGCTGCGTGGCCTGGATCGCGACCCGTTCGACCTTGCCCGCGATCGGGGCGGTGATCGCGGCCTCCATCTTCATCGCCTCGATGGTGGCGACCGTGTCGCCGGGCGCGACGGGAGTGCCTTCCTGGACGGCGATCGTCACCGCGCCGTCGAAGGGCGCCGCGACGTGCCCGGGCCTGGTCGTGTCGGCCTTCTCCTGCGCGGGGACCTCCGACGCCACCGAGCGGTCTCGCACCGTGACCGGGCGCAGCTGACCGTTGATCGTGGACATCACCGTGCGGTAGCCGCGCTCGTCCGGCGCGCTGACCGCCTGCACTCCCAGCAGGAGGCGCTTGCCTTCCTCGATGTCGACCTCGTACTCCTCCCCGGGCACCATGCCGTAGAGGTAGAGCGTGGTGGGGAGCACCGAGAGGTCGCTGTAGCGCTCCCGGGAGTCCACGAAGTCCTTCGTCGGGCCCGGGAAGAGGAGACGGTTCAAGGTCGCCTGCCGGTTCTCGGCGAGTCCCTCGCGGTCCTCGGCGGACAGGTCGGCCGCCGGTGCCTTGTGCTTGCGGCCTGCGAGCGCCTTGGTGCGGAACGGCTCTGGCCACCCACCAGGGGGCTCCCCGAGGTCGCCGGAGAGGAACCCGATGACCGAGTCGGGGACGTCGAACTTGCCGGGCTCGTCGGCGAACTCCTCCGGGTCGGCCCCGACCGCGACGAGGTGGAGGGCCAGGTCGCCCACGACCTTGCTGGAGGGGGTCACCTTCACGATGTTGCCGAGGATGTCGTTCGCCGCGGCGTACATGTCCTCGATCTGCTCGAACTTCTCGCCGAGCCCCAGGGCGATCGCCTGCTGGCGCAGGTTGGAGAGCTGGCCGCCGGGGATCTCGTGGGTGTAGACCCGACCGGTGGGAGAGGGCAGGCCGGACTCGAAGGGTGCGTAGACCCGACGGGTGGCCTCCCAGTACGGCTCGAGGTCGCAGACCGCGTCGAGGTCGAGCCCCGTGTGGCGCTCGGAGTGGTCGGTCGTGGCGACCAGTGCAGAGAGCGGCACCTGGCTGGTGGTGCCGGCCATCGACGCGCAGGCGGCGTCCACGGCGTCCACGCCGGCGTCGATCGCCGCGAGCAGTGTCCCGAGCTGGCCGCCCGGGGTGTCGTGGGTGTGCAGGTGCACCGGCAGGTCGAAACGATCCCTGAGTGCGCTCACGAGGGTGCGCGCTGCGGGGGCGCGCAGCAGGCCGGCCATGTCCTTGATGGCGATGACGTGCGCGCCCGCGTCGACGATGCGCTCCGCGAGGCGGAGGTAGTAGTCGAGCGTGTAGAGCTTCTCGTCGGGGCTCGACAGGTCGCCGGTGTAGCAGAGGGCGACCTCCGCGACCGTCGTACCGGTCTCGCGGACCGCCTCGATCGCCGGCCGCATCTGCTCGACGTCGTTGAGGGCGTCGAAGATCCGGAAGACGTCGATCCCGGTGGCCGCGGCCTCCTCGACGAAGGCACGGGTGACGTCGGTGGGGTACGGCGTGTAGCCGACCGTGTTGCGTCCGCGCAGCAGCATCTGGAGGCAGATGTTGGGCACCGCCTGCCGCAGGGCAGCCAGCCGCTCCCACGGGTTCTCGGAGAGGAAGCGCAGCGCAACGTCGTACGTCGCACCGCCCCACGCCTCGAGGCTCCAGAGGTTCGGGGTCATCCGCGCGACGTGGCCGGCGACCGTGACCAGGTCCCGCGTGCGCACCCGGGTGGCGAGCAGCGACTGGTGTGCGTCGCGGAAGGTCGTGTCGGTGACTGCGACGAGCTTCTGCTCGCGAAGTGCCTGCGCGAACCCGGCGGGTCCGAGCGCGAGCAGCTGCTGGCGGGTGCCGTCGGGGGCGGGGACGTCCAGCGCAAGGTCGGGCAGCTTGGAGGCCGGGTCGACGCTCACCGGGGCGGCGCCGTAGGGCTGGTTCACCGTGACGTCGGCGAGGAAGGTCAGCAGCTTGGTGCCGCGGTCGGCCGAGGACCGGGCCGTCAGCAGGTGTGGGTGGTCCTCGATGAAGGAGGTGGACAGCCGGCCCGCCCTGAAGTCGGCGTCGTCGAGGACCGCCTGGAGGAACGGGATGTTCGTCGCGACGCCGCGGATGCGGAACTCCGCTACCGCACGGCGTGCCCGCTCGACGGCGTCCTCGAACCTGCGTCCGCGGCAGGTGAGCTTGGTCAGCATGGAGTCGAAGTGGGCGCTGACCTCGGCGCCGGTGTAGGTCGTTCCGCCGTCGAGACGGATGCCGGCGCCGCCAGGGGAGCGGTAGGTGGTGATCTTGCCGGTGTCGGGACGGAAGCCGTTGGCGGGGTCCTCTGTCGTGATCCGGCACTGGAGCGCCGCCCCGCGCAGGGCGATGCTGTCCTGGCTCAGGCCGAGGTCCTCGAGGGTCTCGCCTGAGGCGATCCGCATCTGGGAGCGGACCAGGTCGACATCGGTGACCTCCTCGGTGACCGTGTGCTCGACCTGGATCCGGGGGTTCATCTCGATGAAGACGTACGACCCGTCGGGAGCGAGGAGGAACTCGACGGTGCCGGCGTTGCGGTAGCCGATCTCCCTGGCGAACCGGACGGCGTCGGCGCAGATGCGTTCGCGCAGCTCGGGATCGAGGTTCGGCGCGGGTGCGATCTCGACGACCTTCTGGTGGCGCCGCTGCACCGAGCAGTCGCGCTCGAACAGGTGGATGACGTTCCCCTCGCCGTCGGCGAGGATCTGCACCTCGATGTGCCGCGGGTCGACCACGGCCTGCTCGATGAAGACCGTGGGGTCGCCGAAGGCGCTCTCGGCCTCGCGCATGCAGGTCTCGATCGCCTCGCGCAGCTTCTCGGGCTCGTCGACCCGGCGCATGCCGCGGCCTCCGCCTCCGGCGACCGCCTTGACGAACAGGGGGTACGGGATGTCCTCGGTGGCCGCGACGAGCGCGTCGACGTCGGTGCCGGGCTCGACGGACTGCAGCGTGGGCACGCCGGCTGCCCTGGCTGCTGCGATGGCACGCGCCTTGTTGCCGGTGAGCGTGAGTACGTCGGAGGTGGGACCGATGAAGGTGATGCCGGCGTTGGCGCAGGCCTCGGCGAGCCGGGGGTTCTCGGAGAGGAAGCCGTAGCCGGGGTAGACCGCGTCGGCCCCGGCCCTGACTGCGGTGGCGACGATCGTGTCGGGGTCGAGGTAGGCCCGGACGGGGTGGCCACGCTCGCCGATCTCGTAGGCCTCGTCGGCCTTCAGGCGGTGCTCGGAGCCGCGGTCCTCGTAGGGGAAGACCGCGACGGTCTGCGCGCCGAGCTCGTAGGCGGCCCGGAACGCGCGGATCGCGATCTCACCCCGGTTGGCAACCAGGACCTTGTTGAACATCGCCACGACGCGATCAGTCCTTGAGCTCGCAGAGGACAGCGCCGCTGCTGACCGTGGCACCGACCTCGGCGTCGAGCCCGGTGACGGTGCCGCTCTTGTGGGCCTTGAGCGGCTGCTCCATCTTCATGGCCTCCAGGACGACGATCATGTCGCCCTCGGCGACCTCCTGGCCCTCCTCGACCCCGACCTTGACGATCGTGCCCTGCATCGGCGAGGTGAGTGCGTCGCCGCTGACGGCAGCGCCCGCCTTCTTCTTCTTCTCGCGCTTGGGCTTCTTGGCACCGGCCGGTGCTGCGCCCGCCCCTGCCGCAGCGGCGAAGCCCGCGGGGAGGACCACCTCGAGACGGCGACCACCGACCTCGACGGTCACGCTCTGCCGCTCCTCGGCCTCCGGAGTCTCGGCTACGTCACCGGCGTAGGGCTCGATCTGGTTGTCGAAGTCGGTCTCGATCCAGGTGGTGTAGACGTCGAAGGAGCCCTTGCCCGACGGGTTGGATGCCCCGACGTAGGCCGGGTCGGAGACGACCGCCCGGTGGAAGGGAATGACCGTCGGCATGCCCTCGACGACGAACTCCGCGAGCGCCCGGCGGGACCGCTCCAGCGCCTGGGTGCGGTCGCGTCCGGTGACGATGAGCTTCGCGACCAGCGAGTCGAAGGAGCCCGGGACGGTCTCGCCCTGGTCGTAGCCGCCGTCGAGACGTACTCCCGGGCCGGCCGGCGCGTGCCAGCGGGTCAGCGTTCCCGGGGCCGGCATGAAGTTGCGGCCGCCGTCCTCAGCGTTGACGCGGAACTCGATCGAGTGGCCGCGCACCTCCGGGTCGTCGTAACCGAGCTCCTCGCCCGCGGCGATGCGGAACATCTCGCGGACGAGGTCGATGCCGGTGACCTCCTCGGAGACGCAGTGCTCGACCTGCAGTCGCGTGTTGACCTCGAGGAAGGAGATGGTGCCGTCCGCGGCGACGAGGAACTCGCACGTGCCCGCGCCGACGTAGCCCGCCTCCTTGAGGATCGCTTTGGACGAATCGTAGAGCTTGGCCACCTGCTCCTCGGAGAGGAACGGCGCCGGGGCCTCCTCGACGAGCTTCTGGTGACGGCGCTGCAGCGAGCAGTCGCGGGTGGAGACCACCACGACATTGCCGTACGCGTCGGCAAGGCACTGGGTCTCGACGTGACGCGGACGGTCGAGGAACTTCTCCACGAAGCACTCGCCGCGGCCGAAGGCCGTGACCGCCTCCCTGACCGCGGAGTCGAAGGCGTCGGCGACGTCCTTCAGCTCGCGGGCGACCTTGAGTCCGCGGCCTCCGCCGCCGAAGGCGGCCTTGATCGCGATCGGCAGGCCGTTCTCCTCGGCGAACTTCACTGCCTCGTCGGCGTCGGCGAGCGGGTCCTTCGTGCCTGGGGCCAGCGGGGCGCCGACCTTCTCGGCGATGTGCCGGGCCTGCACCTTGTCACCGAGCGCGTCGATGGCGGCCGGGGGAGGGCCGATCCAGACCAGGCCGGCGTCGATCACGGCCTGGGCGAAAGAGGAGTTCTCGGCCAGGAAGCCGTAGCCGGGGTGGACCGAGTCGGCGCCGGCCTTCTTGGCGACGTCGATGATCTTCTCGATCGAGAGGTAGGAGTCAGCCGGAGTGGCCCCGCCCAGGCTGTGGGCCTCGTCGGCGAGGCGGACGTGGAGCGCGTCGCGGTCGGGCTCGGCGTACACCGCGACACTGCCGATCCCGGCGTCCTTGCAGGCGCGGATCACACGGACCGCGATCTCGCCACGGTTGGCGATCAGGACCTTCTGCAGTGGCTTGATCTCGGACTTGGTCTCGGGAGTGCCGGACACGCGTGCTCCTGTGGTCTCTCGGATCGTCAGGTATCAGCGGAGTCTAGGCCCTCTCGCGATCGCCGCGGCGGGGGTGCCCAGGGGACGAGCATGCGGCGGTGGACGAGGTTTCGCACGTCCGCGCACAGCGTGGACCGCAGCCGCCCGCCGGTTACGGTGGCGGCATGGCCGACGACGCCACCCGCACCACCGTCCGTCCGACCTCGCGTCCTGTCCCGGCGCTGCTCGTGTACGCCGCCGCGGTGGTCGTCGTGGCCACCGTCGGCGGTCTCGCGACGACATCGGGGTTGGGCAGCGGAGGCTGGTACGTCGACGCCGACAAGCCGTCGTTCACCCCACCCGGCTGGGTCTTCGGACCGGTGTGGAGCGTGCTCTACGCGGCGATGGCCCTCTCGGCGTGGCGGCTGTCCCGTCGCCGCGAGGAGGGGATCTCCGGTGCCTCGACGGCCCTGAAGCTGTGGTGGGTCCAGCTGGCGCTGAACTTCCTGTGGACCCCGCTGTTCTTCGCCGGGCAGCTGTTGTGGGTCGCCTTCGCCGACATCGTCGCGCTCGCGGTGACCCTGGCCGTGCTCGTCGTCCGGGCGTGGCGGGTCGACCGTGCTTCTGGCGCACTGCTGGCGCCGTACCTCGCCTGGGTGACCTTCGCGGCTGTGCTGAACGTCGGTGTCGCCGCGCTCAACTGACGCCGACCGACTGGGGCTCAGCGTGCGGTGATCGCCTCGACGGTCTCGCGCAGGCCCTCGTCGAGCCCGCGGGCCGACCAGCCGAGCTCCTGCTCCGCACGGGTGGGGCTGCCGAGGTAGGTCGCCACCGAGGCGCGCAGGGACTCGCCGGCGTAGTCCGCCGGGAGCGGGACGACCCGCCCGATGACGGAGTTGACGGCCGCCGTCGCGCGGACCAGCGTGACCGGCAGCGGCACCGGCGGCTTCGTGCCGGCCAGCGACGCGACCTTCCGGAGCACCTCGAGGAGGCTGGCTCGCGGTCCCGCCAGCATGTACGACGCGCCGCGGGCGCCCTTCTCCAGGGCCAGCACGTGGCCTCGGGCGACGTCCTCGACATGGGCCCAGCACATCGCGTTCTCTCGCGGGGCGACCGTCCTGCTGCCCCGGGCGACCTGCTCGATGATTGCTCCGACCTGGCTGGTGTCGCCGGGGCCGTAGATGGCTCCGGGCTGGAGGATGACCACGTCGAGCCCGTCGGCGGCGTACTCCACTGCGATGTCGTGGGCACGTGCCTTGGTCTCGTCGTAGACCGAGATGTGCCGGCCGGTGAAACGGTAGGACTCGTCGACGGCGCGGCCCCTCGTGTCGGAGTTGACCGCCAGAGTGCTGGTGTAGACGACGCGCGGGACGCCGTTGCGGCGAGCCGCCTCGAGGGCGTTGCGGGTGCCGTCGACGTTGACCCGCTGTCCGTCCTCCGGTGTGCGGCTGCCGACCTTGTACCAGCCGGCGACGTGGAAGAGGGCGTCCGCCCCGTCGCAGAGCCGGTCGAGTGCGAGGGCGTCGTCGAGGTCGCCCGCGACGAGCTCGACCCCGAGGTCCGCGAGCGCGCTCGCCCGGCCCGTGTCACGGACCAGGGCGACCACGTCGTGGCTTGCGTCGCGGAGCTGACGGGCGAGGACCCCGCCGAGGAAACCTGTGGCACCGGTGATCGCGTAGCGCATGGGGGTGATCAAACCACGGTTCCGCTCGTGGCCTGGACCCGTCTCGGCGCGAACATCGCGGCCACCACGGCGACAGCTACCGCCGCGGCGCCGGTGAGGAGCGCGGGACCGATCGCCCCGTCGTACCCGGTGGGGGTCAGGGTGCCGTCCTGGGCGAGGAAGACGGCGGTGAGCAGCGCGATCCCGAGCGCGACTCCGAACTCGCGGATGGTGG
>DATICF010000031.1:0-11700 GCA_035456965.1 Nocardioidaceae bacterium
ACGCCCGGACGTTCCAAGACCCGAGAGCCCACGCCCACAACAGCGTAGGCGTGGCAGGACCACCCCACTGCCAGATCGCGGCGGTCAACAGACCGACCTCTTCCTCGGTGAGCTCGATGGCCAGCTTCTCGCGGGTCACAAGATTTCTCCCCTGAATGATGCGGATGGACCAACCCAAGTCGCCCAGTAGGGGCCTGGGGATGATTCAACCGACCCTGTTGACCTGATTCGCGAAGAACTGCCTTCCATCATGGGCCGGAATGCAAATTGGTAACACGTCCATATGACCCATTTCTGACAATTCGTGAAACTCTCCTCCGCCTACACGACGCAACTACGAGGTCTTCGGGTCACCGGTCGACGACCTGGTCCGCGAGCTCGATGCCCAGGATCTGTGGTCGAGCACGATCGCGTCTGAGTGGCTCTCACGGGCGAAGACACTGTCATGCCGCGAACAGCGCGCGCTACGGCGAAGCCCTCCATGCCTCCTCAAAGTCGTCCTGGGAGACCGCCCACGGCGCCCAATCCTCTAGTTCGTCCAGTCGGGCACGTCCCAGTTGGCCGTACTCGTCCTCCTCGTGGCCAGGGCCGTAGCGCAACACCTGGCCGGTGTCATAGACCTCCACCTGCCGGGTCGGCCAGCCGTCCTTTCCGACCTCGAAGAAGTAGGTCGCAGCTCCCCGGGAATCGAACTCGTCGCCTCGGGGCGCGTTCCAACGCCGTCTGTAGTACGCATCGCCACCCGGGCAGCCTGCCACGCGATCCACTCTCATGCCGCGGAGAGTGAAAGTCTGTCGTGCCGATGAGCAGTGAACGTTCATCAGGGTTATGCACGTGATCTGTGGGAAGAGCTCCAACGCAACCTCCGTTCCCGCGCCCTTGCGCGGCCGGGCTGTGGACGCCACAATTGTGTACATGACCATCGAGCCCCTTCGCGACGTCCGCAACCATTTCAGCGACGTCATCGACCGCGTCGAGCACGAGCACGAGCGCGTCACGGTCACCCGCAACGGACGCCCGGTCGCCGTCATTCTCAGCCCCGAGGACCTCGCCGAGCTCGAGGAGACCCTGGCGGTCCTCAGCGACCCACATGCCCTCGCCGACATTCGTGAGGCCGACGCGGCATACTCCGCCGGCGACGTTGTGCGCGGAGTCGAAGCCGTCCGCGCCCTGCGCCCGTGACCGAAGCCCCCTACGAACTGCTCCTGACCCCACCCGCCATCCGAGCCGTCCAGCCAGGACTACCCGAGGGCATCGCGGCGGCAGTCATTGAGTTCCTCACCGGCGCCCTGGTCGAGAACCCGCACCGGGTCGGAAAGCAGCTGCGCGGGGATCTCGCCGGCATCCACTCCGCGCGCCGCGGTACCTACCGCGTCCTGTACCGAATCAACGAGGCGCAACGTGAAGTCGTCGTCCTCCGCATCGAACACAGGCGAGACGCATACCGAAATGGATGACCGCTCATGCCGCGTTGAGGGAAGACCGCAACCGCTGATGAGCGGTCGAGCGGTCACCTCTCGGGACAGAACTGGAGGGCCCTCGGAACGCGGTCGCCCATCTGCATCCGTTCCACGAGACGAAGCATGTCGGCCCGCTCATCGGGGGCCAGCGGCTGCTCGTCTTCGCTCAACACGTGGGCCATCTGTTCGAGGGCGAGACCAAGTTTGCTCGCGTCGATGAACTCGGCAATCAGCGTGATGTCTTTGCCCGGGAGCCGGTCGTCCAGGCGGACGAGGAGGCCGTGCAGTTCCCCGGAGATCTCTTCGTAGTAGGCACGATCCACCCGGGGATCGTGCCAGACGAAGCGCACCCACATGCCGCAGTGCGTGCGATCAGTCGAGGTCAAGTAGTGACAGGTCTTCCCAGACATCCTCGTGATCAGGAGCAATGAGGAAGCGCATGCCGGGCGGCAGAATCAGCAAAGGCCCAAGTTCCGGGACACGCTCGACTAGATGCGACTGGTGCATGGGTTTGAAGAAGTCGTCATCAGCAGACAGGTCACCGGTCCAGATGTACCAGCCGTTCGTCGGACCCTCCGGCGGGTGGCGGAGGCCATGGATGGGCCAGGTCCAGTCAGATCCGAGGAGCGAGCTTGAGACTCCGACGATCTGGTCAGATGACGCCGTTGAAGCCATGTGGCCAGTCAACACGATCCGTCCGCACATCGCCGCGGATGAACGTCCGCAACTGCCGCGGACAGTGAACGTGCGCCCATACCGATGAGCTTGCGTCTGCCAACATGGGCGCGTGCCCTCCTGCGATCACGCGACCGTCGCCTCGCTGCTGCTAACGCATTGGGACGTGCTCCGAGTCGAGGACACCGACGTGCATCCAGAGAGCGAGTACCAATACGAGGCTGCAGGCGTCGCCGCGCTCATCGCCGATGGGGCGGGTGTCGAGGTCGTCGCTGCTCACCTGGCAAGCAGCGCGGAGTCTCTGAACGCACCGCGAGATGCTGGACGCGACCGGGCCGCAGCCGAGGCAATCTGGTCGGCCTGCCACGAGGGCGAGCAGGGTCAATAGCAGCGCGTCACCGACGCACGCACATGCCGCGTTCCGCGCGACGACGAATAGGGACACACACCCAGTCACGCCCTTGTTTCTCGGGCCACGGATCCTGTTCCGTACCAGCGCCTGACAGCACGATCAGGCTGTCGCCGCAGGCGGTGTACCGCCGGGACGTCTCCGCCGCAGGAGCGATGCCGCGAGCTGCAGGACTCCAGTGCGACGACGGACGGGTGGTGCGGGGAGGGTTACCACCCTTCCGGCGACCGCCGCACGCTCGTCACCCGCCGAGGGGCGGGGCCTCGACGGGACGGGCCGAAGCGCTACGGGGCCCTGCCGGTCCACGCCGCACCGCTCGGCGAGCCGGGCGATGTCGGTCAGCGACAGGGTCTCGTGCTCGAGCAGCTCCTCCGCCAGCTGCGCCAGGAAACGCTCATGCCGTGCGAGCAGGTCCGTGGCGCGTGCATGCGCGTCGCGCAGCAGCTCGTCGACGACCTGGATCACCTGGGTCGAGCGTCCGTCGCGGACGGCGTAGCCCAGCTCGCTCATGCCGTAGCGAGTGACCATCGCGGTCGCGGTCTCGGTGGCCTTGGCAAGGTCACCCGAGGCGCCCTGGGTGTACTCGCCGTCGAGCAGCACCTCCTCCGCAGCACGTCCCGCCATCGCTACCACGAGCTGTGCATGAGCCTTCCGGCGCGGGAGGAACACGTCGTCGGACCCGCCCATCCACGTGACGCCGCCGGCTGGTCCGCGGGGGACGATCGTGACACTGACCGGGTCGTCGGCCTCGGGCACGAGGAAGGCGGCGACGGCATGGCCCGCCTCGTGCCAGGCCGTGATCCGCCGGTCGTGCTCGGTCACCAGGGCCGACGTACGTGCCCGCCCCATCGCCACCGTCGCGACCGCTGCGTCGAAGCAGTCGTGCGTCACCTCGTCCAGCCCCTGGCGAGCAGCCACCATCGCCGCCTCGTTGACGACGGCGGCCAGCTGGGCGCCGGAGAATCCAGGGGTACGACGTGCCAGGGTCACGAGGTCGACGTCGGTAGCCAGAGGCTTCTCACCAGCATGGACCGACAGGATCTGCTCGCGTCCCCGCCGATCCGGGTTGGGCACCTCGACCTTGCGATCAAGACGCCCGGGTCTCGTCACCGCCGGGTCGAGGACGTCGGGCCGGTTCGTGGCGCCGATGACGATGATGTTCCCGCGATCGGCGAAGCCGTCGAGCTCGGT
Organism: Nocardioidaceae bacterium; assembly: GCA_035456965.1. Lineage (GTDB taxonomy): Bacteria > Actinomycetota > Actinomycetes > Propionibacteriales > Nocardioidaceae > Nocardioides_C. The sequence goes on from DATICF010000031.1 coordinate 3,736, forward strand.
CAACAGGGCGATGAGCGTGTTCTCGCCCTCGGCGTTGGCCGAGGTCGCCTCATCACCAGAGCCGCGGCGGCGCGCGATCGCGTCGAGCTCGTCGATGAAGACGATGGCGCGCTCGTGCTCCCGCGCCGCGGCGAACAGCTCGCGCACCCGTTTGGCGCCCACGCCGACGAACTTCTCGACGAAGTCCGACCCCGACACCTGGAGGAAAGCCACGCCCGCCTCGCCGGCGACGGCTCGAGCGAGCAGTGTCTTGCCCGTACCGGGCGGGCCCACGAGAAGGGCTCCTCTGGGCGGCTTCGCGCCGAGCCGGGTGAATCTGCTCGGGTCACGCAGGTAGCCGACCATCTCCGCGAGCGAGTCGACCGCCTCGTCAGCCCCGGCGACGTCGGAGAACCGTGACGTGACCTGCTCTGACGCCACGAAGCCGGAGTGCTTCCTGCGCCTCCTCACCACGGCGTCGCCCCCGGTGGCAGTGGAGGGATGCGTGAGCCGGAGCAGCAGCCAGACCACGACGCCGAGTCCGGCGAGCATCAGGCCGAACGCGAACACGCTCCTCACGGCACCGGGACCGCCTGCGTCGGCTGCGGAGGAGCCGGGGGTGCCGTCGGCCGCCTCCAGGTCGATGCCGGCATCGACGACCGCTGCCATGACCGGCTCGACGAAGTCCTCCGGCACGCTGACGAGCGCGTCGCCGGCGCTGCGGTACTCCACGACTGCCTCGTCGACGTCGTCGTAATAGGTCACGTGGTCGACCCGGCCCTCGTCCAGACCCTGGATCAGCTCGGTGACCGAGATGGTGCGGTCGTACTCGACCGGGTCGGACCCGGACCAGGTGTTCAGCAGGATGCCGGCAGCGAAGAGCGTCGATGCGAGGACGACGAGCAGCGTGGTCGGGCGTCGCAGCAGCGGCAGGATCGGCTTCTTCCTCGGGGCGGTCACAGTTGGGAATGGTTCGCCTTCGAGCCGCAGGTGAAACCTCCTCCGAGAACCCTCGTGCCGAGCCCTGGTCGGTATGTCCGACTGTGGGGTGCTTCGTCCGACACGACCGGGCTAGATGTGGCAGACCGCACCGGTGAGACCACCGCCGTCTCGATCGGCCAGGCCACGACAGGTGCACGCCACGGGCGGAGGACCTCCCCGCGACTGTCGGTCAGCCGTGACATCCTGCAGACCGTGACCTTGCGGATCCATCGCGCCGAGCGCACCGACCTCCTCGCCGACGGCCTGGCCGACCTGCTGGCCTCCCCGCTCGACGACCCGTTCGCCGAAGAGCTGGTCGTGGTGCCCGCCCGCGGTGTCGAGCGCTGGTTGACCCAACGGCTCTCCCACCGGCTCGGCGTCGGACAGCGCGGCGGCGACGGGGTGTGCGCGGGAGTCAGGTTCCTCAGCCCCTACTCCCTGGTCGCGATGCTGCTCGGCAAGGAGCGAGACGACGCCTGGGACCCCGACCGGATGGTCTGGGCGCTGCTCGAGGTCATCGACGAGGCGATGGGGGAGCCGTGGTGTGCGACCCTCTCGACGCACCTCGGGTTCGGCGTGGACGGCGACGAGGGCGAGCTCCGCCGCAGCCGCCGCTACTCCGTGGCCCGTCGCATCGCGGGTCTCTTCGCGTCCTACGCCGTGCAGCGACCGCGACTGGTGACCGACTGGCGCGAAGGGCTCGACACCGACGGCGCGGGCAACAAGCTCGACGACGACCTCATGTGGCAGGCCGAGCTGTGGCGGAGGCTCGTAAGTCGGGTGGGTGAGGCGCCACCCGACCTTCGGCATGCAGAGACGCTGGAGCGGCTGCGAGGCGGCGGTGACGGCCTTGACCTGCCGCCGAGGCTCTCGCTCTTCGGGCACACCCGGCTGCCAGTCACCGAGGTCGAGCTGCTGAGCGCCCTCGGGACCTTGCGCGACGTGCACCTGTGGCTACCGCAAGTCTCCGCGTCACTGTGGGAGGACCTCGTCGAGGACGCGGCCTCAGGGCCGGTGCCACGGGAGGAGGACCGGTCCAGCGAGCTCGTCAGGCATCCGCTCCTCGGGTCGCTCGGACGCGACGCGCGCGAGCTCCAGCGGACGCTGTCCGCCGCCGGTGATCGGGCCGTGGTCGAGGAGGCCCAGTGCGCCGCCGACGACGGCGACACGCTGCTCGGTTGGCTCCAGCACGACCTCCGGGCCAACGCCGAAGCGGAGGCGACGACGCGGAGCGCTCGCGTCCTCGACGTCTCGGACCGGTCAGTGCAGGTGCACGCCTGCCACGGGGCTGCCCGCCAGGTCGACGTACTCCGGGAGGTGCTGGCCGGGCTCCTGGAGGACGACCCGACCCTCGAGCCCCGCGACATCCTGGTGATGTGCCCTGACATCGAGGCGTACGCGCCCCTCGTGCACGCCGGGTTCGGGCTCGCCGACGTCGCGGACTCCGGAGAGGGACACCCCGCGCATCGGCTCCGGGTGCGCCTGGCGGACCGCGCGCCGTCCAGCACCAACCCGCTCCTCAGTCTCGCCGCCGTTCTGGTGGAGGTCGCGGGTGGGCGGGTGACCGCTACCGAGGTGCTCGACCTGGCCTCGGCGGACCCGGTACGTCGCCGGTTCGGCTTCAGCGACGACGACCTGTCCCAGCTCGCGATGTGGGTCGACCAGGCAGGGATCCGGTGGGGGATCGACGCGACCCACCGGGGCACCTACGGACTCGGACTGGGCGAGAACACCTGGCAGGCCGGTCTCGGGCGGGTGCTGCTCGGTGTTGCGATGGCCGAGGATGAGCTTCGGTTCGTCGACGCCACGTTGCCGGTCGACGACGTCTCCAGCGGCGACATCGACCTGGTCGGCCGCTTCAGCGAGTACGTCGACCGCCTCCACGCCTTCGTCCGGGCCACCGAGTCCGCGTCGACGATCGATGAGTGGACGACCGCCCTGGGCAGCGCGGTTGGTCAGCTGGCGACCGTCGCCCCCCGTGATGCGTGGCAGCAGGCGCAGTTCGACCGGGAGCTGGCACGCATGCACGACTCGGCCGGGGAAGCGGCCACCAGCTCGACCTCGGACGGCGGCACCGCGTTGCTGCTGGCGGACGTTCGGAACCTGCTGGCTCATCGTCTCGGCGGGCGTCCGACGCGGTCCAACTTCCGCACCGGCACGCTCACCGTGTGCACTATGGTCCCGATGCGCTCGGTGCCGCACCGGGTGGTCTGCCTGGTCGGACTCGACGACGGCGTCTTCCCCCGCGCCAGCTCCACCGACGGTGACGACGTGCTCGCCCGCAACCCGTTGACGGGGGAGCGCGACGTGCGAAGCGAGGACCGCCAGCTCTTCCTCGACGCGATCCTCGCCGCGCGGGAGACGCTCGTCGTCACCTACACCGGGGCCAACGAGCACACCGGTGCCGAGCGACCACCGGCCGTGCCTCTGGGCGAGCTCCTCGACACCCTCGACACCACCGCTGCCGAGCCGGTGCGTGACCGGGTTCTGGTCAGGCACCCGCTGCAGCCCTTCGACGTCCGCAATCTCGCGCCGGGTGAGCTGGCCGGCCCGGGTCCGTTCAGCTTCGACCGCGCAGCACTCGCCGGAGCCGAGGCCGCCCGGGCGCCGCGTCAGCGCGCGACTGCGCTGGTCCCCGGCCCGCTGCCGCCCCGGCCGGTCGAGGACGTGGCGCTGGAAGATCTCCAGGCCTTCTTCGCACACCCGGTCCGGGCGTTCCTGCGCTCGCGGCTCGACGTCTCCTCACCCCTGGAGGCGGAGGAGACCCGCGACGCCATGCCGATCAGTCTCGAGGGCCTCGACAAGTGGCAGATCGGCGACCGGCTGCTGGCCGCCGTGCTGGGCGGCACCGACCCCGCGACGGCACTGGGCGCCGAACGGCTGCGTGGCGTCCTCCCACCCGGAGCGTTGGGCTCCCGGACGCTGCAGGAGGTTGAGCAGCAGGTCCGCCCCCTGGTCGTGCAGACCAACGGTCTGCGCCAGGGCCAGCCTCGGACCCTCGACGTGGACATCGACCTCGGCGACGGCAGGCGTCTGACCGGCACGGTCCCGTCGATCTTCGGCAACCGCATCGTCACCGTCACCTACTCCCGCCTCGCGGCCAAGCACAGGCTCCGTTCGTGGATCGACCTGCTCGCGCTGAGCGTCGGCCACCCCGACGAGAGCTGGACGGCCCACGCCCTCGGGCGTGGACGGGCCGGCACGACGCGAGCCCTCAGCGGGCCGCTCGACCATCGCGCCGAGACCTGGCTGCGCGACCTCGTCGACCTCTACGACCGCGGCATGCGCGAGCCGCTGCCGCTCCCCATGAAGACCGCTTGTGCCTACGCGGAAGCGAGTTACACCAAACGCCGAGGGGCGAACACCGACCCGGTGTGGAAGGCCCGCAAGGAGTGGGAGAGCGACCCCTACTCCCCGACGGGGATCCCGGGTGAGGACGCCGACCTGCCGCACGTCCAGGTGTTCGGCCATGGCGCGCCGCTCGAGCGGCTCATGACCCCGCCGGGCCCCGACGAGTCCTGGAACGACGAGCCGCACCGGCTCGGACAGTACGCCTGGCGCCTGTGGCAGCCGCTGCTCGAAGGCGCCGAGAACGTGGGGGCCCTGTGAACGAGCCGACCGACCACAGCGCCTTCGAGCCCGAGGTCTTCGACATCTGCGACCCGCTTCCGTCGGGCACGACCCTGCTCGAGGCCAGCGCGGGAACCGGCAAGACCTGGACGATCGCGGCGCTGGTGACCCGCTACGTCGCCGAGGGGGTCGCCACGCTCGAGCAGATGCTGGTGGTCACCTTCGGCCGTGCTGCGAGCCAGGAGCTGCGCGAACGCGTCCGCGCTCAGTTGGTCGAGGCCGAGCACGCGCTGGCGCATCCCGACGCGGGCGAGCCGCCCAGCGACCTGGTCACCCTGCTCCTCGATGCGCCCCCCGACGAGCGGGCCCGACGCCGGCAGCGGCTCCGGGACGCGCTCGGGTCCTTCGACGCCGCCACGATCGCGACCACGCATCAGTTCTGCCACATGGTGTTGCGGAGCCTCGGTGTCGCCGGCGACACCGACGCCAACGCCACGCTGGTGGAGGATCTCGACGACCTGCTCGAGGACGTCGTCGACGACCTCTACCTCAGCGCGTTCGCAGGCATCGACGGCGAGCCCCCTTTCAGTCACAAGGAGGCGATGAAGCTCGGCCGGAAAGCGGTCGGCGACCCGCAGGCCCGGCTCGAGCCGCGTGATGCCGACCCTGACACCCTTCCCGGTCGACGGGTGGCCTTCGCCTCGCAGGTGCGGGCCGAGCTGGAGCGTCGCAAGCGCAGGCTCGGTGTGCTCAGCTACGACGACCTGCTCTCCCAGCTCGCTGACGCGCTTCTCTCCGAGGACGCCCCGGCCCGGCAGCGCATGCGGCAGCGGTGGAGCGTCGTGCTCGTCGACGAGTTCCAAGACACCGACCCGGTGCAGTGGCAGGTGCTCGACAGGGCATTCACCGGCCACTCCACGATGGTCCTGATCGGCGACCCGAAACAGGCGATCTACGCCTTCCGCGGCGGTGACGTGTCGACGTATCTCCAGGCGGCCAGGACCGCCACGCACCGCAAGACCCTCGGCACGAACTGGCGTTCCGACGAGGCGCTCGTCGACTCGCTGCAGGTGATGCTGCGTGGCGCGGCGCTCGGCGACGAGCAGATCGTGGTGCGCGACGTCACCGCCTCCCACCAGGGTTCGCGTCTGACCGGGGCCGGCGCTGCGTTCCGGCTTCGCGTCGTCACGCGCGGAGTGCTCGGCATGGGGCCGCGGGCCAAGCTGGGCGTGCCCGGCATCCGCCCTCACGTCTACGCCGACGTAGCACTCGACATCAAGCAGCTGCTCACCTCGGGCGCGCGATTCGAGGGACGCGCGCTGCAACCGCGGGACGTAGCCGTGATCGCCTACAAGAACAGCGACCTCCAGGCAGTGCAGCGCGCGCTCGCCGACATCGGTGTTCCTGCGGTGGTCGCCGGCAGCGGCAGCGTCTTCGCGACCCCGGCCGCGACCGAGTGGCTCCAGCTCCTCGAAGCACTCGAGCAGCCGCACCGCTCGGCCAGGGTCAGGTCCGCGGCACTGACGTGCTTCGTGGGGCACACCGCAGCTGAGCTCGACGCAGGCGGAGACAGGCTGACCGACCAGGTCGCGGACCTGATGCGCGGCTGGGCAGAGCTGTTCGCGACCCGTGGCGTGGCGGCGGTCCTCGAGGCGGCTACGGCTCGCGGGCTCACCGCCCGCGTCCTGTCGCGGGTCGACGGCGAGCGGCTTCTCACCGACGTGCGACACGTGGGGCAGTCCCTGCACCAGGTCGCCACCGAGGAGCGTCTCGGGCTCGTGGCAACCCTGACCTGGCTGCGCGGCCAGATGGCCGAGGACAAGACGGAGGTGGCCAGCGACCGCACCCGTCGGCTCGACAGTGACGCCGCGGCGGTGCAGCTGGTCACCATCCACGGCAGCAAGGGCCTGGAGTATCCCGTCGTCTACCTGCCGACCTTGTGGGACCGCTTCCCGCAGACCCCCGACGTACCTCTGTTCCACTCGGTCGACGAGGACGACCAGGGGCGTCGCTGCATCGACGTCGGTGCGGGTGGTCCTCGGTGGTCGGGCAACGTGGCGCGCGCGATGGCCGAGGATGACGGCGAGGCATTGCGGCTGCTCTACGTCGCGATGACGCGGGCACGCTCGCAGGTCGTGGCCTGGTGGGCTCCAGCGCCGCGCAACACTCCCTGTTCGGCGTTGCAGCGGATGCTGTTCGGCCGCCAACCGGGCTGGTCCTCGGTGCCGCCTAGCCAGGATCTCCACGACGAGCAGGACGTCGCCAGGATCCTCACCATCTGGCAGAGCATCGGCGGCCCGTCGTGGGAGGAGGCACGCTTGCCCGCGCTGCCCGAGGTGGCGCTTCCCGAGGACGAGCGGCCCCTGTCGGTGCGGTCCTTCACCCGCTTGGTCGACACGAAATGGCGGCGCACGTCGTACACCGCACTCAGCTCGGTGCCTCTCGACGCCGAACCGTCCCAGTCGCCCGTGACGAGCGAGCCAGAGGATCGACCGAAGGACGACGAGCCGGATCTGAGCGCCCTCCTGGCGAGCGTCGAGGCGGAGGTGGCCGCGGCGCCCTCCGCGGAAGCAGTTCCCTCACCGATGGGTGGGCTTCCGGTCGGCGCGACCTTCGGCTCGCTGGTCCACGCGGTCCTCGAGCACGCCGACCCCGATGCAGGCGACCTCCGCGCCGAGCTGCTTTCGCACATCGACGAGCAGCTCGTCCGGTGGCCGGTCGCACTCGACCCGGACGAGCTCGCAGACGCCTTGGTGGCCGTGTGCGACAGCCCCCTCGGCCCGCTGGCGGGAGGTGCGACGCTGCGGGAGATCTCGTTGCGCGACAGGCTGCGCGAGATGGAGTTCGAGCTGCCGCTCTCCGGTGGTGACGAGCGCGGCTACCCGACGGTGCCGGTGACGCTGGGGGACGTGGCACCCCTCCTGCGTGCACACCTGCCTGAGGGCGACCCGTTGCTGGGGTACGCCGATGCCCTCGCCGCACCTGCGCTGGGCGGACAGGACCTGCGCGGCTACCTCACTGGCTCCGTCGACGTCGTGTTGCGGGTGCCGTCTGACGGGACGGTCCGCTACCTCGTGGTCGACTACAAGACGAACTGGCTCGGCGGGTTCCCCGGCGAGGGCGGGCCGGCACTCAGCTCCGACGACTACCGTCCCGAGGCCCTGAACGAAGCCATGGGTCACTCCGACTACCCCCTGCAGGCGCTGCTGTACGCCGTGGTGCTGCACCGGTTCCTGCGCTGGAGACAGCCCGGCTACGACCCGGCTGAGCATCTCGGCGGGGTCCTCTACCTCTACCTCCGCGGCATGTGCGGCCCACAGACACCGGTTGTCGACGGGCACCCGTGCGGAGTGTTCTCGTGGCGGCCGCCGGTGCCGCTCGTGGAGGCGCTCTCCGACCTCCTCGACGGGGTCGCACCGAGGCGAAAGGAGGGGG
>DATICF010000032.1:0-133500 GCA_035456965.1 Nocardioidaceae bacterium
AGTGCCCGGAAGATCCGGTCCACCTCTGCATCGGTCAGCTCACTATCTACAACCATTTGGTTGTACGTTAGTCCGCGCCGATCCGAACGTCAACAGGGTGTCGCCCGAAGGCACCGAGCAAATCGGTCCGCTCACACAGGCGCGCTTGCACAAGAGGACTCCGCTGGATCGGGCGAATGTCTCTTCGTTTCGGGCCAAAGAACCGACGCCTGATGCGGTACGTCGTACCAGTGATCGGCGCGGGAGCGGCCAGACAGCGGGCTCGTGCCTCGACACTCGGTCCCAGGCATGCAGGGCATCGTGGCTTGATCATTCAGCGTCGAGGTCGTCGCGACTCTCGACGTACCTCGACGGGTGCTCATAATCTGAGCGGCGACATTGCCGCGATGACCGGGGGAGTGGGAGATGTTCAGGTTCGCGTACGGCGGAGCACAGTCCCACGTCGGGCTCGTTCGTCAGAACAACGAGGACTCGGGTTTCGCGGGGCCGTACCTCCAGCTGGTCGCTGACGGTGTCGGTGGTGCCGCAGCAGGCGAAGTGGCCTCAGCGACAACCGCCTATGTCGTCAGTGCGATGGTCGCGACGAGGAAGACAGAGGATCTGGTCGGGCTGTTGGCAGAAGCGGTGCAGGAGTCGTATCGCCAACTGCGCCTGGGCGTCGTACAGGACCCGGGGCGGGCGGGGATGGCGACCACCCTCACAGCGATCGCGGTTGACCGAGATCGCTTCGCGCTCGCGCATATCGGTGACTCACGGGCGTACCTCCTTCGTCACGGTCGGCTCACCCAACTGACGCGGGACCACACACTTGTTCAGGCGCTGGTCGACGAAGGGCGGCTTACGCGAGAAGAGGTGGCCGCGCACCCCTATCGATCCATGGTGGTGAAGTCGATCGACGGTGAACACGTTCCGGAGCCGGACGTCTGCCGGCTCGACCTCGAGCCCGGTGATCGCCTGCTGCTCTGCAGTGACGGGCTGACCGATCTGGTCGGCGAGGATCGGATCGGGGAGCTGCTCTGCGTGACAGACGCCGAGGTTGCTGGTGGCGATCTGGTGGCCGCCGCGTTAGCGGCTGGTGGTCGCGACAACGTCACCTGCCTTGTCACCGATGTCGAGGAAGGCCGTCAGGTCTGCTCGGACGGCCGACTGCTCGGCGCATTGCGCGATCCCTACCTGGTGGTCGATCCGGCCGCAGTGCACCGGGGTCGCACGGCTTGATCCGTCGCACAGCTCCCCGCCCCTGATCGTGCAATGACGGGGCGGTCAGGGCCGCGGATGCGACCACATCAGCTACTGGGCGGGTTGCTGGTCGTGCTGGTTCGCCCGTGCCACGAGGATGCCTTGGGCGATGGCGCCGGTCAGGAGCCAGCCAAGCCCGAGGCCTCCGAGCAACCCGAACAGCACGATGACGAAGCCGGGGTCGGAGAAGCCATCGGACAGGAGCGGGATCCAGGCCGCGACGGCGATCAGTGCCGCGCCGCGTGTGAACTCCGGGGTCCAGAAGGTCCAGGCGGCCACCTCGAGGCTGGCCGGTGCGGTCAGGTACACCAGAGCAGTACGAGGGCTTCACCGCCGAAACGACACGTGTTCGCTGCCGCCGCCAATAGTCGCGGAACGGCCCGATCGGCTCACGACATCGCTCCCATCCGGGTAGTCGGAAGGGGGTTCTGCCACGTCGGCGACCGCGGATTCGTGTCGCTGTGTCACGTTCGCCCCGGGCCCGTAATGACACGCCCGGACGATGGTGTTGTGTTCCGGTCGTCGGCTGTACTGATGTTGACTGCGTGAGTCGGGGGTGCGCCATGCAAAGAAAACGTGCGGTCGTCACCGGAGGAGCAGGCTTCCTCGGGTCCCATGTCACTGAGCGCCTGCTCGACGAGGGCTACGACGTGGTCTGCCTGGACAATTTTCTGACTGGAGCGCCGGACAACGTGGCCCACCTCCTTGGCCGTGAGGGGTTCGATCTGCGCGAGACAGACGTGAACGAGCCGATCCATGTCACCGGGCCCGTCGAAACCGTCCTGCACCTCGCCTCGCCGGCATCGCCGGTGGACTACCTCCGACTACCGGTCGAGACCCTGCGGGCAGGCTCACTGGGGACCATGAACGCCCTCCGGTTGGCGGCGCAGAAACAGGCCCGCTTCGTCCTCGCCTCCACGTCCGAGACCTACGGCGACCCTCAGGTGCACCCCCAGCCGGAGACCTACTGGGGCAACGTCAACCCGGTCGGCCCGAGGTCGGTCTACGACGAGGCCAAGCGCTTCGCGGAGGCGTGCACGATGGCCCACCGCAGAAGCCAGGGCGTCGACACGGGGATCGTGCGGATCTTCAACACGTTCGGGCCACGGATGCGACCAGATGACGGGCGGGTGATCCCCACCTTCATCCGCCAGGCCCTGGAGGGTGAGCCGCTGACGGTGGCCGGAGACGGCTCGCAGACGAGGTCCCTGTGCTATGTCGACGACCTCGTCGAGGCACTGGTGCGGATGCTGCGCTGCGACCACGCGGGTCCCGTCAACATCGGGAACCCACACGAGCTGACCGTACTCGCGCTCGCCGAGACCATACGCGCGCTCACCGGGTCGACCTCTCCGATCGCCTTCGTCCCGCGCCCGGTTGACGACCCGGGTTTCCGGCGGCCCGACATCGCCCTCGCTCGCGACACCCTGGGCTGGGAGCCGAGGGTGCCGTTCGTGGACGGTCTGCGGCGCACGATCGCGTGGTTCCGAGGCCGCTCGCAGGAGGCGGAGCTGCCGGCGCTCTCCGGCGTCATACGGCTAGGGCGCGATTCAGCATCCGCCTGACGACGTCGGTGGCCGAGAAGTGGCTCTCGGCGATCTCGCGGGCGGCGCGGCAGTGCCGCTCGTAGTGCGCGTCGACCTCGGCGAGCGCCGACACCGCCTCCTCGATGCACGAGAACCGGATCAGCCCGAGTCCGTCCGGCAGGTAGGCGCTCGGCCCTGTGTCCTGCACCACCGCGGGTTTGCCCGAGGCGAGGTAGCAGGCGGTCCGGTCACTGAACCAGGCGTTCCGGAGCATCGTGTAGGCGGGCTTGGCGAGTCCGAGCTCCCCTCTCGACTGCTGGATGTAGGCCTGGTACGAGCGTGGGTCACCGGCCACCGCGTGCGCCTCGCGAAGCGTCCAGCCGTGTCGGAGCATCGTCTGGCGGGCGTCCTCCTCGCGCTCGCTCATCGTGGTGGCGAGCTCCAGCCGACGGCCCGTGCGGCGCGGCAGGTCGATGTAGTCGAGATAGGTGTGCTTCTTGTTCGCGTCGAACAGCTCCCCGTCCACGAGGACGTAGGTGCTGCTGTGCCACGAGGAAATGCTCGTGTACGCCGGGCAGGCGGCGTCGTACCGGAAGGGCCACAGGTCGAGCGAGACTGCAGGCGACGTGTGGATCCACTCGCGGCCGTCGCCCGGCACCGCGCCGAGGTTCTCGCCGATGCTGAAGTAGAGATCGTGCTGGTTCACCTTCAGCTGGCCGTTGGCCCACCACAGCTGCAGGAGGCCGGGGTCGATGTCGACGAGGACCGTACGCGGGAACCGGGCCAGCATGCTCTCCGTGAGCGCGTAGTGGAAGTTGAGCACGAGGTCGCTTTCCTGGAACACCCGTTCTGCGTGGGCGGGCGTGACGTTGATGTACATCGGCTCCTCGCCGGCCCCGTCGGCGGGCCTCCGGTAGACGACGACCTTCTCTGCTGTCAGCCCGTACGGGCGGAGGCGCCGGACGAGCTCGGCGACCCGGGCGCTGTCCGCGGAAGGGTCCGCCTTGGGGAACATCTCCTCGAGCCACCACACGTCGCAGCCCAGCCGGCGCAGGGCATCCAGGTACTGCACGTAGACCCAGAAGTGGCCCGCCGCCTCCGGCTGGTGCGCGACCCGGAAGGGGGCGAGCGCGACCCGCGTCACACGGGTCCCCGGGCGAGTCCGCGGGGTGTGCCGTCGACCACGGCAGCGAGCTTGCCGAGCCAGGCGGACAGCTCGGCGAAGGTCCAGCCGTTGCCCTCCTGGATGCCGAGCGCGACCCAGATGATCTGGTTGGCCAGCCGACCGGCCTCGAAGGTGGAGACCAGAAGGTCCCAGTCGAGGTCGGAGGGGAAGGCGAAACCTCGCGCTGCCATGGCCGCCGAGTAGGACTCGTGCACAACGCGCCGCTCGGGCTCCTCGTAGTAGGCAAGGTGGGTCGAGATGTCGAAGCCGGCGGGGGCCACCCCGCATCGGTCCCAGTCGATCAGGCGGACCCGCCGTCGTCCGTTCTCCGACATCACGAAGACGTTGGCTCGGGTCAGGTCACCGTGCACGAGCGTCTCCGGGCCGGCCTGGTGGTGCAGCAGCCGAAGCCGGTTCGCCTCGTCGTCGACGAGCCCGGTGAGCAGGTCCAGCAACCTGTCCCTGAGTGCCTCGTCCTCGTCCGACATGGGGACAACAGGCGGTCGGAGCAGCTGGACCGACCGGAGCGCGTCACGGACGCTCTTCACGTAGTAGTGAACGCCCATGTCGAACGCGGCGTACCTCGGCTCCGGCATCATGGCGTGCCTGGCGAACTCGGCATGCAGCTCCGCGACCTTGTCCATCGCGGCCACGATGGAGTCCTCGTCCACGTCGTTCCGGTCAAGACCGTGCGGGCCGAGGTCGTCGTACACATGCCAGGTGTGGCGTCCGTCCGGCTCGCCCACGGCCACGAGCCGCGGTGGGCCGAATCCGTCCAGACCCACAGCGGGCAGCCACCGGTCGATGACCCTGTGCTCGAGCTGGGAGCGCAGGCTCGGCACGCGTTTGACCACGACACTCGGGTACCGGGCGCCGTCGAGGGCCAGCCGGTACACATCGCGGCGGATCGTGACCGCCTCCGCGACCTGAACGCGATGCCCGTTGCCGGACAGCGTGTCCAGCGGGGGGCCGAGGAGCGCGAGCTGTGCATCGGAGATCCTGTAGTTCGTGCTCCGGGTCATAAGACCTCCCCCATCTGTCGGGCCTTCCCGTCTCGCAGGTCGGTTGTTCTCACGAGTCGCCCTTGGGCGAGCTCGAGGGTCATGTCGCAGTCCTTCAGGGTGGAGGCGCGGTGCGCGATGAGGAAACTGGTGCGTCCCGCCATCAGCCGCTCCATCGCCGCCAGGATCCGCGACTCGGTCGCGATGTCGACCGAGCTCGTCGGCTCGTCCAGCACCAGGATCCGCCCGTTCTTCAAGAAGGCGCGGGCGAGGGAGATGCGCTGACGCTCCCCGCCGGAGAGTCTCAGTCCCCGCTCTCCGACTCGCGTGTCGTACCCGGACGGCATCGCGGTGATGAAATCGTGGGCGTCGGCGCGCTCGGCCGCCGCGACCACCTCCCGCGGGCTGGCGTCGGGCCGGGCGTACCTGATGTTCTCCGCAATGCTCGTCGAGAACAGCACCGGGTCCTGGAGCACGAACGCCACCTGGCGGCGTAGGTCCGCGACCCGGTACTCGCGAAGGTCGACGCCGTCCATGAGCACTTCCCCGGCGGTGGGGTCGAAGAAGCGCACCAGCAGGCTCACCAAGGTCGTCTTGCCGGCACCGGTGGGGCCGAGGATTCCGACCGCCGTGTCCGGCTCCACCCGGAAGGACACGTCGTGGAGCACCTCCGGCCCGCCCCCGTACGACATCGAGACGTGCCGGAACTCGACCTCCCCCCGTGCCCGGTGCAAGGACACGGCGTGGGGTGCCTCGATGACGTCACCGGGCTCGTCGAGGAACTCGAAGACCCGTTCGGCGCTGGCCATCGAGGACTGCAGCGTGGCCACCTTCTTGCTGATCGTCTTCAGGGGCGAGTAGAGCTGCGAGAGGTAGGCGATCACCATGAGCAGCTCGCCGAGCGTCAGCTCGCCGGTCTGGACGTTCCGCACGCCGATGAACAGGACGGCGGCGGTGCCGACCGCCGTGACGAGATTCACCAGGATGCCGAACGTCCCCTCTGCCATCGCGAGCCGGATGCGTTCGTCCACCCCGGTGCCCGACCTTCGGCTGAAACGGTCGCGCTCGCCGTCCTCCTGGCCGAACGCCTTGACCACGCGGAGTGCGCCGAGCGCCTCCTGCACGACCTGCATCGCGTCCGTCTCGATGCCCTTCACATCGCGGTAGCGTGGCCGGACGCGCAGCCGGTAGCGGCGGGTCAGGACGACCAGCAGAGGCGAGACGAGGAGTCCCACGGCCGCCAGCTGCCAGTCGAGCAGCGCGATCACGACGATCATCGTCGCGAGGGTGATGGCTGACGTGGCCGCGGTGAGCAGTCCGTCGACCGTCACCTTCTGCAGCTCTGCAGCGTCGTACTGGATGCGGTACACCGAGTCGGTGGACCCGCGGGTGTCGTGCCGCTGCAGCGACAGTCGCTGAGCGTGCCCGAACACCTTCTCGCGTGTGGCCAGCGTCAGCCTCTCGCCCGTTCGGACCCGAAGCACGGAGCTGGCCATCAGCTGCAGCTGTGCCAGCACGACAACGAGGACCTGCATCGTCGCGGCGGCCAGGAGCAGGCTTTCGTTCGACTGTTCGAGCGCATCGGGGAGCAGTACGTCGAGGTACTCCGGCAAAGGCTCGCCGCCGAGCACGTTGTCGACGGCGATCTTGATCGGCACTGGGGCGAGCAGCATCAGCGGTGTCGCGAGGAGGTCGACGACGAAGATGACGAGCAGGGAACGCGAGTAGGGGCGGATCTCCGACGCCATCCGTCGGGAGACCTTGATGCCCTGGGCGCCACCTGCGACCGGTGTCGGCTGTCGGCGAGTCACGAGCCGTCCAGAAGAGCTGAGGTGGTGCGGGCGATGGCTCCGCTGGACAGCCTGGTGAGGACCACTGCCTCGACCGCCGACGACACGAGCAGCGCGGCGGCGACCAGAGCCACCCCCCGCGGAGCGAGAACCACAGCCACTGCGGCCACCGCGAGGACGGCTGTTGCAGGTCGGGTCAGCGCCCATGTCCTGCGGGCGACCGGGTCCCACTCCCAGCGCACCGCCGTGTGAAGCCGGCAACGCAGCACTGGGCCAACGCCCACCTCCAGGTCCCAGGCGCCGTGCGGCGAGCCCCGACGCACCGCGCACCAGTGGGACGAGAGGTCGCGGTCGAGCGCGAGCAGCCAGTCCTCACGACGTCCGGTCCACGGTTTCTCCGCGCGGTTCCGTGGCGGCAGTGGCCGTCCGCGCAGCCTTCCCCAGATGCGGACGTGCGGCTGAAGGACGTGCAGCAGCCCGACGAGCATCCTGAGCCGCCACGGGGTCGGCTCGGTGGGAGCGACCCGCGTCGCCGCAGCGACCGACATCGCGTAGCCCCCGACCAGGAGCAGCACCGCGCCCGGAACCACGAGAGCGGCGGGCGTGAGCACTGCCAAGGGCAGCGCTGCCAGCCCCGCCAGCACGAGCAGGGGCATCAGCGCACCGGCCCACATCATCGTCGCGGCGGCACGGTCGCGGAGCTCGGTCTGGAAAGGTGCCACGCCCATCGGCCCGTGGTAGACCACGGGCTTCAGGACGCGCGGCAGGATCCGCGGACCGCCGTACACGAAACCGGCCCACCGTGCCGCTCCCAGCCGGTTGAACCGCTGCCGATGGTGGCCGGTCAGCATCCGTTCCGCGCGGCCGTAGCCCCGCTGCTGGCGCAGGTAGCCGCGCACGGTGTCCCGTCGGTGATGGTGAACCTGCGCGGCGGGGGAGAACGCGATCTGACCGCCCAGGTCGAGGAGACGCCAGCACACGTCGACGTCGTCACCCGCGGCCGTGTAGCCGGGGTCGAAGCCGCCGATGCCCTCCAGCGCCGACCGACGCACCGCCAGGTTGCAGCCGGGCACGTGCTCGGCACGGTCGTCACCGACGAGTACCTCCACCGGACCACCGGGCGCGAGCGCGACGGCCCGCTCCGTGAGACCTGTGTCCGGGAAGGGAAGATTCGGCCCCCCGGCCACGACCACCTGAGGGTCGTCGAAGGCGAGCGCAAGGTGGTAGGGCCACTCGCCGTGACACGCCGCATCCGCGTCCGGGTAGGCGACGATGTCACCGTCCGCGACGGCCAGCCCGGCGTTCCGTGCCGCGCTCAAGCCGCCGTGCGGCAGGGCGAGCACGTCGAAGGGGCTGCGGCGGGCGATCTCGAGCGTCCGGTCGGTGGAGCCGTCGTCACACACCGCGACCTGCAGACCCGGGTAGTCGAGCCGTCTCAGGGACTCCAGGCACTCGCCGATGCGCCGCTCCTCGTTGTACGCGCAGACCACGACGGTGATCGGCGGCCACGACACACGGAGGTCGCGGACCGTCCGGCGCGCCCAGCGTGTCGCCACCTCCAGTGACGGTCGGGGGCTGCGGTCCGTGCGGGTCAGGCCGAAGCCCCATCCCTCGACGACGCCGGCGCTGGTCGCCCACTCGTCGGTCCACGAGAAGATCGTGGCCCCGGCGCAGCCGGACTCGTCGACGAGCGCGAGCTGCATCTCAAGTGACCTCGCCTGCTCCGTGTCGCCGTGCAGCTCTGCCGCGAGACCGACCTCGGTGACCACCAGAGGGCGGTCCTCGGTGACGCGCTGGAGATGACGCAGGTACGGCGAGAGCTGCTCGGGCCGCTCCAGGAACACGTTGAACGTCGCGAGGTCCTGTCCCTCGACACGGAGGAACTCGGCTGTGGGGAAGCTCGTGTACGTCGCCAGCATGTCGGGGTCGGCCTCGTGCACCAGGGCGACCATCTCGGACAGGGCGTCCTCGACGGCAGCTCGTCCGTAGAGCCGGACGATGTCCGACGGCACCTCGTTGCCGACTGACACTGCGAGGACCTCCGGGCGCCCGACCAGCGTCGTGAGACCCTCGCCGAGCGCAGCCCGGGCGTCCGCCCGCACCCTTCGGTGGGTCCTCGTGGACGCCTCCGGGTGCATCCGCCAGTCGGGGTAGTGCACACCGACCAGCACGCGCAGGCCCAGGGCGCGGGCGCTGTCGAGCAGGTCCGGCGGCGGCACGTCGTACGTTCGGAGCGTGGTGAACCCGCACTCGACGATCGCGGTCAGGTCACGTTCGACCTGCGACACCTCGGGGAAGCGGTAGCCGTCACGGCGCGGCAGAAAGGTGCCGTACGTGACGCCCTTGACCCGGTACGGCTCGTTTCCCAGCCGCAGATGCTTGCCGTCAGGGACGACTCGCTCCATGGACGTGCACCCCCTTCCCGCCCCGCCCTCATCACCAGGAGGCCGGACCGCAGCGCCGTGCCCAGGACCGATTGCCGGACGTCCAGGCCCGCCACTTGACCATTGCAGCGCGCAAGCGCACCGCCCGGAATGGCACAAGTGAGCGTTTCGACCGCACTAAGGGGTCAGTTCCGGCCCGTCGGGCGTGGCGACGGTGGGCGGGGCTCCTCCTGTTCATACGGGCTTGCCGGGCGATTACCCGAGTCGGCGGTCCAGGTCGTAGGCCGCGCTGATCAGCGCAAGGTGCGTGAGTGCCTGTGGGAAGTTCCCGAGCTGCTCGCCCGTCGGGCCGATCTCCTCGGAGTACAGCCCGACATGGTTCGAGTAGGTGAGCATCTTCTCGAAGGCCAGTCGCGCCTCATCGAGACGACGGGCCCTTGCGAGCGCCTCCACCCACCAGAAGGTGCACATGGAGAAGGTGGCCTCATTGCCGGCAAGACCGTCCGGTGACGCCTCGGTGTTGTAGCGGTAGACGAGGCTGTCGGAGACCAGCTCCGCGGTGATGGCGTCGAGGGTGGATGTCCAGCGCGGGTCGGTGGGTGCGATGAACTTGCACAGGGGCATCAGGAGCAATGAGGCGTCGAGCACCTCGCTGTCGTAGTGCTGGACGAAGGTGCGGCGGGTCGGGTTCCAGCCGCGCTGCATGATCTGGCCGTAGATGCGGTCTCGGACCGACATCCAGCGTATGAGGTCGGCCGGCAGGCCGCGTTGGCGCGCGATCCGTATCGCCCGCTCGACCGCGACCCAGCTCATCAGCCGAGAGAAGGTGTAGTCACTGCGGCCGCTGCGCATCTCCCAGATCCCCTCATCTGGCTGGTCCCAGTGGTCGATCAGCCACTCGAGGTTGCGGCGGACCTCACGCCAACCGTCGTGGTAGATCGGCAGCCCGGACTTGTTGGCGAGGTACACGGAGTCCATCAGCTCGCCGTAGATGTCGAGTTGTAGCTGCTTCGCCGCTCGATTGCCGATCCGCACCGGAGCCGAGCCCAGGTAGCCCTCCAGGTGGGAGAGCTCCTCCTCAGGCAGGTCCTCGCGCCCGTCCACGCCATACATGACCTGTAGCGGGCCCGACTCGCGAGCTGTGACCTGACGGAGCCGATCCTCGAGCCAGCCCATGAACGCGCCGGCCTCGTCGGTGAACCCCAACCTGAGCAGTGCGTAGAGAGTGAAGGCGGAGTCACGCATCCACGTGTAGCGGTAGTCCCAGTTGCGTGTCCCGCCGAGCACCTCCGGCAGGCTGGTGGTGGGGGCGGCCACCATCGCGCCGGTGGGCGCGTAAGTGAGCAGCTTGAGTGTGAGCGCGGAGCGATGGACAGTCTCCCGCCAGCGCCCGCTGTAGCGCGAGCGGCTCAGCCAGCGTCGCCAGAACTCCACGGTGGCGTCGAACTCAGCGGCGATGTCCGCCTCTGAGTAACGCGCTGGCGCCTGCCCGCGCTCCACCTGGCCGAGGACGAAGGTGGCCGTCTCGCCGGCCACGAGCTCGCTGCGCGTGCGTACGTCGACACCGTCGACGATCTCGAGCGGACAGGGCGTGGAGAGACTCAGGTGGAGCCCCGGAGAGCGAAAGAGTGCTCCGTGCTCGGTGAGCGTGACCTCGTGGCCAGCACGCGCGTAGTCAAAGCGCGGGGCTACCTCGACAACGAACCGCATCGTTCCTCGCACAGCAACGACTCGGCGGATGATGCGCTGTCGGTGTGTTGAACCACCGTTGCCTGGCGGGGGCATGAAGTCCTGGACCTCGCCAACTCCCTCAGGCATCAGAAATCGCGTGATCAGGACGTTGGTATCGGGCAGGTACAGCTGCTTGGAACTCCACCCGCCGCCCTCGGGTGCAATGCGGAACAGGCCCCCGTGGTCGGCGTCGAGGATGGCCGCGAAGACGCTCGGCGAGTCGAAGCGCGGACAGCAGCACCAGTCGATCGTCCCGTCGGTGCCGACGAGCGCGACCGTGTGCAGGTCGCCGATCAGGCCGTGCTCCGCGATGGGCAGATAGCGGACCCCTGGTCCCTGGGCCATCCCACCGGGCGCGGCTCCGGTGACTCGAGTTGGCTGTCCGGCGAGGGTCATCGGATGCGCTCCCAAGTGGCTACGGCACCAGTACGAGCTTGCCCTTCGATGCCGAGCTGTCGAGGAGTTCGTGTGCGCGTCGAGCCTCGGACAGGGGCAGGCGTTCCGCCACGGCGGGATGGATCTTGTGCTCGCGCAACAGCTTGAGCAGCACCTGGAAGTCCTCCGCGAACCACTCCTGGTGGTCTATCCGCAGCTTCTGAACCCGGTATCCCATGACCTTCCTGCGGGGCGAAAGGGTGCCCCAGAGAACGGTGAGCACGGTCGCCGGCCACCACTGGAGCCATCCGCGCCAGCTCTTGTGCCCCTTGCTCATCGTGTTGTAGTTGCCCATGGTGATGAGGATTCCGCCGGGATCTCCTCTGACCGGGTCGCCGAGCCGCAGCCCGCGGAAGGAGCGCAGCGCCACCTGGCCACCGATCCCGTCCAGTACGACATCGACACCTTCACCGCCGGTCAGCTCGCGCACGCGCGCCAGGAAGTCCTCGTTCTGGTAGTCGATCGCCACCGCCCCGAGCCGCTCGACCGCGGCTTTGTCGCTGGCCGAGCAGGTGCCAATGAGTCGAAGGCCCGCGACGGCTCCCAGTTCGAGGGCTGCGGTCCCAACCCTGCCGGCCGCACCATGCACGAGCACCGTCTCGCCGCCCTTGACCCGAGCGGTGCGGTGCAGCATCTGATATGCGGTCATGTAGGGGAAGATCAGGCTCACGACCTCGGCCGGATCCAGGTCCTCAGGCACCTCGACCGCGTACTTCTCCGGCACGCAAACACGTTCGGCGTCGGCGCCCCACACCGTCAGCGCGCCAACGCGGTCACCCTCCTTCAGCCTCGTGCAGCCTGGTCCGAGCTCGTCGACGACGCCGACGAGCTCGTAGCCGGGGGTGAACGGCGGCTTCGGACCTCCCAAGTACGTCCCGGCGCGTATGAGCGCGTCGGTGAACGACACGCCAGCGGTCAGAACCCGGACACGGACCTCGCCCGAGGCCGGTCGGGGATCATCCTCGTCGACCACCCTCAAGACCTCAGGGCCACCGTAGTGATCCACCACCACGCGCTTCATTGCGTTCTCCAAGCCAAGACAACAGATACGTCCACCGATGGGTCCAATCCCAGCGGCGATAGCACCCCGTCGCTTCGGGCTCCACCCAGAAGTTCCTTCTCGACGGGCGCTGTGGCTATACCGACCAGTGGAACCGTCCTCCGCCTCGGCGACTAGGGCCGATGGTCCTGACTGAGCGCCGCAGGACAGCGAAGCACGTGGGTCACGTGGAGAACCCGCGTTGTATTCGCTCGGGGGATCGGCAGGATTGACCGGTACCGAAGGCCGGAGGAGCATCGCAGCCGGGGGATCGGTGCGTTGGTCGCAGAACGGGGTGGTCACCATGCGTCCATTGCGGTTCTGTGCCTACCAGTACCAGCACCTCCCGCTCGACGCGCTTACTCTCCGTTGGCAGGACGCGGAAGCCCGAGGCTTCGACGTGGTGTGGAACTGCGACACGGTCGTGGAGCCCGACCGCCCGCGCCACATGATGTTCGACGGCCCGGCGACGCTGACCCTGATGGCAGCCGAGACGACGCGGATCCGCGTCGGCACCCTGGTGTCGAGCCTGTACTTCCGGCAGCCAGTCACGCTGGCGAAAGCCACCACCACACTCGATCACCTGACCGGCGGCCGCGTGGAGGTCGCTCTGGGCGTGGGGGACCCCTCCGCCGGCGGCAGGGCGGCCGGCGTGACCTGGTCGCCCGCTGAACGCGTGGCTCGATTCCGCGAGTTCATCGAGCTCGTCGATCTGTTGCTACGCAAGGAGGTCACGTCGTACGACGGTGCCTACTACCGATGCGTCGAAGCGGAAGTCATCCCGCCCCCGGTCCAACAGCCGCGGCCGCCCATCACGGTTGCTGCGCACGGACCGAAGATGTTGGCGATCGCAGCCCGCTTCGCGGACGGCTGGAGCTCCTGGGGCGGCTACGGGGTGGAGACCGAGGCCGACTTCTACGCCGTGACCGCGGAAAGGTGCGAGAGGCTGGACGAGTTAGCCGACGGACTGGGGCGGGATCCCCGCAGTATCAGGCACTCGCTCGTGTGCTTCCCGCCGCTGACCCCGTGGGAGTCGCCCGACTACTTCAGCGACATGGTCGGCCGGTTCCACGCCGTCGGCATCGACGAGTTCGTCCTCTACTGGCCGCAGGCATGGCGCGAGGAACCGCGCGAGGACGCCGTGTTCGATGAGGTGGCCCGCACGGTGATTCCACGGCTGCGAACGCAAGGGCCCTGAACGGTCGCCGGGTCTCCAGCTCCTGCTGGAGGCTTCGAAGGGACATTGGTCGTCGTCGGCCGACGCCTGCATAGACGGCTCCTGCGGGCCACACCACCGAACACCGCCTGCAGCATCAAGCAGGCGGCTAGCTCGGCGTACGTGCTGCTGCCCTCCGGCTTGCGAGCATTGAGCCCAGGGCCAGGGCCAGGACGATCAGCGTGAACGGCACTGAGCGTGCATCGAAGTCACCGCTCAGGGCATCCCAGATCTCCAAAATGCCATAGGCAACGGAGAACGCGGCATAGCCGATGGCCGAGACGAGCCAATAGCGCGCGTCCTCGCTCGCTCCCTTGGTCCGGATAGGGACGCCGAGGCACCACGTCAACCAGAACGTTTCAGGAGGTTGCGGGGTCGTCGTCCGGCTTCCCGCTGTCGCTCATGCCTGTGACCTCCCAGCGATTCGGCGGTCATCATAAAGTCGCGCTGGGGCCGCCATGGAGCCGCCTATGCTCCGGGCATGAGCGCCGATAGCGAGGCGAGCAGACGGCTTCGTCAAGCCTATGAGGAAGCCTGGGCGGCACGCCCCGAATCGGGCAACAGTGATGAGGTGCTGCGGGCTCGACTGCGCGCCCACCAGCTGTCGGACGTCCTGGACGAGACCACTCCCATCCACGGCTTCATCTTCGACCTCTGGCGACGCGACGTGCCGCCTGAACGCGTCGGTCGGGAAGTGTGGAAGATGACAGGGCGCGTCACGCTGCAGCTCATCGCCACCGGCCGGTCACTCCTCCAGATGTTCCGTCCCGCAGGGAGCTACGACGAGGAGGCGATGGACCAGCAAGCCGACTTGGAGGAGATGCCCGAGGACAAGGAGGGTGTGCTCGACAACTACGACCGGCCCGCTTCAGCCTCGCTGACCTTCGAAGCCGCAGACAGCGCCACGGCTGTTCTGTCGCACTACGCCGGCCTCACCGCCCGGCGCGGCACGTGGCACCAACCTTCCGTGTGGTTCGACATGCAACCGGATCAGCCACGCGCGTCCGTGCTCCTCGGCAGCACGGTCATCGGGGAAGCCGCCGTTCCCGCCGAGATCTGGAGAGCGATGTGCGAGCTCGCACGCGAGGACCTGTACGCCGACGGATTTCTCGACTTCCGGCTCAGGGATGAACTGCTGGAGACCGGCACGTTGGTTTGTTACTACCCAGCTGATTGAACAAGCGCGCCGTCCATTGCGAACGCCCGCTCTCATGGCTGAATCAGGGCTCGCGTTAAGCGGCCAGACCGAGGACTACAGAGGAGTCAGCATCGCAGAGGAGCCGACCTGGGCGACTGTCGACGGTTCTCAGTCTCGTGCCGGAAGACCGTAGTCACGTGGATGGACCGGGGCGGTCGGACGGGAGGAGCATGCCGACCAGCCCGGGGACACTCGCGGATCTCGATGGTTCGCGACAGCTACCTGCTGCGACCTGCAGGAGACGCGTGCGACTCCCTGGTCCTTGAGAAGCTGATCCGCAGGCGCGACCTAGGAAGCGGCCTGCTTCCGCGTTCGAAGAGCGGGTGAGCAGTGACGTGTAACCGAAAACATGACCGCCCGGTCCATTTCTGGCCGGCGCGAATCGAGGTCTCTGACCTGGGGGTTGTGCGCCATCAGGGACTCGAACCCCGAACCCGCTGATTAAGAGTCAGCTGCTCTGCCAATTGAGCTAATGGCGCGCGAAGCGAGTGGAACTCTAGCAACACAGTTGCCGCACCACGAAATCGGGGCGATGTGACGCCTGGCACCGCCGCGAGGCGACGATGCCGGGCGTGCCGCCAGTCGATCAGGCGGTCTTCGTCGGGGCCAGCGCGTGGTCCAGGTTGGCTGTTCAATTTCTCGCCGCCACCCATCCATGCGCGTCCTGCGAACGAACTAGAGTCGCAATCACGCAGAAGTCCGCCACGTCCTGCCCAGGAGGCACGATGTCCGACCCCGAACTGAGGCTGGTGTCCCCACGGGGCCCGGCCGACGTGGACGACCTCATGCGCCGCGCGTCCAGGGGAGACTCCCAGGCCTTCAAGGAGCTGTACGACGAGCTGTCCCCAGCGGTCTACGGACTGGCGCGACGTGTTGTGCGCGACCCGGCGAGGGCCGAGGACGTCACCCAGGAGGTCTTCCTCGACGTGTGGCGCAAGGCCACGAGGTTCGACGTGGCTCGAGGCAAGGCCAAGACCTGGGTGATGACCATCGCTCATCGAAGGGCCGTCGACGCCGTACGCCGGAGCGAGGCCCAGAAGCGACAGGACCACCACGGGGCTCCCGACGAGGTCTCGCACGACGAGCCGGGGGACGCGCTGCTGGCCCGAGAGGAGCATGCCGCGGTCCACGACTGTCTGGAGACCCTCACAGACCTCCAGATCGAGTCAGTTCGGCTGGCGTACTTCAACGGGTACACCTACGGGGAAGTGGCGGCCTTGCTGGACAAGCCGCTACCGACCATCAAGACGAGAATGAGAGACGGTCTGATCCGTCTCCGCGACTGCTTGGAGGGGGCACGATGAGCACCGACCTTCACACGCTGTCCGGCGCCTTCGCGCTCAACGCCTTGAGCGCAGAGGAAGCCGAGCAGTTCAAGCGTCACCTGGAGGCCTGCCCGGCCTGCAGGCAGGAGGTTCGCGAGCTTCAGCAGGCAGCGGCCACGATGGGTGCGAGCGAGGCGGCCCCGCCGCCGGCGTACCTCAGGCAAAGAGTGCTCGCCGCAGCCGACCGCACCCCGCAGCTGCCGCCGCAGACCAAGCACGGCAACGTCATCTCCGTGCCGCGGCACCGCTGGACGTCCCGCTTTCTCCTCGCCGCGGCGGCCGT
The DNA here is from genome assembly GCA_035456965.1 of Nocardioidaceae bacterium. GTDB lineage: Bacteria > Actinomycetota > Actinomycetes > Propionibacteriales > Nocardioidaceae > Nocardioides_C. Next base: position 16,333 of record DATICF010000032.1, read on the forward strand.
GGTGGTGATCGTCGCCGGCGCCATCGGCATCGCCCAGATCGGCGAGGACGGGCCGGGGGAGCAGCCGAGCATGCTCGCCGAGGGCGTCGTCCGTGTCTTCCAGGCCGGTGACGCACGCAGCGCGACGATGGAGACCGCGAACGGCGGCACGATCTCCGTGGCTGCCTCGCCCGAGCTCAACCAGATGGCGGTCGACTCCGACGAGCTGCCGCAGCTCGACGACCAGCACGTCTACCAGCTGTGGGCGGTGCATGACGGCTTGACCGAGTCGGTGGGGATCCTCGAGCCGGAGAAGGGTGCCTATATGGACATGCCGACGCCCGACACCGAGGTCGCGATCACCGTTGAGCCCGCCGGCGGGTCGCAGCAGCCGACGACGGACCCGATCATGCAGGTGAACCCGAGCGAGATCTGACCTGCTGCGTCCGGCCGGGCATGCAATCCTCCGGCCGGACGTCGTGTCAGCCGGCCTTGTGAGCCTCGAGCACGGCCTGTGCTGCGTTGTGGCCGGCGATGCCGCTGACCATGCCGCCACGCCGCGCGCCGGAGCCGCACAGGAGGACGTTCTCCACGTCGGTCGAGACGCCCCACCGCTGAGCGGGACTGTCCATGCGGCTGCGGTTGGGAGCCCAGGGCCAGGCCAGGTCGCCGTGGAAGATGTGCCCGCCGGGCATGGCGAGGGCCTGGTCGATGTCCTGAGGGGTCTTCGCCTCGAGGCAGGGCTTGCCGTCGCCGTCGAGGGCCAGGCAGTTCTCCAGGGGCTCCTCGAGGTGCTCGTTGATCACGTCGAGGACCCGCTCGACAGCCTCGTCGCGTCGCGCGTCCATGTCCTCCTCGAACAGCTCTGCAGGCATGTGGACGCCGAAGTAGGTCAGCGTGTGCTTCCCGCTCTCGGCGAGGTCGCCCAGGATCGACGGGTCGGTGAGGGAGTGGCAGTACAACTCGCCTGGGGGCTGCGTCGGGATGTTGCCAGAGGCCGCCTCCTCGTAGGCCTTCTGCAGCTGGCTGTAGTCCTCGGCGACATGGAAGGTGCCCGCGAAGGCGACCTCCGGGTCGACACCCGACTTGAGGGCGGGCAGGCGGTCGAGGAGGAAGTTCACCTTGAGCTGCGCACCCTTCGGGGCATCGCCCGGCTCCTCGCCGAGGAGGATCTGGAGCACCCAGGGGGCGACGTTCGACAGCACCCAGCGGGACTCGACCTCGTGGGTGTCGGTGCCGTCGTGCCACGTGATGTTGGCCGTCGTACCGTCCGTGTCGATGCGGCTCACGCCGGCCCCGGTGATGATCTCCGCGCCCGCTTTCCGGGCTGCTTCGGTCAGCGCGTCGGTGACTGCGCCCATGCCGCCGACGGGGACCCGCCACTCGCCGGTGCCGTTGCCCACCATGTGGTAGAGGAAGCAGCGGTTCTGGACCAGCGACGGGTCGTCCAGCGCGGCGAAGGTGCCGATCACGGCGTCGGTCGCGACCACGCCGCGCACCGTGTCGTCGGAGAAGCGGTCCTCCACGACCCGGCTGAGCGGGTTGCTGACCAAGGTCTCCCAGGTGTCCGCCTCGATGAGCTCGCGCATCTCCTTCTCGGTGCGGAGCGGCTCCAGCATGGTCGGCGCGATGGCCTGGGCGAAGTCGCTGACGCCCGCGTAGAACGACTTCCACGCGTCGTACTCCTTGTCGGAGCCGGTGAGTGCGCGGAAGGACTCGGCGGTCATCGTGCCTTCGGGGCGCTCCACCAGCAGGCCGGTGTGCTTGCCGTCGCGGACAACGGGGGTGTACGACGCGGTGACGCGTGACTTGAGCTCGATGTCGAGCTCCAGGTCGGAGATGATCTGCTCCGGCATCAGGCTGACCAGGTAGGAGTAGCGAGACAGACGCGCGTCCAGGCCGGTGAACGCCTGGGTGCTGATCGCGGCGCCGCCGGTGTTCTCGAGGCGCTCGAGAACCAGGACGGAGAGCCCTTCCTTGGCGAGGTAGGCCGCAGAGACGAGGCCGTTGTGGCCGCCTCCGACGATGACGACGTCGTACTTGTGCTGGTTAATCCCTGTGGTCACGGGGGGAACGCTACCTGTCACCTTTCCCCTGGCTCGACTCTGGTGAGAAGTTGAATCTTGAACTAAACTGGCGTACATGCCAGCACTCACCGTCGACGACCTGACCGTCCTGCCGCGGGTGAACACCCCCGGTCTCGGGGACACCGTGCGTCCCGTCGTCCTGGTCACCGATGCCCCTCGCGGCTTCGAGGGCGAAGGATTCCCGGTACGACGAGCGTTCGCCGGTGTTGAACTCGCGCTCCTCGACCCCTTCATCCACATGGATCAGATGGGGGAGGTGGAGTACGCCCCCGGGGAGCCGAAGGGCACGCCCTGGCACCCGCATCGCGGCTTCGAGACCGTCACCTACATGATCGACGGCCTCCTCGACCATCAGGACTCCAACGGTGGCGGCGGCAGCATCACCGACGGCGACACCCAGTGGATGACCGCCGGGTCCGGGCTGCTGCACATCGAGGCGCCGCCAGAGTGGCTCGTGCAGAAGGGCGGACTCTTCCACGGCGTGCAGCTGTGGGTGAACCTCCCTCGCACCCAGAAGATGGCCACGCCGCGGTACCAGGACCTGCGGGCCGGCCAGGTCGGCCTCGTTACCAGTGCCGACGCAGGCGCGCTGGTGCGGATCATCGCCGGCGAGGTCGCGGGTCAGAAGGGACCCGGCGCCACGCACACGCCGATGGCGATGGTGCACGCCACCCTCCAGCCGACCGCGTCGCTGGACCTCCCGTGGAACCCCGAGTTCAACGCGCTCGTCTACGTCCTCAACGGCGAAGGCAAGGTCGGTGTCGAGGGTCGCCCGATCCGCACCGGCAACCTCGCCGTCCTCGGCCGAGGCGACTTCGTGACCCTCACCGCAGACCGCGCTCGCGAGAGCCGGACGCCCGAGCTCGACGTACTCGTCATCGGAGGCAAACCGATCCGCGAGCCCGTGGCCTGGGCAGGACCGTTCGTGATGAACACCAAGGCCGAGATCCTGAAGGCCTACGAGGACTTCCAGGCCGGCCGACTGGGACAGATCCCCGCCGTCCACGGCCTCTGAGGCCCCACCGAGGTCCGGCCGGATCGTGGGGGTCCGGCCGGGCAGTTCCACGACGCCGGAGTCCTGTCTCCCAGGCCCCCTGGGTGCCGTCCGAACTTCTACATGATCGCGCAATGCAACAACGTGCAGCGTCGTTGGCGCACGTTTTGTCCCCTTGATGCTTAGCGTGACCGGGTCAGTGCGACCGGATCGGTCGCGCTTCGAAATCGAGGGGAACCCACTACATGCGTTATCGCTCCATGCTCGCGGTCACTGCTGCCGCAGCCTTGGCGGCGACGACGACGGTCGTCACCGCGACCACGTCTTCGGCCGTCGACAACGTCACCGTCACCTCCAACCAGAGCGAGCGTCCCGCGGGGTCGTTCGCGCTCAGCGGCCCGGCCGCAGCCCACTACCGGCTGCCCTCCGGCATGCGCGAGGTGCACTCCACGACCTTCCCGGATGGTCGCACCCAGACCCGCTACCAGCAGGTGGTCGACGGCGCGGCCGTGTACGGCGGTCAGATCACCATCATCCGAGACGCCTCCGGCGAGGCCGAGAGCGTCATCGGTGCGCACTTCCCGCGCCTGGCGGCGAAGAACAACGCCCGCCTCTCCAAGGCCGAGGCCAAGCGCCGCGTCACCGAGGAGATCGGCGCTGAGGGCGACTTCTCGAACGCGCTGCGCCTCGACCCCAAGACCGGCCGCCTCTTCTACGAGGTGGAGAGCATCCGGGCCGACGAGCGTCCGGTGCACTGGGTTGACGCGACGACCGGGGAGTTCGTCAAGGAGTACGACGCGCTCGCCCACGGCGAGGGGATCGGCGTCAAGGGCGACACCAAGACCATCGACACCTCGCTCAACTCGACCGGCGACGCCTACCGGCTCGTCTCCCAGGACCTGCGACAGGCGACCTACGACGCCTTCAACTCCAACGGCCGCAACAAGCCGTTCGCGCCGAAGATCATGACCGACGCCGACGACGTCTGGGACCTGCTCGGGAACACCAGCCCGGCGCAGCAGGCCGGCGTGGACGCGCACTACTACGCAGGCGTGGTCGACGACTACTTCGGCGACACCTTCGGCCGCAACAGCATCGACGACAACGGGATGCGGATCATCTCGGTCGTCCACTTCGGCGAGAGCTACTGCAACGCCTTCTGGAACGGCGCCTACATGACTTACGGCGACGGGAACGGCACCACCTGCAAGTCCCTGTCCGGTGGCTTGGACGTCGACGGCCACGAGCTGACCCACGGCGTGACCGACTACACCTCGAACCTCATCTACGAAGACGAGTCCGGGGCGCTCAACGAGGCGTTCAGCGACATGATGGGCAACGCCATCGAGTTCTTCGCCGAGGACAACGGCCTCGACCCCGCCGTCGACCCGGACTGGTTCATCGGCGAGGACGTCATCAACCGCCCCACCGACCCGACCCCGGGCTTCCGCAACATGGGCGACCCGATGCAGGACGGCGACCCGAGCCACGTCTCGCAGCAGTACTTCGGCGAGGAGGACAACGGCGGTGTGCACAGCAACAGCGGCATCCCGAACCACGCCTTCTACCTGACGGTCAACGGCGGCTCGAACGCCAGCTGCTCCGCGAACCAGTACCACGGCGTCCTGGTCCGCGGTAAGGACTGCACCATCGTGGTCCCGGCCATCGGGCTCGACCAGGCCGAGCAGATCTACTACGAGGCATTCACCGGGCTGACCGAGTACGCCAACTTCTGCGACGCCCGCAAGGCCACCATCGCGGTCGCCGGCGGTGGCGCCGGGACCGGCAAGCAGAACCCCGCCGCCAAGGCCGTGGGCATGGCCTGGGACGCCGTCGGTGTCCACAACGGCTGCAAGGAGGGCACGCCGCCCCCGCCGCCGTGCGTGGGCTCGGCCGCTGCCACGCTGCCGATCGAGTCGCCCCACCCGTACGGCAACAACGGTGACTGCACCTGGACCTACGACAACGGCTCGGCCGGCTTCAAGTTCCACTTCACGCTGATGGACATGGAGCTCGACTACGACTACGTCTACGTCAAGGACGCGAACGGCAACGTGCTCAACACCTACACCGGGACCATCCCGGGTGGCTTCGAGTCCGCCTGCATCCCGACCTCGAAGGGCTCGGTGCAGATGGTCACCGACCCGGCGGTCACGGGTCAGGGCTTCACCATCGACTCGGTCTCACCCTGCTAGTCCCGCACTGCGAGCCAGCCCACCCCGGTCCGACCTCTCGGACCGGGGTGGGCTGCTTCTCGCCGTAACTCCACCGGTCCTGTCGCGTTGAGCAGAGACGACCGGAAGGAGTGAGCAGATGCACCGCAAGAAGCGCACATTCGCAGAGCTGCTCACCCGTTCGCTGGCGACAGCCGGCCTGGTCTACGCCCTCGTCATCGCCTACGCCGTTCCCGCGACGCTCATGGCCGACGCCACCGGCCGCGACCCGGTCGTGCCGGGACCGAGCTCGTCGAGCCAGTTCCTCGAGCACCCCACCTGGCGTCCCGCCGACGCGGCCCGGTTCCCCGGCTGCGTAGACATGGCGCGGTGGACCGCCGCGATCGTGCCGTCCTCCGTCATCGTCGTACGCCGCAGCGGTGAGCTGGAGCGGATGCCCTTCGACGAGGCCTTCCGCCGAGCGACGAGCCCTTCGGCGGCCGACGACCTGCGCACGATCGGCGCCTGTCGCCGCTGAAGCCTGGAAGGGGACTTGTCCTCCGTCACCGACCCCGGCGGACGGACGGACCAGGGCGACGACCGGGATCAGCGAGCGCGGACCGAGCCCATCATGCCGCGGTCCTCGTGGTCGAGGATGTGGCAGTGGTAGACGGTGCGGCCGCCGAAGTCGTCGAAGGCGACGCGGACCCTGACCTGCTCTCGAGCGGGCACGTTGACCACGTCCAGCCACAGGGGCGGATCCACGAGTGCTCCGCCGGCCTCGACCACCTGCATCGGCCACACGTGAAGGTGGAAGGGGTGGTCCATAGGGCTGTCGTTGCGGATCGTCCACTCCTCGACAGAGCCCACCCGGACCTCCTGGTCGACGCGGTCGGGGTCGAACTCCCGACCGTCGATGGTGAAGCTCGTCGGGCCGTCACCGCCCATCATCCCGCCGCCCATCCCGGTCTGGAAGACGAGCAGCCGACGACTCGTAACGTCTGCCTCGCGCAGGTCTCGAACGTCCCTCCGTGAGGGCGTGGGGGGAGAGGGGGTCGCGCCTGATTCGGCGTTCGCCCCGGAGACGGTGAAGCGTGCGAGCGTGACCGGCCCGTCGCCTCCGACGTTGCCGGGACCCATCATCTGGCCCATCATGCCTCCGCGGTCGACGGGCACAGCGACGAGCTCACTGCGTCCCTCCCGGGCATCGACGAGCAGCTCGGCGCGGTTGCCCGGCGCGAGAGTGACGTCCTCGAGTCGCCGGGCGGTCGCAAGTGCGCCCTGGTCCCTGCCGGCAACCTGGACACCTTGACCGTCGAGCCGGAGTGCGAGGTAGCGGGAGCTGCACGCGTTGACCACCCGCCACCGCTCACGGTCGCCGTGGCGCGCGGCGAGCGCAGGCTCGGCCTGCCCGTTGACCAGGACGAGGTCGCCCTCGCGGCCCATCATCTGCTCCATCACCGAAGGACCGACGATTCGCCCGGCTCCGTCGAGGGTGATGTCGGAGACCACGAGGACCCGTTCGCGGGTCACCGGGGTCGGGTCGGGGCCGTCGATGACGATGGCGCCGTACAACCCGCCGAAGACCTGGTCGGCGACTGTCCCGTGGTGATGCGGGTGGTACCAATACACGCCCGGGGGGTGGTCGGCCGGGATGCGGTGCTCATAGGCCTGCGTCTCCCCTGGACCCACGGTGAGGAAGGCGTTGTCGCCGTTTCCTTCCGGGGAGACGTGCAGCCCGTGCACGTGGAGGTTGGTCGCATCGTCGAGCCGGTTCACCAGCTCCACCCGGAGAGTGTCGCCGGGGTCCAGGCGCAGGGTCGGACCCGGAACGCCGCCGTTGTACCCCAGGGTGGTGGCCTGTTGGCCTGCCACCTCGTGGGTGCCCTGGGTTGCCTCGAGCCGCACCGTGAGTGCCCCGTCGGCGCTTCGCAGCACCTGTGGCTCGCGGAAGGTCTCGCCGGTGGCGGCGTCCAGGCTCGACGAGGTCAGCTGTCGCGACAGGCCGACGCCTCCCACGGCGGTGCTGAGCACGCCCAGGCCGCCCAGCGTGAGTGCTGCACGTCGACTGATCGGCTCCATCAGCGCTCCTCCTCCAGGGTCCGCACCTGTTCCCTGTACTCGTCAGTGGTGAGGTCTCCGCGTGCGAAGCGCTCGTCGAGGGCTCGTCGTGCGGGTGAGGCCGCAGCTGTGCGGGGGCGGCGCGGTGCGGGGGCGATGCCTCCGCCGATCACCCGGGTCAGGGTGTAGGCGAGGATGACGATCCCGCCCAGCAGCAGCGCTGCGAAGAAGACGGTCGAGACCACGCCGGGCCCACTCGTCAGCACTCTTCCCACCTCCGTGAACGACACTCACTTCAGGTATACCCCAGGGGGTTTAATGGACAGGGCTTGAGGAAACCGTACCGAGGGCCAGGACGGCTGCTGAAGCCTTGACACCCCGCCGTCGTGGCACCCAGCTCGCACACCCGCGACGGAAGGAAGGACGCCATGCACCTCACCCCTGCAGTCGCGCCGGCTCTGGCCGGCAACGGAGGGATCTCCGGCACCGGGCCGGGTGTGAACAGCCTCACCGCTTGGGTGGTCGGCTTCGTGGTCGTGCTGCTCCTGGCGGGTGTGGCTTGGTGGGCCACACGACGGCCCCGTCGGTGAGCTCGGTCGTGCCCAGGCCGTGCCCACCGCGCCGGCGCCACCGAGCCTGGCGTCGTCGACGGCCTGGACCAGCAGCGCGGAGGGCAAGCCTGCGCCGAGGGGTGCTAGCCGGTGGGCTGAAGCTCCGGCGTGCCCACCTCGGGCTGAGTCGGCTGCTCCGGCAGACGCAGCCGCTTGAGCAGCAGCGCGTTCACCGCCACCAGGAAGCTCGAGCCGGACATGGACAGTGCGGCGATCTCCGGACGGAGCACCAGCCCGAGCGCCGGCTCGAAGACCCCGGCCGCGATGGGGAGCGCAGCGGCGTTGTAGCCGATCGCCCAGCCGAGGTTCTGACGCATCTTGCGCAGGGTGCCTCGGCCGACGGTCAGGGCCGTGGGTACGTCGAGCGGGTCGGAGCGCATGAGCACCACGTCGGCGGTCTCGATGGCGACGTCAGTTCCCGCGCCGATCGCGATCCCGACGTCGGCCGTCGCCAGCGCGGGCGCGTCGTTGACGCCGTCGCCGACCATCGCGACCTTCCGCCCCTCGGCCTGCAGCGCGGACACCTTGCTCGACTTGTCCTGCGGGAGGACCTCCGCGATGACCGTGTCGATGCCTAGCTCGTCGGCGATGCGCCGTGCGGTCGCGAGGTTGTCCCCGGTGAGCATGACCACCTCGACCCCGGCATCGTGGAGCGCAGCGACAGCCGCAGAAGAGGTCTCGCGGGCAGCGTCGGCGACTCCCAGGACACCGACGGCTCGCCCGTCGACCGACACGAGGACCGCGGTCTTGCCCGTAGCGGCGATGTCGTCCCGCGCGCTGCCCAGGGTGCCGAGGTTCGTGCCCTCGGAGTCCATGAGGCGTCGGTTGCCGATGATCACCCGGTGACCCTCGACATCGGCGAGTGCGCCGTGTCCGGCGACGTTGCGGAACCCGCTCGCGCGGAGTCGCGGCGCGCCGCTGTGTTCGGCGTACCTGACCACCGCCTGCGCCAACGGGTGCTCGGACTCACGCTCCACGGCTGCAGCCAACGCCAGGAGCCGCTCTTGCTCGATGCCGTCGGTGACGACATCGGTGACCTCGGGCTCACCCTTGGTCAGCGTGCCGGTCTTGTCCATCACGACGGTGTCGATCCGGGCAGAGGCCTCCAGGGCGGTCGCGTTCTTGAACAGGATGCCGCGGTTGGCTCCGAGGCCGGAGCCGACCATGATCGCGGTCGGGGTGGCCAGCCCCAGCGCATCGGGGCAGGTGATGACCACAACGGTGATGGCGAAGAGCAGGGCGGTCTGCACGCTGGCGCCGACAGCCAGCCAGACCAGGAAGGTGCCGACACCGCCGACCAGGGCGACCAGGACCAGCCAGAACGCCGCCCTGTCCGCGAGCCGTTGACCCGGGGCCCTGGAGTTCTGCGCTTGCTGGACGAGCGCGACGATCTGGGCGAGCGCGGTGTCGCTGCCGACCTTGCCGGCGCGCACCCGCAGCGTCCCGCTGGTGTTGACGGTGGCGCCGATCACCGCGTCGCCGGGGGCCTTCCGGACCGGGAGGCTCTCGCCCGTGACCATGGACTCGTCGACTTCGGACTCGCCCTCCTCGACGATGCCGTCGGTGGCGACCTTGGCGCCGGGGCGCACCAGGAGGAGGTCGCCGACGACCACCTCTGCCGTGGGAACCTCGACCGGCTCGCCGTCGCGGATGACCAGCGCCTGAGGTGGGGCGAGGTCCAACAGTGCGCGGATGGCGTCGTTGGCCCCGCCGCGGGCGCGCATCTCGAACCAGTGACCGAGCAGCACGAATGCCGTGAGGACGCTCGCGGCCTCGTAGAAGACCTCGCCGCCCCCGGTCAGGGTGACCCCCAGGGAGTAGAGCCAGCCCGCGCCGACCGCGACGGCCACCAGCACCATCATGTCGAGGGTGCGTGCCCGCAGTGCGCGCCAGGCTCCGTCGAAGAAGATCCAGGCGGGGTAGAGGACGACCGGCAGGGACAGCAGCAGGCTGAAGATGTCGTCCCGCAGGCCGAACGGCGCCGGGGCCTCGAACCCGAGGACGTCGCGCCCGATGGGAGACCACAGCAGGATGGGCACTGACAGCACGGCGGCGACCAGGAACCGGTTGCGCATGTCGCGCACCATGTCGGCCATCGACATGTCTGCGTGTCCGCCGTGCCCCATCGCCTCGTGTGGGGAGCTCACGGGAGTCGGCGCGGCGGACGGGGGAGTGCCGTGGGGCGGGCGCTGCTCGACCAGGCGACCGGGCTCGGTCATCGGGTCGCACACGTGGTGGGGCACCGACCGGCCGGCGCAGTGGTAGCCGCAGTCCCGGATCCAGGAGCTCAGCTGGTGCACATCGGTGCGCTCCGGGTCGTAGGTGACGTTCGCGGTCTGGGCGACCGGGTTGGCCTCGACGGCAAGAACGCCGGGACGGCGGCCGAGAACGGCCTCGACGACGTTCTTGCTGGTCGCCCACTGGACGCCGGAGACTTCGAGGACCGCGGTGGCAGCGCCCGCCGAGCCCGGACTGCCGTGGTGGTGTGGCGATGTGGACATTCCAACCTCCTCAGAAGTACCCCCAGGGGGTATCTACCATACCCCCATGGGGTATCCCGTCAAGGGCTGTCGGGGTGGTCTAGCCGGGAAGGCGATCCCGCACCTCGGCGAGCAGCTCGGCGGGAGCGAGCCACATGGAGGGGTACTCCCCATACCAGCGCTGTCTGCCCTGCTTGTCGATGAGCACGAAGCTGTGTCCCGGAAGTCCGGCGTGCATGCCGCGACCGAGGGTGCCGTAGGCAGAGGAGACGGTCCCGTCGTCGAGCAGGAACGGGGTCGTGACGCCGTTGAGGGCCATGTCGTTGCTGATCTGTTCGCGGGTGTTCATCACGATCGGCAGCACCACCACGTCCTCTGCCGCGAACGCCGCAGCCTGTCGCTCGATCTCGCCCATCTGGACGATGCACGACTGGCAGCCCGCTCCTTCGGAGAAGTACAGCAGGACGTTCTGGCCCCGGTGGTCGGTGAGCCGGTGCTCGGCCCCGCTGGTGTCGGTGAGCGTGAAGTCCGGAGCGGTCCGCACGGCGCCCGAGGACTGTGGTCGCGAGGTGAGCAGCATCGCGGTGACGATGCCCGCAAGAGCGACCGTGACCACTCCCCAGACCAGCAGCTGCATCCGTCGTTCGGCCTGCCGCCCCTGCGCAACGGCGGCCGCGGCACGTTCCCGCCGGGTAGCCCGCCCCGGCCGGTAGGTGTTGGTGGACATGTCGCTCCTCCTTCAGGGGCGGTGGGAATCGGCCGGGTCGTCGACGCGGCTGTGGCAGCCGGCGTCGGCGATGTCCTGGGGGTGGTGCTCGCCGGGCCGGTCCCGCAGGGTGGCGACCACGAAGACCGCGGCGAGCGCGAGTACGGCGAGACCGAGGATCGGTTCGGGCACGGGGTCGGTCCAGGACTCGATCCGCATGAACAGGCTGGAGAGCCCGCGGCCCATCGTCACCTGGAAGCCAGGGCCTCCCGTCATCTGCTCGGTGGTGGCCAGGTACATCACGAAGCCGCCCATGACCGCGAACGCGGCCGCGACGGCAAGGTTGACCGTGTTGGTGACCAGCAGCCTGCCGAAGACACGAATCCGGATCGACTTGGCGCGCAGCCACCGCTTCTCGCCGAGTCGGAAGCGGTCCCACAGCAGGGCCATCGCGAAGAGCGGGAACACCATGCCGAAGGTGTAGGCCACGCCGAGGGTGAGGCCTCCGATCGCGGACCCCGACAGCGCCGAGAGGGTCATCACGCCTGCGAGGACCGGTGCGCAGCAGCTCGACGCGACGCCGGAGAAGACCCCGAGAGCGAAGAAGCTGGCGGAGTCACCGCGACGCGTGTCCGGGGCCCTGAGGAACGACGGCAGGCTCATCATCCTGCCCGACAGGCTGAGCGCGGCCAGGGCAAGCATGAGGACTCCGCCGGCGTAGTACAGGGGCGCGTGGTAGCTGGCGATGGCCGAGGCGACCAGGCTCATCCCGAGCGTGATCGGAACCAGGACCAGGGCCAGGCCGGCGGCGAATACGAAGGTGAGCGGCAGCAGTCGCAGGCGTCGGTTCTTCACCGCGACCGCCAGGTACGACGGCGCGAGGAAGACGATGCAGCAGGGCGCGAAGAGGGCAACCCCGCCGGCGAAGAACGCGGCCAGGACCGACCCGGTGGTCAGCAGGTCACCCATGGCTCAGCCCACCGGTCGGTTGAGGGGACCGGCGCCCCGCCGGGCCAGGGCCGCGGCGAGCTTTCGCCTGGGCAGTCGGCCGTGGCTGAAGAACTCGCCGTCGAGCAGGACAAGTGGGCTCATCCAGGCACGATGGACCTGCATCAGCCTTTGCCCGGACTCGCTGAGCGCGTCGACGGTGGTGATGTCGAGCGGGTAGCGGTGCGCCGCCTCTGCCAGGGCGAGATGGGCGTCCTCGCAGAAGTGGCAGCCTTCCGACTCGACCACGGTGATCCGGGTGGGCTGGCTGGTAAGGGACATGCGGTTCTCCTCGGGTGCGCGGAGGTCGTCGACTGTGCACCAGAGTCCGACCGGAACCCCACGAAATCGGACGCGTCCAGGTCAAGGTTCTGTGAAGACGGCCGGGACCAAAGTCCCGCGGACGGCCGCACGCACAGGCCGGCTCGGGCGGGCCGCGATGCGCTAGGGGGCGATCGGGAGGCGGACGGAGAACGTGGTCCCCGCCCCCCGGCCCCGACTGGTGACCGCGATCTCGCCGCCGTGGGCCTCGGCCAGTGCCTTGGCGATGCTCAGGCCGATGCCGCTGCCGCCGCGGTCCCGGTCGCGGGCGGAGTCCACGCGGTAGAACCGGTCGAACACATGCGGCAGGTGCTCGGGCTCGATGCCCTCGCCGGTATCGGTGACGGCGAGCTCCACCCTGTCGGCGGCGAGACGGCAGGCGACGGTGACCGTCCCGCCGGGAGGTGTGTGCCGTACGGCGTTGTCGAGAAGGTTGGCCAGCACCTGCCCGATTCTGTCGCTGTCGGCCAGCACCGGATGGTGGGTGGCGATCGTGGCCTGTAGCCGCACCCCTTCTGTCTCGTGCCGGGCGGTGGCCGCTTCGAGCGCTGTCGCGACGAGGGTTGCCGGGTCGACCGGCCGGGGGCGGATGTGGAGGCCGCCCTCCTCTGCGCGGGAGACCGCCGCGACGTCCTCTGCGAGCCTCCGCAGTCGTCGGGTGCTGCCCCGGAGCACGGCCAGGGTGTTCTCGTCGAGATCGCGCACGCCGTCCTCCACCGCCTCCAGGTGCGCCTCGATGGTCGCCAGAGGTGTGCGCAGCTCGTGGGCGAGGTCGGCCAGCATCCTGCGTCGTGTCGTCTCCACGGCGTCGAGGCGTCGGGCGAGGGCGTTGAAGGTGTCGGCCAGGGCGACGAACTCACCACCCAGACCGGGGTCGGGGACGCGTGAGTCGTAGTGCCCGGCCGCGATCTGGGCTGCGGCGTCGGTGACCGGAGTGATGGAGCGGGCCACCCGGCGGCTGAAGTACCAGGAGACGGCGAACGCCGCGGCGACGGCGGCGACCAGCGCGACCGACAGCGACACCAGCAGAGCCGAGGAGAACGCGGCCTCGACGTGTTCGCCCTCCGCGGCCGAGTGGTCAACGCCTGCGCGAATGAGGTGATCCTCGAAGATCCCGGGTGCCACGGCCGCGGCGACCAGCCAGATCGTGAGCGCCCCGGCCACGAGGACCAACGCCTGCGCGAGCAGGAGCCTGCCCGCGAACCCCGAGCGGAGCGAGGCGCCCTCGAGGGCCCGACGACGTACCACCTTGACCCGCGGCGAGGTCACGTCCCGGACCCCATCCGGTAGCCGACACCGCGGACGGTGCGGATGAACCGGCCCACCGCGGCGTCGTCCCCGAGCTTGTGGCGCAGGTGCCCGATGTGTACGTCGACGAGGTGCTCGTCGCCGACCCAGGTCTGACCCCACACGTGGTCGATGAGCTGGCGACGGCTGAACGCCATCCGGGGTCGACCGGACAGGGTCGCGAGCACGTCGAACTCGGTGCGGGTGAGAGACACCGGCTCGCCGTCGAGCCACACGTCGCGCCCGACCGGGTCGATCCTGAGCGCGCCGAAGACGCGATCCGCTTCGGCGTGGGCTGCGTCTCCATGCGGTCGCGGCCGCCGCAGCATCGCCTGCACCCTGGCCATCAGCTCCCGAGGGCTGAACGGCTTGGTCATGTAGTCGTCTGCCCCGACGGAGAGCCCGATGAGGGTGTCGACCTCGTCGCTGCGGGCGGTGAGGATGACGACGTAGGCGTCGGAGAACGTCCGCACCTGCCGGCACACCTCGACCCCGTCCAGCCCCGGCAGTCCGAGGTCCAGCACGATCACGTCCGGGTCGATCTGCCGCGCCTCGGTGACCGCCCGTGCCCCGTCGTGGATCACGGTGACGTCGAAGCCGTCGCGCTCGAGGTAGCTGCCGACCAGTGCCGCCAGCTCGGTCTCGTCCTCGACCACCATCGCGCGCAGACCCCCGTGCGGACCGGCCGCTGCCGGTGTCGTCGCGGCGCCGGGGCGTCCCGCGGCCTGCCTACTCATGCCCCCATCGTGTCAGCCTCCGCCCGGCAGACCACGACTCTGAGGCGTGGCACCCCCGCTTCTTCAGCAAACCTTCACACGACCTCGACGGCACGCCCCGGGTGTGACGCCGATATTGGGAACAGAGACGAGGAACAGAGAGGAGCTGAGCACGATGATGGGTTGGTACGGCGACGGAATGGGCTGGGGCGGCTGGATCGCGATGACCCTGGCGATGGTCGCCTTCTGGGGCCTCGTGGTCTTCGCCGTGGTGGCGATCTTCCGTGGTGTGGGGACCAGCGACCAGCGGAGCGGTGAGCACCGCCCGGACCCGATGACGATCCTCGAGGAGCGGTTCGCCCGTGGGGAGATCGACGCCGAGGAGCTCCGCGCCCGCCAGGACGTCCTCCGTGGCAAGGCCACCACGACCAACCGGTGAACACCGGCCTGTTCGCAACCTGGAGGGCCCGGCACACCCCGACACAGGCCGACCACAGCGCTGACCACACGGAGTGAGCCCGGGGGGCGAGGAGTGACAGGTCATGATCCGCCGAGAGAGCCCGATCCCGGTCACCAGGCGACTGCTGGTCGCGCGCCCGGTGCGCACCACCGCAGGCGCGCTGGGCATCGGCCTTGCCCTGATGCTGATGCTCCTCCTCAACGGGCTGTGGACCGGCGTGCAGCAGCGCGTCACCCTGTACGACGAACACCTCGGTGCCGCCCTCGTCGTCGTTCCTGAGGGGACCGAGAGCCTGTTCGCCGACCCTGGCGTCCTGCCCGCCGACACGGTGGCCGCCGTGGAGCAGACCCCGGGCGTCACGCGCGCCTCACCGATCCGGACGACGTACCTGATCCTCGAGCTCGATGAGGCCAAGGTCGCGGTTGCCGCGGTCGCGAGCAGGCCCGGCCGGGCGGGCGGCCCGTGGGCGTTCGTCACCGGGCGGGCGCCGGCTGCGCCCGACGAGGTGGCCGTGGACGCCTACTTCGCCGACGAGCAGGGGCTCGTGGTGGGAGACGCCCTGCCGATGCTTGGGCGTTCGATGCGGATCGTGGGTCTCACGGACGGGACGGCGATGTTCATGACGCCGATGGTGTTCACGACCGCCGATGCCATGACCAGCATGCTGGTCGCACCCGACACCACCGGCGCTGTGCTGGTCGCCACCGACAGGCCGCGCATGGTCGCCCGGCTGCTCCGGGGTAGGGGGCTGACCGTGCGCACCCCCGCCGAGCTCGAGCAAGCGTCTCTGACGCTGGCCACGAAGGTCTACGGCACCCCGGTGAGGCTCATGGTGGCGGTCGCCTTCGCGGCCGGCACCCTGATCGTGGCGCTGGTCGCCCACACCAGGGTCTCCGAGCAGCAGCGTGACCTCGGCATCCTCAAGGCACTGGGTGCGACTCCGGGACGGGTCCGGCGCATCGCGGTCACCGAGACCGTGGTCCTCACCGCTCTGGGAGCGGTCGCGGCGCTCGTGCTGCTCCTCGTGACCCGTGAGCTGCTCGCGTGGTGGCGACCCGCGTTCCCGGTCGCGATGACCTGGGAGACACTTGCCCGCACCGCGGCTGCTGCATCGGCGATGGCCCTGCTTGCAGCGTGGCTGCCCGCCCACCGGCTGGCCCGCCTCGACGCCGCCTCCGCCTTCCGGAGCCGATGATGAACGTCGCTCGACACCGCGGTCCCGCTGCCGGCGGGCGCGGTGTACCCGTCGGTCGGCGCTTCCTGTTCACCGAACGGCGCCGGGCAGCACTCACGGTGCTCGGGGTGGCTGCTGCGCTGTTGCTCGTCCTGGTGCTCCGCGGGATCTTCGCCGGGGCAATCGACCAGGTGACCAGCTACATCCGGAGCTCTCCTGCCGAGGTGTTCGTCTCCCAGCGCGGCGTGAAGACGATGCACATGAGCGCCTCGGCCCTGCCGTCCGGCACGGTGGAGCAGATCCGGTCCGTGCCGGGCGTGGAGTGGGCATCCCCGCTCGGGTTCGCCTCCGGGTCGGTCGCGGGGCCCGGCGGCAGGGAGCTCACGTACCTGATCGGCTACGACACGCGCACCGGACACGGAGGCCCCACCGAGATCGTGGCCGGCCGCGCACCCGGCGACGGGGAAGCCGTGCTCGACGAGCAGGCGACCGACGGGCTGGGAGTGGGCCTGGGTGGAAGCGTCACGGTGCTCGGCGCCCGCCTCAAGGTGGTCGGACTGTCCTCGGGTGGGTCGAGCATCACCAACACCACCGTGTTCGTCAGCCGGGAGGAGTTCGCGCAGATCCTCGGTGACGTCGTCTCCTACGTGGTCGTCGGCACCGAGACCGAGGCCGCCCGCACGGTCGCGGACCGCATCGCCGAGCAGGTGCCGGGCGTGACCGCCCAGACCCGCGACGAGTTCACCGCCTCCGAGGCCGGCATCGTCACCGACATGAGCGCTGACCTGCTTCGGCTGATGTCCACCATCGGATTCCTGATCGCACTCGCGGTGATCGCGCTTGGCCTGATGACGGCGACGCTGAACCGGATCCGTGACCTCGCTGTCCTCAAGGCGCTCGGCGCCACCAGTGGGCGTCTCGTCGGGAGCATCACCGTTCAGGTGCTGTGGACGGTCGTGCTCGCTGCCCTGGTGGCGGCGCTGCTCGCCCAGGTGCTCGCCTGGACGGTGCCGCTGTTCGCCCCTTCGGTCCGCATCAGCCTCGGCCCCGCCCTGATCGCCCAGACCCTGCTCGGCGCACTCGCCGTCGGGTTGCTCGCCGCCTTGTGGCCGCTACGGCGGATCGCAGGCCTCGACGCGACCACAGCATTCCGGGAGTCACGATGACCAGCATCCACTCGACCATCCCCGAGGAAGTGTCCGCACGCAGCCGGAGGGTCGTCGTGGCGGTACGCGGGCTGACGAAGACCTACGGTCAGGGTGCGTCCCAGGTCGCCGCGCTCCGGGAGGTGGACCTGGACGTGTACGCCGGCGAGGTGCTGCTGGTGATGGGCCCGAGCGGCTCGGGCAAGACCACGATGCTCCTGATGCTCGGCGCCCTGCTGCGGCCGACCTCGGGTTCGATCACGGTGACCGGGCGCGACGGCAGAAGCATCGATGTCGCGAGCACGCCCGAGGGACAGCTGCCCTCCCTGCGGGCGCACACGTTCGGCTTCATCTTCCAGGACTACGCGCTCCTCGACGCGCTGAGTGCCCTCGAGAACGTCGCGGTCGCCGAGAACATCGCCGGCGTCAAGGGCGCGAAGGCCGGGAGCCGGGCCCTCGAGATGCTCGAGCGGGTCGGGTTGGCGCACCGCGCGGATGCCCGCCCTTCGCAGCTGTCCGGCGGTGAGCAGCAGCGGGTCTCGGTCGCACGCGCGCTCGCCAACGACCCACCGGTGCTGCTGGCCGACGAGCCGACCGCGAACCTCGACGCCTCACGCGGACGTCACCTCGCGAGGTTGCTGAGGAAGCTCGCCGAGGAGGACGGCCGATCGATCGTGATCGTCTCTCATGACGACCGGTTGCGTGAGGTGGCGGATCGGGTGCTGTGGCTCGAGGACGGTCGGTTCAAGCAGATCGCCACCCTCGAGGTCGACCCGGTCTGCCGGATGCAGGTCGAGAGGACGGGCCCGCACACGGAGTGGCAGGGACGGACCCTGTGGTTCTGCTCCGAGGGATGCCAGTCCGACTTTCTCCAGGACCCTGCCCGGTTCAGCGACTCGTGACGCCTGCTCGAACGGCATGCCAGGGACGCCGAACAGCGGCCGCGGGCCGGGCCACGCCGGCTGAGAAGGGTCAGTCGCTCTCGTCGCCCTGCGAGAGGGCCACGAGCCGCAACAAGCACTCCTGCCGCAGCGGCTCCGGGAAGTCCTCCGACAGCCGGTAGTACGCGAGGCGGCCCTGCTTGCGTCGTACGACGAGTCCGGCGGTGCGGAGGAGGCGCAGTGCGTACCCGGTCGCGTCCTCGCTGGACCCGATCGCCAGTGCGACATCCCCGACGCACATCTCCTCGGCGAGGTCCAGGGCGTAGAGCAGTCGGAGGCGCGTCGGGTCCGACATCAGGGTCAGGATGCCGGTGAGCCGGTCGGTCTCCTCGGGGGAAGGAAGCCGCTTTCGTGCCCTCTCGACCCTTTCGGGGTCCAGAGGGAGCCCCGACCTGTGGTGTCCTGGAGTCACAGGAGGCGCATACCCGCACGGACGTCCGGGTATGCGCTGTTGACACCGTCGTCCAGAAACGGGGGTTCACATGTACTCAGGTGTCCTCACGATGGGGGCCGTCGCCCTTCTGCTCGTCGCGGGGTCGTACCTGGTGCACCGCTTCGTGAGCATCTCCGCGGATCCCCTCGTGGTGCTCCCGTTCCAGTCCGGCTGGGTTCCCGAGGAGCACGCGCTTTCCCGGTACCACGTGCGGTGGTACCTCGCCACGCTCGTGTTCCTCGCCTTCGACGTCGAGATGCTGTTCATGTACCCCTGGGCCGTCGTCGTCGCCGAGCTCGGCGCCACGGCGGTCATCGAGATGTTCTTGTTCCTCGGGGTCCTGTTCGTGGCCGTGGTCTGGGCCTGGCGCGAGGGGGCGCTGCGATGGGTCTGATCGACACGATCGGGCGGCTGGCGACCCGTCACACCCACGTTCTGGTCGTCGAGGTGCCCGGGTGGTGGCGACTGCGGGCCGCTGTCGAGCGCGCCGTGCTCGCCCGCGGGTGGAGCCTCGCGGTCTCGCCGGCAGACGCGGACGTGCTGGTCGTCTGCGGCGAGCCCGGTCCCGGGATGCGCGAGGTCGTCGACCTTGTCTGGCACGAGATGCCCGGCCCGCGCGTGCGCCTCGACCTCCAGGAGTACGTCGATGTGGCGAGGCGTCTCGAGGAGGCGCGGCTCGCCCTGCTCGACGACGACCGCCACCGTCACGACAGCCGCGACCGTCCCACTTCCGCTGATCTCCTCGCCGACGAGGAGGAGCACCCCGACCACGAGCACGAGCACATGGACCATGGCGGGGGTCATGAGGGCATGGACCACGGTGAGGGTCATGAGCACATGGACCACGGTGGCGGTCATGAGCACATGGACCACGGCGGGGGTCACGAGCACATGCACCACGGCGACATGGACATGTCACCCGGTGGCATCCCGCTGGCCGAGGGAGGCGAGGACCGTGACGGGCTCGAGATGGACGTCCTGAACGTGCGCCTGGGTCCGGTCCTCCCGCACTGGCCGGCGGGCCTGGTGCTGCGCTGCTCGCTCCAGGGCGACGTCATCGTCGACGCCCGGGCCGAGCTGGTCGACGGCCCGCCCGAAACCACGCCCGAGGCCTCGCACGTCGCCGCCCGACGCTGCGACAACGTTGCCGCGCTGCTCGCGCTCGCCGGGTGGGAGGACGCCTCCGCCGAGGCGCGCGGCATGCGTGACGCGCTGCTCGACGAGCACCGACCCGGGGCCCACTCGCAGGCAGCCACGTCCGCGCGCCTCGACCGGTTGCAGCGACGACTCCGGCGTTCCCGGGTGCTGCGCTGGTCGCTGCGAGGCGTCCGCCGGCTGAGCGAGGACGACGTGCGGCGTCACGGCCTGCCGACGCATTCGGCGGGCGACACCTACGACCGGCTGCTAGCCATGGTCGACCGCGTCCGCAGCGAAGAGACCTCCGTGCCTGGCCTCGACGCGGGGCTGCTGCCCAGCCTCGTGACCGGGCTCGACGTCGCCACGGCACGGCTCGTCGTCGCCAGCCTCGACCTCCATGAGCTCCACGCCGAGCACGAGACCCACGAGGTGTCCCATGCCTGACTCGATGCCCGGGGCCGCGGTCACGACCGTCGCGCCTGCGTGGGCGGTGGCCGCTGCTGCGATCCTCGCAGGCCTGGTCGTGCTCGCCGCGATGCTCGACGGGGCGCTGACGGCGCGCGCGAACGCTGCGCCCGGCGGCTCGGCGAGGCCGTTCGGCGAGGCGGCCCGGTTGATGCGGCAGCGACGTCGTACCACTGTCTCCGCCGACAGCCTGCTCTGGCGGACCGGCGCAGCGGGCCTCGTGGTCGCGGCGCTGCTCATGGTCGCCGTCGTGCCGCTGGGGGAGTGGACGATCTTCGACCTCGACGTGGGCGTCGGCTGGTTCAACGCCATGGACGTCATGGTCTGGGCGCTGGTGTGGCTGACCGGCTGGGGTGCGAACTCCGCGCACTCGCTGGTGGGCGGGTACCGGTTCCTCGCGCACGGCCTGGGCTACGAGCTGCCGCTGATGTTCGCGCTGGTGGCCCCGGCGGTTGCGGCGGAGAGCCTGAACGTGGGCCGGGTCGCTGCTGCGCAGGCGGACCTCTGGTTCGCGGTCTGGATGCCGGTTGCGTTCCTCGTCTACTGCCTCGGGGTGGTCGCGTTCTCCGTGTGGGGGCCGTTCGCGCCGGCGCTGGGGGCCGACGTCGCCGGAGGTGCGCGAGCCGAGCTGTCCGGCGTCGACCGGCTGGTCTTCGAGGTCGGGCGCTACGCCCTGCTGGCCGCCGGCGCCGCGTTCGCCGTCCCGATGTTCCTCGGCGGCGGCGCCGGACCGCTCCTCCCTGGGTGGCTGTGGGTCCTGGTGAAGACCGGTGCCCTGCTGGGGATCCTCGTGTGGCTGCGGCGCAGGCTCCCGGCGTTCCGACCCGACAAGTTCATGGAGGTGGGCTGGATGGTCCTGCTCCCCGCCGTCCTCGTGCAGGACCTCGTGGTCGCCGTCGTCGCGGCAGGGAGGGGATGAGCATGCTCCTCGACATCGCGTTCTGGGCGCTCGGCGTCGTGGCAGTCCTGAGCGGCGCCGCCGTCTTCTACGTCGACTCGATGGCGCGGGCGACGTACGCCCTCGCGCTGTCCTTCGTGGCCGTCGGGGTGCAGGTGCTGTTCCTCCAGCAGAACTACGTAGGCGTGGTGACCATCCTGATGATGGTCATGGAGATGGCGATCATGGCCGTGTACATGGTCATGTTCATGGGGATGAACCCCGCGCTCATGCCGATGAGCATGGTGCACGGCAACAGGGCCGCGCTCGTGGTGGCGGCCTCGACGTTCGTCGTCCTCGCCGGTGGCATCCTCCTCGTGGACTGGCCGACCCGGCGTGGCAGCCCGCCCGGCGACGTGACCATGGCGCTCGGCGAGGCGCTGATGGGGCCGAAGATGCTGGTCATGGCGGTGGTCAGCCCGGTCATGGTGGCCACCATCGTCGCCGGCGTGGTCCTCGCTGCGCACCGGACCCGGTACGACCGCCTCGGGGACGACCTGAAGCGGAGCCCGGCCGACGACCCGCAGCCGGGAGGTGTCGGCCGATGACCCTCGAGGCGACCCTGATCATCGCCGCGGCGATCTTCAGCGTGGGCCTGTACGGCGCGATCTCCCAGCAGGTCGTGGTCATGGTGATGATGGGCCTGGAGCTGATGATCAACGCCGTCATCCTCGCGGCCGCGGGCTTCTGGTGGTTCCTCGCCCCGGCCCCGACCGGTCAGGTGCTGCTGCTGGTGATCATCGCGGCGATGACGCTCGAGATGGCGATGGGCTTCGCCGTGGCCACCCTGCTCCACCGTGAGCGGCAGGCCGACATGACCGACATGGCGACGGACCTGTCGGGGTGAGCGTGACGATGGCACAGCTTGCGCTCTGGGTTCTGGTGCTTCTTCCTGCGCTCGTGGGCGGTGCGCTCGCGTTGTCCCGCGCGGAGCGCGTAGCGGTGGCCGTCTCGCTCGGCACCGCCACGGTCACGGCAGCGCTCTCCGTCCTGGCCGCGATCGCCCGGCCGTCGGTTTCGGTGCCGTTCATGGCAGGGGCCGACTTCGCCCTGGGTGTCGACGCCCTGTCCGCCCTGGTCGTCCCGGCCGTCGCCGTCGTCACCCTGCTCGTGCTGATCTTCTCCGCCGGTGAGATCACCGACGCCCGGGCGCGCTTCCACGGCCTCATGCTGCTCTTCGCCTCCGCCGTCCTGGTCACCGCGACCGCCGAGACGCTGGTCGCGCTGCTGCTCGCGTGGGAGGTGATGGGGGCGACGTCCTACGCCCTGATCGGCTTCTGGTGGCGCGAGGACCATCGGGTGTCCGCCGGTCTGACCGCCTTCGTGACCACGCGTACGGCGGACCTCGGGTTGTACCTCGCCGCCGGAGCCGCCCTCGCCGGAGGAGCCGGCCTGGCTCTGGGCGACCTCCCCGACAGCAGCGCGGGGTGGCGCGACGTGGTCGCGGCCGGGGTCCTGGTCGCCGCGCTCGGCAAGGCCGCCCAGCTGCCGTTCTCCTTCTGGCTCTCCCGCGCCATGGAAGGGCCGAGCCCGGTCAGCGCCCTGCTGCACTCGGCCGCGATGGTGGCCATGGGCGGCTACCTGCTGCTGCGCACCGAGCCGCTGCTGGCGTCCACCGGTTGGGCAGCCCCGGCAGCGGCCTGGGCGGGAGCGGCCACAGCGCTCGTGCTCGGCGCCGTGGCGGTCGGGCAGCGCGACCTCAAGCAGCTCCTGGCCGCCTCGACCTCCGCCCAGCTCGGGTTCGTCGTGATGGGCGCGGGCCTGGCCTCGGTCAGCGGGGGAGCGGCGCACCTCGTCGCACACGCCTCCACGAAGGCGCTGCTGTTCCTCGCTGCGGGCGCCTGGCTCACCGCACTGGGCACCAAGAGCCTCACCGGACTCCAGGGCGTGGCGAGGCGGTGGCGGCTCGTGGGCTGGTGCACCACGGTCGGGGCGCTGTCCCTTGCCGGCGTGGCGCCGCTCGCGTTGTGGGCCACCAAGGACGCTGTGCTCGCGGCGGCCCTCGAGGAGTCCCTTCCGCTCTACCTCGTGGGGATGGCCGCGGCGGCGCTGTCGGCTGCCTATGCCGGCAAGATCCTCGTGGTCGTGTGGCGGCGCGTGCCGGGCGGTGAGAGATCGGGAGTCGAGGCCCACCTCGACGAGGAGGAGCGCGGCACCCGCAACGTCGGCACTCTCGAGAAGGCGCCTCTGGTCGTGCTCGCCGCAGGCGCGGCGGTGCTCGGCCTCCTCGCGCTGCCCCCGGTCGGCGAACGGCTGGCGACCGCTCTGGGGGAGGCCGACGTCGTCCACGCCACAGCGGCGGAGATGGCGGTCTCGGCGGTGATTGCCCTGCTCGTGCTCGGACTCATGTGGCGGCGGCCGCTGCCCGAACCGCGCTGGGCGCTCGAGTGGCTCGGCGTCGAACGCGCGGTCGAGGTGACCGTCGTACGCCCCACGCTCTGGCTGGCCGAACGCCTGGCCCGCTTCGACGACCGGGTCCTCGACCGCGCAGTGGACGCCACGTCCAGGGCAACCGTCCGGGTCGCGGAGATCGCAGCCGGCGGCGACGACCGGCGGGTCGACGGCGCGGTCGAGTGGGTCTCGCGTCAGGTCCGCGCGCTGGGCGCGGTCGCGCGACGGCCGCAGACCGGTCAGCTGCACCAGTACTACATCCAGGCCGTCGCGGTGCTCGCGGTCGGCGTCCTGCTTCTCGTCACGGTGAGGTGAACGTGCTCAGTCTGATCGTCTTCCTGCCCCTGGCCGCGGCCCTGGTGCTGGTCGCCCTGCCTCGGCTCGGCGACGCGGCTGCACGCTGGTCCTGGGTGACGGTGGCGGCGCTCGACCTCGCGCTCGTGGTCGCGGCCTGGCTGCGCTACGAGACACCCGCAGCCGGGCGGCTCGCGTTCGAGGAGCAGGCCGAGTGGATCCCCGGCGTCAACAGCAGCTACCACCTCGGCGTGGACGGACTGTCCCTTCCGCTGATCGCGATGACCGCGGTGATCTTCCTCGCCTGCGCCGTCTACGCGCTGCGTGAGACCGACCGGCCCCGGACGCAGGCGGCCCTGTTCCTCTTCCTCCAGAGCGTGAGCATGGGCCTGTTCGTCGCCGCCGACCTGATCTTGTTCTTCGTCTTCTTCGACCTGTCGATCGTGGGCATGTACTTCGTGATCGCCGGCTGGGGCCACAACGACGCGGCTCGCTCGGCGATGAAGTTCTTCCTCTACACCTTCCTCGGCTCGCTGGCTCTGCTCGTCGGCTTCATCGGCCTCTACCTCGCCGCTGACCCGCACACCTTCGACATGGTCGAGCTCGCAGCGCAGGCACCTCTGGCGGGTTCCTCGCTGGCGGGCGGCCTGGTGCTCGCCGCGATCCTCGTCGGGTTGGCGGTGAAGACGCCGACCGTGCCCTTCCACACCTGGCTCCCTCCGGCCCACACCGACGCGCCGGCGGTCGGCTCTGCGGTGCTGGCCGGTGTGCTGCTCAAGATGGGCACCTACGGCTTCGTCCGGATCGGCATGCCGATGCTGCCCGAAGCATGGCGCGCGTGGGCGTGGGTGGTCATCGCCGTCGGCATCGTCTCCGTGGTGTACGGCGCCCTGGTGGCCCTGGCACAGACGAACTTCAAGCGCATGGTCGCCTACACCTCGGTCAACCACATGGGATACATCGCGCTCGCCGTCGGCGCGGCTGGTCTTGTAGCCGGGGACACCGCCGAGGCCCGCTCGATCGCCGTCAGCGGCGCGGTCACCCAGATGGTCAGCCACGGGCTGATCACCGGCGCCCTGTTCCTGCTGGCCGGCGTGCTCCAGGACCGTGCAGGGACCTACGACATGGACTCCTACGGCGGGCTCGCAGGTCCTGCCCCGAGGCTCGCGGGGCTCTTCGCTGTGGGGGCCTTCGCCTCCCTCGGCCTGCCGGGTCTCTCCGGCTTCGTCGCGGAGTTCCAGATCTTCACCGGCAGCATCGCGGCCGCACCCGTCACGGCGATCGCGCTCGTCGGCATCCTGGTCACGGCGGCACTGTTCCTGCGGGCGCTGCAGCGGATCTTCGCCGGTGAGACGCAGGGCCGCTCCTCGGGCTTCGGGGACCTGCGCCCCGCGGAGATGTGGTCGGTCGGTCCGCTGCTCCTGCTGTCCCTGATCATCGGTGTGCTGCCCAGGCCGCTGCTCGACGTGATCGAACCAGCGGCCGACGTGGTCGTCGAGCTCGTCGGGAGGTAGCGGGTTGTCCTCCGACATGGCGATGCGCCCGATGCTGCTCCTCCCGGAGATGCTGCTGTTCCTGGGCGGCCTCGTGGCGCTTCTCGGCGGCTCCTTCCTGGCGCGGGAGCGGCAGTGGGTCACCCGCGTCGTCGCCGCTGCCGCACTCCTGGGCGCGACGGCCGCCGCTGCGGTGGACATGGCAGGCCCTGCGCAGAGCGCGTTCGAGGGCACCTTGACAGTCGACGTGGCGACCGGCGTGGCGCGGATCGCGGCCGCCCTCGGCACGCTCGTCGTGCTGGCGCTGGCCTCCGACGAGATCAGTGGTTCCCCCCGGGAGAGCGAGACCTACGCCCTGCTGCTGTTCGCCACCACCGGCGCCCTGGTCCTCGCCGGTGCGGACGACCTGCTGGTGGTGGTCGTCGGCTTCCTGCTCGCGAGCATCCCGCTCTACGGCCTGATCGGGATCGGCCGCACCAGCCGGGGGGCCGAGGCGGCGATGAAGACCTACCTGATGGGGGCGCTGTTCGGCATCCTGCTGCTCGCCGGCGTCACCGTGCTGTACGGCGTGACCGCCACGACGTCGTACGACGAGCTGGGCGAACGTCTCGCCGACGCGCCCGCCGGAGCTGTCGCAGCAGGGGTGGTGGGGGTCCTGGCCGGGCTGCTGTTCAAGGCCGGGGGAGTGCCGGGACACTTCTGGGTCCCCGACGCGGCGCAGGGGGCCGGCGGCGCGGTCGCGGCCTTCCTCACCACGATCCCCAAGATCGGCGCCGTGGTGGCGGCCTACCGGCTCATCGCCATGCTGCCCGACGTGCTGAGCTGGCCGCTGCTCGTCGCAGTGCTCGCCGTGGCGAGCATGACGTTGGGCAACCTCGCCGCGTACTGGCAGCAGGACCCGCGACGACTGCTCGGCTGGTCCACGGTGAGCCAGGTCGGGTACCTGCTGGTGCCGGTCGCGGTGGCCGGGCGCAGCGATCTGGCGCTGCCCTCGCTACTGCTCTACCTGATCGGCTACACCGTCACGAACCTCGCGGCCTTCGCGGTCACGACGGCCTTCCCCGAGCGCAGGGACCTGGAGTCCTACCGCGGGCTGGCGAAGGCGCGCCCCTGGCTCGGCGGAGCGCTCGTGGTCGCCCTTCTCGGGCTCGTCGGCACGCCGCCGACCGTGGTCTTCGTGGGCAAGCTCACCACGACGGCCGCCGCCTGGGACGGCGGGTACGCCTGGCTCGCCGTGGTCGTGTTCGTCAACACCCTGGTCAGCCTCTTCTACTACCTGCGCTGGATTGCACCCGTCTACGGCCGTGGTGAGCCGGCCGAACGGACGATGACCGGGGCGTTCGTCCCGGCCGCCTGGTCGGCCGGGGCCGCGGTCGTGACGGCGGCAGCGAGCCTCCTGCTCGGCGCCGGGGCCGGTCTCGTCTGGCGGCTGCTGGCTTGACCGCAGGCGCGCCCTTTGGGGAATGAGACCCGGCCGCCGAGGGGCTCGGCGCGGTCCCATTTGCCGGCGCGCCGTGACATGCGACTCGGCGGGTCACCGCGTCATCGCCCATGGTCCACATCGCTCGAGTCCTCCGACCCCTGGGTAGCGGGCTCGGATGCCTCCTGGGCCGGGCGGCGCAGTCTCGCAAGCGGACGCGCGACGGTGGTGGCTACGAAGGCCGCGAGGATGATCGCGAACGTCACGAGGAAGCCCGTGAACCCGAACGACGCGACCGCGTTGGCGAGGCCCTGTTGGAGCGCGCTGGCCGCGTCGATCACCGGGTCGGCGGCCGGTTCGCCGCGCAGAACCTGGATCTCCCACCAGCCGTAGTAGGCGACGTAGGCCCCGACCGCCACGAGGAGGACCGCTCCGGCCACCGGCACCAGACGGCCCAGCCGTCGAGCCCTGCTGACGACGGACTGGCGGGCGAGCGCCACCGCGAGCGCGGCGGTGCCGACGACCAGCCCCATGCCTGCCGCGTAGAGAGCGAACAGCGTGGCGCCGGCCCACACCGAGTCGGTCCGGAACGCCGACACGACGACCGCGAGGAACGGGGCGATCGTGCACGTCAGGCTCGCGGCCGCGTAGGAGAGGCCGAACCCGAACATCGATCGAACCGAGCCCGTGATGGGTCCGCTGCCGAACCGCGCTCTCAGCCCTGGCAGAGGTCGTCCGGTGAGCAGCCAGGCACCAGCAGCCAGGAGCAGGAGACCGACGACGACGGTCACCCACGGCAGGTAGCGCTGTGCCGAGGACGCCACGGGTGCGATGACGAAGCCGAAGGCGGCGAAGACCGCGAGGAAGCCGGCCGTCATGGACGCCGTCAACTTCAGTGCCCTGCCGACGGCGACTACCCGGTTCGGCTGGTCGCCGGTCACGAGGAGTGTCAGGTACGCCGGGAGCAGGGCGAAGCCGCACGGGTTGAGCGCGGCGAGCATGCCCGCCCCCACGGCGACCGGAGCGGCGCTGTCGAGCATGTCAGCCCGCGAGCTCGGCGACCTTGGCGTTCAGGGCCTGGTCGTCGAGATAGCCCTCGGCAACGACCACGCCGTCGGCGTCAAGGACGAGGTAGGTGCTCTGCGCGGTGACCCCGAAGTGCCGCCACACGGCGCCCTCGGCGTCGACGAGGTGGATCGGCCCGTCGACCTCGGTGGCGAAGTCACGGATGTCGGCCGTGTCGGCGAGCCCGCCCACGCCCACGACGTTGACCTGGTCGCCGTACTTCTCGGCGAGGTCGCTCACGTTGGGCGCCTGCGCCCGGCACGTGGGGCACCAGGGCGCCCAGAACCACAGCACCGCGGGCTTGCCCTCCAGCGTCTCGCCTGAGAACGACGCACCGTCCAGCGTGTCGGCGGTGAACGCGAGGTCTGCCGCGGCGTTCGAGACGGCGGCGTCGGAACCGACGCCGTACCCCGGAGCGTCCTGCGACTCGGTCGAGGCGCATCCGCCAAGCACGAGCAATGAGCCGGCCAGGAGGCTTACGACTGTCCTCGACCTCATGCGTCTCCATCCGACGTCTCCCGTGCTCTTGCACAGGGGTTGGTGTTCCCTGAGGGAGAGGCCCCCCGGGACTTCATTCTGGCTGAGGAGACCAAAGGGATTCGGTGAGCGCGCTTACGAAAGCATGACGAAACTCGCCGGGCGCTGGTCCCAAGGAGCTCTGGTGTCCATGGCTGTCCGTCGCCCCGCGCTGGTCGTGGCAGGGCTGCTGCTTGCGGTCCCCGCCGGCTGAGGCGCGGGCGGGGACTCCGAGGTGGCCCGCCTACACCTTCAGTCTGGCCAGCTGGTCCCTAGCACGGCTCTCCACCAGCACCGGTATGAAGTCACGCACGCGGGCGGTCCCGAACTCCTGGTGCACCTGTGACACGACTTCAGCAACACGCTCCGGAGCCACGTCAGAAAACCGGCTCTGCAACCGCGTGACAACCTCGGCAACCCGGTTCCGCTCGTCGGCGGAGATGCTCCCAGTCACGGTCATACAAAGATGCTCAGCAGCGCACCAGCGCACGAGCAAGCCAAATTTTGGGGAACATCCGAGCCTTGGGTACCCGCAGCTCAGGCAATGTCGGTCTCGAGCACCGAGGGTGGCAGGTCGATGCCGGGCACGAGATCGGTGAGCAGCTCGCGGACTCGGCCGTCGAGGTCGGCGACGATCCGTCGTACGGTCGCCTCGTCCTGGCCACCGGGGTCGTCGACGGGCCAGTCGAGGTAGGTGACACCAGGGACGTAGGGGCACTCCTCGCCGCAGCCGAGCGTGATGGCGAGATCACTCGCGGCGATGGTGTCACGGGTCAGCAGCTTGGGGTGCTCCCCGGAGGTGTCCAGCCCGAGCCTCTCGAGGACGTCGGCCACCTCTGCGTGGATGTGTTCGCCGGGCTGCGTGCCGGCTGAGAGCGCGATGACCCGTCCACGTGCGTAGTGCTCGGTGAGCACCCGCGAGGCGACCGAGCGGCCGCCGTTGCGAATGCAGGCAAAGACCACCTGGGGGACACGCTGGGGCTCGTCGTCGGGCCCGGATGCGTCGGGATGGTTGAGGGTCATCGGCTGCTGGTCCTGTCGTTCTCGGCGGGGTCGGGTTCGTCGGCAGGCATCGCGTGGGGGATGACGACGGCGTCGGCTACGCGGCCGATGTGGGGGAAGAGGTAGGTGACCAGGGCGGCGGCGACGACCGCGCCGAGGATCTGTGCGCCGAGAAACGGGGGCACGGAGGCGGGGGCGATGCCGGCGAACGTGTCGGAGAACATCCGCCCGATGGTGACGGCGGGGTTCGCGAAGGAGGTGCTGGAGGTGAACCAGTAGGCCGCGCCGATGTAGGCGCCGACGGCCGGCGCTGCCAGCGCTCCGCGGCCGGTGCGGGCGAGGGCGAAGATCAGGGCCACCAGGCCCGCTGTGGCGACGACCTCGGCAAGCCAGAGGTTGGCGCCGTTGCGCTCGGTGCTGGCGATCTCGGTGACGGGAACCTCGAACATCAGGTTCGCAAGGACGGCACCGAGGACGCCGCCCGCGACCTGGGCTGCGCTGTAGGCGGCCGCCTCGGATCCGGAGAGGCCCGTCCCGGCGCGGCGGCCCAGCAGCCAGTCGGCGAGGGAGACGGCCGGGTTGAAGTGGCCGCCGGAGACCGGGCCGAACAGGAGGATCAGGACCGTCAGGCCAAGGAAGGTAGCGGTGGAGTTCTCCAGCAGCTGGAGCCCGACGTCGCCGGGGGAGAGTCGCTGTGCGGCGATGCCGGACCCGACGACGACGGTGACGAGGAGCATGGTGCCGAGCAGCTCGGCGACCAGGCGACGGGTCAGGTCCGGTGCGTCCTGGGTGGCAACGGTTCGCGGCGTGGGAGGGGTGGGCACGAGGCTCCGATCGTTCTGGGTCGGGGTGGATGGAGACGGCAGCTCAGCCTGGACGGGGCAGGTCGAGCTGGAGGACCAGCTGTCGTACGCGGCGCTCGATGTCGTCGCGGATCGCGCGGACGCCCGACAGGTCGATGCCTTCGGGGTCGGCGACCGGCCAGTCTTCGTAGTGTTTCCCGGGGTACACCGTGCACACGTCGTCGCAGCCCATGGTGACGATGACGTCGGCGGCGCGAACCACCTCGTCGGTCCATGGCTTGGGGTACTCCGCCGAGATGTCGATGCCGCGCTCGGCCATCGCGGTGACCGCGGCGGGATTGACCTCAGTGCCAGGGGTCGACCCGCCGGACCACGCCAGCGCGCCGGCGCCCGCCAGGTGCGTGAAGAAACCGAGTGCCATCTGGGATCGTCCCGCATTGTGGGTGCAGAGGAAGAGCACAACCGGCTTCCCGTCGGCGTGCTGTGCCTCGAGCCTGGCGAGGGCGTGGAGCCGTTGACGTGCGAAGCGCTCGGCGAGCAACGGCAGGAAGTTCACCAGACGAGCCTGCGGGATGAGCTCGTCGTAGGAGGTGAGCAGGTAGGCCTCGACGGTCTCCCGGTCGTGCTGACCGGTGAACTCCATGGTGAGTCGCTCGGCCGCCGCGCGGAGTGCAAGCTGCTGATCGAGCGGGGAGATCGCGTGAGGCAGCGGTGCGGTCGTATCCGGGTCATGCTCGGGTGTGGTGTTGGACGTCGCGCTCATCGGGGGCTCCTGGTCAGGGCGCGGTCAGATGGGGGGAGAGGTGGGCGACCCGGGCTGCCAGGTCGTCGTACGCGGCGTCGAAGTCGGCGTCGGTGTTGCCCCGGACAGGGTCGGCCACCGACCAGTGGAGGCGAGGGAGGTCGGTGGGCTGCTCGGTGCGAAGCTCCTCGTGGGCGTTGTCGCAGACGGTGATCATGAAGTCGTCGGCCTCCAGCACACCTTCCAGAGCCCGGGGGCGGACCCGCTCGAGCTGGAGTCCTCGACGGCGCGCCACGGCCACGGCGCCGGGGGCGATCCCCTCGGCCGGATGGGTGCCTGCCGAGGTCGCCGGGACGGCCGAGGCCTGGCTCCACAGTGCGGCGGCAAGCTGCGACCGAGCCGTGTTGGCGGTGCACACGAAAACCACCCGGGGAACGGCCGGTCTCGGTTCGGGACTGGGGAGAAGCTCGGCCAATCCGGTCTGGTCGAGGTGGAGGTAGGTACGACGCCGGTCGGCTTCGGAGCGGCGCCGCGTGACCAGGCCGGCGCGTTCGAGGGTGCGCAGGTGGTGGGCCAGGAGGTTCGAGCCGATGCGCAGCTCGTTCTGCAGGTCCGAGGGGGAGACATCCCCGAGGCTGAGGGCGTCCACGATCCGCAGTCGGGCGGGGTCGGCGAGCGCGGCGTGCACTCGTGCGCGCCGCTCGACCTCGGAACCTATGTCAACAGACATTGCCTCAATGATTGCTGACTGAATCTGTCGGAGTCAAGCGTTGTGAGCATCTGGAACACCAACTCCGGACCGAGCACGGAGACGCCGCAGTGCGTGGGCACGGTGAGCCAGGACGACCCGACCGACCTGCACCGCATCTGCCCGTGGGGCAGGGAGTTCCCCGTGCCATCGGGGTCCACGACGAGCCAGACTCCGGCGCTCGTGGGCGTCGACGCGGAGAACAGCATGTTCTACACCGACGACTACCTCGCCAAGGGCGTGTACGGCATCAAGGTCGACCAGGCGAGCGGCGAGATGGAGGTCGCGTGGTCGCGTGGGGACTGGTGGTCGAGCGACTACTTCTCGATGGTGGGACCGAAGGACCAGCGTGTGCTGATCAGCCAGAACATCAGCCCGACACGAAGGTGGCCAACATCGCCACCAACTACAGCTACACCGAGTCCGTGCTGTGGGTGGACGCTGCCACCGGGAAGACCATCGCCGAGTCGGCGGCGAACCCGTCGACCATCATCGGCAGCCTCGTCAACGTCGCGTACGGCGGCCGGATCTCCACGATGGGCAACGACGGGTCGCTGTTCATCTACCAGGTCCAAGCCCGCAAGGACGCCACGATCAACGTGACGCCACCGTCGAAGACAGGGGCGGTTGCTCCGGGATGACGAGAGCCCCGGACCGTGGGGACCGGGGCTCTCGGATGTCCTGCTGACATCACGTGGGGTGAACGACGGGACTTGAACCCGCGACATCCTGGACCACAACCAGGTGCTCTACCAACTGAGCTACGCCCACCATGTTTCGTGACTTCTCAGCCACGCGACTCCTCCTGGCATGCCACGAGGAGCCGAGCAGGGAAGAGTGTACCTGTTCTCAGGAACCGCTTTGACCAGGGTCTTGTTCCGCTCCGCTGGTCTCGGCCTGCGGTGCCTCGGAACCCTTGCCCGCGGCGTCGGAGCCCTCCGTGGCGCTCGTCCCGGTGAGGGAGCCGCCGTGCTCTGCGGCGAGCGCCCTCGCGGTGCCGGAGTCGGGGCCGGGCGGCGGCACGAACACTGCCGCGCGGTAGTACCGCAGCTCCTCGATGCTCTCCTGGATGTCAGCGAGAGCTCGGTGGTTGCCGGTCTTGGGCGGGGAGTTGAAGTAGGCCCGGGGGTACCAGCGGCGCGCGAGCTCCTTGATCGAGGAGACGTCGACGATCCGGTAGTGCAGGAACGACTCGAGCTCTGGAGTGTCGCGCTGCAGGAAGGCTCGGTCGGTCGCCACCGTGTTGCCCGCCAGTGGAGGACGGCTCCCCTCGGGGCAGTGCTGCTTGATGTAGGCGAGCACCTGCTCCTCTGCCTCCCTGAGGGTGACGCCGTTGTCGAGCTCGGCGAGCAGACCCGAGACGGTATGCATGTTGCGCACGAACTCGTCCATCTGGTCGATCGCCTCCTGGGGAGGCTTCACCACGACATCGACGCCCTCGCCGAGGACGTTGAGGTCGAAGTCGGTGACCAGGGCCGCGACCTCGATCAGCGCGTCGGCGCCGAGGTCCAGGCCGGTCATCTCACAGTCGATCCACACCAGACGGTCATTCACGTCTTGCACCCTACTTCTTGTCGATCGGGCTCCCATCCCTAGCATGACGGCGTGGGCTGGATCGGACTCGCGGCGCGGTTGCTCGTCGGTGGTGTGTGGATCGTGGCCGGGGCGCTCAAGCTCCCTGACCTGGACGCCAGTGTTCGCGCCGTGCGCGCCTAACGCGCTCCTGCCCGAGGCGGTTGTCCCGGCAGTCGGCTACGCCCTCCCGATCCTCGAGGTTCCAGTCGGGTCATGCTGGGCGGCGGGGGCTACAACGCCGACGCCACGGAAGAGTACCCCTGGGAGACAGGTCGGGACCTTGGTCTCCTCTTTGCCTCACTTTGGCTGGTTTGGAAGCCCCGTTCGAGATGGGCGTTGGACAATCGACTCGTCTAAGACGACGCGGACACGGCTGAAGCCACCCTGACTGGAGCCCTCGCGATGAGCAGGAAGCAGTCCAATGCCACCAAGCAGGCCAACATGCAGCAGGCGAAGGAACGTGCCGCTGCGGTCCGGGCCGAGCAGCATCGCAAGGAGCGCCGCAGCCGCTTGCTGGTCGTGACCGCCGTGGTCCTCGGGGTGCTGCTCGTCGTCGTGGCCATCGCGGTGGGGCTTCAACAGGGTGGCAACGGTGAGGGCCAGACGAGCAGCCCACCCGCCAGCGCCGTCGAGGAGTACGCCGTCGCGATGGGCGACAACGACGCACCCGTCACGGTGACCGTCTATGAGGACCTGATGTGCCCGTACTGCGGGCAGTTCGAGCAGGTCAGCTCCGAGCCTCTCAAGGGGTACGCCGAGTCCGGCGACGTCCAGGTGAGGTACCACGTGGTGTCCTTCCTCGACAGTGCATCGGATGACCGCTACTCCACCAGGGCGGCCAACGCGCTCGCCGTGGTGCTCGACACCGCCGGGGCGGAGGCGGCCGTCGAGTTCCACGACGCGCTCTTCGCCCACCAGCCCGCGGAGGGCGGGCCTGGTCTCTCCGACGAGGAGATGATCGACCTGGCCGTCGAGGCAGGAGCCGACGAGGCGGCGATCGCCAGCCCGATCGAGGACCTGAAGTTCGAGCCGTGGGTGGAGGGCGCGACCGACGCATGGTCCAAGGCCGGCTTCACCGGCACCCCGACGGTCACCGTGAACGGCGAGAAGGTCGAGTTCACGAGCGCCGAAGACCTCCTGGCGAACACCCAGAAGGCGATCGACGAGGCGTTGGGAGCGCCGTGATCTTGTAGACAAGGCGGGGGAGATTTGACCCCCCGAGTCGGTCATGCCGTACCAGATGTGCTAGCCCGGAAGAGTCAAGCCCCTTGCCTGAGCCGCGTCACGGCGGTAAAAAGGGTCCGACGTCGACGGAGGACCGCCCGTCGACGCGACTGAGCGAAGTTCGGATTCCGGACAGGCACTACGCGTACCTGCGACCGTTGACGAGGTCAGGGGATCCGATGAACGCGCTCGGGTGATGACTGTCGTCAAGCAGTTGTCGTAGTAGGCCCCGCAAACTCGTACTTTGCGGGGCCTCGCTACGTCTACCCGAGGGCATCGGCCCGAAACACCACGAGTCCTCGGTCTGGACCGAGGCCGTGAGAATCCGACCGCGGAACCGTACATCACGTACGAACCGACACGTTTCGCCGGGGGAGCCAGGTGGACGAAGGTCCCTCCGGTGGGCTTCGTCCGCCCCCTTCCCGACGGACACGTGCCGGTGGCACGGTGATCGGTAGGTGTCTCCCGAAGGGGGTCTCATGCCCGACGTGCTCTTCGCGGCGCTCGTCCTCGTGACCTGGGTGGCGATCGGGCTCGCCGCTGCGATCTATCTCGGCCGTCACGGCCGGCGCAGCCCCGCGTGGTTCGTGATCGGGATCGCCCTGGGCCCGATCCTCCTGCCCATCGCGCTCGAGCTGACGGAGCGACGAGGGGTCCTGCTCACTCGGACTGTCGCGCCCGACGGCAGCCGGCCGGCGTCGCTCACCGTCCTGGTGGCCGTGGACGGCTCCCAGGAGTCCGACGATGCCCTCGCCGACGCAGCCAGGCTCCTCGCGCCGCGCGGCGCGCAGTTCGTGCTGCTCAACGTGGTCGACCCGGACCAGAGCGAGAACGACCCCTTGGCCCGCCGACAAGCCGAGGAGCTGCTCGCCAAGCGGGCGGCTCTGCTGCCGGAGGGGTCACTCCCCGCGGTGCATCAGGTGGTCTCGGGTGAGCCGGCGACGGCGATCGTCGATCGCGCTGCTGCCGAGGCAGTGGACCTTGTCGTCCTGGGACGGTGCGGCCACGGGCTCTCCGAGCTGCTCCTCGGCAGCGTCGCCGACCACGTCGTACGGCGCTCGCCCCGGCCGGTCTTCCTGGGCGCCGCCTCGGACCGCCGCTGAGCTCAGCGTCGTGCGGTCCTCTACCGCGAGCGAGCCCGGACCCGCAGCTTGTCCAGGGACACGACGCTCGCCGCACCCGCGGCGACCAGGAGGATGCGCCACCACGCGTCGAGCCCGATCGGCTCGGTGTGGAAGAGCACGTTCATCACCGGCAGGTAGGTGATGGCGAGCTGACCCAGGACCTGGAGGCCGACCCCGACGAGGAGCCACTTGTTGCTGAGCACTCCGAGCCGCCACATGGGATCGACGAGGGAGCGGCAGCTGAACAGGTAGAAGATCTCCACCGCCACGAACAGGTTGAGCGCCGCGGTCCGGCTCACCTCGATCGAGGCCCCGTGGGTGATCTCGTAGTCGAAGACCCACCAGGCACCCGCCACCAGCAGCGCGGAGACCAGGAGGGTCCGGAAGAGCACCTCACCGGTCAGGAGGGACTGCCGGGGGTCGCGCGGCGGACGCTCCATGAGGCCGCGCTCCTTCGGCTCCCAGGCCAGGGTGAGGCCCAGCAGGACCGCCGTGGTCATGTTGATCCACAGGATCTGAGTGGGAAGGATCGGCAGCGACGACCCGAGCAGGATGGCGACCAGGATCACCATCGCCTCGCCGGTGTTCGTCGGCAGCGTCCACACGATGAACTTGGTCAGGTTGTCGAAGACCCCGCGACCTTCCTCCACGGCAGCCTCGATCGTCGCGAAGTCGTCGTCGGTCAGCACCATGTCGCCCGCTTCCTTGGCGACTTCGGTGCCGACGCGCCCCATCGCCACGCCGATGTCGGCCTGCTTGAGGGCGGGCGCGTCGTTGACCCCGTCCCCGGTCATCGCGACGACGTGATGGCGGGCCTGCAGCGCCTCGACCAGGCGCAGCTTCTGCTCGGGGGTCACCCGTGCGAACACCGCGGCATGCTCAACGGCCTCTGGCAGGTCCGGGTCGGCGATCCGATCGAGGTCCTCGCCGGTCAGCACCCCTCCGTCGCCCTCGTCGAGGAGCCCGACCTGGCGGGCGATCGCCGTCGCCGTCGCCACATGGTCACCGGTGATCATCTTCACCGACAGCCCCGCGGTGCGGCAGGTCCTGACCGCTGCCGCGGCGGTCGCGCGAGGCGGGTCCAGCATCGCCTGCAGCCCGGTGAAGCTCAGCGGCCCGGAGTCGTCGGCCTCCAGGGTGTCGAGGCACTCTGACGGCGCGTCGAGCATGACGGCGGTCGCCAGCACCCGCATGCCCTGGTCCGCGAGGTGGTGGGCCGCCTCCAGTGCCGCCGACCGATCCAGAGGGCGAAGCGCGCCGTCGGGTTCCATCTGCGCGTCGCAGAGGTCGAGCACCCGCTCGAGCGCTCCCTTCACGAGCACGACGAAGCGGCCGGTGTCCGGGTCGGTGTGGCGGGTCGCCATGTACTGCCGCGCCGAGCTGAAGGGGAGGGTGCCCACCCGAGGCAGGCCGTGGGCCACGATGCCGAAGCGACGGGCCGCGGCGAGCATGGCGCCCTCGGTGGGGTCTCCGACGACCTCCCCCGAGGCGATGAGCTCGGCGTCGTTGCAGTTGGCTCCGGCCAGCAGGCACCAACGGAGTGCCTCGTCGGTCATGCCACGCGACGGTTCGCCCAGGACCCGGTGGCGAGCTGGTCCGGCCGCGACCTCGGGACTGCCCCCGCTCCCGGTTGCCCGGTCCCCGGGCTGCTCCGGGGCGAGGTGGTGCTCGTCGGAGGGCGTCCACACGGTGCGGACCGTCATCCGGTTCTCGGTCAGGGTCCCGGTCTTGTCCGAACAGATGACGGTGGCGCCACCGAGGGTCTCGACCGCAGGGAGGCGGCGGATGACCGCACGGCGGCGAGCCATGCGGGAGACGCCGATCGCAAGCGTGATCGTCACCGCCGCAGGCAGACCCTCCGGGATCGCGCCCACGGCCAAGGCCACCGCAGCGGTGAACATCTCGGCGCCCGGCTGACCGCGGACGACGCCGATGGCGAACGTGACCGCGGCGAGCGCCAGGATCGCAACCGTGAGCAGCTTGCTGAACCTGGCGAGCTTGCGCGTCAGGGGAGTGGCGAGGGTCTTGGACGAGCCGACGAGGCGATGGATCTCCCCGAGCTCGGTCTCACCGCCGGTGGCCACCACGATTCCGGCGCCCGTGCCGCCCGTGACCAGGGTGCCGGAGTAGGCCATGTTGCGCCGGTCCGCCACCGGAGTCGTGGTGGGGAGGACGACCTCGTCCTTGGCCACAGGGACGGACTCGCCGGTCAGCGCCGACTCGTCGACCCACAGCAGCGAGGCGGCGATGAGCCGCAGGTCCGCGGGCAGCTTGTCGCCGGCCCCGACGAGCACAAGGTCCCCGGGTACGAGCTCCTCGGAGGGCACGCCACGTTGTCCTCCCCCTCGAACGACCCTCGCCTCGGTGTGCACCATCGACCTGAGGGCGTCGAGTGCAGCCTCTGCCTTGGTCTCCTGGACGAAGCCCACGATCGTGTTGACCACGACCACGCCCAGGATGACCGAGGCGTCGACGTACGCGCCCAGGAAAATCGTGACCGCCCCCGAGACGAGCAGCACGTAGATCAGGGGGTTGTGCATCTGGAGCAGCAGCCGCATGAAGGGGCTGAGCGTCGCGACCCGGGGCAGCTCGTTGGGACCGTACTTCTCCAGCCGGCGGGCCGCCTCCTCCTCGCCGAGACCGGCGTGACGGTCGGTCTCGAGCACGAGCAGCAGCTCGTGGACCGGCAGGTCGTGGTGCGTAAGTGCCTCGTCGGGGGATCCAACGACACTCATGACCCCAGTCCATCCAGCGCCGCCGGGGGCTCCTAGTGCCGATGGTCCCGAAAGCCCACGGGCCATCGCCGAGCGCCCCTCGGCTCCGCCGACCCGTAACCACCTCCTGCGAGAACGCGTTGCACAACGCGTGACCGACGACATCCAGATCACGCGGCGGGCCGCGATCCAGGGCGCGTGCGTGGCGGGGGTGGCGCTGTTCTCCGGTGCCGGCCCGGGCGCCGCCGCGGTGGCCGTGCCTGTCGGCGACGAGCGGGCGAGGTTCCTCCGCCCCGAGGAGATGCGCACGCTCGAGGCGGTCGTCGACCGCGTCGTGCCCGGCGTACCGGAGGACACAGTGCCAGGCGCCCTTGCCGCCGGGTGCCACGAGGCCATCGACGCGCTGCTGGGTGCGTTCACGGTCTCCCCACCCCGGATCTACGCGGGTGGGCCGTTCTCCGACCGCGGAGGCTCGCCGACGAACCACTTCGAGCATTTCCTGGAGCTCGACGTCTACGAGACGACGGCATGGCGGCTGCGCATCGAGGGGTCGGGTGGGCGACGGGCTCTGGAGCGGAACGGACCCGTGAAGGGCTATCAGACCGTCTACCGCGAGGGGCTCTCAGCGCTGGAGGCCTCGGTCCCCGGCGGCTTCTCGAACCTCCCCGGCCCAGCACGCGACGTCGCACTCGAGCAGAGCGAGGACCCGCGCGTGCGGGAGATGCTCGACCTCGCGGTCCCGCACACGTTGGAGTTCCTCTACGGCGCTCCGGAGTACGGCGGGAACCGCGACCTCGTGGGCTGGCGCACGACCGACTACGAAGGCGACACGCAGCCACGTGGCTTCACGCACGAGGAGGTTCTCCACCCCGAGGGCTCCGGCCCCCTCGACCTCGTGACCGACCTGATCGGGACCGAGGAGGGGGTGGCCGTTGCCATGGGCTCGACGGAGCTGCTGCACGGCGTGCTCGCAAGGTCGGGTGGCCGGTTCACGGCGTCGCGAGCTGAGGTGGGTCGGCTGTCCTCGCCCGCACCGGACGCCGCAGAGCAGCTCGCCCAGATGCGGTCTCTGGCCGAAGAGCTGGTGCGGGCGGCACGTGACGGGCAAGGGGAGTCGCGATGAGCCGCGAAGCAGTGGTCGTAGGTTCCGGAGCCGCGGGGAGCGCCGCCGCGTGGGAGCTCGCTCGCCAGGGGTGGGACGTCACCATCCTCGAGCGCGGTCGCAACCTGCGGCCCGGCCTCGGTGAGGTCCCGAGCGGCGAGCTCGACACCCGCTACGGGAGCGACGAGATCAAGGGCACCCGCCAGTTCGGCTTCCCCGACCCTCTGCTCGAGCCCTACACGACCCGGACCCAGGCCGAGGCCGGGCAGGGGATCGCACGTTCGGCTCAGGGCGCCCTGGGACAGCTCGGCGCCGCGGTCGGCGGGACGTCGCTGCACTACAACGCGAAGACCCCGAGGTTCTGGAAGCAGGACTTCACCCAGCTCTCCGACCTGGGCCCCGTCGAGGGGGCACAGGTCGCGGACTGGCCGATCGACTACCACGACCTCGCGCCGTACTACGACCTCGTGGAGTACCGCCTCGGAGTCCAGGGGGACCGCAGCCGGATCCCCGCGCGGACCCTCGAGCAGTCGCCCCGGCGCCGCGAGTTCGTGATGCCACCCAACCCGACCGGCCACGCGGCGAGCCTCGTCGCCGAGGGCGCGAGCCGGCTGGGCTACGAGGCCTATCCCTACCCGGCGGCGGTCAACTCCCGGCCTTTCGACGGCCGACCGGCCTGCAACTCGTGCGGGCTGTGCTCGGGCTTCGGGTGCACGATCAACGCCCGCGGCGACG
The DNA here is from genome assembly GCA_035456965.1 of Nocardioidaceae bacterium. Taxonomy (GTDB): domain Bacteria; phylum Actinomycetota; class Actinomycetes; order Propionibacteriales; family Nocardioidaceae; genus Nocardioides_C. Next base: position 56,355 of record DATICF010000032.1, read on the forward strand.
CGCTCGTGTCCTGGCTCAACCCCGCGCTGCGCACCGGCCGGGTCCGCGTCATCGACCGGGCGTACGCGCACCGCATCGAGACCACCCGCAACGGCCGTCGCGCCCGAGCCGTGCACTGGACCGACGTACGCGGTCGGCGGCACCGGCTGCCGGCGACGACCGTCGTCCTCGCCGGCAGCCCGATCAACACCGCCCGGCTCCTGCTGCTCTCGGCCAGCAGCGCGCATCCGCGAGGTCTGGGCAACCGGTCGGACCAGGTGGGACGCAACATGATGTTCCACAACTTCACGCTGGCTGCCGCCCTGTACTCCGACGACATCAAGCCGCTGCGTGCGCAGAGCACGACCTTGCAGATCGATGACCTGGTGGGGCCGTTCACCGGGCCGGAGGTGAGCGCGCTCGGCGTGCCCTACGTCGCGGGCGGGATCGTCCAGGTGGGCTCGGCGATCCCGATCGTGGGAGCGGCAACGATGCTCTCGGGCATGGTCGGCTACGGCCACCGCCTCAAGCAGCTGATGAAGGCAGGGGTGCTGACCGCGCGCACGGCAGGGTCGCAGCTGATCCACCAGGACCTGCCCCAGGCGGAGAACAGGGTCGACCTCGACCCGTCCGTGCGCGACTTCCTCGGCCTCCCGGCGGCCCGGATCACCTACAGCCCGCACCAGCACGAGAAGGCCGCGGCGGTCTACCTCGGCGCCCGGATGCAGGCGATCCACGAGCTCGCGCCCGGCGCCGTCAGCGCCGTCACGCTGCCGATGCCGTTGCTCAACGAGGGGATCACCTACACCGCACACCTGGCGGGCACCGCGCGGATGGGCACCGACCCCCGCACGTCGGTGTGCGACCGGTCCGGTCGCCTCCACGACGTCGACAACCTGTACGTCGCCGACGCCTCCACCTTCCCGACCTTCCCCGGCTTCAACCCGACACTCACGATCATGGCCAACGCGTTGCGCATCGCCCGAGGCATCGCCGGCGGCTCCAGGAAAGAGGGATGACCATGTGCGACCACCACTCGTCCGGTACGTCGCGGAGGTCGGTGCTGCGGGGAGCGGGCGCGCTCGCGCTGGGGGCGGCTGCCACCCCTGTGACGGGCCTGTCCGAGGCCGTCGCGGGACATCGCCGCCGCCACCGGGTTCTCGTCTACTCCCGCACCGGCGGCTACCGGCACGCCTCGATCCCGCTCGGTGTCACGACCATCGAAGAGCTCGGCGCGGAGCACGGCTTCGCCGTCGAGGCCAGCGAGGACCCGGCGGTGTTCAGCGACCGCAACCTGCGCCGCTTCACCGCCGTGGTCTTCCTCAACACGACTGCCGAGGTGATGACGCCTCCCGGCCGCATGGCGCTCAGACGGTTCGTGCTCTCCGGCGGGGGATGGGCCGGGGTCCACTCGGCCGCGGACACGGAGTACGACTGGTCGTTCTACACGAGGCTCCTCGCCGGCGGCCGGTTCCTCGCGCACCCGCTCGAGCAGCCCGGGGTGATGGTGCGTGAGTCGGCCCGCCACATCTCGACACGTCACCTTCCTGAGCGGTGGCAGATCCCGCTCGAGGAGTTCTACTCGTTCACCTCCAACCCGCGGGACCGGGCACGGGTGCTGCTGAGCATCGACGAGTCCTCCTACATGCAGGACCCCAACACGAGCCACTTACCGTCGGAGAGCTACCCCGACGACTACGAGCCGGTCTCAGGAGTGATGGGCGACCATCCGATGAGCTGGCAGCACCGCGTCGGCCAGGGGCTCTCGTGGTACACCGCCCTCGGCCACGAGGTGAACATGTACCTCGACGAGTCCTACCGGCAACACCTGCTCGGCGGGCTCCTGACCGTCACGCGACACGGCCGCCGCAACCTCCCGGCCTGACCGGCTCACACCGCGGTGGTTGTGGTCAGCCACATCGCGGATCCGTAGACCACGCCGCCTTCCGTCTCGTGGGCGGTCGTGCTGGCCAGCAGGTCCTCGCTCGCCCGGCGGCGCCCCGCATCGTCGAGCCCTGCGAGCATCCACGCCGTCAGGTCGAAGATGAACCGGTGGGCGTCGGCCGCATCGGGGCCGAAGTACATCGGCGACCGCAGGTCTTCGAAAGCCGGCTCTGCGAACCCAGCGGCGGAGAGCAGTCGACGTACCCGGTCCGGATCGGCGAGGGAGTAGGGGTTGGGGGCGTCGGGAGGCGGCCCGGGCAGGTCCCGACCGGCGGCCATGGCAGTGGTGATCTCGCGGAACCACTCGTTCTCCGACACTGGCTGCCACGCGACCATCGCAAGCCGCCCACCGGGACGGAGGGCCCGGCGGATGTTGGCGAAGGCAGCCGACGGGTCGCCGAAGAACATCGAGCCGGTGCGGCTGATCGCTACGTCGAACGACTCGGCTTGGAACGGGTGGATCTGGGCGTCGGCGTGCAGGAAGGTCGCGTTCGCAACGCCCTCGTGCTCTGCCAGCCTCCGCGCGACGTCGAGCATCTCGCGCGAGAGGTCGACGCCGAGCGCGCTGCCGGAGGAGGCCCGACGCGCGGCGTCGCGGGTGGTCTGCCCCGTGCCGCAGCCGATGTCCAGGACACGGGAGCCGGGGGCGATCCCCGACGCGTTCATCAGCGGTTCGTGGTAGCCGGCCACCGCCTCGTCGAACCGCCGCGCGTGGGCCGCCCAGTAGGTGCCTTCGTCGCCGTCCCAGGCCCGGTTCTGCTCGAGGTTCGACGGAGCGATGGTGATGGTGAGGTCGCCCATGGTGTCGCCTTCTCTCGTTGGACGCTATCCTCCCAAAGGGACTATCCATCCGTGGTACGCCGGGAGGGGCCAGATGTCAAGGGCCGTGAGGCTGACGACCACGTCGTACGCGATCTTGAGCCTCCTCGCCGTCAGGTCGTGGAGCGCCTATGAGCTGACGCGGCAGATGGACCGCAGTCTGGGCCGGATCTGGCCGCGTGCGGAGAGCAAGCTCTACGAGGAGCCGAAGAAGCTCGCCGCGGGTGGGTACGCCCGGGCGAAGGAGGAACGTCTCGGCGACCGCCCGCGCACGGTCTACAGCATCACGCCGAAGGGACGTCGCGCCCTGGCTGCGTGGCAGAAGGAGTCGAGCGCCGGGTTCGTCCTGGAGTCGGAGCACCTGCTGAAGATCTTCTTCGCCGAGAACGGCACCCGCGAGGACGCCCTCGCCACGCTGTCGGGGGCCCGCGCATGGGCCGAGGAGCGCAACGAGGGCAACCTCGAGGCGGCGCGTTCCTACCTGGCGGGGGAGGGGCCGTTCCAGGAGCGCGCCGCGCAGACCCTGCTGGTGGGGCGGTTCATCAGCGACTTCTACAAGCTCGTCGCGGACTGGGCCGACTGGGCGAGCGACCTCGTCGAGCAGTGGCCCGACGACCCCGCGCAGGCCGTCGCCGATGTCCAAGCCCAGCGCGAGATCGTCGACCGCGCTGGTTGGAGCGAGTGAACCGGCCGGCCACAGCAGTGCTCCCCAGGGAGCTGCCCCGCGAACATGCCGGCCGAACCCGGCGCTCGGACCTCAGCGGCCGCCCGTGTCATAAGCACACAAAGCGCCCGAGTCACAAAGCGCCCCCGGCAGGATTCGAACCTGCGGCCATCAGATTAGAAGTCTGCCGCTCTATCCAGCTGAGCTACGGGGGCGGGGTTGCCGAACACCATCTGGCTGAACATCGGGATCCAACTCTGTCATCCCGGTGGCCTCCGGCGTTCGTCCGGTGCCCAGTATGCCGGATACCTACGCCATCGCTCGGTCGAGTACGCCTTGTGCTGCGGCTCGCGTCAGTCGTCGACCGGGTTCGTCCTGGTCCCGCCGTCCTGCCCGACGGTCACGCTGGTCAGGTCGCCGCTGGATGCGAGGAGGATGAAGCGTCCCCCAAGCCGGCGGCGTGGAAGGTGACTGCCTCGATAACCCTCCGTGGGAGGGCTTGCCCGCAGAAGTGAGGGCAAGGAGAGCAGCTTCGGCCAAACGACCAAGATGCCCACAAGGGCTCCTACCCTGGTGACAGCGGCGACGAAGGGGACACGCCACGGCCAGCGAGCGGGAGTCGAGCCAGGGCGAGGCGCAGGCGGCCTCTCCCGTTCAGCGTCCGACGCGTGACTTCCCCTTCTACAACGGCGTTCCCCAGCTCATCACCGGTCCCCAGTAGTGGTGGATTCTCGCGGCCGCGGCGGCTGCCTTCCTGTTCCTCTTGCTGTGGCCGCTGAACGGACTGTGGGGACACTGGGTTCCGGTGCTGGTCTTTCCCCTGCTGCCGCTGCTCGTCCTTCGCCATTTCTCGCCGGAGCACTGGACTGCGCTGTTCGGCAGGGTCGGCGGACGGGACGTACTGGTCATGCTCGGTGTCTTCGTCCTGAACCTCGCCGTCACGCTGGGTTCCGGGTTCTTGCTCACCAGGTACGCCGGCGCCGGGGACATCCCGCGACGGGCGCGCTCGACGAGGCGTCGCCGATCGAACGAATGGTCTTCTTCGTCCAGACTCTGCCACAGCTGCTCGGCGAGGAGCTGGTGACGATCCTGCCGTTGCTCGCACTCATGTACTACCTCCACTTCAGGCGCGGGACCTCGCGACTAACAGCACTGCTGGTGAGCTGGGCCGTCACGGCGCTGCTGTTCGGTGCCCTCCACCTGCCGACCTACGACTGGAACGTGGTGCAGGCCCTGCTGGGGATCGGAGTGGCGCGTCTCGTGTTGACGTTGGCCTACGTCCTCACCAAGAACCTGTGGGTCTCAACTGGCGCCCACGTGCTCAACGACTGGGCGATCTTCGGGTCCGGGCTTCTGAGCTGACCGCCACGTAAGGAGACGTCCCCGTCTTTCGTTTCCGGCCGCGGGCTCCGGTCGGCGTTCGAGCTCCTCCTCGGTCAGTATCCGGAAGAAGATGGAACTGCAGAGCGGGTCGACCAGGACGATGGGTGAGATCGAACGCCTGAACCGTGAGGAGGAGGCTCACCCTCCGGAGTCCAGGGACGCCGACGGGGGCCGTGTGCCTGCGCGGGACGCGTCGCCGAGATCGATGCTCGACTGGGGGTGCTGACTGTGCAACGGACCGGGTGTAGCGCCTGCGCCCGATCCAGACGTGAAGGGAGTGGTCCGATGGGAAGGCTCCAACTGAGCCGGAGGTGGCTCAAGCCGGGCCTGCTGGTCGCGGGCGTGGCGCTCGTGCTCGGAGCGGGAGCCGGTGCTGCGTTCGAGACCGAGTCGGTGGGCTCGTACTGGCGGGGACTGTGGTGGGCGGTCTCGCTGATGACCACGGTCGGGTTCATCGGCCAGCCGCCGCAGTCGGCTGGGGGCGCCGTGGTGTCGGTGGTCTTGATGGTGATCGGCTTCCTGTTGCTGTCGTTGCTCAGCGCGGCGCTCGCCTCGCTCTTCGTGCGACAGGACGAGGAGCCTTTCGAGCGACGGGAGAACGCGCTCGACGACGAAGTTCTCCGGACCCTCGCGCTGATCATGGAGCGGTTGGACGACCTCGACAAGCGGGAGCGCCCGGCGGAGGACGAGGACAGGCCGACATGACCGACCAAGACCAGCGCCAGCGGAACCCCCACTGTGGTCTCCCGGCTCGAGCTGGGTGACGAACACCGAGCTGACCAGACAGATCCAAGTGCTGACGCGGAGGTGCACCGCAGGCTCGCCAGCCAACCGACGGCACAGATGCGAGCGGCGGCAACCGCTCGTCCTGATTCGCAGGTGCCATGGCCCTTCTGGACCTGCGCCCCGTGACGCCGGTGCGGGGGTGATGGCCGGAGGCCTCGCCGCGTCGTCTACATTCCGATTGTGAGTGCTCAAGCCCCCTCTGCTGTCATCTTGATTCGCGCGGAGAAGTTCGTTCCGAACCATGCCACCGCGGCGGACAACGCCTTTCAGGCCGACGTGCCGGAGGGACAGTCCGACTCGGTGACCTCGGCACTGGCGCTGGCCGAGATGGACGCCGTGGCCGACGCTCTTCGAGGGGCCGGTGTGCGGGTCCATGTGTTCGCCGACGAGGACCACACACGGCCGGACAGCGTCTTCCCCAACAACTGGCTGTCGACCCACGCAGGCGGCACCGTTGCGGTCTACCCGATGTACGCGTCCAACCGGCGCCACGAGCGTCGCGCCGACGTGCTGGAGATGCTCAAGTCGTCGTACCGCGTCCAGACCATCGTCGACTACTCCGGCCTCGAGCCCGACGGCATCTTCCTCGAGGGGACCGGCGCGATGGTCCTGGACCACGTGTCTCGGGTTGCCTACATGGCGGTGAGCCACCGCGCCGACACGCACGTCCTGGAGCGGTTCTGCACCGACTTCGGGTACGAGCCGATGGCGTTCCACGCGGTCGACTCCGAGGGGGTGCCGGTCTACCACACGAACGTCCTGGCCTGCATCGGCACCGACGTCGCGATGATCGCTCTCGAGATGATCCCGGACAAGGCTCGCCGCGAGGCTGTCCGCGAGCGCCTCACGGTCAACGGGCGCAAGGTCGTCGAGCTCACCGAGAAGCAGATCCACGAGTTCGCGGGCAACGCCGTCGAACTCTGCGGTCGTACGCCGGACGGCCGCCGGCACTACATCATGGCGATGTCGACCCGCGCCCGGAACAGTCTGCGTCCTGACCAGGTGGCGGTCATCGAGGAGTCGTGCACGATCGTCGACGTCGACATCCCCACCATCGAGCTGGCAGGCGGCTCGGTGCGCTGCATGATCGCCGGCGTACACCTCGACCGGCGGCCTCCTGGCATCGAGCCCGAGCCCACCCCGGCCGTCGAGGCGATCGACGAGGACCCGCACACGACCGACGGGCGCGACGTGGCGGGCGACGACTGACCCACCTGGCTACGTAGCGATCGGGTGTCTCAGCGGTCGTCGTCGTAGCGCGAGGCGGCGACTGGCTGCACCGTGTCCTCCTCCGAGGCGGCCCGCTGCTGCGGCATGTGCGCTACCGCTGCCTCGACCTCGCCCTCGGCGCCACCCTCCACGTGCAGCTCGGGCAGCCATTCGAGCCAGCCAGGGAGGTACCAGTTCCACTTGCCGAGCAGCACCATCGTCGAGGGCACCAGGACCGTTCGGATGACCGTCGCGTCCAGGAGCAGTGCGACGCCGACACCGAAGCCCATCTGCTGGAAGCCGACCAGGTCACCGGTGGCGAAGCCGACGAAGACGACGACGATGATGAGAGCGGCTCCGGTGATGATGCGCCCGGTGGCTCCGATCCCGTGCTGGACTGCGTCGAGGGTGTTGCCGGTCGCCAGGTAGCGCTCGCGGATCCGGGTGAGAAGGAAGACGTGGTAGTCCATGGACAGCGCGAACAGGACCGAGAAGAGGAACACCGGGACCCAGGGCTCGACCTGGTCGATCTGCTGCAGCCCGAGCAGCTCGGCGCCGATCCCTTCCTGGAACACCAGCACCATCAGCCCGTACGCCGCACCGACCGAGAGCAGGTTGAGCAGCACCGCCTTGATCGGCAGCACGATCGAGCGGAACACCATGAGAAGCAGCAGGAAGCTGAGCCCGAGCACGAACGCGATCACGATCGGTAGCCAGGTGTCGATCAGCTCGGCGTAGTCGAGGTTGAGCGCTGTGATCCCGGTGACATAGACGTCGGCGTCGACGCCGGCGAACGCGTCTGGGACGTACTCCCCACGCAGTCGCTCGATCGCGTTCTGGGCGGCGAGACCACTCGAGTCGCCGGAGAGGCTGATCTCGACCAGGCCGAGGTCGCCGTCGGGGTTGCTGCTGACGATGGCGGCTCCGAACCCAGCGTCGCCGTCGACCGACTGCTGCAGCTGCTCGATGGCTGCAGCGACGGGCGGCGAGGCCGGGTCTGCGTCGACGACCACCTGTGCAGGGTCTGTGCGTGCACCGGCCGGGAAGCTGGTCGCGAGAGCCTGGAAGCCCCGGTAACCGACCGTGTCCTCAGGGAGAGCCGAGAGGCCGGAGCTTCCGGTCTGGAGCCCGAGGACGGGTGCGGCCAGCATCAGCAGGACCAGACAGGTCACCCCGGCGGTGAGCCCGGGCCGGATGGTCACCAGGCCGACGGCTCGGCGCCAGAACTTGCTCTCGCCGCCGTGCTGCCGAGGCACGAACGGGATCCGCCCTCGTTCGATCCGGTCCCCGAGCAGGGCGAGCATCGCCGGCAGCAGTGTCAGAGCCGACGCCACCGTCACGATGCCGACCAGGATCGCGCCGAACGCCAGGCTGCGCAGCACCGTGTCCGGCACCAGCAGCAGCCCGAGCAGGGCGACCACGAAGGACATCCCCGAGAAGAAGACCGCTTTGCTGGCCGTGGCGCCGGAGACAGCGATGGCGTCGAGCTTTGCGACACCGGCATGGCGCTCCTCGCGATACCGCGAGACCACGAACAGCGAGTAGTCGATCCCGAGGGCGAGCCCCATCGCGACGACCATGTTGACGATGAAGAACGACAGGTCGACCGCCTGACCGACCAGCGCGGCGATCCCCAGCGCCAGGATGATCGAGACGATCGCCATGATCAGCGGCACCGACGCAGCGACCAGGGCGCCGAACACGAGAAGCAGGATGATCAGGGCTGCGGGAAGGCCGAACTGGAGCTCACCCTTCTCCAGGTCGTGCTGAGAGACGACGAGGAAGTCGTTGTTGAGGGTCCAGTCACCGGTGATCGCCGCGGACACGTCCTCAGAGGCGTCGGCTGCCTCGACGGCGTCTATCACGTCGACGATCCCGGTCTCGGCGTTGTCGTCGGTCACCACGGGCAACAGCACCGCCTGGCCGTCGGCCGAGACGAGCGCCGCTCCCTCGGGTCCTGTCGGGTCGCCGACGCTGACCACCCCGTCCAGGCCGGTGATCTCGTCGCGAAGTGCTGACACTTGTTCCTGGAAGGCCGGGTCCTCGACCGTCCCGGACTCGGCGCGGACCACCACCAGCTCGGTGACCGGGTCGCGCTCGGCGAAGCGCTCGTCGAGAAGGTCCAAGCCCTTGACGGAGTCCGGTTCGGCCGTGACGGTGGCCTCGGTCGTGACCGCGCCCCCGAGCAGTGTCGCGATCGAGACCATCGCGAGCACGACGACGGCGCCCCAGACCGCGATGGTGCGCCCGGCATGCTGTGCGCAGCCCCTCGCGAGGCGCTGGGTGAACGACGTGCGCATGTCTGACCCCCTCGGGCAGGAAATGGAGCGCCACCGTCAATTCACCCGGCGCGGCCCTTGGGGGTCAATGACCCGATGGTCCCGGTCGATTTGGCACCCGGAGGTCATGTTCATCCGTTCCAGATGACCCGCTCGGAGCCTGGACGTCCAAGAGGGCTGCTTGCCTGCGAGCGCCGTGACAGCGCGCTGCGAGCGGGGCCTCGCAGACTCTCGACAACCGCACAGGGCGGGGCGATGCTCGTGACGCGCACGCCGTGGCCCATGGAGGCTCGTCATGATCAGTTCTGCGTCGGAGGTCGTCGACCTCGGGACCGTGCTCGGAATCTGGGCACATCCTGACGACGAGGCCTACCTGTCGGGTGGCCTCATGGCGTTGGCTCGGGCTCACGGTTCCCGGGTCGTGTGCGTCACCGCCACCCGGGGCGAGCTCGGCACGGCCGACCCGGTCGCCTGGCCACCCGCACGGCTGGCCGAGGTGCGCTCCGAGGAGCTGGCGCGATGCCTGGAGATCCTCGGAGTGACCGAGCATCACTGGCTGGGCTACCGGGACGGATCCTGCGCGTCCGTGCCCTCCTCGGAGGCGGTCGACCAGCTGTGCGTCCTCATCGACGACGTGAAGCCTGACACGGTGCTGACCTTCGGACCCGACGGGATCACCGGGCACCTCGACCACCAGACCGTCGGGTCGTGGGCTGCCACGGCGTTCCGGCGCGCTGCGCCGCCCGGGTCACGACTCCTGCAGGCCGCCGTCGCCGAGTGGCGGGCAGCCCGTTGGAGGGCTCTGGACGAGAGCCTCGGCGTCTACCTGCCGGGCTATCCGATCAGCTGGCCGGCCGAGCGGCTTGCGGTCGACCTTGCGCTGGACAAGGAACTTGCTGCCCGGAAGGTGCGCGCGTTGGCGGCTCAGGAGTCCCAGACGGCCGGGCTGATCACCGCGTTGGGACTCGAGCGCTACACCGCATGGGTCGGCGACGAGTCCTTCGTCGAGCTGCCGGAGGAGTGAGCGACGCGCCCAAGCTCGCCGTTGGTTTCGCTGCTCCCGGCTGACTGCCTGAACCGCACCAGCGATTCTCGTCAGCGACGGCCGAGGTTGGCGGCGATGGCGTGCCGCGCCACCTCGAGGACGGTTGCCCTGCTCGGGGTGGGCCCGTCCGGCGGGGTCCGGGGAGAGGGCACCACCGAGGCCCGCTCGACAGCAGGTGCATCGGGAGCCCGGTCGGCTGCTGCGTCGAGCAGAGCCGCGGGCTCGTCGTCCCCCAGGCGGCGCAGCAGGTCCGCGAGGTTGCGCAGCGTCACCCACTCGTGGGTCCAGTTGCCGGTGCGGGCGAAGTAGTCGATGACCTCGCGGTACCCGGTGAGCGAGTCCTCGATCCGCCCGGATGCCGCCCTCACCGAGAGCAGCCCGACCGTGGCCACCCCGACCAGGAACGTCGCGCCGGAGGACTCGGCGAGCTCGATGGCTTGGAGATAGTGCTGCTCTGCCATGTCGCCTCGTCCCGCGTAGTTCTCGATCTCCCCGGCGACGTACGCCGCCCATGACCGCATCGACGGTGATGCCGCCCCGGCTGCTCCGCGGGCGTTCAGCGCGCGGGCCTCTTCGAGGTCTCCCGCGTAGAGGGCCGCGAGGGCGGCGATCCCCGGCCCCTCGCGAGGCTGGCCCAGCACCTCGGCCGCAGCCAACGCGTGCTCGACCACCTCGGCGTAGGCCCCCCGTGCCAGGGCTGCCACCGACAGCGCGAAGTGGCAGTACCACGTATCGGCCACACCATCTGCCCGGTCGAGACCGGCACGGGCGAGTCGCTCTGCACGTGGATAGTCGCCGCCGTGGTACGCCGATTCGGCTGCTGTGCCGAGGACAGCGGTTGCTCGTGGGTGTCCCTCGACCGCGGGATCGTCGGCGAGCTCCTCGGCCCATCCGCGGATCTCGATCAGGTCGCGGTAGGCGATCGCCTCGAACAGCGCCGTCACCATTGCCGCTGCCTCGTCCAGAGAGCCACGGCTCCGGGCAACCCGCCACGCAGCCCGCAGGTTCGGCAGCTCTCGACGCAGAGCCGCATCGGCCTCGGCCTCGTGCTCTGAGGCCACGCCGGTCTCGAACGCAGCTGTGCGAGCGACCGCCCAACGGACCAGCCGTCCAGCCGCAGCCCCGTCCTCGCCCGCGAAGGCGAGCCGGTCGAGTGCGAACGCCCTCAGGGTCTCCAGCATCCGGTAGCGGGTCCGTCCCTCGAAGTGGGGCTCGATCATGGACGCGTCCACGATATGGGCCAGGACGCTCCCCGGGTCGCGCTCAAGACCCAGGTCGGCGGCCAGGCTCTCCACGGTGTCGAGGTCAAGGCCGTCCACGAAGACCGCCATGGCGCGGAACAACCGGCGCTCGTCCTCGGCAAGCAGCCGGTAGGACCAGTCGATCGTCGCCCTCAGCGTCCGGTGGCGTGGATCGCCGCTGGGAAGCCCTCCGCCGAGGAGGTCGAGGGACCGGTCCAGGCGCGCGCGGAGATCCTCCAGCGAGAAGGCGGACAGGCGGCTGGCGGCGAGCTCGATGGCCAGCGGCATCCCGTCGAGCCGGCGCACGATGTCGGCGACCTTGTCGAGCTCGTCGTTGGTGAGCGGATGTCCCGGACGGACCCGGCGCGCGCGGTCGACGAACACCGCAACCGAGGGGACGCTCAGCAGGTCCTGGTCCGAGCCGGGCAACGCCAGCGGCGAGAGCCTCGAGGCGTACTCGACAGCGAGGCCGAGAGGTTCCCGGCTGGTCGCAAGCACGGAGACCCGGGGGCACGTGGAGAGGACTAGACCGACGATCTCCCGCACCGCGTCCAGAAGGTGTTCGCAGTTGTCGACAAACAGCAGCCGCGGACGGTCGCCGAGGACGGCGAGGCAGGCCGAGAGGACGTCGCCCTGGACGATCTTGAGGCCCAGGGCCGCCGCCAACGCGTGGGGGATCGCCGCTGCCTCGTTCACCGGACCGAGCATCAGCGTGGTGACCGCGCTGCTGCCGTGGGCGACCTCGAGAGCGACCCTCGTCTTGCCGACGCCCCCGGGGCCGACCAGGGTCACCAGGCGCTCCGACGCCAGCAGGCGGTGGACGGCCGCGACCTGTGCCTCACGCCCGAACAGCCGGGTCGTCGGCCCGGGATGGACCTCGGTCCGGGTGGGAGGTGGCCCGGCTGCGCCGCCGGCGATGTCGCGCTCGAGCTCGTTGAGCAGCGCGGAGGGGTCGAGCCCGGCCTCCTGCGCCAGCCGGTGCCGGTACTCCCGCCCGACCCCCAGGGCCTCCGGCGCTCGTCCGGCCGCGCTCAGCGCGCGCATCATCAGCAGGACCGCCGGTTCGCGCAGCGGGTCCGCCGCGACCGCCGAGCCGGCCAGCCCCAGGACTTCCTCGGCGTGTCCGGCGTCGATGGCGCAACCGACGAGGGCGTCGCCCACTTCACGGCGCAGCTGCGCGCACCCCTCGATCGCCGTGGCGATGGGGGTGATCTCGGTCAGGTCGGCGAGTACAGGGCCGCGCCACAGGGCGTATGCCTCTCGCAGCAGTGTCAGTGCGCCCGCGGGGTCCTCGGGAGCCCTCGCCCGAGCGGCAGCCAGCAACGCCCGCGCCTGTGCCAGGTCCAGGTCGTCGCTCCCTAGTGCAAGGCGGTACCCGTCCGGCCATGTCTCCAGCCGAGCTCCCGCCGGGCCGAGATGCCCTCGCAGCCGGAAGACGTGGCTGTGCAGAGCCGCCCGACCGGAGTCGGGAACGGCCGAGGGCCACAGGGCGTCGAGCAGGTCGTCGACGGTGACGGTCCGACCCTCGGCGAGGGCGAGCAGTGCCAGCACCCCACGCCGCTTGTGGCCGGGTACGTCGACGGCCACGCCGTCGACCGCCAGCCGCAGCGGACCGAGCACCTCGACCCGGACCGACGGCCCCTCGTGCCCAACCGCCATCGTCCACCTCCAAGGACAGGATGCCCTCGGGTCGTCGAAGACGGGAGACCCCGCCGGGCTCCTGTCAGCACCGTGACAACGCGTGTCAGAGCCGAGGAAGGGCTCGACCCGAGCCTCGTCGTGTCCAGACCGGCAAGGGGCCGGCACACAGATGAGGGAGAAGCGAGATGGACCACGACAAGGTGACGGAGTTCCTCGGGCGGTTCGTGACCGACCTTGCGGCGACCGAGGCCGCGGGCTCGGTGGTCGTTGGCCACCGACTGGGGCTGTACCGAGCCCTGGCCGAGGGCCCGGCCACGCCTGAGCTACTCGCGGAGCGCGCCGGATGCCATGCTCGCTACCTGGCAGAGTGGCTGAGGGGCCAGGCCGCCGGCGGGTACGCCGCCTATGACCCGGGGACCGGTGAGTTCTCGCTCACCGAGGAGCAGGCGTTCTGTCTGGCCGACCCGAACGGCCCCAACGTCGCCGCTGCCTTCGTCGCTGCGCTGGGCATGCTCAAGTCCGAGCCGTTGATCACCGAGGCGTTCCGCACCGGTGCCGGCGTCGGCTGGCACGAGCACGACGAGGACGTGTTCGTAGGGGTGGACGCGTTCTACCGGCCGGGGTACGTGGCAGAGCTGGTGCCGAGCTGGATCCCCGCGCTCGAGGGCGTGGACGCGAAGCTGACCGCCGGTGCCAGGGTCGCCGACGTGGGTTGCGGGCTCGGCTCCTCCTCGGTGCTGCTCGCCGAGGCGTACCCCAGGACCACCGTCCTCGGCTCGGACTACCACGCGGCCTCGGTCGATCTGGCGCGCAAGAAGGCGGCGGACGCGGGAGTCGGCGACCGGGTGACCTTCGAGGTGGCCACCGCGCAGACTTTCTCCGGCGGCGACTTCGACCTGGTGGCGATGTTCGACTGCCTTCACGACATGGGCGACCCGCTCGGTGCCGCCCGGAGAGTGCGGGACGCGCTCGCGCCGGACGGCACCTGGCTCCTGGTGGAGCCTTATGCCTCCGACGTGGTCGAGGAGAACTTCAACCCGGTGGGCCGGCTCTTCTACAGCGGCTCCACGTTCCTGTGCGTGCCCAACAGCCTCTCGCAGGAGGTCGGCCACGCCCTGGGCGCCCAGGCAGGGGAGTCCGCGGTCCGCAGGCTGGCAGAGGACGCCGGCTTCACGCGCTTCAGGCAGGCGGCGCGCACGGCGTTCAACGTGGTCTACGAGATCCGTCCGTAGCGGGGAGGATCGGCGCACCGGGGTGGGCGTCCCGCCGTCACGATCGGACTCGCTCGTCGGCGACGGGTGGCGGCGGACGCCCACCTGGCAGTCCAGCACGCGTCGGGGACGGGTTTGCTCAGGCCCGGGGAAGTGGCCCGGTCCGCCAGAGGTCGGGGTGGTCCTCGACCCAGCGTTTCGCGTCGCGGCGGCCGAGATCCGAGGCGGCTGCGAAGAAGTCGGGGTCGAAGAGCAGGTAGGAGAGCATCTCGCCCTGCAGCGGGCTGTCGCTGCCGAGCAGACGGTGCATGACCTGCAGGTCCGGATCCCCGATGGTGCGCCGAAGCGAGCCGTGGTTGGCGCGGAACACCTCCATCGCGGTGCGTGCGAGCTCCTCGCCGTCCTGCGGGGCGACCGCGACGTAGGGCACCGTGCGGTACGCCGAAAGCCCGGCGCGTTCGCGATGGCGAGCGAGGACAGGGGCGAGCTCGTCGTCCTGGGCCATCGCGTTGATCTCCGCGAGACGGGCGAGGTCGTGGCGCAGCGGGTCGTCCATCACCGCGCCCAGCAGAGTCGCCCCGCCATCCGCGAGATCGACCGCCACCGCATCCCGACCCGGGTCGGTGTCCGGGGGACGGAGGCCACCTGTGCCCACCGCTACGACGTGGTCGGCGCCGAGCTCGAGCGCAGGGGCGAGGGGAACCCGCCGTCGGGTCGCCCCGTCGACGTACCACCCGGCGGCGTCTGCCGGCTCGTCGACGGAGACCGACGGGAACAGGGCCGGGATGGCTGAGGAGGCAAGCAGGTGCGAGACGTTCAGGCGCGTCGCGACGAAACGCCGGTGGTACCTCGAAGCCGCGGCCGGCACCGCTGCGCCGGACTCGGTGAAGAGCACCACCTGACCGGTCCGCACCGAGGTTGCCGTGACCGCAGTCGCCTCCACCAGCCCCTCGTCGACGTTGCGGTGCAGGTCATCCCAGTCGATCGAGCGCTCAAGGGTGCGTGCCAGCGGCTGGGTGCCGAACAGCCCGCGGAGGCGGAAGAAGGACAGCCCCAGCGTCTCCGAGGCGTAGCGCGCCACCACCTCGGGCACCTGCCGCCACAGCGGACGGATCACGTTGCCCTTGGTGGCCTGCCCCAGCACCTCCACGAGCCGAGCGGCCTGCTCAGCGGCGTCCCGGTGTGCGCTCGCCGTGAGGGCAGCGCTGAGAAGTGCGCCGGCGCTGGTGCCGATGAGCAGCCGCGGGCGGGCGCCGCGTTCGGCCAACGCAGGCAGGAGCACCTCGAGTGCTCCCACCTGGTACGCCGAGCGGGCGCCGCCGGCGTCGAGGACGAGGGCGACCCTGGGTTCGTCCACAGCGCGTCAGGGCCGCAGGGTCGCCATCCACTCCTCGATGGCAGTCACCTCGCGTGGGAGCGCCTCGGAGAGGTTTCGGGACCCGTCCTCGGTGACGACGATGTCGTCCTCGATACGGATGCCGATGCCGCGCAGCTCCTCGGGGACGAGCAGGTCGTCCTCCTGGAAGTACAGGCCGGGCTCGACGGTGAGCACCATGCCGGCGTCGAGGTTGCCGCGGGGGTACACGTCGAGCGAGGAGCGGGCACAGTCGTGGACGTCCATGCCGAGCATGTGGCTCGTGCCGTGGAGCGTCCAACGGGCGTAGACCTTGCTGTCGGGGGAGAGTGCCTCCTCGGCCGACACCGGCAGCAGACCCATGTCCTCGAGCCCGTGGGCGATGACGCTCATCGCGGCGTTGTGGGCAGCCAGGAACGGCACACCGGGCCGTACGGCGTCGATCCCGGCCTTCTGGGCGGTCAGCACGAGCGTGTACAGATCACGCTGAAGCGGCGTGAACGTGCCGTCGATGGGCAGCGTTCGCGTGACGTCCGCGGTGTAGAGGGACGAGGCCTCCACACCCATGTCGAGCAGCACCAGCTCACCGGGGTTGATCGACCCGCTGTTGTCGATCCAGTGCAGCGTCGTGGCGTGCTTGCCGCCCCCGACGATCGAGTCGTAGCCGATGTCGTTGCCCATGGCGCGGGCGCGGCGGAAGAAAGTGCCCTCGATCCAGCGCTCGCCGTACTTCAGGACGTTGTCCCACTCGCGCACGCTGTCGGCGAAGCCCAGCGTGGTGATGTCGCAGGCCTCCTGCAGCTGGTCGAGCTCCCAGGAGTCCTTGACCAGCCGCATCTCGCTGAGCACGCGCGCGAACTCCTGGTCGCGCCCCTCGTCCGCGGCGATCGCCTGGTCGACGCCTGCGTCGACGCCGCGCAGCACCCGGGTCTTGCCGGAGGCCCGCAGCGTGGGGGGCAGCTGGTCGATGTGGCGACAGGTCAGGCCGAGGGAGGACTCCATCTCGTGCAGCGACGGGCGACGCCCGGCCCAGAGCTCGCCGTACTGGCGGTCGCGGAAGAACTCGTCGGTCTGTCGCGAGGAACGCGGCCGGGCGTACAGCGTGGACTCGCCGTCCTCGATGACGAGCACCGCGTCGGTCGTCTGGTTGCCGCAGAGATAGGTGTGCGCCGTCTCGGGGCGGAACCGGTAGTCGGTGTCGTTGGCACGGACCTTGAACGTGCCTGCCGGGATCACCAGGCGCTCGCCCGGGAACATCTCCGCCAGCTTCGCCCGGCGCTGCGCCGCCCACGACGCCACCGGGTGAGGCGGAAGGTCGAGCTCCCGGTCGCCCCAACCCTTGCGCATGAAGGCCGCGTAGGCCTCGGGGACCGCCGGGTCGTGGCTCTCGGTCTTGGGCTTCTGGCTGTCGGTGCCCTCTGGCGGGGTCGCCGCGTCTGCGGGCACCTTGTCCTGGTCCATGTGGGTGTCGTCGCTCACAAAGGCACTGTACGTCGGGCGGGGCAGGGGCCGCGACGCGGAATCGCCCAACCCCGTCCCGATAGGCTCGGGCCCATGAACGGGGCAACCAGGCGACACCACGGCAACGTGGTGTTCACCGCCGTTGTCGCGGTGACCATGCTCGCGGGTGCGAGCGTGATGGCTTTTGTCCTGTTTGCCTCCGGGGCCCCAGGCGCCCTGGTGGTCGGCACGCTCCTCGCAGCCCTCCCGGTAGGGCCTCTGGTCGCGGTGTTCCTCTGGCTCGACCGCTACGAGCCCGAGCCACGCACCTTCATCGTCACCGCGCTCGGCTGGGGAGCCCTGGTCGCCACCGCGGCCGCGCTGGTCCTCCAGTCGGTCGACCAGTTCGCTTTCGGCCGCCCCGAGTCGCTGTCCGCAGCCGTCGTCGCCCCGATCACGGAGGAGGCGGCGAAGGGGGTCTTCGTGCTGCTCCTGGTGCTCGCGCGGCGCCATGTCATCGACGGCGTGCTCGACGGGATCGTCTACGCCGGCATGGTCGGGATCGGATTCGCCTTCACCGAGAACATCCTCTATCTCGCTGCGGCGTACATGGGTGGAGAGGGCATGGGGCCCGGAGGCATCGAGGCAGTGACGGGCACGTTCGTGATCCGCGGCATCTTCAGCCCGTTCGCGCACCCCCTCTTCACCGCCGCGATCGGCGTCGGCATCGGCTACGCCGTCGTCACGCGGAGCGCGTTCTGGCGCATCGCGGCACCACTGCTCGGGTATGCCGTCGCGGTGCTCGCCCATGCCTTGTGGAACGGGGCCGCCTACTTCGGCGGCGGCGAGGTCTTCGTGGTCACCTATCTGTTCTTGATGGTGCCCGCGTTCTTTCTGGTGGCCGCGTTCGCGGTGTGGGCCCGCCGCCGCGAAGGCGAGATGCTCGCGCGCTCGTTGACCGACGCGGCCCACCGCGGCTTCATCGCCCCGCACGAGGTGCCCTGGCTTGTCCGGATCCCGGGACGCCGCGCGGCGCGCGAGCACGCCCGCCGTGTGGGGGGCGAGCCCGCCCTCCGCGCGATGCGGGAGTACCAGGAGCAGGCCATCGAGCTGGGCTTCCTGCACGACCGTTTCTTGAGAGGCACGGCCCCCGCGGACGTTCAACCACGGGGGCAGGCGATGGTGGACCGACTTGCCGAACTACGGCCGTACGTCGGCTTTCCGACCGGGCCTGGTACAACTTCAGTGACCCAACCCTGGCTGGAAGGTGGACGGTGAGCACGCCCGCGACGCCGACGGACATGATCACGGCGCTGGTGCGTCTCCGCGAGGCCCTCCAAGCGGCGTACCTGCCGCTGGACCTTCCGGGAGTCGATCAACGACGCAAGGACCAGCGGGAGATGGTCGACCAGATCGAGGACTACGTCCTCCCGCGCCTGATCCAGATCGACGCTCCACTGCTGACGGTCGTCGGCGGCTCCACCGGTGCCGGCAAGTCGACCCTCGTCAACTCTCTCGTCGGCACGCGGGTGACCGAGCCTGGTGTCCTGCGCCCCACCACGCGATCCCCCGTGCTCGTGCACAACCCGGTCGACGCGGACTGGTTCGACAAGGAGCGGATCCTTCCGGACCTGGCCCGCACGACGGGCGCCACCGGGGACCCGGGGGCCCTCCAGCTCGTGCCCTCTGACGCCGTGCCGCAGGGCCTGGCGATCCTCGACGCGCCCGACATCGACTCCGTCGAGGAGCACAACCGCACCCTCGCCGCGCAGCTGCTCGCCGCCGCCGACCTGTGGCTCTTCGTCACGTCGGCCGCCCGGTACGCCGACCAGGTGCCGTGGGACTACCTCAAGGCTGCCGCCGAGCGCAGCACCGCGGTGGCGATCGTCCTGGACCGCACGGCGTCCGAGGCGATCGGGGAGGTCAGCGCACACCTCGCGCGGATGCTGACCACCCGCGGCCTGAAGGACTCGCCGCTGTTCACCGTCGCCGAGGGCAACGTCGACGGCGACGGGCTGCTGCCGCCTGATGCGGTGTCGGACATCCGCGGCTGGTTGCACTCTCTCGCCGCCGACTCCAACGCCCGGGCGGCCGTCGTGAAGCAGACGCTCGAGGGCGCCATCCGGACCTTGTCCCACCACGCCCACGACGTCGCCGACGCCTCGGCCGAGCAGGCTGCGATGGTCGCCAGGCTGCGCAAGGACGTCGACCGCGCCTACGACGAGGCGGTCAAGAGCGTCGACGAGGCCTCCGCCGACGGCACGCTGCTGCGCGGCGAGGTGCTCGCTCGCTGGCAGGAGTTCGTGGGAACCGGTGAGCTGCTCAGGTCGCTCGAGACCAAGGTCGGCTGGATCCGTGACCGGATCGTCGGCGCCGTCAAGGGACGGCCGCAGCAGGTGGAGAAGGTCACCGTCGCGGTCGAGTCGGGGCTCGAGACGCTGATCCTCGAGCACGCGGAGGACGCCGCCGAGCATGCTCATGAGTCGTGGAGCTCCGTCGAAGCGGGGCGCAACCTGCTCGAGGACTCGGGGCGCGACCTCGGCCGGGCGTCCCGTGACTTCCGCGCGCGTGCAGAGAGGGCGGTGCGCGACTGGCAGAGGGGCGTGCTCGAGATGGTTCGGACCGAGGGGTCGGACAAGCGCTCGACGGCACGTGTCCTCGCCTTCGGCGTCAACGGCCTTGCGGTCGCGCTGATGATCGTGGTCTTCGCCTCGACCGCGGGCATGACAGGCGCCGAGGTCGGTATCGCCGGTGGCTCGGCGGTGGTCGGGCAGAAGCTGCTCGAGGCGGTCTTCGGTGACCAGGCCGTCCGACGCCTCGCGGCGAACGCCCGCAAGGACCTCAACCGCCGCGTGACAGGGCTCCTCGACACCGAGCGTCGCCGCTACCTCGCGGTCCTCGACGACCTGAAGGTAGATCCCAAGGCAGCCGAGAACATCCGCAGCGTCGCGCGACGGATCGATGACCTGCGTTTCGCCGCCCACATTGCACCCACCCCCGCGGAGGAGAGCTCGTTGCAGATGATCGCCCCCGATGAGGTTCACGGAGAGCGCGCATGACGGCGCTCGTCGAGGGTGCGAAACGTCTCGTCGGGAAGGGCTCGTCGGACGTCGCCACGCGCGTCCAGGGACTCCAGCAGGCGGTCGAGTCGGCACGCGGCCGTCTCGACGAGGCGACCGTCGAGGAGACCGCAGGAGTCGTCGAGCGGTCCGGTGCACGCCTCAAGCTCTCCGCGGAGCACACCGTGGTGGCGCTGGCAGGGGCGACCGGGTCGGGCAAGTCCTCGACGTTCAACGCCCTCACCGACCTCGATCTCGCCGCCGTCGGGGTGAAGCGCCCCACGACGTCCTGGACGATGGCCTGCACCTGGGGAGCCGAAGGGGCTGCCGACCTCCTCGACTGGCTCGGCGTGCCGCCGCGCCACCAGGCCAGCCGCAGCAGCATGCTCGACTCGCCGGCTAACGACGACGAGGAGCTTCGCGGGCTCGTGCTCCTCGACCTGCCCGACCACGACTCCACCGAGGTGGCCCACCACGTCGAGGTCGACAGGCTCGTGAAGCTGACCGACGTACTCGTGTGGGTCCTCGACCCCCAGAAGTACGCCGACGCCGCGATCCACGACCGCTACCTGCGCCCACTGGCCTCCCACAAAGACGTCATGCTGGTCGTTCTCAACCACATCGACGAGGTTCCTGAAGACCGTCGCGAGTCGATGGTGGCCGACCTCGAACGGCTGTTGAAGGCCGACGGCCTCGACGGTGTTCCGCTGTTCACCACCTCCGCGCGCCACGGCGACGGGATCGCGGAGCTGAAGAAGGAGCTCGCCCGCCGTGTGGCGGCCAAGAAGGCTGTCCGCGACCGGATGATCGCTGACGTCAAAGACGCCGCTCAGCGGCTTCAGGAGCAGAGCGGCACCGCCAAGCCTGGCGATGTGGCTCGGGCGCGCAAGAGCGAGCTCGTCGACGCGTTCGCCGACGCCGCCGGCGTGCCAACCGTGGTGCACGCCGTGGACACGGCCACCCGGGTTCGCGCTCGTCAGGCGACGGGCTGGCCGGTCACGAAGTGGCTCGCTCGGCTGCGCCCGGACCCGCTCAGGCGCCTGCACCTCGACCTGGGGGCGGGTGGCAAGGAGCTGACAGCGGGACCACGGTCCTCGCTCCCCGAGGCGACGCTGGTCGAGCGCGCCCGCGTCGACACCGTGGTCCGTGCAGTTGCGGACGACGCCTCCGAGGGGCTGGCCCAGCCTTGGGCGGCTGCGATCCGTCACGCGTCGGTGTCGCGGCTCGACGACCTGAACGATGCTCTCGACCGCGCGGTTGGCGGCACGGACCTCGGTGTCGGGCGTACGCCGGTGTGGTGGAAGCTCGTGAGGGTGCTGCAGTGGCTGTTGTTCTTCGTGGCGGTGGCAGGCGGCCTGTGGCTGGCCGGCCTTGCCGTGATGGGCTACCTGCAGCTGCCCGACCCGTCGACGCCTGACTACCTGGGTCTGCCCGTGCCGACCCTGATGCTGCTCGGGGGAGTGGTCGCGGGCGTCTTGGTGGCGTTGCTGTCGCGACTGTCGGCAGCGATCGGCGCAAGGCGCAGGGCGAGTTCGGCGGACCGTCGCCTCCGCGACGCGATCGGCGAGGTCACCGAGGAGCTCGTGATCGCGCCGATCGAGACCGAGCTTGACGCCTACCGACGGACCCGCGACGGGTTGGCAGCCGCACTTCGCTGACCCGAGCCGACCCGGGTCCACAGGGTGCTCGCCCGGGCGGCCGGTCCACAGTCGGAGGAGCAACCGTTCCAGCCTGCCCTTGCCCGGCGGCAGTCTTGCGTCGAAGGAACCAACCGACGCAAAAGGAGCCAGACATGGGCGACACCTACGTGACCTTCCACGGCTGGGTGGGCGGCGACGTGACTCACCGCAAGGTCAACGGGACCAGCGTGGCGAACCTCCGCGTGGCCTCGACACCGAGGATCAAGCGCAAGGGAGAGTGGATGGACGGCACCACGACGTGGTACTCCGTCTCCGCCTGGCGAGCCCTGGCCGACAACATCACCGAGTCGGTCAGGACGGGCGATGCCGTGATCGTGCACGGCCGCCTGCGCAGCGACGCCTGGGAGCGCGAGGACGGACAGGTCTCCAACACGCTGCTGGTGGAGGCCAGCTTCGTCGGCCACGACCTGTGCCGCGGCACCAGCACGTTCACGCGCTCGACGAGGCCGGAGCGCGCGGAGACGGACATGCACGACGAGCTGGCGGAGATGATCCACCGCGAGGCGGACGTGACGACCCAGCTCGACAGCTGGGGCAACCCGTTGTCGGCAGAGGTGGAGGCCGATCCCGACGAACGTGCACAACCGGCTGCCTGAGGCGAACGGCTGGCCAGGCCGATTGGAGCCGCCTTGGGCGTGCGCCGTAGTCTTGCCGACTATGGCTGAGTATGTGTTCACGCTGCGCAACGTGCGCAAGGCCCACGGCGACAAGGTAGTCCTCGACAACGTCACCCTGTCGTTCCTGCACGGGGCCAAGATCGGCGTCGTCGGACCCAACGGCACCGGCAAGTCCACGCTGCTGAAGATCATGGCGGGACTCGACCAGCCGTCCAACGGCGACGCGATCCGCGACCCAGAGGCAACCGTCGGAATGCTCCAGCAGGAGCCCCCGTTGAGCGAGGGCAAGACGGTCCTGGAGAACGTCGAGGAGGCGGTCGGCGACATCAAGGCCAAGCTCGACAGGTTCAACAAGATCTCCGAGGAGCTCAGCGACCCTGAGGCCGACTACGACAAGCTCCTCGCCGAGATGGGCGACCTGCAGAGCGACCTCGACCACGCCAATGCGTGGGACCTCGACAGCAGGCTCGACCAGGCGATGGACGCGCTGCGCTGCCCGCCGCCGGAGGTCCTCGTGGACAACCTCTCCGGTGGTGAGCGGCGCAGGGTCGCGCTGTGCAAGCTCCTGCTCCAGCAGCCGGACCTGCTGCTCCTCGACGAGCCCACTAACCACCTCGACGCCGAGTCCGTGCAGTGGCTCGAGAGCCATCTCGCGGCGTACCCGGGTGCAGTGCTGGCCGTGACTCACGACCGGTACTTCCTCGACAACGTCGCGAGCTGGATCCTCGAGCTCGACCGGGGCAAGACCCACCCCTACGAGGGCAACTACTCGACCTACCTGGAGACCAAGAAGTCTCGTCTCCAGATCGAGGGACAGAAGGACGCCAAGCGCGCCAAGATGCTCGAGCGCGAGCTGGAGTGGGTGCGCTCGAACCCGAAGGCCCGCCAGGCCAAGAGCAAGTCACGACTGGCCCGCTACGAAGAGCTGGCGGCCGAGGCCGAGCGGAACCGCAAGGTCGACCTCGCCGAGATCAACATTCCCTCGGGCCCGCGCCTCGGCGATGTCGTCCTCGAGGCCAAGGACATCGTCAAGGGCTTCGGCGACCGGGTGCTCATGCACGACCTGTCGTTCTCGCTGCCGCGCGCCGGAATCGTCGGTGTGATCGGTCCGAACGGCGTCGGCAAGACCACGCTGTTCCGGATGATCGTCGGCGAGGAGAAGCCCGACAAGGGTGATCTCAACGTCGGCCAGACCGTGAAGATCTCCTACGTCGACCAGAGCCGCGGCGGCATCGACCCCAACAAGAACGTCTGGGAGGTCGTCTCCGACGGGCTCGACCACATCAAGGTCGCGAACTTCGAGATGCCCAGCCGTGCCTACATCGCCTCCTTCGGCTTCAAGGGCCCGGACCAGCAGAAGAAGGCGGGCGTGCTCTCCGGTGGTGAGCGCAACCGGCTCAACCTCGCCCTGACCCTGAAGATGGGCGGGAACCTGCTGCTGCTCGACGAGCCGACCAACGACCTGGACGTCGAGACTCTCCAGTCGCTGGAGGACGCCCTTCTCGAGTTCCCCGGCTGTGCAGTGATCACCTCGCACGACCGGTGGTTCCTCGACCGCACCGCCACCCACATCCTCGCCTGGGAGGGCGACGAGGAGGACGAGGGCAGGTGGTTCTGGTTCGAGGGCAACTTCGCTGCCTACGAGGCGAACAAGATCGAGCGCCTGGGGCCTGAGGCAGCGCGACCCCACCGCGTGACGCACCGCAAGCTCACCCGCGACTGACCTGAGCACGCGACGAGGCCCCGGCTGTTGCCGGGGCCTCGTCGTGTCTGGGCCAGGCTTTGTCAGCGCTTGTTCTTGCGGCTGGCCTGGAACTTCTCGTAGGCCTCACGCGCCCTCTGCTGGTTCTCCGGCTTGCGGGCCTCGTCGTAGACCTTCTTGGCGATGCCCAGCTTGACTAGCTTGCTCATGATTCCCATGACACCGAATGTACCCATCGCGGCTCCACGGCATCCCCCGCGATCACATGAGAGGGTCGCTTCTGGCCGCGCGGCCCGGCAGTGATTCGGTACGACGCCGCTGGGCACCTACACTCGGCTGCTGACCGCTATGGGACAGATCGTCCCGATGATCCGATCTGATCAGAGAGCCGATGTCACACCCAGACCGCCGCCAGATCCCCGGCCTGACCGCATGTTCTCTGTGCGCGGGCGAGACCCTCGGTGGGGGAGACTCACGAGCCGAGGGCCAGCTCGGGCGCCTGCGCAACATCGCGGCGCGGGGGAGTGCGACCCTGACCGAGGTCGAGTGCCTCGACCAGTGCAACCAAGGCGACGTCGTGGTCGCACGACCGTGCGCCCTGGGCCGTCGTCGAGGCGTTGGGCCCGTTTGGTTCTCCGGTGTCGCCGGCGACGAGCTCACCGATGTCCTCGAGGACTGGCTGCGTGAAGGCGGGCCCGGCCACCGCGACCTGCCAGAGGTGCTCGCGGAGAAGCTGATCGACCGCGAGGCTCCCGCGAGCTGACCGGAGCGGGTGACCGCAGCGAGCACCCACACGGCGCGTCCTCGCTGTCCGGCCGGCGACCTGCTGCCCTGCGACCGGTGGCCAGGCACATCCTCTGGTTCGCGGTCGGGATCCCGCGGCTGCTCGGACGAGCCGAGGGCGAGCCGCACTGGCGGTCGACGATCGCGTTGGTCTCGGCCGTCGTCGTCGTGCCGCTGATCCTGGAAGGCAGCCGGGACGCCGCAACGCATCGTGCCGACGACCTCGAGCCGCAGCTGGCGCGCTACGCGTTCGACGTGGGCAACCTCGCGTTCACCAACGCCTGGGTCCGCCATGGGCAGCTTCGCCATCGCCGCCGGATGGGTCCAGATCTCCGCGGGCTTCCTGCCCAGATGGCTCGGCTGTCTGGCGGTGGTGGGCGGTGTCGGCCTTGTGCTGGCACGCGCCGTGCGGCTCACCGGGTTCTGGTACTTGCGCTACGGCCTGTTCTGGCTGTGGGTCGTCATCGTGCCGGTCCTGCTGCTCCGACGTGCCGCGTCGGTCTCTGAGGAGCTCGCGCGCTGAGCCCTCAGCGGATGTCGGCGTCGGGGTTCGCCTCGACGAGCTTGTCGGTGACGGCGTTGAAGACTCTCCCCACCGCAGCGAAGTCCTCGTCTCCTGCGAGATCGACCAGGAACCGTCGTACGCCCTCGACGTGGGTAGGGGCGGCGGCCTGGAGCACGCTGAACCCCTCCTGGGTCAGGGCCGCCTCCACCCCGCGTCCGTCGGAGGCGCAGGCGCCGCGGATGACGAGGCCGTCCTTCTCCATTCGGGCGACCGTGTGGGTGACGCGGCTGCGGGAGTGGCTGATCGACCCGGCGAGGACCGCCATCCGCATCCGGTGTCCGGGCGACTCGGAGAGCCGCACGAGAATCTCGTACTCAGGCAGCGAGAGGTCGTGCTGTTCCCGCAGGTCGCGGTCGAGACGGTCCATCAGAAGCGTCGTGCCCACCAGGTAGGCGCGCCAGGAGCGCTGCTGCGCCTGGTCGAGCCACCGTGTCTCGGTCGCGTTCGTCGTCATGTGTCTAGTCTACCCGGCCTAAAGTTGAAGGTTCAATAACGCCTTTGCTATCTTCGTGGAAGAAGTTGAAAGCGAAACTACCTCCTGAGGAGAACACCATGAGCATCGACGTGCACAACGCCCTCGGCATCCAGGCCGGCACCTGGAGCATCGACCCCAGCCACTCCGAGATCGGGTTCACCGCCCGGCACCTGATGAGCCGGGTTCGGGGCCTGTTCGAGAAGTTCGAGGGTCAGATCGTCACCGGCGAGCAGCCCTCCGCCACCGCGACGGTCGACCTCAACTCGATCAACACCCGCGACGAGAACCGCGACGCTCACCTGCGGTCCGGTGACTTCTTCGACGTCGAGAACTCCGGTCCCATGACCTTCTCGAGCACGAAGGTCGAGCAGGGCGGCAGCGGCCTCCTCGTCACCGGTGACCTCACCATCAAGGGCGTCACGAAGCCGGTCACGCTCGACGTGGAGTACCTCGGCAGCGAGAGCGACCCGTGGGGCGGCACGCGTGCCGGGTTCGAGGGCACCGCGCAGATCTCCCGCAAGGAGTGGGGCGTGGACTTCAACATCCCGATGGACGGTGGACGCCTGCTCGTCGGCGACAAGATCGACATCACCGTCGCAGTTCAGGCGGTCCTCCAGCAGGACGGTTGAGAGCCGCCCGGCGCCGTCACAACGCGAAAGGCCCCCTGGTCACGCACCAGGGGGCCTTCGTCGTACGCCGAAGCGTCAGCTCATGCGCTCCAGGACGAGCGCCATGCCCTGGCCGCCGCCGACGCACATCGTGATCAGGCCGGTCTCCTTGTCGTGGGTCCTCAGCGAGTTGAGCATCGTGTTCTGCAGGCGCGCCCCGGTCATGCCGAAGGGATGTCCCACCGCGATCGCGCCGCCGTTGACGTTGAGCTTGTCGATGTCGATGCCGAGGTCCTGGTACGACGGCACGACCTGCGCGGCGAACGCCTCGTTGATCTCGACCAGGTCGATGTCGTCGATGCTCATGTTCGCGCGGGCCAGAGCCTGCTTCGAGGCCTCGACCGGTCCGAGACCCATGATCTCCGGCGACAGGCCGGTCACGCCCGTCGAGACGATACGCGCGAGCGGAGTGAGCCCGAGCTCCTTGGCCTTGGTGTCGGACATGACGACCACGGCGGCCGCTCCGTCGTTGAGGGGGCAGCAGTTGCCGGCCGTCACGACACCGTCGGGGCGGAAGACCGGGTCGAGCTGGGACACGGCCTCCAGCGTCACGCCGGCTCGCGGGCCGTCGTCGGTGCTCACGACGGTGCCGTCGGGCAGCGTCACCGGCGTGATCTCGTTGGCCCAGAAGCCGTCGGCGATCGCCTTCTCGGCGAGGTTCTGGCTGCGGACTCCGAACTCGTCGAGCTCCTGGCGGGTGAGGCCACGCAGCTGCGCGACGTTCTCGGCGGTCTGGCCCATCGCGATGTAGGCGTCGGGGAGGTTGCCGTGCTCGCGCGGGTCGTTCCAGGTCTGGCCACCCTTGGCCAGCTCCGCCGTGCGGTCGACCGCGTCGGCGAAGAGCGGGTTCTGGGTGTCGGGGAGGTGGTCCGAGGTGCCCTTGCGGAACCGGGAGACGGTCTCGACGCCGGCCGAGATGAACACGTCGCCCTCGCCTGCCTTGATGGCGTGGAAGGCCATCCGGGTGGTCTGCACGCTGGAAGAGCAGTAGCGGGTGATCGTCGCGCCGGGCAGGTGGTCGTAGCCCAGCAGCACGGCCACGATCCGGCCCATGTTGAAGCCGCTCTCGCCGCCGGGGAGGCCGCAGCCGAGGTACAGGTCGTCGATGTCCTCCGGGTCGAGCGCCGGGATCTTGTCCAGTGCTGCTCGGATCATCGCGGCCGTCAGGTCGTCAGGACGCATGTCCTTGAGTGACCCCTTGTTCGCGCGACCGATGGGGGAGCGGGTCGCGGAAACGATGACTGCCTCGGGCATGGAGGAACTCCGATCTTCTCGAGAACGTGGGGCCGCGCCGCAGGACGCGAGGGGCGGCACCCCGACAGCGTAGAACGGATCACAGCGACGCGACATGTGCCGGAGGCCACAGTGCAGCCCGGTGGTACGACGCGGCGCCCCCGGCGGAAGGACCGACGCCGGGCCCGGCGAACCCGACGGTTCTGGCAAGATCGAGGCGTGCGTCACGTCTACCACTGCCCGCTTCGCTGGGCCGACATGGACTCGCTCGGGCACGTCAACAACGTGACCTACGTCGACTACCTCCAAGAGGCCCGCGTCGACATGTTCGCGGTGCACGCGCCGGCCTCGGGTGGGGAGGAGCTTGCGGAGGGGGTCGTCGTGGTGCGGCACGAGGTCGAGTTCGTGGCACCTCTGGTGTTCCGCTTCGAGCCTGTGCGGATCGAGACCTGGATCAGCGAGATCAAGGCGGCCACGTTCACCATGGCCTACGAGATCCTCGACGAGCTTCCTGACGGGACGCGCAAGGTCTACACCCGAGCGACCTCGGTGCTCACGCCCTTCGTGTTCGCCCAGGAGCGACCCAGGCGCCTGCGCCCCGAGGAGCGTGACGTGCTCGAGCGCTTTCTCGAGCCGGTCGGCCGGTGAATGCTCGAATGGCACAGATGAGACAGCGGCCACTGCGACCGAGAGGGCACCCGTGACGAGGCACGTCTTCCCGATGAGGGTCAGGTTCTCCGACGTCGACATCTACGGGCACGTCAACAACGTGAAGTACTTCGAGTACTACCAGGAGTCGAGGCTGGCCTTCTTGAGCTCGATGGGACGCGACGAGGATGCCGGGCGCTTCGCGGTGGTGGTCGCGCAGGTGAACGTCGACTACAAGCGGCCCATCCTGTTCCGCACCGAGCCGTACACCGTCGAGTCGTGGATCAGCAGGGTGGGCCGCTCGTCGTTCGAGCTCGACGCGGAGATCAAGGACGGCGACACGGTGCTCTCGAGGGCAGAGGCGGTGCTGGTCACGTTCGACCTGAACACCCAGGCCGCCAGGCCGCTCAGCGAGGGGGAGCGGGAACGACTCCAGGCGGCGCTCGAACACTGACAGGCCGCCTCTTCCCAGGCGGGCAGCTGCAGGGTCCTGCTACCTTTCCACCCATGACGAGTCCTCAGCACAGCTGCTGGTGGTGGCCGCACTAGGCGGCCGCCGATTCTCGTCATTCCAGCAGTCGGGCCGCCCACGGTGGGCGGCCTTTGCTGTGTCCAGGCGCGGAACGCGAGCCGTGGGTGACCCAGTCCCTCGAGATGGGAGAAACACTCATGACCGTCCGTGTCTTTACCGGGCTCAAGCCCACCGGCCGACTTCAGCTCGGCAACTACCTCGGCGCGATCCGGCCGCTTCTCGAGCTCGCCTCCGACCCGGACAACGACGTCCTGGTCAGCGTCGTCGACCTCCACGCCCTGACCGTCGAGCACGACCCGGCCCAGCTGCGGGAGCACACGTTCGAGATGGCGGCGACCCTGCTCGCGTGCGGGCTCGACCCACGCGCTCGGCTCTTCGTGCAGTCATCCGTGCCGCTGCACACCGAGCTGTCCTACCTGCTCGAGAGCACCGCGTCGTACGGCGAGATGCGTCGCATGGTGCAGTTCAAGGACAAGTCCCAGGGGCAGGACTCCACTCGGCTCTCGCTCCTGACCTACCCGACCCTGATGGCCGCCGACATCCTGGCCTACCGAACCCAGATCGTGCCGGTGGGGGAGGACCAGCGTCAGCACCTCGAGCTCACCCGGACTCTCGCCGAGCGCTTCAACGGCCGTTACGGTCCCGTGTTCACGGTGCCGCGGGGGGTCACCCCTCCCGAGGCTGCACGGGTCAAGGACCTGCGTGAGCCGACGGTCAAGATGGGCAAGTCCGGCGCGGACGGGAGGGGAGTGGTCTTCCTCATGGACTCTCCGGACACGATCGCAGCCAAGGTACGTCGAGCAGTCACCGACACCGAGCCGGAGCTCGAGCACCGCCCCGGCGAACGCCCCGGGGTGTCGAACCTCGCCACGATCCTGGGCGCTCTGACCGGGCGGAGTGCGGAGAAGTCGCTCGAGGGCGTGCCGGGCGCGGCCGCTCTGAAGAAGCTCGTGACCGAGGCGATCGTGGAGACCCTGGTGCCCATCCAGGACACCTACCGTGAGCTGGCGGTGGACAGGTCGAAGATCCTCGCGGACCTGAGCGAGGCTGCCGGGTTCGCTGCGGCGGAAGCAGCCGCGACGGTTCGAGCCGCCCGACAGGCGATCGGACTGATGGAGGTGCGGAGGTGAAGCCCGGCCGGACGGGTTGCCGACGTGAGCTAGACGCGGTGTTCCGTCGGACCCTCCGGCTGCTGGGTCTGGCGGGGGGCTGCACTACGTCGGAGCGCGAAGAACACGACCACTCCGACCACGACGAGCGCCACCGCCCCGCAGGCGATGATCGCCACGATCACCTCGAGCGGCCCGGGAATCAAGGGGTTGAGGTCGGTCTCGGACTGAAGGT
The DNA here is from genome assembly GCA_035456965.1 of Nocardioidaceae bacterium. Taxonomy (GTDB): domain Bacteria; phylum Actinomycetota; class Actinomycetes; order Propionibacteriales; family Nocardioidaceae; genus Nocardioides_C. The sequence goes on from DATICF010000032.1 coordinate 86,676, forward strand.
TCACAAGGCTGAGGCTAGTCAAAGGAGCGGATGCACGGAGTCGATTCCAAGGATGCCCCGAGGGCAGGAAGCCGCGCCGCCTTGGGCCACTTGCGTCACAGGGCGCGGGCGAGGCTGAGCGCGAAGCGCGCCTGCGAGTCGGTCCACCAACGGTTCAGCGCGAAGCCGGCCGCCGCGAGCTCCTTCTCGACTCCCTCGCGGCGGAACTTCGCCGAGATCTCGGTGCGGATCTCCTCGCCCTTCTCCAGCTTCACCACCAGGTCGACCCCCGGAATGTCGACCCGCATGGCGCGCTCGGCGCGCAGGCGCATCTCGATCCACTCCTTGTCGGTGTCCCACAGCGCGACGTGGCTGAAGTCCTCGATGGGGAAGGCGGCGCCGAGCTCGCGGTTGAGGACCCGCAGGACGTTGAGGTTGAACTCGGCGGTGACGCCCGCCGCGTCGTCGTACGCCGGGACGAGGACTCCCGGATCCTTCACCAGGTCGGTGCCGAGCAGCAGCCACTCGTCCTCCCCGAGGACACCACGGACGCTTGTGAAGAAGTCATGGCGCTCGGACGGGAGAAGGTTGCCGATCGTCCCGCCCAGAAACGCGACCAGCCGAGGCGACCGGCCAGGTAGCCCGGTCAGTGGCGCGGTGAAGTCGCCGACCACGCCGTGGACCCGGAGGCCGGGGTAGTCGGTGACGATCGCCCCCACCGCCTCGCGGAGTGCCGACTCGGAGACGTCGAGCGGCACGAACTCCTCCAGCGTCCCGTGCTCTCGGAGACTGGACAGCAGCAGCCGCGTCTTCTCCGAGGACCCCGACCCGAGCTCGACGAGGCTGTGCGCCCTGGTGTGGGCGGAGAGCTCGGTGGCCCGCGCGTCGAGGATCTCCCGCTCGGCGCGGGTTGGGTAGTACTCCGGCAGTCGCGTGATCTCCTCGAAGAGCTCGCTGCCGCGGGCGTCGTAGAACCATTTCGGCGGCAGCCACTTCGGGTCGGACCCAAGGCCGCTGAGGACGTCGTGGCGCAGCGCACGGGAGGCGTGGTCCGGGGTGAGACGGGCCTCGAAGGTGGGGGAGGTCATGGCGTGCGATCACCTTTCGCAGAGCGCTCGTCGGCGCGGAGCGGGGGAGGGCCATCAAGCGGACGTGTCTTGGTCTCGTCGACGGTGACTACGACGAGGTGCTGGTCGTCGACCGGCTGCCACGCCGCGGGATCATCGCCGAAAGGCTCCGAGCTGACCAGCACCTGGTCGCTGCCCTCGAGGATCGAGAGGCTGTGGCCCCACGTCGAAGCCGCGACCGTCTCACCGTCGGTGAGCAGGAGGTTCAGGCGGGAACCGGGTGCAGCGCGGGCGACCTCGGTGGTGATCTGTTCCACGACCGTGGCCACGCCCTCGCCGTCGAGGAGCCGCCGCAGGGCCAACGCCCAGAGCACAGCGCTGTCGGTCGGAGCCTCGAGTCTCAGCAGGTCGGCGACCGGGAGGTCCTCGGCCAGGTTGGCGAGGCTGGTGGGCCAGTCGGTCACGGCACCGTTGTGGCTGAACAGCCAGCGCCCTTGGTGGAAGGGCGCGCAGGCGGTCTCGACGACCGGCATCCCCGTCGTGCCGTTGCGGGCCGCTGCCATGAGCGCCGGGGTGCGGATGGTCTGGGCCAGGTCGGGCAACGAGGCATCGGCCCACATGGGCACGACCCTGCGGTAGCGCCGCGCATCACCCGGGCCGTCGTACCACCCGACCCCGAAGCCGTCGGCGTTGACGGTGCCGCTGCCCCGCATGTCCGCAGGTGCCCAGGTCTGCTCGAGCAGCGAGTGCTCCGGGTCCAGCAGGATCTCCGAGGCGGTGACGGCCGGGCCGAGGTAGGCCAGATGTCGACACATGTCAGCCCAGCTCCTCGGGCGTCGCGTCGCGGGCGCACCGGAAGCCGGAGAAGATCTGTCGCCGGATCGGGAAGTCCCAGTTGCGGAAGGTGCCGCGGCAGGCGACCGGGTCGGTGCCGAACGAGCCGCCCCGCAGCACCTTGTAGTCGACGCCGAAGAAGACCGCGGAGTACTCGGCGTACGGGAAGACCGCGAACCCCGGGTAGGGGCTGAAGTCACTGGCGGTCCACTCCCACACGTCGCCGATGAGCTGGTGTACGCCGAGCGGGGAAGCTCCCGCGGGGTACGCCCCGACCGCTGCGGCGCGCAGGTGCCGCTGGCCGAGGTTGGCGTGCTCGGGGCCGGGGTCCTCGTCGCCCCAGGGGTACCGCCGGGAGCGCCCTGCGGCGGGGTCCCACCGCGCGGCCTTCTCCCACTCGGCCTCGGTCGGTAGGCGCTTGCCGGCCCAGGCCGCGTAGGCCTCTGCCTCGAAGAAGCACACGTGGGTCACCGGCTCGTCCTCGCGGACCGGCTCGACGACCCCGAAGCGGCGGCGCATCCAGCGGTCGCCGTCGCGGCTGAGGAACAGCGGCGCCTCGAGCCCGGCCCCCTGCACGTGTCGCCAGCCGTCGGGTGACCACCACTGCTCCTGGGCGTATCCACCCGACTCGACGAAGCGGAGGTACTCGCCGTAGGTCACCGGCACCGTGTCGATGAAGAAGGCGTCCGTGTGGACCGGGTGAGCAGGTCGCTCGTTGTCCAGCGCCCAGGGCTCGGTGGAGGTTCCCATCGTGAACTCGCCGGCGGGAACCAGCACCTCCTTCACAGGGAGGGCGGCTAGCGCGGGAGGCGTCTCCTCCGCGGTCAGCACCGGCGCGCCGGCCCGCAGCTGGTGGGTGGCGAGCATCGTCTCGTCGTGCTGCTGCTCGTGCTGGGCGACCATGCCGAAGGCGAATGCGTCCTCGACGAGCGGCCTTCCCTCGAGGGGCGCGGCGTCGAGGACGTCGAGCACCTTGTCACGGACTTCGCGGATGTAGGACCGCGCCTCCGCAGGGCCGAGCAGAGGGAGCGACGGACGGGAGGCGCGGCCGTGCTTGAAGGCGTCGTAGAGCTCGTCGATGTCGCTGCGCACCGGCTCGCGGTGGCCCACGTCGCGCACCAGCCAGAGCTCCTCCTGGTTGCCGACATGGGCGAGGTCCCACACGAGCGGCGACATCAGCGGGGAGTGCTGGCGGACCAGGTCGTCATCGTCCACCGCGTCGGTCAGGACGGTGCTGCGCGCCCGCGCTCGCATCAGGTGGTCTGCCACGCGCGTGCGCAGCTGCTCGGTCGTCAGGTCGATGGTCATGCCGGCTGACTCCTTGCGGTCGGGGACGAGGTGCGTCGGTCGAGCGTTCTCACGACGTCCTCGGCGATGTCAGGGGAGAGCGCGCTGTCGAGATGGTCGGCGGCCAGCTCCACGAGGCGGCGCGCAGCCTTGCGCAACGTGAGGTCCTCGAGACCCCTGCGCGCCGCGGTGAGCCACAGGTCGGTGCAGTGCTCGGTGATCTCGCAGGCGCGGTCGGTGACCTTGCCAGAGGACAGCAGCGCAATCATGAGAACCAGGGGGTGATGCCACGTGTCGCTGGGCTGGGCGTCGAGGTACCTCACCTCGACGTACCCGCGCGGACGCACGGGCGGGAACAGCGTGCTCAGGTGGTAGTCCAGGTCGTCGTAGGTCGGCCGGGTCTCGCCGGCGCCTGCGACCCATTCCGCGAACGACATCGGGTGGCTGGGAGCCCAGGGGCCGCGCGCCCGGCGTACACACATCACCGGGGCCGCCATCACGCGCTCGACCCAGGAGTCGACGGGGTGTCGGTCGCCGCGCAGCGGATGCGTGAACGGAGGGCAGGTGCCCAGGGTCGCGCGCAGCCGGTTGGAGGCCCAGCCGGTGCGCCGGCCGTGAACGACGGGGGAGTTGGCGAACAGCGCCACCAGCGCTGGGCCGATGCTGTGCAGCGCGTGCCAGCGCAGGGGGGCCTCGGAGGTCTCGCCGGCATCGAGGCAGACCTGTGTGCTCGCCGTGCTGCACATCATCGACGACCCCCAGGGGCCGAGGCGGTCGAAGAAGCTCTGCATGGCGGCGTAGCGCGGGACGTCGAGCAGCCGGGCCGGAGCGCGGTGCGGGTCCATGGCGGCATCGCCTCGGCGGAGGCCGGCACGCGCGAGGAGGGCATCGAGGGAGGAGATGTCGTCGGCGACGGCGCTAAGAAGGTGGTCCACCGACCGGCTCGGGAGGCTGGAGATCTCTACCTGGCCGCCGGGCTCCACGGTGACCAGAGAGCCACGGGGGAGCGGGGAGTGGGTGCTGTGGGCGGCGACGGTCTTCGGGGCGTGGTCTCCAAGGGCGGAGGCCAGCCGCATGGGGTCGAGAGGTCGGTCCGTCTCGTCGCTGTCGTGGATCGTCCACTCGAGCTCGACCCCGACGCGCTCGGGTGGCCCGTGCTTGAAGCACACCAGCGCGACGTAGGCCTCCGCGTCCTCCTGGGAGGGGACGGGGCCGGAGCTCGCCATGGCCTGGGTCACAGCGCCATCATGTCCGACGACGCGGACAGAACAAACCCCCTTCCGGGTCAGGCGGGAGTCATTGCTCGAAGGAGTTGACCATGAACTGGGCGGCGTGAGTGGCGTAGTCCCAGAACTTCGCCCGCTGCTCCGGAGTCAGGTCGACCGAGTCGAGTCCCGCCTCGAAGTGGTGCAGCCAGCGGTCCTTGGCAGCCGGGGTCACGGCGAACGGAGCGTGCCGCATGCGCAGCCGGGGATGCCCGCGGTTGTCGGAGTATGTCGTGGGCCCGCCCCAGTACTGGGCGAGGAACATGGTGAGCCGCTCCGCAGCGGGCCCGAGGTTTTCCTCGGGGTACATCGGGCGGAGCAGCTCGTCGGTGGCCACGCCCTCGTAGAAGCGGTCGACGATCTTCGAGATCGTGGGCATTCCGCCGATCTCGTCATAGAAGGTCTGCGCCGTGCTCTCGTCGTCAGTGGTCACTTGTCTATTGTCCTCAATCCGGCAAGAGTCGGGTAATCGTGGCGCCGCAGGTGCTGCGACCCAACAACGTCCACACATGAAGGAGCACAGATGGCAACGACCCGCACCGCCACCACCCGCTGGGAAGGCTCGCTGATGGAGGGGGCAGGCAAGGTCACCATGGAGTCGTCCGGGCTCGGCACCTACGACGTGTCGTGGCCCGCCCGCGCCGAGGAGCCCAACGGCAAGACCAGCCCTGAGGAGCTCATCGCCGCTGCCCACTCCTCGTGCTTCTCGATGGCGCTCTCCGGTGCGCTGGCGAAGGCGGGCACGCCCCCGACCTCGCTCGACACCAAGGCCGACGTGACCTTCCAGCCGGGCGAGGGGATCACCGGGGTCCACATCACGGTGGTCGGCACGGTCGAGGGCATGAGCGCCGAGGACTTCAAGGCCGCCGCCGAGGGCGCCAAGCAGAACTGCCCCGTCTCCAAGGCACTGACCGGGACCACGATCACTCTGGACGCTTCGCTGGCCTGATCCTGGCGGTCGGGCCCCGTCACGACACGGCCGAGCCGTCGCATTTTTCCCGCTCTCCGGGCGAAGATGCGACGGCTCGGCTCGTCGTGCTGCTGAACGCGACGGGTGGGCCTGTGATCAGGAGGTGCCTGAGTCGCTGGGCACGCCGTTCGCGGACTGCTGCTCGCCCGACCGCTCGCCGTGAGGGTCCGCGCGCTGCGCGTCGCGGTGCCAGACCACGCGCTGCGGGAAGGGGATCTCGATGCCCTCGTGGTCGAACCTGGCCTTGATCCGCTCGCGCATCTCGCGTGCGACACCCCACTGCTGGAGCGGCGCGGTCTTGAGGACGAGGCGGACGGTGATGCCGTCGGGGTCCATCGACTGGATGCCCCAGACCTCGGGCTCCTCGAGGATGATCGCCTTGTAGTCCTCGTCGTCCCACATGTCGTGGGCAACGTCCTTGAGGACCTCGCGTACGCGGTGGATGTCCTCGCCGTACCCGACCTGGACGTCCAGGACGGTCTGGGCCCAGTTCTGGCTCATGTTGCCGATGCGCAGGATCTCGCCGTTGCGGACGTACCAGACGGTGCCGTTGATGTCGCGGATGCGGGTCACCCTGAGGCTGACCGCCTCGACGGTTCCGATGGCCTCGCCGGCGTCGATGACGTCGCCGACGCCGTACTGGTCCTCGAAGATCATGAAGATGCCGGACAGGAAGTCCGTGACGAGGCTCTGCGCCCCGAATCCGATGGCAAGGCCCACGATTCCCGCGCTCGCGATGAGCGGCGCGATGTTGACGCCGATCTCGGCGAGGATCATCACCACCGCCATGGCGAAGATCACACCGGTGGCCACGCTCTTCAGGAGGGAGCCCATGGCCTTCGCACGCTGCTCGTGTCGGGCGGCACTCGCGCTGTGGGCCTTCTTCTCGGCGCTCCGGCCACCGATCTTGCCGAGGCTGAACGCACTCGGCATCACCCCGCCGGCAGCCCGGGCGGCGAGGCGGTCGATCAGCTTGTGCACGAGCCAACGCGCGATCATGGCCAGCAGGACGATGCCCAGGATCGCCACGGGCTTGCCGATGACCCAGTCCGAGTTGACGGCGAGGGTCTCGTTGCCCGTGAGCTTGAACACCATGTCACAGGCGTCGCTGTCCACCCCGTCGCAGACTTCAGCGTTCTCGAAGAGGTTCATGCCCGGCAAGGCTACGAGATGGTGGTCAGAGGGCAAAACGAGGTTGGGTACCCTTGAGGGCGTGATGTCTGACCTCAATCCGCGCGTCGTACGGCGCTCTCTTCGCGCCCTCGCCCTGGCCCCGGTCCTCGTTCTGCCACTGGTCTCCGCGCCGGCTCTCGCCGCCCCGCCTGAGGCGTGGCCGGACACCGAACCGGTGGGTGCTCTGGACTTCCTGCTGGTGCTCCTCGTGTTCCCGCTCGGCCTGGCCCTCGTCGTCGCGATCCTGGCGTACGTGCCCTCTCTGACACGTGGTGAGAAGTACACCCCCGGTCTAGCCTGGCGCAACGAGAACGAGTGGTTCGGCGGCCCCACCGAGGGCCTCGAGGCGGCTGACAAGGCCGAGCCGCAGGCGCTCGAGGGCCAGTCCGATCGAGGTGGTGCAAGTGCCCGCTGGTGACGCGTTCACCGCGCGCGAGCGCTACGACGTCGACAAGGCCATCCGGGACGCCGAGACCGTCTCCCGCTACGAGTTCTCGGTCTTCGTCGGCTCCTCCGAAGGCGAGACCAGGCCGTTCGCCGAGAGGCTGCACTCGACCCTGACCGCCCCTGAGCGGTCGGTCCTGGTGATGGTGGATCCTTCGGCCCGCATCCTGGAGATCGTCACCGGGACCCAAGTGCGCCGCGACCTGGAGGACGGGGAGGTCCACCTCGCCGCCCTCGCCATGCAGAGCGCCTTCGCCGCCGGCGACCTCGTCGGTGGGATCTGCCGGGGGCTCACGATGCTCGCCGAGCACGCCCGCCGGCCCAGGACGCTCCACGCCGGGAGCTGACCGGAGGCGGAAGCCAAGACCAACAGCAGGGGCCGCCACCCGTCAGGGTGGCGGCCCTTCTGCATGCCGCGCCGAGCGGCACCAGTCGCCGTGTGGGGTGAGGTCTCGGCGCGACCTCACCCCACACGGTCAGTCAGCCGGCGTCCTTGGCCTGAGCGGCGAGCGCCCGGGCGATGTCCGCGCGACCCTCGCGCACGTAGCGCTTCGCAGCGGGGTTCGCGTCGGAGGACTCGAGCCATCCGTCGACCGTGTCGAGCGTCTCGGCACTGATCAGGGGCCGCGGGAACATGTACTCCAGCATCGTGGAGGCGCGCTGTGTCCCCTTCTCCTCCCAGATCGTCGAGGCGACGTCGAGGTACCGCGCGAGATAGGGGCGCAGCACCTCTTCCTGCCCCGCGACGTTGAAGGCGAACGCGATGTTGCGCTGCGTCTCGTTGGGAACGTCGTCGCGGATGACGGCGTCGTTCCAGGCCTCCTCCTTCGCTGCCGCCGTGGGGCGCATCGCAAGAGCCGCAGCAGCCCGCTCCTGACCCGAGATCGTGTTGTCGCGGCCGAGCTCCTCGACGATCCGGTCCTTGTCGGCGCGGCCACGCGCGGCGAGCGACTTCAGCAGGGTCCAGCGCAGGTCGGTGTCGATCGCGAGACCGTCGTAGGACACGCTTCCCTCGAGCAGAGCAGCAAGGCGGTCAAGTGCCTCGTCGCTGCGGGCAGCGGCAGCAAAGGCACGGGCGAATGCGAGCTGGTGGTCGCTGCCGGCCTCGGCCTGCTCCAGGAGACCCAGCAGACCCTGCTCCCAGGTGGCGGTGAGCTGGTCGCGGCGCGCCGGGTCGGAGTAGCTGTCCACCGCGAGCTGCGTCGACAGCGGCAGGCGGCTGACCGCCATGAGGTCGGTCTCGCTGCCGATGCCGCGGAGCACGAGCGTCACGAAGTCGGTGGCCGACATCTCCGCGTCGCGGGTCATGTCCCACGCGGCTCCCCAGCACAGGGCGCGGGCGAGCGAGTCGTCGAGCGTGGCGATGCCCTCCACGACCGTGGCGAGCGAGCGCTCGTCGAGCCGGATCTTGGCGTAGGTCAGGTCGCCGTCGTTCAGCAGCACGAGATCCGGCTGCTCCACGCCCACGAGCTCGGCGATCTCCGTGCGGTCAGCCGAGACATCGGTCTCGATCGACGTACGACGCACGAGGCGGCCGTCCCGCTTGTCGTACAGGCCGATGCCGATGCGATGACGGCGGAGCGTGGGGAAGTCCGGGTGCGCCGACTGCTTCACGGCGAAGGAGGTGAACCGGCCCTGGTCGTCGACCTCGAAGTCGGGGGCGAGGGTGTTCACCCCGGAGGTCTGGAGCCACTCCTTGGCCCACGACGCGAGGTCGCGGCCGGAGGCCTTCTCGAGCGCCCCGAGCAGGTCGGTGAGCTCGCTGTTGCCGAAGGCGTGCGCCTTGAAGTAGGCGCGGAGACCGGTGAGGAACTCCTCCTCGCCGACCCAGGCGACGAGCTGCTTCAGCGACGAGGCGCCCTTGGCGTAGGTGATCCCGTCGAAGTTCACCTCGACGGCCTCGAGGTCGTAGTTGTCCGCGGCGATCGGGTGGGTCGAGGGCAGCTGGTCCTGGCGGTAGGCCCAGTTCTTGCGCGCGTTGGTGAACCCGGTCCAGGCCTCGGTGTACTTGGTCGCCTGCACCGACGCGTGGTGGGAGGCCCACTCGGCGAAGGACTCGTTGAGCCAGAGGTCGTCCCACCACTTCATGGTCACGAGGTCCCCGAACCACATGTGGGCCATCTCGTGGAGGATGGTGTTGGCGCGCTGCTCGTAGAAGGAGCGGACCTGGCGGCTGCGGGGGAGGTACTCGTCGCGGAAGGTCACGCAGCCGGCGTTCTCCATCGCGCCCATGTTGTACTCCGGCACGTAGAGCTGGTCGTACTTCCCGAAGGGGTAGGGGAAGTCGAAGGCCTCCTCGAAGAAGGCGAAGCCCTGTTTGGTGACCTCGAGCAGCTCCTCGATGTCGAGGTGCTCCCTCATCGACTGGCGGCAGTAGTGGCCGAGCGGGATGTCTCCGTGCTTGCCGGAGTAGGAGTCGAGGACCTCGTGGTACTCACCGGCGACGATCGCGGTGATGTAGGTCGACATCCGCTCGGTGGTGGGGAAGCTCCAGGTCGCCTTCCCGTCGGCCGCAGGGGCGGGCTGGGGAGTGGCGGCGTTGGAGACCACCTTCCAGCTCTCCGGCGCGGTGACGGTGAACGTGAAGGTCGCCTTGAGGTCGGGCTGCTCGAACGTGGTGTACACCCGACGGGCGTCGGGGACCTCGAACTGGGTGTAGGTGTAGACCCGGTCGTCGGCTGGGTCGACGAAGCGGTGGAGACCCTCGCCGGTGCGGCTGTAGGTGCAGTCGGCGACGACGCGCAGCTCGTTCTCGGCCTGCAGGCCGTCGAGCTGGATGCGGCTGTCGCGGTAGACCGCGGACGGGTCGAGCGCCTCGCCGTTGAGGTTGATCTCGTGGATCGTCGCACCGACGAGGTCGGCGAAGGTCGAGGCACCCGGCTGCGCGCACGAGAACCGGATCACGGTCGTGGAGCCGAAGGTGGTGTTTGACGTCGTGAGGTCGAGATCCACGGTGTAGGACTCGACGCCGAGGATCTCAGCGCGCGTGCGCGCCTCATCCCGTGTGAGATTGGTTCCAGGCATGCAGGCATCCTTTCACCCGGCCGGGGGAACAAGGCAACGGATTACGACGTTCTCCACTAGAAGAACGTTCAATCACTCTTGAGGAGGAATCGATGCAGGCAGAGACGAGCCAGCCGAACGAGCGCACCCCCGTGGACTTCTGGTTCGACCCGCTCTGCCCCTGGGCATGGATCACCTCACGCTGGGTCCTCGAAGTCGAGAAGGTCCGACGCATCGCACCGTCGTTCCACGTCATGAGCCTGGCGTACCTCAACGAGAACAAGGACATCTCCGACGACTACCGGAACTTCCTCAAGCATGCGTGGGAGCCGGTGCGTGTCATCGCCGCGGCTGCGGACGCCGAGGGAGCGGGCGTGATCCTGCCCCTCTACACCGCGATGGGGCGGCGCATCCACCTCGAAGGCCGCACGGCCGACCGTGCGTTGTTCGAGGAGTCGCTCGAGGAGGTCGGGCTGCCGACCAGGTTCGCGGAGGCGATGCACGACCCCTCCCGAGACGACGACATCCGCAAGTCGCACGACCGGGGCATCGACCAGGTCGGGCAGGAGGTCGGCACGCCGGTGATCAGCGTCGAGGGGGTTGCGTTCTTCGGACCCGTCGTCACGCCGGCGCCCAAGGGAGAGGCGGCCGGGACGCTGTGGGACGGCGTTCTCGCTGTGGCCGGGACGCCGGGCTTCTTCGAGATCAAGCGCACCCGCGACAAGGCCCCCGACTTCAGCTGACCCGCCGAGTCGGCACTCCCGCCGGGCCCCAGGCGCCGAGTCGGCACTCCGTCCGGGCCCCAGGCGCCGAGTCGGCACTCCCGCCGGGGCCGCGAGGTCAGCCGGACCGGACTGTGCTGTCCCACCGCCATGCGGTGCGGCGGGGGCGGTCTGTGAGAGGGATCCGGCCGGTGGCCCACAGCAGGGCGGGCCAGGGCTCCGTGTCCGAAGGCGCGTGCGGGAAGAGCCGGTCCAGCGCTCGACGTACGACGTCGCCCGTGGGCTCCCACGAGACGCGGAGCGCCTCGGCCACGTCGTACACGTGCACGAGCGTCTCCACGGTCCCCATTGCCGCGAAGCCGCCCGGGTCCGAGACGCCGTAGGGGTGCCAGCCGCGCCGGTCGGAGGGCGCTGTTCTCACGGCTGACGACAGCAGGGCCCCGCACGTGGTCACCACGTCGAGGAGGCCGGCGTTCCCCTGGGCGGGCTGACTCCGGATCGTGCACTCCGGGCCTCCCTCGCGCACGCTGTCGTAGACGAAGGGGACGTAGTCGGTCATGCCTGTCGTCGGCGCGACGATCTGTCCGGCATAGGAGAAGAGGTCGTCGGCGACGTGCTCGAGAGTCTCCCAGCACGTCCACCGCAGGTCGCGCGCCGGCGTCTGCCAGTCGTGCTCGATCGCCGTGCTCAGCGTGGCCACGGCGAAGCGAAGCGCTGTGTCCAGGTCGTCGGCGAGCTCCTCGGTCATCTGCATCCCTTCGTCGCACCGACTCTGGCAGCGGGCGTCCCCGGCAGCAACCGCTTCGAAAGCCGATTGCCGTCTTCAATAGGATCGAGGGCATGAGCAGAGTTCTGTCCGCAGTCGCCTGGCCGTACGCCAACGGCCCGCGCCACATCGGCCATGTCGCCGGTTTCGGCGTGCCCTCCGACGTGTTCAGCCGCTACATGCGGATGGCCGGGCACGACGTGCTCATGATCTCCGGGACGGACGAGCACGGCACGCCGATCCTCGTGGCCGCTGACGCGGAGGGCGTGAGCCCGCGCGAGCTTGCAGACCGGAACAACCGGCTCATCGTCGAGGACCTGACGGCGCTCGGACTCTCCTACGACCTGTTCACCCGCACCACGACGCGCAACCACTATGCCGTGGCGCAGGAGATGTTCACCACCGTGCACCGCAACGGTTACATGGTCGAGCGCACCACCAAGGGGGCGATCTCGCCGTCGACGGGGCGGACCTTGCCCGACCGCTACATCGAGGGCACCTGCCCAATCTGCGGAGCCGACGGGGCCCGCGGCGACCAGTGCGACAACTGCGGCAACCAGCTCGACCCGACCGACCTGATCAACCCGGTCAGCAAGATCAACGGCGAGGTCCCGGAGTTCGTCGAGACCCAGCACTTCTTCCTCGACCTGCCTGCGCTCGCGGACGCCCTGAAGCTTTGGCTCGACGAGCGGGAGGCCTCGGGCACCTGGCGGCCGAACGTCATCAAGTTCAGCCAGAACATCCTTGAGGACATCAAGCCGCGAGCGATGACCCGCGACATCGACTGGGGCATCCCGGTCCCGCTCGACGGGTGGCGCGACCAGCCGACCAAGCGGCTCTACGTCTGGTTCGACGCGGTGATCGGCTACCTCTCGGCCTCGATCGAGTGGGCCCGCCGCCTCGGCGACCCCGACCGCTGGCGCGACTGGTGGAACGACCCCGAGGCTTTGTCCTACTACTTCATGGGCAAGGACAACATCACCTTCCACAGCCAGATCTGGCCCGCCGAGCTCCTCGCGTACGACGGGCGGGGTGCTCGTGGCGGGGAGCCGGGGGAGTACGGCGCGCTCAACCTGCCGACCGAGGTCGTCTCGAGCGAGTTCCTGACGATGGAGGGACGGAAGTTCTCCTCGTCGAAGCGGATCGTGATCTACGTGCGCGACATGCTCGAGCGATACCAGCCCGACGCGCTGCGCTATTTCATCTGTGCCGCCGGCCCCGAGAACCAGGACAGCGACTTCACCTTCTCGGAGTTCGTACGCCGCACCAACGACGAGCTCGTTGCCGGGTGGGGCAACCTGGTCAACCGCACCGCGAACATGATCGCCAAGAACTTCGGCGAGATCCCCACTGCGGGCGAGCTGACCGCCGAGGACCGGACCCTCCTCGATGCGGTGGAGGCCGCGTTCGGCACGGTCGGCGACCTCATCGGCCGGCACCGCTTCAAGCAGGGCATCGGCGAGGCGATGCGGATCGTCGGCGAGGTCAACAAGTACGTCTCCGACATGGCGCCCTGGAAGCTCAAGGATGATTCCGAGCGGGAGCGGCTCGCGACGATCCTGCACGTCACGGCCCAGGCGGTGGCCGACTGCAACCTGCTCCTAGCCCCGTTCCTTCCCCACAGCGCCAACGCCGTCGACCGTGTGCTCGGCGGGTCGGGCGAGGTCGCTCCCATGCCCCGGATCGAAGAGGTGGACGACCTCGACGGCGGGCCGGCGTACCCGATCATCACGGGGGAGTACACCAACACCCCGCGCTGGGAGCGCCGGCCGATCGTGCCGGGAACGCCCGTCGCGAAGCCGGCGCCGGTGTTCACCAAGCTCGACACCTCCGTCGTCGACGAGGAGCTGAAGCGGCTCGAGGGCGAGGCCTGAGTGGTCCTGCACCCGCAGGCGAAGGCCGCGCTCGCCGAGTGGATCGATGGCCCCAAGGTCACCGACCCGGGCTATGACATCGAGGACCAGCGACGTCTCGCCCGCGAGGAGGCTGCCCGCGAGCCGAGGGAGGAGGTCGCCAGCGTCCTCGACGTCGACGCCGACGGGGTGCCCTGCAGGCTGTATCTCCCCGCCGGATCGACGGAGTCGCTGGGCTGGTCGGGCGGCGCGATCGTGTTCGCGCACGGTGGAGGGTTCGTCTTCGGCGACCTCGAGACCCACGACGCGCGGTCGCGAAGACTTGCGAACCGCACCGGCCTCGCCGTCCTCGCGGTGGACTACCGCAAGCCTCCCGAGCACCGCTTCCCCGCCGCGCCGGACGACGTGGACACCGCCGTTGCCTGGCTGGTCGCCCGCGCAGCGACCCTGGGTGTCGACCTCTCCCGACTCGTCGCGCTCGGGGACAGCGCGGGCGGGAACCTCGCCCTCGTGGCGGCGCTGCGCAACCCGAATCTCTTCGCTGCGACCGTCCTGGTCTACCCCTTCATCGACCCGAAGGGCCGGTTCGAGTCCTACCACCGAGAGGCCGCGGGCTTCGGCGCCGCCGAGGCGGACTGGTACTGGCAGCAGTACGCCGGGAGACCCGAGGACCTGGACAACCCCGACCTCGCCCCGATCGACTCCGATGCCCTGCACACACTGCCGCCGTCGCTGGTGGTCGCGGCCGAGCACGACCCGCTCGTCGACGAGGACGTCGAGCTCGCCCGTCGCATGGAGGTCGCCGGCGTCGACGTCACGCTGTCGACGTACCCGGGGATGGTGCACGGCTTCTGGGGGAACCCCCTGCAGTTCGACGCGGCCGAGGAGTCGCTCGCAGAGATCGTGGAGTTCCTGCGCGCAACACTGTGAGCCGTGCGCCACGCCATACCCGGCGACCGGTCTGCACCGTTGCCTTGCGGGCTCTGCCAGAATCTCGCCCATGCGCGTTCACCTCGGATCCGACCACGCTGGCCTCGAGCTCAAGGAGCATCTGCTCAGCCACCTGTCCCAGAACGGCCACGAGGTCGTCGACCACGGCCCGTTCGTCTACGACGCCGTCGACGACTACCCGCCGTTCTGCATGCGCGCGGCCGAGGCGGTCATCGCCGACCGTGAGGACTCCGTCGACAGCCTCGGCGTGGTGATCGGCGGATCGGGCAACGGGGAACAGATCGCCGCGAACAAGGTCAAGGGCGTGCGCGCGGCACTCGTGTGGAGCGAGGAGACCGCCGTGCTGGCCCGTGAGCACAACGACGCGAACGTGATCTCCGTCGGAGGCCGCATGCACACGATCGAGGAGCTGACCCACCTGGTCGACGTCTTCCTCGGCACGCCGTACAGCAACGAAGAGCGCCACACCCGCCGCATCGGCCAGATCGCCGACTACGAGAAGACCGGCAACCTGCCTCCGCTTCCGGAGTCCGCGCTGCGGTCGAAGCCCTGAGCCGAGGAGCCAGATGCCTGAGGGGCACACCCTCCACCGTCTCGCCGAGACCCTGGTCGAGCACTTCGCCGGTCGCCGGGTGGAGGTCTCGAGTCCGCAGGGACGCTTCGCCGAGGAGGCTGCGGCGCTCGACGGAGGTTTCGTCGAGGGAGCCGAGGCGTGGGGAAAGCACCTGTTCGTGGAGTTCGAGGGCGAGCGGTTCGTCCATGTCCACCTGGGGCTCTACGGCAAGCTCGACGTGTACGACGGTGCGCCACCGGCGCCCGTCGGCCAGGTGCGGATGCGCCTGGTGACGCCGTGGCGAGACGGGGGAGCGGCCGAGCCAGACGAGGGAGCTCGCGCGTCGTACGCCGACCTTCGCGGGGCGACCGCGTGCGAGCTGGTCACCGATGACCGTCGCGCGGCGATCGTCGAGCGGCTGGGTGCCGACCCGCTGCGCAAGGATGCGGATCCTGACGCCGCCTGGGCGAGGATCAGCCGCAGCCGGACAGCCATCGGCGCGCTGCTGATGGACCAGAGCGTCGTGGCGGGGGTCGGCAACGTGTATCGGGCAGAGGTGCTCTTCCGGCATCGGATCCATCCGCTTCGACCCGGCAACACTCTGCGGCGCGGGCAGTTCGAGGGGATCTGGGAGGACCTCGTGACGCTGATGGCCGAGGGGGTCGCCACCGGACGCATCGACACCGTGCGGCCCGAGCACACGCCCGAAGCGATGGGGCGAGAGCCTCGCCGCGACGACCACGGCGGCGAGGTCTACGTCTACCGAAGACACGACCGGCCCTGTCATGTATGTGGGGCGAAGGTGCGCACGGAGGTGCTCGCCGCCCGCAACTCATTCTGGTGCCCTCGGTGCCAGCCGAAGTTCAGGTCTCGCGCTCGGAGCGCGAGTCTGTGATCCTTTGCAGTCGACACCCGATGACGACAACCCCTGCGGGCTCCTCCGACACTAAGGTCATGCTGTGGCTACTGCCCCCCAACTGGATCGACTGACCCGCGTGCCCGCGGCTCAGTTGAGCCGTCGTTGGGGGCGTCGCTGGCGTCGGATCCGCTACTCCGAGTCATCACTCGTGGTGGCGCTGGGTCTGATCAGCACGCTCATCGGCTTCGGGGTCGTGGCCGTCGAGTCGGTCCCGGTGTCCGCCCTGGTGATCCCGATGGTGCTGGGCAACCAGGTGCTCAGTCCCCGCACGTTGCCGTGGCTGGTGGTCTACTCGCTGGCGGTCCTGGTGGTGGGACTCTCCATCCCCGACACGGTCTTCGACGGTCGCCGCGTCTTCGGCATCATCGTCACGTTCATCGTGGGTCTGATCATCTTGGTCTCGTCGTTCCGCCGCACCAGGCTGGGTGTCGCCGGTGCCCGTGGGGAGTCGATGCTCGTCGACCTGCGGGAGAGGATCGCTCGGCAGAGCCAGATGCCGATGCTGCCGCGCGACTGGTACGCCGAGGCCGTCATGCGCTCGGCAGGTGGGTCGTCCTTCGCCGGTGACTTCATCGTCGCGAGCGCGTCGGCCGACCGGCGCAACCTCGAGGTCGCCGTGGTCGACGTGTCGGGCAAGGGAGAGCAGGCCGGCACCAGGTCGCTCCTGCTGTCGGGAGCCTTCGGCGGACTGCTCGGCGCTCTTCCTCCGGAGCAGTTCCTCCCGGCCGCCAACGACTACCTGCTCCGGCAGGACTGGAGCGAGGGCTTCGCGACCGCCGTCCACCTCTCGCTCGATCTCCAGACGGGGAAGTTCGAGCTCCGGTCGGCAGGTCATCCGCCCGCCGTGCAGCTGCTGGCCGGCTCCGGCCGCTGGGCCATCCACGAGAGCGAGGGACCCGTGCTCGGCCTGATGGGGCAGGCACACTTCAACGTGATGACCGGCACCCTCAACTACGGCGACGCCCTCTTGATGTACACCGATGGGCTCGTGGAGACACCGGAGCGCGACATCTCCTTGGGCATCGACAGGCTGCTCGGACAGGGGGAACGCATGCTTCGCTCCGGCTTCGAGCATGGTGCGCGGCGCTTGATCGACGAGCTCGAGTCGATGAGCGACGACCGGGCGCTGTTCCTGCTGCACCGCCGCTGAGCCACGTCGTCCGAGCGGTCGGAACGCGCGAGACCCCCGGCCGTGGAGGCCGGGGGTCTCGGTCGGAGCGGATGACGGGAATCGAACCCGCGTAGCCAGTTTGGAAGACTGGGGCTCTACCATTGAGCTACATCCGCAGTGCCTCCCCGACCGGTATCGGTCGGTCAGCGGGTCAATGGTGCCACAGGGCCGATGTTTGGTCCCAATCGGCACACGCGTCTCGGCGACGTGAGTTCATCACGCCGCGATTACGGCGTGCGCGGGGTCGTCCACTAGACTCCCGTGGGTTCACCGGGGCGTAGCGTAGTGGCTAGCGCGCCTGCTTTGGGAGCAGGAGATCGCAGGTTCGAGTCCTGTCGCCCCGACCATGCTCACCGATCCACCAGCGATGAGCGTGTCTGCCAAACGGCAACCAGCTGTCGACTACTGAGGAGAAAGACCTGTGAAGAGCGCCGTCGAGACTTTGAGCCCGACCCGGGCGAAGCTCACCGTCGAGGTGCCCTTCGAGGAGCTCAAGCCGAGCCTCGACGCGGCGTACAAGAAGATCGCGCAGCAGATCAACGTGCCGGGCTTCCGCAAGGGCAAAGTCCCCCCGATGGTGATCGACCGCCAGATCGGCCGGGGCCCGGTGCTCGACGAGGCCATCAACGAGGCGCTGCCGAAGCTCTACGTCCAGGCCCTCCAGGACAACGAGATCGAGCCGCTGGCGCAGCCCGAGATCGACATCACGAAGTTCGAGGACAACGAGACCCTCGAGTTCACCGCCGAGGTCGACGTACGCCCCGAGATCACCCTGCCCGAGCTCGACGGCCTCGAGGTCACCGTTGACGACGTCACGGTCAGCGACGAGGACGTCGACACTCAGGTCCAGAACCTTCGCGAGCGTTTCGCCACGCTCAACGAGGTCGATCGTGCGGCGGCCGAGAACGACTTCGTCGTGATGGACCTCAAGGCGCTGCGCGACGGCGAGCTCGTCGAGGGTGCCGAGGTCAGCGGCATGAGCTACCAGGTCGGCCGCGGCGGCATGCTCGACGGCCTCGACGAGGCCCTGACCGGCATGTCCGCGGGCGAGGAGAAGACGTTCTCCTCGAACCTCGTCGGTGGTGACCAGCAGGGTCTCGACGTCGAGGTCGAGGTCAAGGTCAGCGCGGTCAAGGAACAGGAGCTGCCCGAGCTCGACGACGACTTCGCGCAGACCGCGTCGGAGTTCGACACGGCCGAGGAGCTGGTGGCCGACGTGCGCACCCGCCTCGAGAACGGCAAGCGCCTCGAGCAGGCCGCCGCGGCCCGCGACGCGGTCCTCGAGAAGGTCCTGGACCTGGTCGAGATCCCGCTGCCCGACGGTGTCGTCGACGCTGAGCTCAAGGCCCGCCGCGAGAACATCCAGGAGCAGCTGGCGTACGCCGGCATGACCATGGATGCCTACCTCGAGTCGGAGGAGCAGACCCTCGAGGAGTTCGAGTCCGACCTCGAGCAGCGCACCCGCGACGCGATCGCGGCCCAGTTCGTCCTCGACGAGGTGGCGAAGAAGGAGCAGATCGGCGTCGAGCAGCAGGAGCTGTCCGAGCACATCTTCCGCCGTGCGCAACAGTCGGGCCAGGACCCGAACGAGTTCGCCAAGCACATGGTCGAGCACAACCACATCCCGGAGATGGTCTCCGAGGTCGTGCGCGGCAAGGCACTCGCGATCCTCGTCGAGTCGGCCAAGGTCGTCGACGAGTCCGGCAACCACGTCGAGCTGAAGAACCTTCGCCCCGACGGCACGATCGGCGAGCCCGAGGCCGAGGCTGTCGAGACCGAGGCCGCCGAGGAGTCGGCTGAGGAGTCCAACGAGGCCTGACCCGCCCGAGCTCCCGGGCCTGGGTGCTTTCCCAAGGTCCCTTGCTTGACAAAGCGTCACTTCCCTCTGGAACTTCACGAGGGAAGTGACGCTTTTCTACGGGTATTGCACGCCGCGGAGGTACGTCGACCCGCCCCGGACGACGTACGACGAACGGGTCAGGGCAGTGCTGAGGACAGCTCGGACCGAGGACCGGGCGACGTCACAGTATGTGACACAAAGCGTTGACATACCCGGAGTATGCCGCTGAGACTGGGCAGCGTGACCTCGTCGAACCCGGAGCGCACGCCAGCACCCGCCAGGACTCCGCGCGATGAGCGGGGGAACGGCGCCGGTGTGGCGGGTGCCGCTGCGCTGGCGATCGAGTACGCCGAACAGCTGGTCCTCGGCGCTGTTCGCGATGTGCACCAGGCTGTCGCCGACCGGGTCTTCGCCACGACCGACTGCGCCACCGGAGGTTCCTCCCGGCTTCCCCGGCAGGTCCACGACGGTGTCTCCGCGGCCATCTACGGAGGTCTCGGCGCCGCGATGACGGGGGGTGTCACGGCGCTCCGGAAGGTCGACCGCCGAGGCGTGGGTCCGCGGCTCGAGCAGGGTCCGGTGGGGCGCCACCTCGTCTCGGCGGTGAACGGCCTGATCGGGGATCGGCTCAGCGAGGAGCGCCCCGAGCTCGCGATCGAGATGGCCGTTCGGTGCGACGGCCGTGACGTCATGCTCGATCCGGACGCGCTCGCTGCGGCTTTCCCCGACGCGACCGGTGACCTCGTCGTCTTCCTCCACGGGCTCGGGGAGAACGACGACTCGTGGAACCTCCGCCGGGCAGAGCGAGGCGGCACCTACGGCTCCCGGCTCCGCAAGGAGACCTCATGGACGCCGCTCTTCCTGCGCGCCAACACCGGCCTCCCGATCGCCGAGAACGGCGCCGCGCTCTCGGCGCTGCTCGATCGTCTGGTGGTGGCTTGGCCGACCCGGGTCCGCCGGATCGCGCTGGTCGGGCACTCCATGGGTGGGCTGATCATGCGGGCTGCCTGTGCCGTCGCCCCCGAGGGGATCGGGTCGACGGACCCGTGGACCGATCGCGTCAGCGACGTGGTCACCCTCGGCACACCTCACCTCGGTGCACCGCTCGAGCGAGTGGTGCACGCCGGGAGCCGTGTTCTCGGGATCCTTCCCGAGTCGGCGCCGTTCGGACGGATCCTGGAGTACCGCAGCGTCGGCATCCTCGACCTACGACGCGGCCTCGCCGGCGACGTACGCCACCTTCCGCACGCGCGGTACCACCTCGTCGCGGCGACGCTCACGGGCTCACGCCGCCACCCGGTCAGCGAGGTGTTCGGCGACCTGCTCGTGCGCTACTCGTCCGCAGTCGCGACGCCCCGGCGGGGGAGCGCGATGTTCCCGGATGCCGACATCCTGCACGTTCCCGGGACCGACCACTTCGGGCTGCTGAACCACCCGGATGTCTACACCGCCCTCAAGGGCTGGCTCGGCGATACCGAGACCTGAGGAGTTCGGCGTCGTTGAACCCTGCCGAACGTCCCCGCACCGCATGCTGTCCAACCAACGAGAGGTCACCGATGAACCACCCCCTGCCCATCAGTGCGTCAGTCGAGGTCGCCGCCACTCCCGAGTCGGTCTGGGAGGTGGTCTCCGACGTCGGCCGCATGCCCGAGTGGAGCCCCGAGTGCCGCAAGATCGTGGTCCTCGGGTCGCCGAAGCAGGGGGTCGGTACGAAGATGCTCGGGCTCAACCGGCGCGGCTGGGCGGTGTGGCCCACGACCTCCAAGGTGGTCCGCTACGAGCCGGGCAAGGCAGTCGCCTGGAAGACGCGTGAGAGCGGGGCGACCTGGAGCTACGAGATCACCCCGAGCGACAAGGGTGCCCGGCTCACCGGCAAGCGTGAGCTTCCGGCGTACACGCTCGGCACGCGGCTCCTGGCGCCGTTGATCGGCGGCGCCGAGGGGCACGACGACGAGCTTGCCGACGGGATCCGCACCACGCTCGAGCGGATCCGGTCCTCCATCGAACGAAGCTGACCGATCGGCGCCGGCTCGACCCCCGGTCACGTCCGCGGCGGACCTCGTGAGTCCGCTGTGGGCGAACACCGGGGGTTTCCTGGTGGATGTGGGGGACCTTAGGGCTAGGGTCTGTTGACGTGAACGAGACTCCCAGCCTGACCACAGGTCCCCAGATGAACGGTGGCGCCGCGCAGTACGGGCTCGACGACCACATCTACCAGCGTCTGCTCCGTGAGCGGATCGTCTTCCTCGGGTCGGAGGTGCGCGACCAGAACGCGAACGCGATCTGCGCGCAGATGCTCCTCCTCAACGCGGAGAACCCCGAGGCGGACATCTTCCTCTACATCAACAGCCCGGGTGGCTCGGTGGACGCCGGCATGGCGATCTACGACACGATGAACTACATCTCCAACGACGTGGCCACGGTCGGCATGGGCCTGGCCGCCTCGATGGGGCAGTTCCTCCTCTGCGCCGGCGCCAAGGGCAAGCGCTACGCCCTCCCACACGCGCGCATCATGATGCACCAGCCCTCGGGTGGCATGGGCGGCTCCGCCGCGGACATCAAGATCCAGGCTCAGCAGTCGATGCACATCCGTGAGGTGCTCTTCAAGCTGATCAGCGAGCACACCGGCCAGCCGCTCGAGCAGGTCGAGCTGGACGCAGACCGCGACCGCTGGTTCACCGCCGACCAGGCGCTCGAGTACGGCTTCATCGACAAGGTCGTCGCCAGCGCCGGCCAGGTCGCCGACCACGGCCGCCCCGCAGCGGCAAAGCACTGACCAGGAAGGGAGCGGAGACACGATGACGAGCAGCCACATCCCGGGCCTCGCCGAAGCATCCGGCAAGGCCAGTGACCTGGTCTCACCGCGCATGAACTACTACATCCCCCAGTGGGAGGAGCGCACGTCGTACGGCGTTCGCCGGATCGACCCCTACACCAAGCTGTTCGAGGACCGGATCATCTTCCTCGGCACGCCCATCTCCGACGAGGTCGCCAACGCGGTCATGTCGCAGCTGCTGGTGCTCGAGTCGATGGACCCCGACCGTGACATCACGATCTACATCAACAGCCCGGGCGGCTCGTTCACGGCACTGACCGCGATCTACGACACGATGCGCTTCGTGAAGCCCGACATCCAGACCGTCTGCCTCGGGCAGGCCGCCTCCGCCGCGGCGATCCTGCTCGCGGCCGGTGCGCCGGGCAAGCGGATGGCCCTGCCGAACAGTCGGGTGCTCATCCACCAGCCCTACACCGAGGGCACCTACGGCCAGACCTCCGACATCGAGATCCAGGCCAACGAGATCCTGCGCATGCGCGACCTGCTCGAGACGATGATCTCCGAGCACAGCGGCAAGGACAAAGAGACGGTCAGTCGCGACATCGACCGCGACAAGATCCTGACCGCGCAGGCCGCAGTCGAGTACGGCCTCGTGGACGCGATCCTCGAGTCGCGCAAGGCCGCGATGAGTGTCGGCGGGGGCGCAGGGCGCTAGCACGTCCCGGACGGGGTGGTGCGCGCGGCGTGCCGCCCCGACCGGCCGAAGGGATCGTCGTGTCCCCATCCCATTTGGGGGCGCGACGGGGTACCTTCGATCAAGTAGCAAATGTGGACAGCTAGCCGGTGCCGAGCAGGACTGCCGGCCTGATTTGTGAGGAGACGTCGCCCGTGGCACGCATCGGTGACGGAGGCGACCTGCTGAAGTGCTCGTTCTGCGGGAAGAGCCAGAAGCAGGTCAAGAAGCTGATCGCAGGACCTGGCGTCTACATCTGCGACGAGTGCATTGATCTCTGCAATGAGATCATCGAGGAGGAGCTGAGCGAGGGCAACGAGGTCGGCCTCGACGAGCTCCCCAAGCCCCGAGAGATCTTCGAGTTCCTCAACTCCTACGTGATCGGCCAGGAGACCGCGAAGAAGGCCCTGGCCGTCGCCGTCTACAACCACTACAAGCGAGTCCAGGCCGGGGTCACCACCGGGCGCCATGCCAAGGACGATGCTGTCGAGCTGGCGAAGTCCAACATCCTGGTCATCGGGCCGACCGGCTGCGGCAAGACCTACCTCGCCCAGACGCTCGCGCGGATGCTCAACGTCCCGTTCGCCATCGCCGACGCCACCGCGCTGACCGAGGCGGGCTATGTCGGCGAGGACGTCGAGAACATCCTCCTCAAGCTGATCCAGGCGGCCGACTACGACGTCAAGAAGGCCGAGACCGGCATCATCTACATCGACGAGATCGACAAGGTCGCCCGCAAGGCGGAGAACCCCTCGATCACCCGCGACGTCTCCGGCGAGGGCGTCCAGCAGGCGCTGCTGAAGATCCTGGAAGGCACGACGGCCTCCGTCCCGCCCCAGGGTGGTCGCAAGCACCCGCACCAGGAGTTCATCCAGATCGACACGACGAACATCCTCTTCATCGTCGGCGGCGCGTTTGCCGGCCTGGAGAACATCGTCGAGCAGCGGATCGGCAAGAAGACCCTCGGCTTCGGCGCGGAGCTCCTCACCAAGGAGGAGCGCGACATGGAGAAGATCTTCTCAGAGGTCATGCCCGAGGACCTGATGAAGTTCGGGCTCATCCCCGAGTTCATCGGCCGGCTCCCCGTGATCGCCACCGTCGAGAAGCTCAACCGTGAGGCGCTCGTGGCGATCCTCACCGAGCCGCGCAACGCCTTGGTGAAGCAGTACCAGAAACTCTTCGAGCTCGACGGTGTCGAGCTCGAGTTCACCTCGGACGCCGTCGACGCGGTTGCCGATCTCGCGATGATGCGCGGCACCGGTGCGCGCGGCCTTCGCGCGATCATCGAGGAGGTCCTGCTGCACGTCATGTATGACGTGCCCTCGCGTGAGGACGTCGCGAAGGTGGTCGTCAACGGCGAGGTAGTCAGCGACAACGTGAACCCGACGCTCGTTCCGCGTGAGGCCGAGCCGAAGAAGCGCAAGTCTGCCTGACCCGGGCCGACCGGTTCGGCCGTTTTTCCTATGATGAGGGCGGTCTAGAGCGATCCGTCCGTGTGGCGTGAGTTGTCTCCTGTTTCCTGTGTTTCGAAGACATGGTGTGCCACGCGCGGCACGATGGAAACGCACCTTTTCAGGGTCCTGTCGAGGATCCAGCCGTCTCGGGAGAGCAGTTTTGAGCGCAGACCATCGCAAGCCGTTCATGGCATTCGTCGTGCTCGCCGTCCTCGCAACAGCGCTCGTGGGGGTGCACCGGGCCAACGCAGAGCCGGGCCGGTTCTTCGCTGCAGCGATAGGTGCCCGAGTCAGTGTGGAGGGGACGCTTCCGATCCGCGCCGACTCATGGGAACCCGCGGTCGTCGTGACAGGTCAGGCGCGTGCGGTGACGGTGCCCGCGGTCGGCGCCGTCGGTCTCTCGCCGGTGGACGAGACGGCGAGGCTGGACGAGGCCGGCAGTCGCGAGGGTCTCGGAGCGGACAGCGACAGTCGGTCGTCCGCTCGCGCAGCGTCCGCGGAAGGCACGCGCTTCGGTGCTCGCGAGGTGGGCAAGGCCATCGAGCGCGCTGCGGAGGTTGCGCCGCGAGTCGCCGCGACCAGCCGGAGCGGCGCCCGTCGCAGGGTGGGTCTTGCTGGTCAGCACCGGCTGTTCGGGCGTCCCCACACCTCCACGAGGGCGAACAGTGAGAAGCGATCCCGAGCATCTGGGCGCCACGCCGCGCAGAATCCTCAACTCGGTTCCTAACGACAGGTCGGCTGGTTAGAGTCGCCGCGTGACCAAGCCACTCGCACCCCTGGCCCTGCCCGCACGCAAAGACGACTGGGAGTCCTGGTTCAACACCAGGTGCGACGAACAACTTGCCAGAGCCCGTGAGCTCGTCGCCCGGCTGAAGAGCGCGACTCCTGAGAACGGCCTCGACACCGTTGCCCTGTGGAACGACGTCAACCTCGCCCTGGCCAACGCCTTCGCCGTCTCCTCGCTGATGGCGCAGGTGCATCCTGACGAGTCGGTCCGCACCAAGGCCGAGGCGGGGGAGCAGGAGGCCCACAGGCTGCTCACGGAGATCGGCCTCGACCGCGAGCTGTACGACGTGCTGGAAGGTGTGGACGCGGGCCCGCTCGACGACGCAGCGGCCCGGGTGCTCGAGCTGTCGCTGCGTGACTTCCGCCGGGCCGGAGTGGACCAGGACGAGGACGTGCGCGAGCGCATCCGCTTCCTCGCCGAGCGGGAGACCGAGCTGGCTCAGGAGTTCTCCAAGAACATCCGCGACGATGTGCGGACCGTCGTACTCGATCCTGAGCGGCTCGCGGGCCTGCCGGCCGACTACGTTGAGGGGCACCCCGCGGGTGAGGACGGCAAGGTCACGATCACCACCGACTACCCGGACTACATCCCGTTCATGACCTTCGCGCGTGACCGCGAGGCCCGCGGTGAGCTGCTGCGGGCGTTCCTGAACCGGGCGTGGCCCCAGAACGATGCGCTGCTCATCGAGCTGCTGAAGCTCCGCGACGAGCACGCCCGGCTGCTCGGCTACGCCGACTGGCCCAGCTACGACGCCGAGGTCAAGATGATCGGCAAGGGCGATGCGATCTTGGAGTTCATCGACAAGATCACCGAGGCGGCCCAGGAGTCCGCGCGCCGCGACTACGACGTCCTCCTGGCCAGGCTCAGGCAGGACCACCCGGACGCCACCGCTGTCGACAGCACCGACAAGGGTTACTACGGCGAGGTCATCCGCAAGGAGAACTTCGATGTGGACGCCCAGCAGGTGCGCGAGTACTTCGACTTCACCAAGGTCCGCGCGGGCCTCCTCGACGTCACGGGGCGGCTCTTCGGCCTCGAGTACACCGAAGTCCCCGACGCCCCGCGCTGGCACGCGGATGTTGCGGTGTACGACGTCGCGGCGGACGGCACGCAGCTCGGGCGGATCTTCCTCGACCTGCACCCGCGCGAGGGGAAGTTCAAGCACGCGGCGCAGTTCGACCTCGTCCCCGGCATCCGCGACCGTCAGCTCGCCGAGGGCGTCCTGGTCTGCAACTTCCCCCGCGGGCTCATGGAGCACGACGACGTCGTGACGTTGTTCCACGAGTTCGGCCACCTGGTGCATCACGTGCTGGCCGGAAGGCACGCCTGGGCACGATTCTCCGGCGTGGCGACCGAGTGGGACTTCGTCGAGGCGCCTTCGCAGATGCTGGAGGAGTGGGCCTGGGACGCCGATGTCCTCCGGTCGTTCGCGACTAACCAGTTCGGCGAGCCGATCCCGGCCGAGCTGGTGGCCAAGATGCGCAAGGCAGACGAGTTCGGCAAGGGCTACCACGCGCGGACGCAGATGTTCTACGCCGCACTCTCGTACCACGTGCACCACCGGGTGCCGGAGGACGTCACTGCGCTCGTCCAGGAGCTTCAGGCGGCCTACGACGTGTTCGGGTACGTCCCCGACACGCACTTCCAGGCGTCCTTCGGTCACCTCGAGGGGTACTCCTCGGCGTACTACACCTACATGTGGAGCCTCGTCATCGCCAAGGACATGTTCTCGGCGTTCGACGAGGAGGACATGTTCGCCGAGGAGGTGGCGCACCGTTACCGCGACCGGGTGCTCGCCGCCGGCGGGTCCAAGGATGCGGCCGACCTGGTCGAGCACTTCCTGGGACGTCCCTACACCTTCGACGCCTTCGAGGCCTGGCTGAACCGGTCCTGACCCGACTCGCGGTTCGCGCGGCGGCATCCGCCCGGCGCTGCTGCCGTGTTATGCAGGTCACTTTCGGGTACGTCGAGGCATGACTGCACCTGGACAGGAGCCCGACGAGGTCATGACGGCCAAGCCCGACGATGGCACGGACGCGGGGGAGCCGACCAGGAAACCTGACCTGGACGCCGTCGGCGACAGCCACATGCCTGACGATCTTCGGGAGGCCGAGCGGGAGAGGGCCCAGGACGAAGCGCGCGAAGATTCGGAGGCGGAGGGCGACCCGGCGGAGGGCGACCCGGGCGAGGACGGCTCAGGCGAGGAGAGATCCTAGGACAGACTGCATCGGCGACGCGCTCACATGCGTGAGGGGTCGACCTCGATCTCAACGCGCACCACGTCGCCGTCGTCCTTGCCGCGGCGTACCTTCCTTGGCACCGGCAGGAGCCACCCTGCGTTCTTGTCCTGCCAGACGCTGGTGGTCCAGGTCAGCCCGTCCACGGTCGCGACCACGGGGACCCGCCCGAACGGGCCAGCCACGTCAGGAGCGTGCTCCTCCGGGACCGGGGCGAAGACCCATGCAGCCTCACCCGGCCATCGCACCAGCGTCGCCTCGAAGCCCACCCTGCGATCGTGCCATCGCGTCCTCGGGGGCGTCAGTCGATCCCAGGACGACGGCGCCAAGGACGGTCAGCGTGAACTTCCCATGGCGATTGGTCTCTTCCCACGGCAAGATCACCATGGGCAGAGACCAATTGCCTGCATACCTTGGTAATTAATCCCCCGGCGGGCGAGCCAGACTCAGGCCGGGGGCTCCTCGGCGATCTCGGCCTCGACGGCGATCTCTCCGTCACCAGGGGTGAAGCTCAGCTCGCCTGTGACGTTGCCGGCCGCCTTCAGGTCCTCCGAGACCTGCTCGGCGAGCGCGAGGGCCCCGGCCGGTCCCGTCACGCGAACCGCGGAGAGCGGCGTGCGCATCTTCACCTTCGCCTGCGACTTCGCGCCGCGGATGCCGGTGAGCACGTCGGCCACAGCGGCGAGCATCGCCGGAGTGCTCGAGGCGGCCGACCCGAGGTCGGTGATGGTCGGCCACGGCTCACGGTGGATCGACCCGTCGCGCCACCACGACCAGACCTCCTCGGTCACGTAGGGCAGGAACGGCGCGAGCAGGCGCAGCTGCACGTCGAGCGCGATGGCCAGGGCGGCCTTCGCCGAGTCGGCAGGTTCCTCGCCGCGGCCGCCGTAGGCCCGCTCCTTGACCAGCTCGAGGTAGTCGTCGCAGAACTCCCAGAAGAACTTCTCGGTCGCCTCGAGGGCGGTCGTGTAGTCGTAGGCCTCGAACGCGTCGGTCGCCTTGGTGATGACGTTCGCGAGCCCGCCGAGCATGGCGCAGTCGACAGGCGCGCTCACGTGGGCGGGGGAGGTGTCGACGGCGCCGAGCCCGAGGACGAACTTCGAGGCGTTGAGCACCTTCATCGCCAGGCGGCGGCCGACCTTCATCTGGGTCTCGTCGAAGGGCGAGTCGGCACCCGGACGGGCGAGGGCGGCACGCCAGCGGACCGCGTCGGCGCCGTACTTGTCCAGGATCTCGGTCGGGACGACCACGTTGCCCTTGGACTTGCTCATCTTCTTGCGGTCCGGGTCGACCACGAAGCCGGAGATCGCCGCGTGCGACCACGGGACCATGCCGTTCTCGTGGTGTGCTCGGACGACCGTCGCGAAGAGCCAGGTGCGGATGATGTCGTGGGCCTGCGGACGCAGGTCCATCGGGAAGGTGCGCTCGAAGAGGTCCTTGTCCCGCTCCCAGCCGGTGACGATCTGTGGTGAGAGGGACGAGGTCGCCCACGTGTCCATCACGTCGGGGTCGCCGACGAAGCCGCCCGGCTTGCCGCGCTGGTCCTCGTCGTAGCCACGCGGGGCGTCCGAGGACGGGTCGACGGGCAGCTCGTCCTCCGAGGGCATGAGCGGGTGGTCGTAGTCGGGCTCGCCGTCGGCGTCGAGCTGGTACCAGACCGGGAAGGGGATGCCGAAGAAGCGCTGCCGCGAGACGAGCCAGTCGCCGTTGAGTCCCTCGACCCAGTTGGTGTAGCGGTGGCGCATGTACTCGGGCTGCCAGGTGATCTCGCCGCCGCGCTCGATCAGCTCCGCGCGCAGCTCGAGGTCCCGGCCGCCGTTCTTGAGGTACCACTGGCGGGTCGAGACGATCTCGAGCGGCTTGTCGCCCTTCTCGAAGAAGTTCGCCATGCGCTGGGTGGGTGTCGGCTCCCCGTCGAGGTCCCCGCTCTCGCGCAGCTTCTCGACCATTGCCTCGCGCGCGCTGAAGGCGGTCTTGCCGGCGAGGTCGGTGTATGCCGTAGCCGCGGACTCGTGTGCGAGCCACGGGGGCGTCTCTCGGTGCAGCCGGCCGTCGCGGCCGATGACCGTGCGCACCGGCAGCTGCAGCTCGCGCCACCACATGACGTCGGTGAGGTCGCCGAAGGTGCAGCACATGGCGATGCCGGCGCCCTTGTCGGGCTCGGCGGCGTCATGGGAGAGGACCGGGATCTCGACGCCGAAAACCGGCGAGGTGACTGTCGTGCCGAACAGTTCCTGGTAGCGCTCGTCGTCCGGGTGCGCGATCAGGGCGACGACGGCGGGAATCAGCTCCGGACGGGTGGTCTCGATGTGGACCGGCGAGCCGTCGGGCTTGTGGAACGCGACGCGGTGGTAGGCGCCGGGGTACTCACGCGCCTCGAGCTCGGCCTGGGCGACTGCGGTCTGGAAGGTGACGTCCCACAACGTGGGGGCGTCGGTCGAGTAGGCCTCTCCGCGGGCGTAGTTGCGCAGGAACGCGCGCTGGCTCGCGACGCGGGCGTCCTCGCCGATCGTGGTGTAGGTCTGGCTCCAGTCGACCGAGAGACCGACCTTGCGCCACAGCGCCTCGAAGGCCTTCTCGTCCTCCTCGACCAGCTGCTCGCACAGGTCGATGAAGTTCTGGCGGCTGACCGGGACCGGTTTTTTCGGGTCCGGCTTCTCCGGCGGGGTGAAGTCGTCGTCATGGTGGAGCGAGGGGTCGCAGCGGACACCGAAGTAGTTCTGGACCCGACGCTCGGTGGGGAGACCGTTGTCGTCCCAGCCCATGGGGTAGAAGACCTCCTTGCCGCGCATCCGCTGGAATCGGGCGATGAGGTCGGTGTGGGTGTAGGAGAAGACGTGGCCGACATGGAGCGAGCCCGAGACGGTCGGGGGCGGGGTGTCGATCGAGTAGATCTCCTCGCGCGTGCGCGACCGGTCGAAGCGGTAGGTGTTCTCCTCGTTCCACCGCTGGACCCACTTGTCCTCCAACCCCTCCAGTGCGGGCCGGTCCGGTACGACGACCGAGCGGCGCTGGGTCGCTTCGGTGGTCTCTCCGGGCAGGTCAGGCGTGGGATTGGTGTCCATGAGCCGAAATCTTACGGGTGGGCCTCCGGCTGGAGCGACTCAGTTCTGTCCGAGCCCTTCCCTAGCGTGAGGCGATGGTGACGTGCGATCCTCACGCACTGCCTCGGGGTCGTCGACTGGTGGTCGGGGGAGAAGGTCGCCGGCGTCGACGTCGAGCGCGACCGCGACGCCGAGTTCATCTGCTCAGCCGGAGGGCCTAGCCGCGCCGGACGGCGGGCCGTCGTACCCCCGTAGACTCGAGGGCGCGATGCCTGATACCCCGACTTCCCCCGCGCCCGACCTCCCGACCACCTATGCCGACGTCGAGCGCGCGCTCCTCGCCCGCTGGCCGGAGACCAAGCTCGAGCCGAGCCTGGACCGCATCGAGTCGCTCGTGCACACGCTCGGCGACCCGCAGCACTCGTACCCCGTCGTGCACCTCACCGGCACCAACGGCAAGACCAGCACGTCGCGGATGATCGACACGCTGCTGCGGGCGCGCGGTCTGCGCACGGGCCGGTTCACCAGCCCCCATGTCGAGTCGATGACCGAGCGGATCTCGCTCGACGGCGACCCGATCTCCGAGGAAGGGTTCGTCTCCGCCTACCACGACGTGGCGCCGTTCGCCGCGCTCGTCGACGCTGAGGGCGAGCACCCGCTGTCGTTCTTCGAGACGGTCGTGGGCATGGCCTACGCCGCATTCGCGGACGCGCCGGTCGACGCCGCGATCGTGGAGGTCGGCATGGGCGGTTCCTGGGACGCCACCAACGTGGTCGACGCGAACGTCGCGGTGATCACGCCGATCTCCGTCGACCACGCCAAGTACCTCGGCGAGCGTCCCGAGGACATCGCCCTCGAGAAGGCCGGGATCATCAAGCCCGGTTCGACCGTCGTCGTGGCCGAGCAGCCGCCCGCGGTCATGGAGGTGCTGCTGGAACGTGCCGCGGAGGTCGGCGCGGCCGCCGTGCTGAGAGAGGGCGTCGACTTCGGTGTCGTGCGCCGGGTGCCGGCCGTCGGCGGGCAGTTGCTGCGGATCCAGGGGCTCCGCGCCGAGTACGACGAGGTCTTCCTGCCGCTGTACGGCGCCCACCAGGGGCAGAACGCCGCGCTTGCGCTGGCCGCGGTGGAGGCCTTCGCCGGCGACGAGCCGCTCGACGCCGAGCTGGTCCACGAGGCCTTTGCGCAGGTCACCTCGCCCGGTCGCCTGGAGATCATCCGGCGCAGCCCGACGATCGTGCTCGACGCGGCTCACAACCCACATGGGGCCAAGGCGGTCGCTGAGGCGCTGGAGGACTCTTTCACGTTCACCCCGTTGATCGGTGTGGTCGGGGTGATGGCGGACAAGGACTACGAGGGTGTCCTGGCGGCGTTCGAGCACGTCTTCGCCGAGATCGTCTGCACCCAGAACTCCACGCCCCGGGCGATGCCGGCCGAGGAGGTCGCCGAGATCGCCCGCGGGATCTACGGCACCGACCGGGTGCACGTCGCGCCGCGGCTCGACGACGCGATCGACAAGGCGGCGACCCTGGCCGAGACCGGGGGCGTCTACGGGTCCGGTGGGGTTCTGGTCACGGGGTCGGTGATCACGGTGGGTGAAGCGCGCTCGATGCTCAAGCCCCGTGACCGTGGCGGGAAGGCGAGCCGCTGATGCGCTCGGCCCAGAGGTCCCTGTGCGCGGCGATACTCACGCTCCAGGCGATCGTGCTCGGCCTGACCACGCCGGTGATGATCAGCGTCGCCTCCGTCCCTGTGGCCACGGCGCTGTGGGTCGGTCTCGGCCTGACCGCAGCGTGCATCGTGACCGCGGGGATGCTGCGACGGTCGTGGGCCTACTACGTCGGCTGGGCGATCCAGGTCGCCTCGCTGGCGCTCGGGTTCGTGATCGCGATGATGTTCTTCCTCGGCGCGATCTTCACCGCGTTGTGGGCCGGCGCTTACTTCCTCGGTGCCAAGGTCGATCGGGAGCGCGCCGAGCGCGAGGTGCTCGAGCAGCAGTGGGCGGCCGAGCACGACGAGCCCGACGTGAGCTGAGCCGGCCGGCCGCCCCCGTCGCCGCCGCCTGGTGGCTCCGGTGGCGCGCCCTGTCGATAGGCTGCCCCCATGTCCCAGCGCACTCTCGTCCTGCTCAAGCCCGACGCCGTCCGCCGCGGGCTGGTCGGCAACGTCCTCGGCCGCTTCGAGGCCAAGGGCCTTTCGATCGTCGCCATGGATCTCCGCCACATCGACGCGGCCAAGGCAGACGAGCACTACGCGGAGCACGTCCAGAAGGACTTCTACCCGCCGCTGCGGGACTTCGTGACGAGCGGCCCGCTCGTGGCGTGTGTGCTCGAGGGCGACGAGGCGATCGAGGTGGTCCGGGCACTCAACGGTGCGACCGACGGGCGCAAGGCTGCCCCGGGCACCATCCGCGGCGACCTCTCGCTGTCGAACCGCGAGAACCTCGTCCACGGCTCCGACTCGGCGGAGTCCGCGGAGCGCGAGATCAAGATCTGGTTCCCCGACCTGTGACCCTCCGGGCTGAGTCCTCGGCCCTTGACACCATCGCGAGAAGTGGGCGGTGGCGACACGTTCTCACCGCGAGAGCAAGCCGCCATCGCCCACTTTGCACCTTTCGCTCTCTTTGCGACATGAGACGGGTTCCGCATGGGTCGCTGCCTCATGACCCTCTTGGGTAGTTAACGCCGAATGCTGTGAAATCCCCTACCTTGGGGACCTTCGAGGGCACTACCGTCAGATTCGTCGTGGACCAGCCTGGGTGGGGCGCATCAAGCGTTCAGGCGGCCTCCACGTTCACACCGGGGCATCAGCGACGTGATCCATGGGGGGTCCTCACATGCGTTCCATCTTCAGAGCAGCGTCGATCTGTGCGGCGTCTGTGGCTCTTCTTCTCGGAACTGCGGGGGTCGCCGCCGCCGACACCATCTCCATGTCCTCGACGGACTCGAGCTTCGTCTCGTCGACCAAGACGTTCACGATCACGGTCGGCGAGACGGCGACCGCCGTGCTGACCTACGCACAGGACAAGACCGGCAAGAACGGGTGTGACCTCACGGGCAAGGACAGCCAGGTCACCTTCGGGACGAGCAGCTCGGTCGACGGGGTGATCTCCGGCCTGGCCGAGACGGTCCAGTACACCGCCTGCCCCGATGAGGACGACCTCCCGCGGACGATCAGCTTCACCGGGGCTGCGCCCGGCACGACGGTCGTGTCGTTCGGCGTCGACAGCATCAGCGCGAGGGACGTGACCGCCGCGGACTTCATGACCGGTCCGGCGACGTTCACGGTCGTGGTCGTCGCCGCCGAGGGACGTGACGCCCCGGCGATCGCCAACGACTACCTGCACAACGACGCCGACGAGGCGACGCTCGAGGCCTGCAAGGAGGCCAACGGCACCAACACCAGCCAGAGCAACTGGCACGGGCAGCTGATCACCAAGATCGCCCAGTACTTCGAGGGCCAGACCTTCACTGAGGACGATGAGTACATCGTCGTCGACAAGGTCCGTGAGTACTGCGGCCTCTGACGGACCGATCTCGACCGAGGCGTCACAAGGCAGCCCGCCTACCGGCTACGTGAGCCGGGCGGCGGGTTGCTCTTCTTTCTCATGACGCTCGGGTGCCGCGTGTCCTGCCGGGTTGGAATGCCTTGCGCTCTTAGGCTTTTGCCACGGGTCGACGCAAGGGTTCGTCGTACCCCTTTGTGTGGGAGATCAGAGGGCGGGACACCATGGCGAACAGCTTCATCGGCCGGGACATGGCTGTCGACCTCGGCACCGCCAACACGTTGGTCTACGTGCGCGGGAAGGGTGTGCTTCTCGACGAGCCGTCCGTCGTCGCGCTGAACGCCACGACCGGCGAGATCCTCGCTGTGGGTCACGAGGCGAAGCGGATGATCGGGCGTACGCCGGACAACATCACCGCCATCCGGCCGCTCCAGGACGGCGTCATCGCCGACTTCGAGTCGACCGAGCAGATGCTCCGGTTCTTCATCCAGCAGGTGCACCGCCGCCGCTACTTCGCCAAGCCGCGCCTGGTGATCTGCGTGCCGAGCGGCATCACCGCCGTCGAGCAGCGCGCGGTGAAGGAGGCCGGCTACCAGGCCGGCGCCCGCCGCGTCTACATCGTCGAGGAGCCGATGGCCGCCGCGATCGGCGCGAACCTTCCGGTGCACGAGGCGACCGGAAACATGGTGGTCGACATCGGTGGGGGTACGACGGAGGTCGCGGTGATCTCGCTGGGCGGCATCGTCACGAGCCTGTCCATCCGTACCGCCGGGGACGACCTGGACCAGGCGATCATCGCCTGGATGAAGAAGGAGTACTCCCTGATGCTGGGGGAGCGCACCGCCGAGGAGATCAAGATGACTCTCGGCTCGGCGTTCCCGCTGCCGCAGGAGCCGGAGGCGGAGGTGCGGGGGCGCGACATGATCTCGGGCCTGCCCAAGACGGTCGTGGTCTCCAGCGCGGAGGTGCGGCAGGCGCTCGAGGAGCCGCTGAACGACGTCGTCGACGCCGTGCGCACGACCCTCGACCAGACCCCGCCCGAGCTCGCGGGCGACATCATGGACCGCGGGCTGGTGCTGACCGGTGGGGGAGCGCTGCTCCGCGGGCTCGACGAACGGCTGCGCCACGAGACGGGCATGCCCGTGCACATCGCGGAGGACCCGCTGCACTCGGTCGCCATGGGGGCCGGGAAGTGCGTCGAGGAGTTCGAGGCTCTTCAGCAGGTGCTCGTGTCCGAGCCGCGGCGGCGTTGAAGCGACGGTGACCTGAGATGGCCATGCGTGATCGCCACCAGCGGCCCTCGCGGGGGGTGCTCGTGCTCCTGCTGCTCGCAAGCTTCACTCTCATCACCCTCGACGTGCGAGGCGGAGAGAACTCACCGGTCGACCCGGTGCGCACCGCCGCGGCGAACGTCTTCGGGCCCGTGGAGGAGGTGGCGGCATCTGTCGTACGCCCCTTCCAGGCGGTCCCCGAGTTCTTCACGACGACCGGCTCTCTGCAGAGGGAGGTGCGCCGGCTCGAGGCGGAGAACGCCACACTGCGCGGCGAGCTCGCGACCTCCTCGGTCGCGCGACAGCGGGCAGCAGAGCTCGACGGCCTGCTGACGAGCTCCGGCGACACCGGCTACGCCCTCGTGCCCGCGCGGGTCGTCGGGGTCGGTCCGGCCCAGTCCTTCTCGCAGACCGTGACGATCGATGCGGGCACCACCTCGGGCATCTACCCGGACATGACGGTGCTCAACAACGACGGGCTGGTCGGCAGGGTGATCCGGGCGGGCCGGTCGAGCGCGACCGTGCTGCTCATCGTCGACCGGGACTCGGTGGTGGGCGGCCGCCTGGGATCGAACATGGAGGTTGGCTTCCTGCGCGGCCGCGGGGCGATCGGGGAGAGCGGCAGGCTCGACCTCGACCTCGTCGACGTCTCGATCACGCCCGGTCGAGACGACGTGGTGGTGACCTGGGGATCGGAGAACGGCGCGCCCTACGTCTCGGGTATCCCGATCGGTCGGGTCGTCTCGGTGTTCAGCAGCCCCCGCCAGCTGTCCAAGCACGCAGTGATCGAGCCGTTCGTCGACTTCTCCTCGCTGGACCTCGTGGGAGTCGTGGTCCGGGCGGACACGCAGGGCGACCGGCCCGTCTTCAAGGCCGGCGACACCGGGAAGGAGCGCCGCTGATGGCAGCAGCGAGAGCGCTGGTGCTCACCCTGGTCATCACCTTCGCCGTGGTGCTCCAGGTGAGCCTGTTCCCCTACCTCTCCATCGCAGGCGTCGTCCCGAACCTCGCGCTGCTCGTGGTGGTGGCGGCCGCGCTGGTCCGCGGCCCTGAGTTCGCCGCGGTGATCGGCTTCCTGTCCGGGCTGGCGATCGACCTCGCGCCGCCGGTTGACCACGTCGCGGGCCGCTGGGCGCTCGCCCTGGTGCTCGTGGGTTACCTCGCGGGCCGTGTGCGGCACGACGCCGGTACGTCGTCGATCGCCGCGATCATCACCGTGGCCGCCTCGTCCTTCGTCGGCACATCGATCTTCGCGCTGAGCGGCATGGTGCTCTCCGACCCCGCGCTGTCCGTCACCGAGGCGCTCGCGGTGATCCCGCCGGCGGTGTTGTACGACGTGCTGCTGACTCCGTTCGTCCTGCCTCTGATGATGCGGCTGTTCCGCCGCCTCGAGCCGCACCAGGTGGCCTACTGATGGCTGCGGACCGGATGCCGCGGGTCCGGGCGGCGGCGCGCGAGAAGAGCCGCCTGCGACTGATCGTGGTGCAGGCGATCGTGCTGTCGCTGTTCGTCACCCTCTTCGCGCGGCTGTGGTACCTCCAGGTGCTCGGCGGTGAGGCGTACCAAGCCCAGGCCGCGGAGCAGTCGGTGCGCGAGCTCGTGGTGCAGCCTGCACGAGGGCTCATCGTCGACGACATGGGGCGACCCCTCGTCGCGAACCGCACCTCCTGGGTGGTCACGGTCGACCGCACGTTGCTCAAGAAGATGGAGCCCGAGGCACAGGAGACCCTGCTGCGCCGGGTCGCTCGCACCGTCGGGTCGACGTACAAGACCGTGCTGGCTCGCACCCTGCTGTGCGGTGAGCCCGGCTCCATCGCGGGCACCTGCTGGAACGGGTCGCCGTACCAGCCGGTGCCGGTGGCGGAGGACGTCTCGCAGGAGACCGCGGTCTCGATGCTGGAGCAGAGCGAGGACTTCCCAGCCGTCCTCGCCGAGTCTGTGAGCGTTCGGGCTTACCCATCGCCGTACGGCATCAACGCCGCGCACCTGCTCGGCTACCTCAGCCCGATCACCGAGGAGGAGCTCGACGAGGCCGAGGCGGCCGACGACACCTCCGTGCACGGCGCCTCCGTCGTGGGACGGGCCGGGGTGGAGAAGCAGTACGACAAGTACCTTCGCGGCGAGCCCGGCTACAAGCGCGTCGCGGTCGACAGCATGGGACGCGTCCTCGGTGACTCGGGGGAGGTGCAGGGGCGCGCGGGCGACACCCTGGTGACCTCCATCGACGCACGGGTCCAGGCCGTGGTCGAGCAGCAGCTGGAGTCGACGATCAAGACGGCACGTCAGACCACCGACCCCGTGACGGGGCGCAAGTACGTCGCGGACCAGGGTGCTGTGGTGGTCATGGACGTGACCAACGGCCGGGTGGTCGCGGCGGCCGGCTCCCCGACGTACAACCCGAAAGTCTGGGTCGGCGGCATCAGCAGCAAGAAGCTGGCGCGGCTCTACTCCGAGAAGGCCGGAACACCCCTGCTGTTCCGGGCCACCCAAGGCCAGTTCGCCCCCGGGTCGACGTGGAAGCCGTTCATGACAGCAGGTGCGCTCCAGAGCGGTTACAGCCAGAACAGCAGGCTGGCCTGCTCCTCGTCGTTCACCGTCGGCAACCGTGCGTTCAAGAACTACGAGTCCGGTGCCTACGGCTATATCGGCTTCGACAGGGCGCTCGAGGTCTCCTGCAACACCTTCTTCTACCGGATCGGCCACCACTTCTGGCAGAAGTGGGGCAGCGATGTCGACGACGTCAAGGCCAAGGACCCGCTGGTGGACATCGCGAAGGTGTTCGGCTTCGGCAAGGAGACCGGCATCGACCTGCCCGGTGAGGCCAGCGGTCGGATCGCCGACCGGCAGTGGAAGCGCGACTACTACGAGGCCAACAAGGACTACTACTGCAAGATCGGGAAGAAGGCGGGCAACGACTTCCTGCACCGGTTTGCGCGTGAGTTCTGCATCGAGGGTTTCGCCTACCGGGCCGGCGACGCGGTGAACTTCTCGATCGGGCAGGGCGACACCATCGTCACCCCGCTTCAGCTCGCCCGTGCCTACGCCGCGCTCGCCAACGGCGGGACGCTGTGGGAGCCGCGCGTCGGCAAGGCGATCGTGGACGCCCAGGGCAACGTGATCCGCGAGATCAAGCCGAAGAAAGCTGCCTCGGTCAAGGTCGCCAAGCGGCACCTGCGCTACATCGACCAGGCCCTGCAGGGGGTCTCCACACGCGGCACGATGTCGTGGCGGCTGATCGACTTCCCTCTCGACGAGGTCAAGATCCGCTCGAAGACCGGCTCGGCCGAGGTTTACGGCAAGCAGAGCACGTCGTGGGTCGCGTCGTACGACAAGCGCTACGCCGTGGTCATGATGGTCTCCCAGGGCGGCACGGGGTCGGGCACGTCCGGTCCGGCGATCCGCAAGATCTGGGAGACGTTGTACGGCGTGCGTGGCGACCGGGTCATCGCTGAGAAGGCGGCACTGCCCGGGGCGAAGCCGCCCGCGGGGCTCCCGGTGTTCGCGAAGGACGGCGAGATCCTGCCGCCGAGCACCGGCAAGGCCGCGCGCCCGGGGAAGTCGTCCCGGGTGTCCCGGAAGGACCGGAGCGCCCGCCCATGACGATGGCCCCGCCCGCCCGCCCACGCACCGGTCGCATCGAGGGCACCAGCCGCAGCCGGGCCCCCCGTCTGGACTGGCTGCTCATGCTCGCCGTCGCAGGGCTTCTGGTCCTCGGCACGATGCTCGTATGGTCGGCCACCGTCAACCGTGAGGACCTCACAGGCGGGGACCCGAGCGCCTACCTCAAGAAGCAGTTGGTCAACATCGCCATCGGGGTGGTCCTCGGCGTGATGATCATCGCCACCGACCACCGCTGGGTGCGGATCCTCGCGCCGCTGGTGTACGTCGGGTCCGTGGTCGGCCTCGTCCTGGTCCTCGTCATGGGCAGCACGATCAACGGGTCGCGTTCGTGGCTCATGGTCGGGGGCCTGTCGATCCAGCCCGCGGAGTTCGCCAAGCTCGCCGTGGTGATCGGCATGGCGCTCCTCGTCGCCGAGCGCACCGAGGGCTCGTGGAAGCAGCGGGAGGTGCGCCACGTCGACGTACTCGGCATGCTCGGCATCGCCGGCCTCCCGGCTGCGCTGATCCTGCTGCAGCCTGACCTCGGCACCATGCTCGTCCTCTCTGCGACGGTATTCGGCGTCGTGGCGATCTCGGGTGCCCCCCGTCGATGGTTGCTGCTGCTCTCCGGCAGCGCGATCGGCGGAGCCGTGCTGGCGGTGACGGCCGGGGTGCTGAAGGACTACCAGGTCGACAGGTTCCTGGCGTTCACGAACCCAGGGCTTGACCCCCGTGGAGCCGGCTACAACACCGAGCAGGCGCGCATCGCCATCGGCAACGGCGGCGTCTTCGGCCAAGGCCTCTTCGACGGCTCGCAAACCAAGTCCGGATTCGTCCCCGAGCAGCACACCGACTTCATCTTCACCGTCGCGGGGGAGGAGCTCGGCCTGGTCGGTTCCGCTGCGGTGATCTCGCTGCTCGGCGTCGTGATGTGGCGGGCGCTGACCATCGCGATGCGTTCCGACGACCTCTTCGGCCGGCTGGCCGCGGGCGGTATCGCCTGCTGGTTCGGCTTCCAGGCGTTCCAGAACATCGGGATGTGTCTTGGCATCATGCCGGTCACAGGCGTACCACTGCCGCTCGTGTCCTACGGCGGCTCCTCGATGTTCGCTGCCCTGATGGCGATCGGGCTGCTCCAGAACATCCACCTTCGCACCGACCGGTCGATGGGCCTCGGTGTGGCGCGTGACCGCTTGGTGCGCTCCCGCTTCTAGTCGACCCGGTGGCTTCGGCGGTTTGCGGCCCCTGCGTCGGAATCGTCCGTCTGGACGCAGCCCGGCGGCCCGGAGCACGCTGAGGGCAAGGAGAGGAAGCCGCCATGGATCTCAACACGCTCTACCACCGGACTGTCGAGTGCTGGGCGGATCGGGTGAATGCCGTTCGCGAGGATCAGTGGGACGACCCGACGCCGTGCTCGGAGTGGACGGTCAGGGACCTCGTCAACCACATCACAGGTGAGGACCTGTGGACCGTCCCCTTGATGCAGGGGCAGACGATCGACGAGGTTGGAGACCGATTCGGGGGCGACCTGCTCGGGGAGGATCCGGTCGCTACATCTCTGAACGCCGCGAAGGAGGCCGTGTCCGTGGTCGCGGAGCGCCTGCCGATGGGGGAGACGGTCCACCTCTCCTTCGGCGAGACGGCTTCGGCCGAGTACGTCCGCCAGCTCGCGTCGGACCACCTCATCCACTCCTGGGACCTGGCTGCTGCCACCGGCGGTGACAAGCGACTCGAGCCGCAGCTACTGGCCGAGGTGGCTCGGTGGTTCGCCGGCCAGGAAGAGATGATGCGAACCGCCGGGATCATCGGTCCGCGTGCCTCCGGGACCGGGGAGCTCCAGTCGGATCTGCTCGCCGCGTTCGGGCGGGACTCGGACTGGGGGAAGAACCACGCCGTTCTCGCGCGGTTCAACCACGCGTTCGCCGCCCGCGACGTCGACCAGATCATGGCGCTGATGACCGAAGACTGTGTCTTCGAGTCGACCGGCCCAGCGCCCGACGGACGGCGCCACGAAGGAGCAGAGGCTGTACGCCGAGTGTGGGAGACGCTGTTCACGGAGACGACGGACGCTGTCTTCACCGAGGAGGAGTCGTTCGTCAGCAAGGACCGTGCGGTCGTGCGATGGATGTTCACCTGGGCCGAGCAGGACGGCTCGCCAGGGCATGTACGCGGCGTGGACCTGCTGAGGTTCCGTGACGGCAAGGTCAGCGAGAAGCTGTCCTACGTGAAGGGCTGACCGGCTCCACAACGGGGACACGGAGAGCAGGTCGGATGCAGAGCAGCGAGCTCGAGTCCCAGGTGGTCGACCGCGCGCCGATCGCCGGCCACGTCGGCAAGTCGGGGGCGTCCCTGGAGCGCTGGGTGCTCGCGGACGGCAGCAGCGTCGTCGTGAAACGGATCCGTCCAGCGAGCGACCTCCTCGGGAGGCTGACCCAGGACGACTCGGTGCGGGAGTACGCCGTCTGGGCGGGCGGTCTGCTCGACCACCTGCCCCACGGAGTCGAGCACGCGGTCATCGAGGGCTGGAGGGAGCCCGGTGGGGCTTCGCTGGTCATGCGCGACCTGGACGGAAGGGTGCTCAGCTGGGACGACCGCCTCGACCGCGACCAGTGCCGCTGGGTGCTGGGACAGGTCGCCCGGATGCACACCGCCTTCGCCGACTTGAGCATCGGGCCGTTGCGCAAGGCCCTGACGCCCCTGACCTCCTTCTACAGCATGTTCGCCCCCGAGCGGATGAGGCCCTACCTCGACTCCGGCAGTGCGCTGCCCGGGCTCGCGACCCGCGGCTGGGAGCTCTTCGGGCAGATGGTGCCGGCCGACGTAAGCGGTCCCGTCCTGGCGCTGCTCCACGATCCGGCTCCGCTCGTGCGAGCGCTGCTGAGCCGCCGCTGCACGGTGGTGCACGGCGACCTCGCGACGGTCAACCTCGCCGTCGAGTCAGGCTCCCTCGTGCTCCTCGACTGGGGCCTCCCCGCACTCGCCCCCGGTGCGGTCGACGTCGCCCGATTCATCGCAGGATGCTCCTCGGTGGTCGAGCTCAGCCGTGAGGAGATCCTCGGGGAGTACGCCGCGGCAGCGGGGTCGTCGTACGACGAGGAGGCGATGGAGCTGGGTCTGCTGGCGGCCTTCGTGTGGTTGGGCTGGAACAAGGCTCTCGACGCCGCCGAGCATCCCGACCCGGCGGTCCGCGAGCGGGAGCGAGAAGACCTCGCGTGGTGGGTGGCGCGGGCGCGCGCCGCCTTGGTCGCCGGGTTGCCGTGAATGCCGGATCCGCGCCGATTCTGCGTCTGGACCGGGAGGTTTGCGAGGCGGGAAGGTGGAACGTGCGGGGGCCCCGACTGAGGAGGTCACGTGGACGCTGCCACCTTGCACCATCGAACCGTCGACTTCTGGGACGCCACCGTCGCAAGGATCAAGCCGGACCAGTGGGATGCTGCAACGCCGTGCACGGAGTGGTCCGTGCGCGACCTGGTCAACCACGTGGTCGGCGAAGAGCTGTGGACCGTGCCGCTGATCCACGGGAGCACGATCGCCGAGGTGGGGGACCGGTTCGACGGCGATGTCCTCGGCGACGACCCCGTCGCCACCAGCCACCAGGCTGCGGCCAAGGCGGCCGCCGCAGGCGACGGGGTGGCTCCATCCGCCAGAGTGCATCTGTCCTACGGCGACGAGGAGGCCGCCGAGTACCTCCGCCAGCTCGCAGCCGACCACCTTGTGCACGGGTGGGACCTTGCCGTGGCTACCGGCGGCGACTCGCACCTCGACCCCGAGCTCGTGCAGGAGGTCGCGAACTGGTTCGCCCGCTACGAGGACGGCTACCGCTCCGCAGGGGCCATCGGTCCGCACCTGGAGGCCAGCGGCGACCCGCAGACTGACCTGCTCTCGGCGTTCGGCCGCGACGCCCGCTGGGCTTCGCCCGACTGATCCTGGCTCCCCCTCGGCCGAGTCGGCACGAACGCGGCGCATCCACCGCTCGAGTCGGCACGAATGCGGCGCATCCACCGGGTGAGTCGGCACGAATGCGGCGCATCCACCGCTCGAGTCGGCACGAACGCGGCGCATCCACCGGGTGAGTCGGCACAACGCGCGGCGCTTCTACTGGCCGGTGCGGCCGTCGAGGCACTCCCGCAGCAGGTCGGCGTGGCCGGCGTGGCGCGCGTACTCCTCGATCATGTGCACGAGCACGTCGCGCACGCTCACAATGCCGTCCTTGAAGGGAACCTCACGCCCCAGCCCATCCTCGCTCAGCGCGTCGAGCCACTCGTCAGCAGCGGCGATCTCGGCCTTCCAAGCGGCGAAGGCCTCATCGACGACGGCCGGGTCGGCGACAGCGCCGTTGAAGTCGGCGTCCAGGTCGTCCTCACGCTTGAACAGACGAGGCTCCCCGGTCTTGCCCTGGAGCACCCGCTGGAACCAGTGGTTCTCCACCTGCGCGAGGTGCCGCACGAGACCGAGCAGGCTCATGGTGCTCGGCGGGACGGACCGCCTGGCGAGCTGTTCGGCGTCGAGGCCGCCGCACTTCATCGCCAGGGTCAGGCGGTAGTTGCCGAGGTACTCCCGCAGCGTGGCCTTCTCGCCCTGCGGGTTGCCATGGGTGCGGGGGTCGTCGGCGGGGTCGGTCCACATGTCACTCATGACGCCTGACCTTGACGGCAGAGCGCCTTCACCGCAAGCGACTTCCCGGTCGGGGGCGAAGGCTGCTTGTCCGGATGGCAGGATTGCCGCTCGTGACGATCATCGCGGCAGCAGACGGCTCAGCGCTCGGGAACCCTGGCCCCGCCGGGTGGGGTTGGTACGTCGACGACGAGTGCTGGGCGGTCGGAGGCTGGGCACACGGGACGAACAACATGGCCGAGCTGACTGCAGTGCTCGACCTGTTGCAGCAGACCGCCCACCTGGCCGAGGACCTGCACGTCTACTGCGACAGCACCTACGTCATCAACTCGATCACCAAGTGGATGCCGGGCTGGAAGCGGCGAGGCTGGAGGAAGGGCGATGGGAAGCCCGTCCTCAACGTGGAGATCATGAAGGCCCTCGACGCGGCGATGCACGGCCGCCGTGTGAGGTTCGAGTGGGTGAAGGGCCACACGGGGCACGAGCTGAACGAGGCGGCGGACCGACTCGCGAACGGGGCGGCGGCCTCATGGAGGGACGGCACCGCTCCGGACCCGGGTCCCGGCTTCGCCGGTTCCGTGGTTCGGCACCCGGAGTCCCGTCCGGGACAGATCGTCGAGGAGCCCGACCTGTTCTCCACGCTGGGGCGGTCCGCGTTCGAGTGAGCGTCAGTGC
The DNA here is from genome assembly GCA_035456965.1 of Nocardioidaceae bacterium. Classification (GTDB taxonomy): domain Bacteria; phylum Actinomycetota; class Actinomycetes; order Propionibacteriales; family Nocardioidaceae; genus Nocardioides_C. Next base: position 130,166 of record DATICF010000032.1, read on the forward strand.
CGCCCCATGCCTGATACCAACCTTGGGGACTTGGGCGCTCTTTCCGGCACCGCTGCGTCGGCGGTGACCTAGATTGACCGAATGAACCCCATTGGTCGCTTCACCGCAGGACAGTACGCCGCAGCGACGATGACCCTCCACGGCTGCGCGCGGGTGAGGTTCTTGACGAATCTCGAAAGGTCGGCCCGATGAGAGGGGTTAGCGCTGGCTACGCCCTCGCGTACCGACTTGGATTCACGCCTTGGGAGCGATACGGGAGCGCCGCGGCGGACAGCATCGGTGCTCTGCTCGACCGGGAGCAGGCAGATCGGCCGCGCCCATTCGGCCGGGCGCTCGATCTGGGCTGCGGTCGCGGCCAGAAGACCCATGAACTGGCCCGGAGGGGATGGGAGGCCGTGGGGGTCGACAACGTCCCGCGCGCGATCGACGCGGCGAGACGGCAGGGTGCTCCCGGTGCCACCTTCGTGGTGGGAGACGTGACAGCCCTCTCGCTGGCCGACTTGGGCACGTTCGACTTCTTCTTGGACGCAGGCTGCTTCCAGCACCTGGATTCAGAACAGCGTCTCGCCGCGGGCCGGGGCATCTCTGCGTTGGCAAACTGCGGTGCGACGTTGCTGATGCTCGAGTTTCAGGCCACACCCTTGCGCTCATTGGTCGGCGGCGTGTCAAGGTCGGACGTCGAGGCAGCCTTCCCGGGCTGGGAAATGCTTACGATCGAGCCTGCCGACACCGCCGGACTCGGGTGGCCGCTGACCAAGACAGCACCGCAGTGGTATCGGCTCCACCGACAGATGATCGCGCAATGAGCGCTGCGGTGTCCGTGTCCGTGCCGTAGCCGGGGAGCGAGCGCGTCGCGCTCTCGGCTCGTCTGCGCGGTGTCGCTTCCCATGCCGCATAGTGCGCGTTGGCGCGCGCGGATCTAGCCGCGAGTCGGGCGTGGAAGTTCAGACGTCTGCCAACGCTTCCGCGATTGACGAGTATCTGCCGCCGACTTGTCCGGTCACTTCGATGCGCCGCACGGTCGTCTCTGGCGGATCGAGCCGCAATGCAACGAAATCGGTGTCTGAGCATTGCCCCAGCATGAGGTAGGTACCGTCATCGAGGTCGAAGGTGTACAGCCCCGACCGAGGGGTGAGAGTACGTGCGCTCTGCGTCTGCCAGAGCTGCTCGAGTTCCGAGCGGAACTGGATGGGAACCCGGCTGAGCAGTTCGGTTGCTGTGTCGTCCTGGATCGACTGCATTGGGTCTTCACATAACGTCACGCCGACGACTCCTACCGAGCGGGAATCGCCCAGCTCCCGAGGCGACGGGCGAAATCGGATCTGGAATATGTGGCCCTGGACCGTATGGACGTCAGCTTGACCGCGCATCACACTTCCTGCGAGCTGGACAGTGGCCAATCTCAACTCGAGGCTCTGATTGGGAAAGCCCGAGCCAGGCGGCCAAGGGCGATGACCCCGACGGCCTGCGTACACGTTGACCTCGCAGCCCCCGTGAAGACGTTGAACCATCCGCACGGCTGACAACTGCTCCTCGAGCAGGCTATGAGCTGCCACAGGCAAGGCGGCAGCGAGCGCGTCCCACACGACAATCTCATGCGGGCGGAACAGCGACCGCCCCGAGCGAACCCAGGCCACAGGCGAAGTGTGGCAGACCGAGACTGGTAGCGACCGCACAGCTACAGACGTGTGCTGCGGCTTTCCGGACATCAGCGTAAGACGGTTCGCGTCAAGCATCTGGTCGGTGCCTCGTCCGTCGTCTGTCCCTGCATAGCGGTGAATCGGGCTGTGCCCGACAGCGTGTAATCGGGTTGAAGAGACGACGGACGGGGCTGCCCATGATGTCCGGCGAGGTACCTCGGGGGGTCCTCGATGCCGCGTAGGGCTCGCCCCGACCGTCAGCTTGGGGATGCCGCCGACGCTGGGTGCGTCAGGCAGCCAGCGCAGTCTCCTTCTTGCCTCGGGTGCCGTGGGTGGCGATAAGCGGGTCCCACGCTCGGCCGGTGGTGATCACCGCGTGCAGGTGCCGCAGGATCGCCGCGGCGATCACGGTCTGCGCCTGGGTCGGGGTGAGCCGGTTGGTCTCCCGGGTGGTCAGGTGGCCGTAGCGGGCGGCGTAGACGGTGTTGGTCTGCAGGGCGCCCCAGACTGCGCGCCAGGCGGCCAGCCGGAGCTTGGGTCGGCCCTGGCCGGTGAGCTTGGTGCGCCCGGTGAAGGTCCCCGAGAGCTTCTCCCGGGGCGCGAGGCCGGCGTGCTTGACCAACGCCCGGGCAGTGGCGAACCGGGTCGGGTCGCCGGTCTCGGCGAGGATCGCGGCCGCGCCGACCGGCGACAGGCCGTGGATGCTGGTGACCAGCTGGGTGAGCTGCAGTTCGTCGAGCACGGCGGTCATCCGGGTCTCGGTGTCGACCAGCTTGCGGCCGGTGTCGGCCCAGTCCTCCAACAGCAAGGCCACCCGTTCGAACGCGCCGCGGCGGTGCGCGATCACCCCGGTCGGATCCGCGAGCGCGGCGAACAACTTGCGGACGATCCGCAGGCACGGCCGCTGCCCACCGCGTCTGGTGATCTCGCGGCGCACCTGTTGTTCAAACCGCGACAACCCGAGCCTGCGGGTACGGGCGAGGTCGCCACCGTCACGGTGCAGGATGACCCACATCGCCGCAGCCCAGGTCTTGGACCGGAACGGCCAGTTCGCGGTCTCCAGCGCGGCCGGCCACACACACTCCAACAGGTCGCGCATCTGCTGGACCTGGCCGCTGGCCTCGGTGATCAGCCGCTCCCGGCGGGCTCCCAGGTGCCGTAGCCGGCCCCAGGTCTCCTCGACCGGCTCGGGGACGTAGCAGCGCAGCTGCGCGGTCAACCGGGCGATCAGCACCGCGTCCTTGTCGTCGGTCTTGTCGAACGTCAGGTCCTCGGCGCGGCGGGCCCAGGAGGTCACCAGCGGCTGCACACACACGAACGGCATGCCCCGGTCCGCGGAGAGCTGACCGAGCACGCGCCACCGGTGCCCGGTCGGCTCACACGCCACCGTCACCCCGGCCCAACCCTTGGCCCGCGCACGGTCGGCTGCCCAGTCCAGTGCCACCCCGAGGTCCCAAGCCCGGCACCGGAAAGTCCTGCGAGCCAGCACCTTGGAGTCGTGATCGGTGACCACGACCATCTGCTTCTTGTCGGCCAGGTCGATTGCGACGATCGCGTTGGTCAGCGGCACGAACTGCCGCAGCCGCGCGAGCCGTGCGTTGCGGTTCCGGTCACCCCGAGAAACGCCGTTACCGTGGGTCATGAACGTCCTCCTGTCTGCGATGGGACACCAAGCCCGAAAAGCGCAGCAGGAGG
>DATICF010000033.1:0-15509 GCA_035456965.1 Nocardioidaceae bacterium
GCTGCTCCAGGGCTTCTCCGGGTGCAGTCTGCGATGTCGTCTTCTCAGTCCCGGCACTCGCACAGACACGTTGCCGACAGACTCAGCCACAGAATTGTCCCGGTGACCCCCTGTGGCCAGGGATCACCAGCAAGCCTCCTAGATGAGGCCAGGATCTGAGCCGGAGGCGGCGCTCAGTCTGACCCGTTCACCAGTCGCTCAGGCGGCGAGGGCGAACGAACTGCGCTGGTTGTTGGCAGTTATTGGTTTCCAAGGATCGTTTACGAGATGACCTTGGATCCTCGACCCGCTTCCCCTGGAACTAACGTCCCAAGTCGAAACCGATCAGCCCCTCTTGAGTTTTCAAACAGTGATGACACTGTAGCCGTTCCAACCGACAGGACGCAGCGGGTATTCCCTCCACAGGGTCGCCCACCACCTCTTGACCGGGCGAGGGACCCTGCCGGAGAATCGAACAAATGTTCGAACCGACGCGAAGGGGGCTCCGGATGAGTCGGACGTTTCCCGGCGTCGCGGAGCTGGAGGCGTTCCTGGCGCGACTGGCCGGGACGGCGGACACGGCGTCCGACAGCGAGCGCATCGACCTCATCGCCGAGCTCGAGAAGCTCAAAGGTGCCGCCGCGGCTGCCCAGGCGAGGCTCACCGCCGCGTTCGATGCCTCACAACGCACCCAGCAGGCCGACCAGGGCGTTCACACAAAGAAGCAAGGCCTCGGCGTCGCCGGCCAGGTCGCGCTGGCCCGCCGGGACTCCCCCAACAAGGGCGCACGACACCTCGGCCTGGCGAAGGCGCTGGTCCACGAGATGCCGCACACCCTTCGGGCCCTGACCGCGGGCCGCATCAGCGAATGGCGGGCAACGATCCTCGTGCGCGAGACCGCGGTGCTCAGCGCTGAACACCGGAGCTCGGTCGACGCCGCCCTCGCCGACCGCATCGCCCACCTCGGCGACGCGGGCGTCAAGCGCGAGGCGATGAAGCTCGCCTACCAGCTCGATCCGGCGTCGGTGCTGCGGCGGAACCGTAGGGCTTACGAGGAGCGCCGGGTCTCCATCCGTCCGGCGCCCGACACGATGAGCTACGTCACGGGCCTGCTCCCGGTCGCACAGGGAGTGGCTGTCCATGCGGCGCTCACCAAGCACGCCGACGCGCTGCGTGCCACGGGCGACCAGCGCAGCCGCGGCCAGATCATGGCAGACACGTTCGTCGAGCGGCTGACAGGGCAGGCTCGGGCCGGCGACGTCCCGGTCGAGGTGCAGCTCGTGATGACCGACCGCACGCTCCTCGGCGGCGACGACACGCCTGCTCGCGTCGTCGGCTACGGCCCCATCCCGGCGGCCCTGGGCCGTGCCCTCATCCGGGCGGGTTCGGCGGGCGAGCAGGCACGAGTCTGGGTACGCCGTCTCTTCACCAACCCGGTCTCGGGGGACCTGATCGCCATGGACTCCCGTCGGCGCGAGTTCCCGGTGGGACTGCGCCGGTTCTTCGTCATCCGTGACGAGGTGTGCCGCACTCCGTGGTGCGACGCCCCCATCCGGCACGCCGACCACCTGGTCCGGGCAGCCGACGGCGGCGCGACCTCCGCGGACAACGGTCAGGGCCTCTGTGAGGCCTGCAACCAGGCCAAGGAGGCGCCCGGTTGGCAGACCTCCGCGACTCGGGCGGGCCCGGGCCACGCGGTCACCGTAAGGACGCCCACCGGGCACAGCTACATGTCGACGCCACCCGACCTCCCCGGGGGCCGGCCACCCGTCGCGGCGGTACGCCACAGCACCGGCTATGCACCGAGCGCGGCGGAAGAACGACTGCAGCGCCTCCTGGTCCCCGCCTGAGACGCACCGTCAGCGCACCGAGCCCTGCGGCGGTCTACTCGCCGCGGAGGCCCTTGGGGAGGTGTCGCCGGCCCGTCAGATGACGGTCGTTCTCGAAGGGCCGCTCGCGTGCGGCATGGTGCCTGCCTCGGTCCTGCCTCCTGGAGCGCACCTCAAACCCGACGACGAGAGCGACCAACGCCGCAACCACGAACCACATCATGACAAACCCCCGTTCTTCCGTGCCGAGTCTAGGGCCGCGTCGCGCCGAGGCCGGTCCACCTCAACCGATCAGCGCGGCTGCGTTCTGCCAACAGACCTTCCGCAGCCACTCCTCTCCCATCCCGAGCCGTTCGAGCGACTCGACCTGGTGGGCGTAGGGGTAGGGAATGTTCGGGAAGTCGGAGCCGAGCAGCACCTTGTCGCCGAGGTCGCGCAACCGCGTCCGCAGCTCGTCGGGGTAGGCCGCCATCTCCTCGAAGAAGTCGGTGAACGCCATGGTGGTGTCGAGGTGGACACACTCGAAGCGCTCGGCCATCTCGAGGAACTCGACGTACTCCGGTGCTCCCATGTGGGCGATGACCGCAGTGAGCCGAGGATGGCGTTCGAGCACCTCGAGGACCGGCCCCGGCCCGGTGTTCTCGTTGGGGACCGGCCCGGATCCGGCGTGGATCACCACCGGGGTGCCCGCGTCCGCGAGCTGACCCCAAACCTTGTCGAGCAGTGGATCGCGGACGTCGAAGTTACCCACCTGGACGTGGACCTTGAAGATCTCGACGCCCTCGTCGATCCCGTCGGCGACGTAGTCGGCTGCCGACGGCTCGGGGTAGAACGTCGCGCTGCGGAGGCACTCGGGCACGCGCTGGGCGAAGTCCCGAGCCCAGTCGTTGAAGAACCCCGCGATGCCAGGCTTGTGAGCGTAGGGCAGCGCCGAGAAACGCTTTACGCCGAGGGCTCGCAGCTGCGCCACACGCTCCTCGTCGGTGCCGCGGTAGGTGATGGGCCAGGACCGGCCGATCAACGGCCCCTCGGAGTCGAACTGCTCCCAGACCTTGGCCATGATCTTGGGTGGCAGGAAGTGCACGTGGACGTCGTACAACCCGGGGAGGCCGCGGTGCTCGGTCCAGGCCGGCACCTCGGCATCGGTCAGGCTCACGCCATGCCCTTCATGCGGCGCCCGATCGCCTGCTCGGTCTCTCGCTTGGCCTGGCGCTCGGCGATGGCATGCCGCTTGTCCCACGACTTCTTGCCCTTGGCCAGGGCGATCTCGACCTTGGCCCGACCGTCCTTGAAGTACAGCGACAGCGGGACAAGGGTGAGGCCCTTCTCGTTGACGCGGGACTCGATCTTGTCGATCTCCTGGCGGTTGAGCAGCAGCTTTCGCTTGCGGCGGGCGGAGTGGTTGGTCCACGTGCCCTGGGCGTACTCCGGGATGTGCACGCTGTGGAGCCAGACCTCACCTTCGTGGACCTCGGCGAAGCCGTCGACCAGGGACGCCCGGCCGGCTCGAAGGGACTTCACCTCGGTGCCGGTGAGCACCAGCCCCGCCTCGTAGGTCTCCTCGATGTGGTAGTCGTGGCGCGCCTTCTTGTTCTGCGCGATGAGCTTGCGCCCCTGCTCCTTGGCCATGACCCGATTGTGTCAGGCGTGGGCAATCCGGTTTTGCGGCGGTTGCGGGGCCCGGTGTTCGTTCACAGCCAGAGCATCGGGTCCACGGTGGCGCCGTTCTCGAACACCATGAAGTGCAGGTGGCATCCCGTGGAGTAGCCGGTGTTCCCGACGTAGCCGACCACGTCACCTCGCTTGACCTTCGCCCCGACGTACGTGGCGTAGGAGCTCAGGTGGTTGTACGCCGTACCGAGCCCGACGCCGTTGTGGTAGCCGTTGTCCATGATCACGCGGTTGCCGTAACCCTGGTTGTAGTACACCGCGATGACCGTGCCCGACGCGGCGGCCGTGACCGGCGAACCGCAGCTCGCGCCGAAGTCGGTCCCGTCGTGGAGGGTCCACCGCTTGTAGACGGGGTGGAGGCGCATGCCGTACGACGAGGTGAGATAGCCGTCGACGGGGAAGTCGAGGAAGCCGTTGGACGCCTTGGAGGCCGCTGAGGCCGCCTGGGCAGCAGCAGCGGCCGCAGCCGCCTCTGCCCGACGGCGTGCCTCTTCGGCCCGGGCGGCCAGCATGTCCGAGATCCGGTCGCGCTCTTGCTGCAGGCCGCGCAGCATGTCGAGGTCGGCGCGCCTTGCGTCCGCGGCCGACCGGTGCGCCGCCGCCCGTGCGCTCACGAGGCCCGCGACCGCCTGCTCGGCCTTCTCGGCCTCTGCTTCGAGCTGCTTCTTGCGCTCGAGGTTCTCGGCGGCCTCGCGACGCTTCTCGGCGACCTCGTCCTTGGCCTCCTCGACCTCCTGCTCCTTGACGGTGAGGAGCACGCGGGTGGCGTCGAGGCGGTCGAGGGTGACCGACTCCTTGTCGAGGACGTTGCGCACCGAGTTGAGCTGGCTGGTCAGCTCGGTGGGGTCCTGCGAGGTCAGCACCATCGCGAGGCCGAGAAGGTTGGGGTCGCCCTGCTGGTAGTTCTGGACGGCCAGCTGCCCGAGGACGTCCTCCTGGGCGGCGAGCTCGGCCCTGCCTTCGGCCAGTTCGGCGCGTGCGTCCTTCAGTCGCCGTACCGCCCGGTCGAGCGCGGCCTGCATGCGGCGGTCGAGGACGATCGCGGCGTCGAGCTCGCCACGGGTCTTGGCAAGGTGTGCCTGGGCGGTGGCCAGCTTCGCCTGCGCGGCCTGGAGAGCCTGAGTCGCCGCCAAGAGCTGCGCGCTGGACTGGTCGAGGTTCTCGAGGGTCTCGGAGATGTTTCCCTCGACACGCTCCTTGCGGTCGCGCAGGTCATCGGCCGCGGCCAACGGGATCGCAGCGACGCTCAGGAGCATGCTGCCTGCCGCTAGAGCGGCTATCGCGCGGCGACGGGGGGTGCAGGGGAAGTTGCGTACCACCGGTCTGCCTTAGCTGTCGTGGGTGCTGATCACACGACGCTAACTGTCTTTACTCAGACTTTTAGGTATTTCCGGGTCATTGCCAGTGTCGGGATCAACGTGAGCATCAGCCCGATGAGGGCAATCCACCCGATCGACCACAGACCGTCGTACCAGTCGATCCAGGCCACGATGTTCGACGTCGGCCGCAGCATCCGGTAGATCACGAAGTACATGAAGGCGGCGACCGCAGCGCTCGCGAGCGCAACGCCGATGACGGCTGCGACGAGCGCCTCCATCAGGAACGGCAGCTGGATGTAGAGGCTCGACGCACCGACCAGACGCATGATCCCGATCTCGCGGCGACGCGCGAAAGCTGCGAGGCGGATGGTGTTCCCGACCTGGAGGATCGCGGCGAAGATCAAGAAGACCGCGATGCTGATCGCGCCCCACTTCATCACGTTCATCCAGAAATAGATGGGTTTGAGGACCTCGCGAAGGTCACGAACGGTGTTGACCCCCTGGAGACCCGCCACCTGGCTCTTGATGCCCATGAACCGCTCGGGGTTCTTGAGCTGCACCCAGTAGGACTCCTGCATGTCGGAGGGGCGGATCGACTCGTAGACGCGCTGCTCGGTCTCGTCCTCGGAGACGTAGGCGCTTCGCCACTTGTCGTAGGCCTCCTGCTTGCTTTGCATCCGCCACGAGGCGACCTCGGGGTGCTGCTCGAGAACCTTCTCGATCTCGGCCTTCTGCGCGTCCGTGACCTCCCCGTCGACGCAGTTGGCGGTCGTGGAGTTCTGGTTGCACAAGAAGACGGTGATCTGGAGCTTGCTGCCCCAGTACTCCTCGGCCTTGTTCGCCTGCGCGTTGAGCAACAGACCCATCCCGACGAGGGTCAACGAGACGAAGATCGTCACGATCACCGCGATGGTCATGGAGACGTTGCGCTTGAGCCCGTTGCCGAGCTCGGAGAAGACGTAGGTCAGCTGCATCGAGTGAGGTTCCTCGGTCCTTGGTCGGTGCCGTGGTCAGTGCTGGTAGCCGTAGACGCCGCGGGACTGGTCGCGAACGATGTGGCCGCCCGCGAGCTCGATCACGCGCTTGCGCATCTGGTCGACGATGCCTGCGTCGTGTGTCGCCATCACGACGGTGGTGCCGGTGCGGTTGATCCGGTCGAGAAGCTTCATGATCCCGACCGAGGTGTTCGGGTCGAGGTTTCCGGTGGGCTCGTCGGCGATGAGGATCATCGGCCGGTTCACGAAGGCGCGGGCCACGGCCACGCGCTGCTGCTCACCACCGGAGAGCTCGTCGGGCATCCGGTCGCCCTTGCCCTCGAGACCGACGAGCTCGAGCGTCTCGGGCACGACCCGGTTGATGTGGGTGCGCGGCTTGCCGATGACCTGGAGGGCGAAGGCGACATTCTCCGTCACGGTCTTGTTCGGCAGCAGCCGGAAGTCCTGGAAGACGGTGCCGATCTGGCGGCGAAGGCCGGGGACCTTCCAGCCGGCCAGCCGGTTGATCTCCTTGCCGGCGACGTACACCTTCCCGCTGGTGGGCCGCGTCTCGCGCAGCACCATCCTCAAGAAGGTGGACTTGCCCGAGCCGGAGGACCCGACCAGGAACACGAACTCCCCCTTGTCGACCTCGACGCTGACGTCGTCGAGTGCTGCCCGGCTCTGGCCGGCATAAGTCTTGGTGACGTTCTCGAACCGAATCACAGGGCGTAGGTGGCCGGGCTCGGGGACACAAGGATTCACGCGACGACCGCCCAAGCTCGGGCAGTGCGGGGCGTATCCGACCAACAGTTGAGTTTAGGCGACCCGCCCCAACCGCCCTAACAGGGCGATCGGCTCGGTGTTTCGCCTAGCGTTGTTCCCATGTCGTCCGGCCCCGGTTCCCGTGCGTGGGCGGGCAATGGGCTCGCCCGTTCCCTCGCCCTGGTGGTCTGCACCGCCTTCCTCAGCGCGTGCACCTTTTCCGGCGAGCCCGAGGAACCGGCGGACGCCAGCTCGGTCGCACCGAGCGAGGCGGAGCTCGACCTGAGCGGGCTGCCGGTCCCGCGAAGCGCCTTCTGCGACGTGCTCGCCGAGGACGACGTGACGCAGGCTCTCGAGGGCCCTGTGAGCGGGACCGCCCACTACGACAACGGCGACGAGATCGAGGTGCGCCCCGGGTACGTCGACGTCTCCCACGAGTACGGCTGCACCTTCGAGGCGGCTGACGGCACCGTGGCGAAGGCATGGGTGTTCGCGCGCCCGGTCAACCGGAACGAGGCCCGTTCGCTGGTAGGTCGAGCACGCCGCGGGCGCAACTGCGCGTTGCCCGAGACGATCGGCTTCGGGCGACCCGGCCTGACCTCGGTGTGCGAGGTGGCTGGTGCCGCAGGTCAGGCCGACCGCTCGGTGCGGGCGCGGCTCGAGGGGCTCTTCGGGGACAGCTGGGTGGGCTGTGAGATCTCCGAGCCCCTCGACGCGGGCACCGGCTCGGGTCGTCGGGCCGACGTCGTACAACGGGCGGACCAGTGGTGCACCGAGGTGGTCACGGCGATGGCCGGCGGCTGACCGTCCCGCCGGCGTACCCCTAGTGGCTGTGCTTGGACTCGGCTGGTTCCCCGCTGCAGTCCTGCCCTCGCGGGGGCAGCTCCTGAACGAGGTCCCTGGCGGCCCAGCCCCTGAGGCCCGCGTCGGCGGCCGACTGCACCAGCACCTCGCCGTTTCGGACGCCCATCACCACCACCTGCAGGCCCGCCTCCTGGAGCGAACCGCCCAGGCGGGCGCGGCAGCTCGGGGCCTGCCCGACGAGGTGCAGGGCCCCACGGAGGTAGAAGTCGTCGACCCATCCGGTCACGGGTTCTCCCTCCGCGGTCACGACCTCGAGCATCTGTCCGTCGATGTGCCGCACCCGCGCGAGCGTGCCGTCAGCGACGCGGCCGACCACTCGATCCTGGGCGGGGGTGTCGTAGAGGGACACGGCCTCGAGCTTGCGCTCGCCGTGGTCGTCGCGCCCGCTGACCAGCACCAGCCGCCCGTCGGGGCGTTCGTCGCGAGCACCTTGCTCCTGCTCGGAGCATCCTGCGGTGAGGAGCACGACGGCCGCAACCGCGACCGTCGTACCCCCTGCGCGCAGCCTCACGGACAGGTCGCGGGGTTGGCCGCGCCCTTGGTGACCTGGGTCGAGATGGTGTCGCACCAGGCGCCGTTGTCGCCGACCCGGTGGAACACCTTGTCGTACTGAGTCGACCCAAGGCTCCAGGTGTAGGTGTCGTGCACGACCTCGCTCGGACCGCTGCCCGAGAGGAAGCGCACCGACTCGGAGCCGGTGTTGTTGAGGAAACCGGAGGCGAACTCCATCACCCAGCGGCCCTGGGCCGGGATGACCGTGCCGGCGGGGATCTGCTTGGGCGCCCCTCCCCCTCCGGCGACATCGTCGACGTAGAGCCCGCCCACGTCGACCGCGGTAACGGTGGGATTGACCAGCTCGACCCACTCGGTGCCGCCGCCCGAGGGTGCCATGAGCACCTCGTTGACCCGCACCTGCGAAGGGTCGCCCGCCCCGCCGCCGGAGCCCGATCCCGTGACGTAGCTGCGCGTGCCGGCGTCGAAGTCGATCGTGTAGCCCGCACCCGCGTCCTGGGTGGCAAGGTGGACGGTGCCGTCGTTGTTGAAGGTCCCGGAGTAGTCGATCGCCCCGGTCTCGTCGGCGGTGTCGCAGGGGTTGTTGGTCAGGTAGACGTCCGCGCCGATGCCGCGGAACCCGTCGAGCGTCCGGTTGCTGGGGTGGCCGTAGGAGTTGGTGCCACAGGAGATCACGCCGGTCTGCGGTGAGAGCGCACTGAGGTACTGCACCGAGGACGAGTGGCCCGAGCCGTGGTGGTTGGCGCGCACCGTCTCCACGTCGCCCATCGGACCCACCATGTGTGCCTCCACGTCGTTGTAGGTGTAGCCGAAGCTGGAGGTGGCGTACTCGCCGTCGCTGTCACCTGCTGTGGCGTAGCCGTAGGGCCCGTAGGAGAGGCGTACGCCGACGGAGTAGTCGTTCTCGCTCGGCGGCACGCCCTGGGTGGAGTGGTCGCCGCTGACCGGGGTCGTGCCGTCGGCCTGCTTCACGCCCTTGGCGTTGGCCATCACGACCTTCGCGGAGGCGCCGCCCCCGAGGTCGAGGGTCGGCCAGGCAGCGGTGTTCGTGAGCCGCAGCACCTTGCCGTCGATGTGCGCGCGGTCGGCCTGCCCCGAGGGGCCGTAGAGCCAGCACACGAAGCGGCGCGAGGTCTGGGAGGTCGTGCCGACGTTGTTCCAGGTGACCTCGTTCGACGGCGCCGCGGAGGTGCCGACGTCGCAGTCGCTGTCGCCGTTGGTATCGCTCCAGGCACCCGCGTCGCGGTCGAGGAGCTGGCCCACGGTGAACCCGAGCCCGCCGGTGCTCTGGGGGCTCAACAGCTGGTAGAGGCCGTTGCCGTAGGTCTGGGTGTCGTTCGGGTTGGCGGCGTAGCCGATGTGGTCGAGGTGGTGGTGCGAGGCCATCACGTAGTCGAGGTGCACCGGCCCGGAGCCGATGCCGCAGATGTTGCGGATCTGCGCGGCGACGGCCGTGGCCATCGTGTTCGTGCCCTTCGAGTTGTAGGCGGTCTCGCCGAGGTCGATGAGCAGGGTCTTGCCCGTCGGCCCGACCACGAGCTGGGCGTCACCCTGCTCGACGTCGAACCAGTAGACGTTGAGCTCGCCCTGGCGCCAGGCACCCGAGGTCGAGCAGGACGGTGCCTGCTGTGCGGCGTGCGACGGTCCGGCGATGAGGCTGAGTCCGGCCAGAAGGACGAGGGCGGGCCAAGCAGACATGAGGCGAGGGAGGCAAGGCATCCGAGAACTCCTGTTGGTGAGGAATGCCCGATGAAGCATGGTGGAAGGTAAAGGGCTCGCGCTAGGGGCACTCGGCGTGTTTCCGCAGGATTCACCCGCTGCTACGGTGGAACCGGCGTCCCGCACGCCTGACCTCCTTCACCGGCAGCCTGCGCCTACCGGCGATCCGTGGAGGCAGAGGTGGCTCTTGTCATCGCGGAGATGCACGGTCCTGACTCGGAGTCGATCGGAACAGGTGGCCGTCGTACCAACGCGCAGGGACGGCACGACGCAGGCTGCCAGGAAGTTCGACGATGACCGAGAACAAGCTGCTCAAGGCACGGGTCCGTGCCCGCATGGCGCGCACCGGCGAGTCCTACTCGACCGCGCACCGGCACGTGGTCGCCGCCCGCGAGAACAGTCGCGCCGTCCCTGGGGTCGTGACCGGCTATGACGGGTTCGACGCCTACACCCACCGCCACTCCGCTCTGAGCGCCCGCCTCCTGACGCAGGCGGGCTGTGAGATCGACGAGCCGCTCGCGTGCGGACTCGGTGGCGGCATCGGGTTCATGTACGCGGTCTTCGAGTACAAGCAGGTCGACCACCCGCTGCTGACGATCGTCGCGCAGCACCATCCCCAACCGTGGCTCCCGACCGTCGCCGAGCACCTCGGGATCGGTCTGTCGACCCAGCACTCGTCGTCGGCCAGGGCCGCGCTCGGCAAGCTCGAGAAGCAGCTCACCGAAGGCAGGCCCGCACTGCTCCTGGTCGCGAGAGGCGAGCTGCCCTGGCATCACGACGGCCTTCCCGAGGAGGCGGCCGACCCCTACCCGGTCGTCGTGGCCGGGGCCCGTGACGACTCGTTCCTCGTCGACGACGTCCCAGGTGGCCCGCAACTGCTCGGGGCCGACCAGCTCGCGCAGGCATGGTCGGCCCACCGTAAGGGGCGACACGAGCTGACGACGGTGGCGTCGGTGCCATCCGCGGTCGACCTGCGAGAAGGTGCACGCGGGGCGTTGGGCCTCACTGTCCGGCACCTCACCGGACCCGTGCTGGGCAACGCCTTCGACGTGAACTTCGGCTTCAGCGGCATGGAGAAGCTCGCAGCCGAGCTGCGCGAGCCCCGCAAGAAGGCTGGGTGGGTGTCCCGGTTCGGGGAGCCGGCAGCCTTCGCCTACGCCACGACGCGCCTGGCCGAGTGCCTCACGACCGCCTACACCGCCCCAGGGGCCACCCGGCCCCTCTACGCGAAGTTCCTCACCCGGACGGCGGACCTGCTCGAGGCCCCCGCGCTGCATGAAGCAGCCGAGGCCGTCGCCGCCTCCGGTGCGCAGTGGGAGGCACTCGCCGAGCAGGCCCGCGCGGCTGCCGAGGCGAGCGCCGGGGACGTCGCCCCCGGTGAGGTGTTCGCGCGGCTGGCAGAGCACGTCGACGCCGCGGCCGACCACGAACGGAGGGCGACCGAGCTGATTCGGTCAGCCGTCTCCGTCTAGCGGGCAGGGTGGTGCGTCGGGAAGGCTGCTCAGTTCTCGGCAGACTTCTCGGCGCCGCTGCGCCAGCGGATCCCCGCCTCGAGGAAGGCGTCGATCTCACCGTCGAAGACCGACTTGGGGTTGCCCACCTCGTGCTCGGTGCGCAGGTCCTTCACCAGCTGGTAGGGGTGCAGGACGTAGTTGCGCATCTGGTCGCCCCAGGAGCCTTGTACGTCGCCGCGGAGCTCGTCGAGGTGGGCGCGCTCCTCGGCCTTCTTCATCGCGAGCAGCTTCGCCTTGAGGATGACCATGGCGCTGGCCTTGTTCTGCAGCTGGCTCTTCTCGTTCTGGCAGCTGACCACGGTCCCCGTGGGGATGTGCGTGAGGCGGACCGCCGAGTCGGTGGTGTTGACCGACTGGCCACCAGGCCCCGAGGAGCGGTAGACGTCCACACGGATCTCGTCCTCGGGGACGTCGATCTCGTCGGTCTGCTCGAGGACCGGGACGACCTCGACGGCCGCGAAGGAAGTCTGGCGGCGGCCCTGGTTGTCGAAGGGGCTGATCCGCACGAGCCGGTGGGTCCCCGACTCGACGGACAGCGTGCCGTAGGCGTAGGGCGCGTGGATCGCGAAGGTGGCGGACTTCAGGCCCGCCTCCTCGGCGTAGGAGGTGTCGAAGACCTCGACGGGGTACTTGTTGCGCTCGGCCCAGCGGGTGTACATCCGCAGCAGCATCTCGGCGAAGTCAGCGGCGTCGACCCCGCCGGCTCCCGCCCGGATGGTCACAAGAGCCTCGCGTGCGTCGTACTCCCCGGAGAGAAGGGTGCGGACCTCGAGCAGCTCGACTGCCTTGTGGATGCGGTGGAGCTCGGCCTCGACCTCAGCCATCGAGTCCGCGTCGTCCTCCTCCTGTGCGAGCTCGAGCAGGGTCGAGAGGTCGTCGATGCGGCTCTGGAGCGAGGTGAAGCGCTCCAGCTCACCCTGCAGCGTGGAGAGGCGGCCCGTGATCTTCTGAGCGTTGGCCTGGTCGTCCCAGAGGTCGGGCGCGGCCACCTGCTCGCCTAGCTCGGCGATCTCCTTGCGCATGTCTTCCACGTCGAGCACCTGCTCGATGGTGTGCATGGTCGCCTTGAGCTGCTTGATCTGGGTTTCGAAGTCGGGGCCTGCCACGTCGCAAGAGTACGCGACAGGGTGTGGCCCAGCCATCAGGCCTCGCTGGCTGTGCCACCCCCGCTCGCGACGTGGAAGAGACGTTCAGGCGACCCGCGCGAGGGGGCCTCACGACCCGGGGATCAACTGCCCTCGTTGCCCACCCCGAACGACTTCGGCCCGGTGGCGCCGGTGGGGTTCGACGTGCTGTTGGGCGAGGTGCCGGCCGGGGTGGTCGCGCCGCGGCCCGTCTGCTCCTTGGCCTTCTCCATGGCGGTGTCCGCGGCGTCCTTGGCCACGTGCTTGGCCTGGTCCATCTTGTCCTGGACGGTGGGGTTCGTCCGCAGCTTGCGGGCCTGCTCGGCGATCTGCTCGTAGCGCTCGCGTCCCGCCTTCGCGCC
Organism: Nocardioidaceae bacterium; assembly: GCA_035456965.1. GTDB lineage: Bacteria > Actinomycetota > Actinomycetes > Propionibacteriales > Nocardioidaceae > Nocardioides_C. The sequence goes on from DATICF010000033.1 coordinate 12,634, forward strand.
GAGGACGTAGCCGACCGCGCCGGCACCGAGGAGCATCAGCTTCTTCATCATGGCCGTTTCCTTCCTTCTCGCTCTTGCGGTTCCATACCCCTGGAGGGCCGTCTCATTCGGCGCCCGATCCCCGACCGTCGGGGCGGCGACGCATGGCGCCGATGGCCGACGGGTACCTCCGGGCACGAGCCAGTCTTCCCGAGAGAGGAGTCGTGATGTCTCCGAAGGCGTGGAGTGAGAAGCGTGAGCGGCAGTACGAGCACATCAAGGAGGGGCTCGAGGACAGCGGTCGCCCCGAGGACACCGCCGAAGAGATCGCTGCGCGGACAGTGAACAAGGAGCGTGCCCGCTCCGGTGAGGCCGACCAGAAGAGCCGTACCTCGACCCACGACATCTCGTCGGGTCGGCGCGGAGGTCTGCGCTCCGGCCAGGGCTCTGGCGGTCGCACGCGCGACCAGCTGTACGAGGAGGCCAAGCGCAAGAACGTCAAGGGGCGCTCGAAGATGAGCAAGGCAGAGCTCGAGAAGGCGGTCGGTCGCTGAGCATGGGGACGAACGCGTCGTACTGGATGGTCTCGGCCGAGACGCCGGGCCACCCGGCCTTGAGCGAGGACATCACGGTCGACGTAGCAGTGGTCGGTGGCGGGATCGCCGGGCTCAGTGTCGCCTCGGAGATCGCGCACACCGACCGCTCCGTCGCCCTCCTCGAAGCCGGGGGCATCGCGGCCGGGGTCACCGGCAACACGACCGCGAAGGTGTCGGTGCTGCACGGCGCGGTCTACCACCACCTCGCCCGGAAGCTGGGCGAGGAGACCGCGCAGGACTACGCCATGAGCCAGACCCTGGCCATGGAGCATGTCGCCGACACGGTGAAGCGGCTCGGCATCGAGTGCGACCTCGAGCAGCAGCCCGCCTTCGTCTACACCGAGTCCGGCGACGAGGTCGAGATGCTCCGCGACGAGGCCCACGCCGCCCGCCGCGCGGGGCTCGAGGCGACCTTCACCACCGACACCGGACTCCCCTTTCCCGTCGCCGGCGCGGTCCGGGTCGAGGACCAGCTGGTCTTCCACCCGCGCAAGTACCTTCGCGGGCTCGCCGAGGACTTCGTCGCCCGGGGCGGCCTGATCTTCGAGAACACCCGCGTCACCGACCTCGACGAGGGCATGCCCTGCGTCCTCACGACCGAGGGCGGCCATCGGGTCAGCGCCCGCGAGGTCGTCGTGACGACCCACTACCCCGTCTTCGACCGCTCGATCATGTTCAGCCGCCTCACTCCCCGGCGGGAGTTCGTCGTCGCCGGGGTCGTCGAGGAGTCGGCCGACCCCCGAGCGATGTACATCTCCACCGGCCCGGACACCCGCTCGCTCCGCGGTGCGGCGTACGACGGAGGGCGCCTGCTGATCGCGACGGGCGCACCGTTCACGCCCGGGGACCCGAACGCTCCCGACCGGCTCGCCGAGCTGGAGGCCTGGCTGCTCGACCGGTTCCCCGTCGGCGAGGTCGGCTTCACCTGGGCAGCGCAGGACAACTTCAGCGGCGACAAGGTGCCCTTCATCGGCCCTCTCCACCCGGGCGCGAAGCACACCTGGGTCGCGACGGGCTTCGGTGGCTGGGGCATGACGAACGGGGTTCTCGCGGGTCTGGTGCTGCGCGACGCCATGGACGGCGACGCTCAGCCGTGGGTTCGGATCTACGACCCGCGACGGGTGCATCCGGCGCTCGAGGCCAGGACCCTCGTCACCTCCGGGGCGCGCGCGATGGCGGGCCTGGCCGGGAACGCCGGCGCCCGGGTGAAGGCCAGGCTGAGGAAGGTCCTCTCGCCCACGGAGCTCGGGCCCGGCGAGGCAGGCATTGTCAGCGACCGCGAGGGCGAATGGGCGACGTACGTCGACGAGGACGGCACCCCCCACGCCGTGTCCCCGACCTGCACCCACCTGGGCTGCCTGGTCTCGTTCAACGGAGTGGAGAAGGCATGGGAGTGCCCCTGTCACGGGTCGCGCTTCGACCTCGACGGGGCCGTGCTGCAGGGGCCGGCGACCCGGCCGTTGAAGAGGCGCGTCGATGAACGGTGAGACGGGCCGGGCGGCCGGTCCCTCAGACGGCGCGAGCGGCTCGGGGTCCAACCTCTCCAGCCCGTACGGGAACGCCTCGGGCGGTTCCGACGAGGACAAGCACGCGCAGCTGACGCGCAACCTCAACGAGCTCCTCCAGGAGCTGCGGGTCATGCAGACCGGTGTGCAGATCCTCACCGGTTTCCTGCTGACCGTGCCCTTCACGGGCCGGTTCGCCGACCTCGACACCCACCAGAAGTGGGTCTACCTGGCGGTGCTCAGCGGCTCGGTGATCGCCACCGGCCTGATCGTCGCTCCGGTCGCCTTCCACCGGACCCTGTTCCGCCAGGGCGAGAGGGAGTGGATCGTCGAGGCGGCCAACCGTGCTGCCCAGTCGGGCCTGGCTGCCTTGGCCCTGACGATGGCCGGGGTGGTGTGGCTGGTCTTCGACGTCGTCGTCGGCCCACCCGTCTCCCACATCGCCGGTGGCGTGTCGATCGCACTCTTCGCGATCCTGTGGGCGGTCCTGCCCATCGCCTCCCGGCGCCGTTTCACCTAGGCTGCGACCCCCGTGACCAACGCCCGGACACCGAAAGTGGGCGGGAACGACAACTCTGACAATCGCAGAGAGGTCGTCCCGCCCACTTCTCGCAGACGAAAGCTCCGGGTCAGGCCAGCTCGGTCCGCAGGTCGGAGAGGATCCGGGACAGCAGCCGGGAGACCTGCATCTGGGTCACCCCGATGTCCTGCGCGATCTGCTCCTGGGTCCACCCGTAGAAGAACCGCAGCTCGATGATCCGCCGGTCCCGCTCCTTCAACCGCCGCACCGCCGGAC
>DATICF010000034.1:0-55524 GCA_035456965.1 Nocardioidaceae bacterium
TACGTCCCCGGCCACGCCGACTACGCGATGTCCCTGCTCCGGTCTCACGCGGGTGTGCGCGGCCTTTTCGAGCGACGCCTGTGAGAATCGAGCCGTGACTTCTCGGATCCTTCTTCGCGGCGGCTACGTCCACACCCCGGCCGACCCCCACGCCACGGCCCTCTGCATCGAGGACGGGCAGGTTGTGTGGACCGGGGACGACGACGCCTCCGCGCACTTCGTGGACAACGCCGACCGTGTCATCGACCTCCAGGGGAGGTTGGTGACCCCGGCCTTCGTCGACGCTCACGCCCACCTGGCGCAGACCGGCCTCGCGGCGATCGGGGTCGACCTGAGCGAGACCGCCACCCTGGTGGCTGCGCTCGACGAGCTTGCGAAGTTCGTGCAGACGACCAGCTTCCCGATCGTCCTCGGCTACGGCTGGGACGAGACCCAGTGGCCCGAGGAGCGCCCCTTCACCCGGGAGGAGGTCGACCGCGCCGTGGGGTCGCGCCCGGCCTACCTCGCCCGGGTCGACGTGCACTCCGCGGTCGTCTCCTCCGCGCTGCTCGACGCCGCACCCGACGTGATGCACGCCGACGGCTACGAGACATCGGGCTTCGTCGCCCGCGAGGCCCACCATCTCGCCCGCGAGGCGGTGTTCGCGCTCACCCCGACCTCGGCGCGCAAGGAGGCGATCCACCGGGCGCTGACGGAGGCGGCCCGGCAGGGGATCGGCATGGTGCACGAGCTCGGTGCGCCACACCTCTCCCCGCCCCAGGACTTCGAGACCATCGCCACGCTGCACAACGGAGGAACCCTGCCCGAGGTCGTCGGCTACTGGGGCGCCCTGGAAGGCATCGACGAGGCGACCGCTCTCGGGTGCGTCGGTGCCGGGGGAGACCTCTGCGTCGACGGCGCCATCGGGTCGCGGACCGCGGCGATGCACGAGCCGTACGTCGACGCCGACACCAGCGGCCACCTTTACCTCTCCTCCGAACAGGTGCGAGACCACGTCGTAGCGTGCACCCGAAGCGGGCTGCAGGCGGCATTCCACGCGATCGGTGACCGGGCCACCACCGAGCTGGTCCGCGGTTTCGCGATGGCCGCCGAGATCGTGGGCGCTCCCGCGCTCGTGCGAGCCCGCCACCGTGTGGAGCACCTGGAGATGGTGAGCCCCACGGACATGGAGACTCTCGGGCGTCTGGGGGTCACCGCGAGTGTGCAGCCGGTCTTCGACGAGCTCTGGGGAGGTCCTGAGTCGCTCTACGCGCAGCGGCTCGGAGCAGACCGTGCAGCGCCCATGAACCCCTACGCCTCGTTGAACCGCGCCGGAATCGCCCTGGCCTTCGGCTCCGACACCCCGGTCACCCCCTTCGGCCCATGGGCAGCGGTCCGCGCCGCGGCCCGACACCACACCGAGAGCGAGCGCCTCACCGTGAGGGCGGCGTTCAACGCCCACACCCGCGGCGGGTGGCGCGCGGCGCGGCGCGACGAGGGCGGCGTGGTCGCCCCCGGGGCACCGGCCAGCATCGCGGTGTGGGACATCTCCGGCGACCTGCTGGTGCAGACCCCCGACGCCCGGATCGCCGCCTGGTCGACCGACCCTCGCGCCGGCGTACCTCACCTTCCCGACCTGCACCCCGACGTCGACCTGCCGACCTGCGTGATGACGCTCGTGGCCGGTGAGGTCGCCCACGAAGAACCAGGAGCACTCAGATGACCACCCGCCGCCCCCGGGGCAAGCTCGACCTGGACCCGGTGACCGTCCGCAAGGCCCGCTCGCTGGCCCGCAAGGTCGGACGGCCGATCGTCAAGCTCGCCCAGCAGCACACCACCGTGTCGGTCGAGCGTGCCACCCTCCGCCTCGGGGGGCTGCAGGGCGCCGACGCAGACGGGATCCCCTGGGTGAACCGCCTCCTCGACGCCGTCCGCGGCGACGTGGGCATCGAGCACGGCGTGGCGCTGCCCGTGTGGGACGCACTGGTGCGCGGTGAGGCTGACGACATGACGGTCCTGGCGCAGAAGGCCGCAGCAGGGTCGGTGCGCTTCCGCGTGCCCGAAGGTCGCGACCTGGTGCGCGCGCGGTCTGCGGCGCGCAAGCAGGTCGGCGCCGGGCTCAAGCGGGTCGACGCACGCCGGCGAGAGCGCGAGCGCCTGGTCAAGCGGTGGGGCGACCCCCGGCAGAAGCCGTGGATCTACCTGATCGTGGCCACGGGGGACATCTACGAGGACATCCCGCAGGCGCAGCAGGCGGCTCGTGAGGGCGCGGACGTGATCGCGGTGATCCGGTCCACCGGTCAATCGCTGCTCGACTACGTGCCGGAGGGCGCGACTCGCGAGGGCTTCGCCGGCACCTACGCGACCCAGGAGAACTTCCGCCTGATGAGGGCTGCGCTCGACGAGTCGAGTGCCGAGCTCGGCCGCTACGTCCGCCTGACCAACTACGCCTCGGGGCTGTGCATGCCCGAGATCGCGGCGCTCGCCGGCCTCGAACGGCTCGACATGATGCTCAACGACTCGATGTACGGCATCCTCTTCCGCGACATCAACCCCGTGCGGACCTTCGTCGACCAGCGGTTCAGCCGACAGGTACACGCTCGCGCGGGCATCATCATCAACACCGGCGAGGACAACTACCTCACGACCGCCGACGCGGTCGAGGCCGCGCACACGGTCACCACCTCCCAGCTGCTCAACGAGTACTTCGCCAAGGAGGCAGGGCTCGAGGACTGGCAGCTCGGACTGGGCCACGCCTTCGAGATCGACCCGGACCTGCCCGACAGCTTCCGGATGGAGCTCGCCCACGCGCTTCTCGCCCGCGAGCTGTTCCCCGACGCGCCGCTGAAGTGGATGCCACCGACCCGCCACATGACCGGAGACATCTTCCGCGGCCACCTCCTCGACGGGTTCTTCAACCTCGCCGGCGCCCTCACCGGACAGGGCATCTTGCTGGTCGGAATGATGACCGAGGCGGTCGTGACGCCGTGGCTCTCCGACCGCGACCTCGCCCTCCAGAACGTCAGGTACGTCCTCAACGCCGCCGGCAACCTTCACGAGGACTTCCGGCCGGCCCCTGACGGGTACATCGCCGAGCGCGCCCGACAGGTGCTCGCCGAGAGCATCGACCTGCTCGACCAGATCGCCCACGACAGCGATGCGGCGGGCGACCCACCCCTGCTGGCAGCCATCGCCGACGGCACGTTCGGGCTCATGAAGCGACCCGCCGACGCCGGTCGCGGGCTCGACGGCGTGGCCGAGAAGGCCCCCGGCTACTTCAACCCCGCAACCGAGATCCTGGAGGGAGAGCGATGAGCATCCTGCGTCCGTACGGCGACACGACCGGGGACGGCATGGTCCAGGTGTCGTTCACCCTGCCCATGTCGCACTCGAAGACCGCCGAGGGCGCAGCCGCGCAGCTGGCGAACAAGATGGGGATCGACCCGGCGATGGTGGTGCACGCCAAGGCGATGGGGCCAGACTTCACCTTCTTCGTGGTCTACGGGCGGGTGAACCACCTGGTCGACACCTCCAAGGTCACCGTGGTCGAGCGCGACTACCCGCTGCTCACCCCGAAGGAGGTCAACCTCGCGATCAAGCGTGGACTGCGCCGCAAGCTCGTGGTCGTAGGCGCCTGCATCGGCACCGACGCGCACACCGTCGGCATCGACGCGATCATGAACATCAAGGGCTTCGCGGGGGAGAAGGGCCTCGAGTACTACGGCGAGATCAAGGTCGTGAATCTCGGTGCCCAGGTGTCGGTGCCCCAGCTCGTAGCGCGGGCCCGCGAGGAGAAGGCCGACGCGGTTCTCGTTTCGCAGGTCGTCACCCAGCGCGACGCCCACATCTTGAACACGAAGGAGATGTCGGCGGCCTTCCGCGAGTCCTACCCCGCGGACAAGCGTCCGGTGTTGATCGTAGGGGGTCCGCGCTTCGACGAGTCCATGGCCGCCGAGCTCGGCGTAGACCGCGTCTTCGTCAGGGGGACGACGCCCGGCGAGGTCGCCAGCTTCCTCACCGACACCATCATCACCAGGCGCACCGAGCGCACGAAGGCAGGAGTCTGACATGACCGACGAGCAAGCCGACGAACGACTCGGGCTCACGGTGACCCATCGCCGCTACGTGCCCTACTCGCACGCCCACTACGCCGGCAACCTCGTCGACGGTGCCTACTCGCTCGCTCTGTTCGGAGACGTCGCCACCGAGGTCTGCATCCGCACCGACGGCGACGAGGGACTGTTCGCCTCCTACTCCGACGTGGAGTTCAAGCAACCCGTCCGCGCAGGGGACATCCTCGAGATCACCGCTGAAGTCGTCCGCGTCGGTCGCCGCTCGCGCACCATCGAGTTCACCGCCACCGTCGTGGGGCGGGGCCGTCCCGACCTTTCCGAGTCGGCGGCGAGGATCCTCGACGCGCCGGTCGTCGCTACCACGGCGACCGGGACGGTCGTCATACCGGGCAAGGCTTCCGCGGAGTAGCTGGGGGCGCCGAAGCGACCACCAGCACCGAGGTGGCGCCAACAGGGGGGCCGACCCACGGCGTGTCGCATGCGACACGCCGCAGTACAAAAGAAAATCTCGTCGGGAGATTTGGGACAAAAGGGGCTCTGACCTGCGGATTCACCTCCGCCACGCCGATTTCGCCGACGCTTGACAGAACCCGGTGGCGGGGGAGAACCTCTCGCTTGGTCCTGCCAAGCAGGCCGCACCCCGCGCCGACGTCCAGGCGACCACGTGTCCAGGTCGGGTACCACGAACCTCGGATCACGCTGTTCCCGGAGGTCGGTGCGCGGAGCGGGGCGAGGACTCGCCTCGAGCCCGGAGCCCAGTAGACAACGGACCCGTGGCCCGCAGCCAGCGGGTACAGGTTCGGTCCGAAGGGCCCGGGCTCGACGTGCTTCCGCACGGAGGTAGTTTTCTGGTATGCCACCGCTGCCTCTCCGCCTGCTCCTCGCCGCTGCGGCCGGCGTTGTGGTTGCGGTCTCTTTCGAGCCTTTCGCCCTCTTCTACCTGATGCCACTGGGGGTGGCGGGCCTCAGCCTCGTCGTGCGGGGCCAGAGGCCGGGCAGTGGCTTCCTCCTGGGCACGACTTTCGGCACCTCCTTCATGCTCGCGCTCCTGCCCTGGCTGCAGGTGATCGGCACCGACGCGTGGCTCGCGCTGTCCGTCTTCCAAGGCCTGTTCTACGGGCTCCTCGGGCTCGGGACGGCCCTCGTCCAGCGGCTTGCCTGGTGGCCGTTGTGGACGGCGATGATGTGGGTGGCGATCGAAGCTCTGCGGTCCACGGTGCCCTTCGGTGGGTTCCCCTGGGGACGGCTGGCCTTCGCGACGGCAGACACCCCCGCGTCCGGCCTGTTCGCCTACGTCGGTTCCGCCGGGACGACGTTCGCGGTGGCTCTGATCGGGTCGGGCCTGGCGTGGGCCGTGCTCGAGACGCGACGTACCCCACTGCGCGGCATGGCCGCCGTGGCGCTCCCCGTCCTGGTCGCGTCCTTCGCGGGCGTCGTCACGCCGTGGGCGCCGGCGGCGGGCGAGCAGCCCCGGCGCGTCGTCTCGGTCGCCGCCGTGCAGGGGAACGTCCCGGGCGAGGGCATGGACGCCTTCGCCGAGCGCCGCGCGGTACTGAACAACCACGTGCAGGCCACGCGCGACCTCGCCGACCGCATCGAGCAGGGTGCACCCCGACCGGACCTGGTCATCTGGCCCGAGAACTCCACCGACATCGACCCGTTCGCCGACCCGACCGTGTACGCCGACATCCAGGGCGCCGTGGACGCGGTGGACGTCCCGGTGCTCGTCGGAGCCATGGTGTCGGGGGAGCAACCCGAGGACGTCTTCAACCAGGGGATCGTCTGGCGGCCGGACGAAGGCCCGGCGCAGCGTTACTCCAAGAACCACCCGGTGCCGTTCGGCGAGTACATCCCCTTCCGAGATGTGTTCGCGCCCTACATCGAGCGGCTCGACCAGATCCCCCGCGACATGGTGCCCGGCACCGCGCCCGGGCTCCTGACGCTCGGCGGCACGACCATCGGTGACCTGATCTGCTTCGAGGTCGCCTACGACGAGCTTCTGCACGACGTCGTCGAAGGCGGAGCCGAGCTCGTGGTCGTGCAGACCAACAATGCGACCTACATGGGCACCGGCCAGATCGAGCAGCAGTTCGCGATCTCGCGGCTGCGAGCCATCGAGACCAACCGCTACGTCGTGGTGGCCGCGACCAACGGGGTGTCCGGGATCATCGGACCCGACGGCGAGGTGGTGCAGCGCGCCCCCGTGCGTTCACAGTCCGTCCTGCGCGAGGATCTGCCGGTGTACGCGACGACCACTCCGGCGCTGCGCTGGGCCCCGGTCGTTGAGCTTCTGTTCACCGCGGGTGCGCTCATTTCGGCCTCTTTGGCTGTTTTGCTCAACTATCGTCGTCGCCGGGCTCCCGCCGAGGCGGACGGCGACGGTCCTCAACCAGCGGTCTACGTGGGAGCAGGAGAGGTATGACACTCGGGCGGGTCGTGATGGTCGTGCCGACCTACAACGAGGCCGAGAACATCGCCTGGATCGTGAACCGGGTCCGCACCGCGTTGCCGAACGCCGACGTCCTCGTCGTCGACGACGGCTCTCCCGACGGCACCGGCCAGGTCGCCGACGACCTGGCGGCCAAGGACACCGCAGTGAGCGTCGTGCACCGCACGGCCAAGGAGGGGCTGGGCGCCGCCTACCTCCACGGGTTCCGCGTGGCTCTCGAGCGCGGCTACGACGTCATCGGCGAGATGGACGCCGACGGGTCGCACCAGCCCGAGCAGCTGCCACGTCTTCTCGAGGCCCTCGAGGACGCCGACCTCGTGCTCGGCTCACGATGGGTCCCGGGCGGGTCGGTCGTCAACTGGCCCTGGACCCGCCGGGCGCTCTCACGCGGCGGCAATCTCTACACCCGGCTGCTCCTCGGCATCCCGGTGCGCGACGCGACCGGAGGGTTCCGGCTCTTCCGCCGCACCACGCTCGAGAAGATCGACCTCGACAGCGTCCAGTCGGTCGGCTACTGCTTCCAGGCCGACCTCGCGTGGCGGACCGTCGAGGCGGGGCTACGGGTCCGCGAGGTCCCCATCGAGTTCATCGAACGGATCCGCGGCGAGTCCAAGATGAGCCGCGACGTCGCCGTGGAGTCACTGCGCCGGATCACGGCCTGGGGCCTTCGCGAACGGCGCCGGCAGGCCGAGGACGTACTCTCGAAGGTGAAGTCGCGCAGCAACAGGAAGTGAGAGCCGTGCGTCGAAGAGTGCCCTGGGGCCTGGTGGCCGCCCTGTTCGTGATCGTCCCGCTGCTCGAGATCTACCTCATCGTCCAGGCGGGGCAGGCGATCGGCATCGGCTGGACGATACTGATCCTCATCGCCGACAGCGTCCTGGGCGCCGTCCTCCTCAAGCGCGAGGGGTCCGCCGCCTGGCGGGCGCTGCAGGAGGCGCTCACGTCGTACCGCATGCCTGCCCGGGAGCTGGCTGACGGCGCACTGGTGCTCGTGGGCGGCACGCTGCTGCTCACGCCCGGCTTCATGACCGACGCCTTGGGGTTCTTCTTCATCCTCCCCTTCACCCGCCCACTCGCTCGTAGGGTGCTCACCACGGTCATCACCCGACGTTTCCTGGCCGGACGAGGGCGACCGGCTACCGGACCCAGCACAGGCACCGCCACGGGCGGCCAGACACGACAAAGCCCCGGACCTGATTCTGTGGTCCGGGGCGAGGTCGTCGACTGAGCGCGTTAGGTCAGGCGCTCTTCTTCGACTTCGACTTGCCGCGCGTGCGGTGCAGGTGCGCCGGGCCGATCTCACCGCTGCGCAGGAGCTCTAGCCGCTCACTGAGGATGTCCTCGAGCTCCTTGATCGAACGGCGCTCCAGGAGCATGTCCCAGTGGGTTCGCGCGGGCTTCTCAGCCTTCTCCTCGGGCGTGATCCCGCTGGTGCTCAACGCCTCGGACCCGCAGCGCGGGCACTCCCACGTCGCGGGCACCTCCGCCTCGACGGACATGGTGATCTCGAACTCGTGCCCCTGCGGACACTTGTAGCCGACCTGCTGGCGCGCGGCGAACTCGATGCCGCGCTCGTCCTCGAAGCTCTGGCCCCCGAGTCGGGCACCACGCAGAGTGCGCTCTCCCATGGCCACCTCCTGATGTCTGTTCCCCGTGTACAAATCCGATACCGGACAGTCCCCAACCCCGGTGTGCAGGATCGTGCCCTTCGACCGTCCAACGACGCAGAGACGCCGAGCATTCCCGGACGGCGATAAGTCTGCTGTGGTCCACCACACCTCGTACCCGCCCAGCCCGCGACTACACGTGATGGACATCCCCCTGACACGTGGTGCGAACCACGCTGGCTAACGCCCCCCAAGCCCTCGAGCGGCCCCTAGGCCATCACACCACCGATGGTGGCACGTTTCCGGCCTCACGGATACCTCGTTCGGTATCCACCCGCATCAGCAGCGCACCACCGAGAACGAAGAAGGCGATCAGCGCGAAGATCGCCGGGCGGTAGGAGTCGGTGAGCTGGAAGACCATCGCGAAGGTCAGCGCCCCGAACCAGCTCGTCCCTCGCTCCATGGCGTGGTAGAAGCTGAAGTACTCGGCTTCCTTGCCCTTCGGGATCAGCAGGCTGAAGAACGAACGCGCGAGCGCCTGAGTGCCGCCCAGCACGAGGCCGATCGCCACCGCAAGCACCAGGAAGGGCAGCACCCGCCTCTCCGGCAGGAAGAGCGCCACGGTCACGATCGCCATCCAGATTGCGATGCCCACCAGGATCACGCGCTTGGCGCCGTACCGCTCGGCCGCCTTGCCGAAGAGCAGCGCCCCGGCGATGCCCACGAACTGGACCAGCAAGATGGTCGCGATCAAGACGTCCTGGTCGAAGTGCAGCTCCTCGGCGCCGTAGACAGCGGAGGATCCGATGACCGTCTGGATACCGTCGTTGAAGAACAGGTAGGCGAGCAGGAACGTCAGCGCCATCGGGTAGTTGCGAAGCTCCTTCAGGGTTTCCCACAGTTGCCCGAAGCTCTGCCGCAGGATCGACCCGCTCTCGGGGACCACCGCGGTGGGCTCGTAGTTGCGCAGGCGCAGGAACGGGATGAACGTGAACCCTGCCCACCAGATGGCCGCCGACAGCATGCTGATCCGAGCCGCCGTGCCCTCGTCTGGGATGCCGAGGGGCTCGTAGAACATCACTGTCCCCAGGTTGACCACCAGCAGGATTCCGCCGCCGAGGTAGCCGAACGCCCAGCCGCGTGAGGAGACCCGGTCGCGCTCCTCCTCGGAGGAGATCAGGCACAGGATCGAGTCGTTGACCACGGTCGACGCGCCGAGACACAGGTTGGCCACGACCACGGCGAACGCGGCGATCTGCCAGTTGTCTCCCGTGGCGAACCAGATCAGCGCCGCCGAGGCCGCGCCGGTCCAGGCGAACCCGGCGAGGAACTGCTTCTTGTGCTTGGTCCGGTCCATCAAGGCGCCCAGCGGGGGCAGGACCAGCGCTGACAGGATCGTGGCGAAGGCGATGATGAACCCCGGAAGCGCACCCGGGGCGAGGCTGAGGAAGCCGAGGAACTGAACCCGGTTGTCGACGGCCGCCTCTTTGGCCACACCGATCAGGTAGGGCCCGAACATCACGGTGGTGACGGTGGTGACGTAGGCGGAGTTGGCCCAGTCGTAGAAGTACCAGGCGCGCTGCTCCTTGCGACGGGCCACGGGGGTGTCGCCCGCGATGGGGGCCGGGCCGCCGGCGCTGGGCGGGCTGGTCTGGCTCACTCGGGTACTCCCATCCACTGGCCGCGCTCCACCAGGACATCGCGCAGCAGGTCGGTTCGGTCGGTCATCAGCCCGTCGACTCCCATGTCGAGCAGGTCGTGCATCTCAGCGGGGTCGTCGATGGTCCACACGTGGACGTGCATGCCGAGAGCGTGAGCGCGGCGGATAAGGCCACGCGTGAGGATCTTGACGCCCTTGCGCCGCCGAGGGATCTGCAGCGCACCGGCGCCACGGCGGACGAGTACGTCGACCAGCCGGGCTGCTGGGAGCACGCGGCACAGCCCCACCTCGAGCGGACCGCCCGCCGTGGCCACCTTGCCCCCGACGACGCGGCGGAAGGCGTCGATCCGTCGCTGCGAGAAGGACCCCACGCAGATCCGGTCGTGTGCCTTGGTCGCCCGAACCGTCTCGGCGAGCGGCGCCACGGCTGCGTCGGACTTGATGTCGATGTTGAAACGGACCTCGGGGAACTCCTCGAGCAACGAGGTCATCGTCGGAATCAGCTCCCGGCCACCGATCAGCGCCTGGGACACCTCGGCCGACGACAGCTCGGCAATCGCGCCGCGGTGCTGGGTGACCCGGTCCAGGGCGGCGTCGTGGAGTGCGAAGAGGCCGCCGTCGCGGGTGGCGTGGACATCGGTCTCGAGGTAGGTGTACCCGAGCTCGACCGCGTGCTGGAAGGCGACCATGGTGTTCTCGAGGCCCTCGATCTCGGGGTGGTAGGCGCCTCCCCGGTGGGCGAAAGCGAGCACCGCCTGCGGCTGGTCACAGACCACGTCGAGGTAGGGGTAGCCGGTGCGGGGACGCGTCACGTGAGAAGTATCCACGGGGACCTCGCGGCGGTGTGTCATTTCGGGCGGCATGTGGTCCAGGCTGGACGACGACGAGAGGCTGCCGCATCCGTCGTCATACTCATGTCGGTGCCCATGTGAGTTGTTTCCGGACATCGGGCTAGCCGGGGAGTAACGTCGAGGGCGTGGACGAGATGAACTGCCCCAAGTGTGGATCTGACATGGTGACCAGGACGCTCGGAAACGCGGAGGTGTCGCGCTGCACCTCGTGCAGCGGCATCTTCCTCGACCGGGCCGACCTGGGCAACCTCACCGAGGCCGAGAACGACTGGCACGCCGGTGCCGGGATCTACCACACCGAGCCGCTGCCTAAGATCACCGCGGACATGACCGCGCCGCCGCCGAGCAAGCCGCGGGCCCGGTCGTTCATCGAGACCCTGTTCGGCTGAGCCGGCGGCGGCGCCGCCCCTCAGATGTCGCGGAAGGTCTCGATGCGCGCACCCAGCAGGTTGAGACGGGTGGCCAGGTCCTCGTAGCCCCGGTTGATCACATAGACCGACCGCAGCACAGAGGTCCCCTTCGAGGCGAGCATCGCCAGCAGGATGACCACGGCGGGCCGCAGCGCAGGCGGGCAAACGATCTCGGCCCCCGACCACCGCGTGGGGCCCTCGATCATGACCCGGTGCGGGTCGAGCAGCTTCACCTGCGCCCCGAGCTTGGTGAGCTCGGTCAGGTAGATCGCCCGGTTTTCGTACACCCAGTCGTGCAGCAGCGTCTGCCCCTCCGCGACCGCGGCGATGACTGCGAAGAACGGCAGGTTGTCGATGTTGAGGCCGGGGAACGGCATCGGGTGGATCTTGTCGATGGGGGAGTGGAGGTTCGAGACTTTGGTGGTGATGTCCACCAGGCGGGTCTGACCGTTCGCCGCGACGTACTCGTCACTTCGGTGGTAGGTGAATCCCATCTCCTCCAGCAGCGCCAGCTCGATCTCGAGGAACTCGATCGGAACCCGCGCGATGGTGATCTCGGACTCGGTCACGATCGCCGCGGCCAGCAGGGACATGGCCTCGATCGGGTCCTCCGAGGGGGCGTAGTCGACGTCGACGTCGATCTCCGGCACGCCGTGGACCGTGAGCGTCGTCGTGCCGACACCGTCGATCTGGACTCCGAGCTTCTCGAGGTAGAAGCACAGGTCCTGGACCATGTAGTTGGGGCTTGCGTTGCGGATAACGGTCACGCCGTCGTGGCGGGCCGCGGCGAGGAGGGCGTTCTCGGTGACGGTGTCACCGCGCTCGGTCAAGACGATGGGTCGCAGCGGCGTGATCGCTCGGTTGACGCTTGCGTGGTAGCTGCCTTCGGTGGCCTTGACGTCGAGGCCGAAGGGGCGCAATGCGGCCATGTGTGGCTCGACGGTTCGGGTGCCGAGGTCGCAGCCGCCGGCATACGGGAGCTCGAACGTGTCCTCGCGGTGCATCAGCGGGCCGAGGAACATGATGATCGAGCGGGTACGGCGAGCCGCCTCCGCGTCGATGCGCGTGAGGTCCAGCTCGGCCGGCGGGATGATCTCGAGGTCGTTCTCGTCGTTGAGCCACCGGGTCTGCACGCCGATGCTGTTGAGCACCTCGAGAAGCCGGTTGACCTCCTCGATACGGGCGACCTTGCGCAGCGTCGTACGTCCCCGGTTGAGCAGCGAGGCGCACAACAGGGCGACCCCGGCGTTCTTCGACGACTTGACCTCGATGCTGCCGGAGAGCTTCGTCGGGCCCGTAACTCGAAGGTGGGTCGGGCCGCCGCCGAGGGAGACGATCTCGGAGTCGAGGGCTTCTCCAATGCGTGCCAGCATCTCCAGGCTGAGGTTCTGGTGACCGCGTTCGATGCGGTTGACCGCGCTCTGGCTGGTGGAGAGCACCTCGGCGAGCTGGTTCTGGGTCCAGCCACGATGCTTGCGGGCGTCACGGATCAGCTTGCCGATCCGGCTCAGGTAGTCCTCACTCATAGGCCCCACTGTATCTCATATATGAGATATGTCAGATCGGAGCTGAGTGCGGCGTTTTGACCTAGGCGCCGTGACCACCGCGGTGCTGTTGCTCCACCTCAGAGTATGGGGGAGGGGGCACCAGCCGGTCTCGCAACCAGCGTCAGTCTGTCCCTCGTGAGGGCACTCCAATCCTCCGCGCTAAACCTGTCCAGACAAGAACCGCTTCAGGAGACCTTCCGCGTTACTCGGCGAAGCCCCGAGCCGAGGGCCGCGCCCGGCCAGTGCCGGGAGCAGAACTATGAAGAGAAGCAGCCGCGAATGGCGACAGTCTGGGCCGGCGCAGCCCCTGAGAAGGCGCAAACGGCCGGTTTGGGGTTGCCGTGGCAGGATTCCTGACATGCGCGTAACCACCATCCACGGCACCAAGGACATCCGCCTCGAGGACTGTCCGGTCCCGACCATCGACGCTCCCACCGACGCCATCATCAAGGTCGTGGCCTCCTGCATCTGCGGTTCGGACCTGTGGCCCTACCGGGGCGAGAACGACATCACCCCGGGAGACCCCATCGGTCACGAGATGGTGGGTGTCGTGGAGGAGGTCGGCGCCGCGGTCAGGTCCTTCAAGCCCGGCGACTTCGTCATCGTCCCGTTCTGCCACAGCGACAACACCTGCCCACACTGCCGGACCGGGATGACCTCTGGCTGCACGAACCTCGGCTTCACCCAGGGCGGCCAGGGCGAGTACGCCAAGGTGCATCAGGCCGAGGGGTCGCTGGTGAAGACCGACGGCATGCCCGATGAGTCGTTGATCCCTTCGCTGCTGACGCTCTCGGACGTCATGGCAACGGGGTGGCACGCCGCCGTCGCCGCCCAGGTCCGTCGAGGCTCGACCGCGGTCGTCGTCGGCGACGGGGCTGTGGGGCTCTGCGGCGTGTTGGCGGCCGCCGAGCTCGGTGCTGAGCGGGTGATCGCCATGTCGCGGCACGAGTCCCGCCAGAAGCTCGCCCTGGACTTCGGAGCGACCGAGATCGTTGCAGAACGCGGCGAGGAGGGGGAGCAGAGGATCCTGGACATCACCGACGGAGTGGGAGCCGACGCCGTCCTCGAATGCGTCGGCACCGACCAGGCGATGCGCACGGCCTTCTCGATCGCACGGCCAGGGTCGACGGTCGGTTTCGTCGGCGTGCCGCACGGTGTGAAGCTGCCGGTTCGTCGGATGTTCGCTCACAACGTGGGGCTGGCCGGCGGTATGGCACCGGTCCGGGCATACCTGCCCGACCTGTTGGAGCGAACCCTCTCCGGAGCGATCGAGCCGGGCAAGGTGTTCGACATGACCCTTCCGCTCGACGAGGTCGCCGAGGGCTACCGGGCGATGGACGAGCGTCGGGCCATCAAGGTGCTGCTCGAACCCTGATCGTTGTGCAAATCTGGCCATAACGCTGACTGGCCACGACGAGGGGAGTGGCGGTGTCGATCAAGGCCGTCGTGTTCGACATCGGCGGCGTGCTCGAGCGCGTGGAGGACGACGCTTGGCCCGAGTTCTGGATCCGCCGCTGGGAGCGCCGGATGAATCTGCCATCAGGGCATCTCGCGGCCGCACTGGCAGAGCACGAACCGGTCGGCGACGTCGTCACCGGTGGCGTGTCGGAGGCGCAGATGCGGGACATGTACGCCGTAGCGCTCGGTCTCGCGGACGAGCAGGCCGACCAGATGATGGCGGAGATGTGGGACGCCTACTGCGGCGAGCTGGACACGGAGCTGCGCGACTTCGCAGCTGGACTGCGCCCTGACTACGCGACGGCGATCCTCAGCAACTCCGCCGACGGGGCCCGCCGCGAGGAGCAGAGGCGCTACGGCTTCGAACAGCTCGTCGATGTCATCGTCTACTCCCACGAGGTAGGCCTCGCCAAGCCGAACCCGGCAGTCTTCCGGCTGACCGAGCAGTATCTGGGCGTCGAGCCGGACGAGATCGTCTTTCTCGACGACCACGACGGACACGTCGAGGCCGCACGCCTGCTGGGCTGGCACGCAGTGCACCACCGCAGCACCCCAGACTCCATCGCCGAGGTCAGGCGGCTGCTGGACCGATGAGCTCCCACCGAGTACCCCTCGTGAACCACGACCGCGACCATGAGAGCGACCTACGCGCCCTCGGCGGGAAGCGCAGCGCTGTCGCTCTCGCTCGACAACGCGTGCTCCGCTTGCTCCTGGAGCAGACCGTAGACAGGCGAGCGAGCCGCGGCCGCGCGGACACTCGCCGCGGTCGCTGAGAGGTACCCCTGTGACGTCGAGAGCGACCGGTGGCCGAGGAACTCCATGAGCTCGACCGCCGTGGCGCCTCGCTCGACGAGACGAGTCGCCGCGGTGTGACGCAGCGCGTGCACCAGCGCGCCCCGAGCGCGGGAAGCGTTGACGCCCGCGTCTCGGTAGACCAGCTCGACGAGGTACTGCAGCGCGCCGATCTGCATCCGTTCCCCGGCCCGGTCCACGAACAACGGGTCGGTCTTTCGCCACCATTCCCAAGGGTCGTCCGGCGCAGAGACGCCGCGCTGGCGAGCGGTCTCGGGAAAGCGGGCCCGGCGGCTGTCGAGGTAGCCCCCGAGGATGTCGAGGAGGGCGGGCTCGACCGGGATCGAGCGCTCGGCCTCTCCTTTACCGAGCACCCGAATCCGCTCGTTGCCGCTGGCGCGCGTCACGTCGCCGATGTCGACGGCGAGGAGCTCGGCCGCCCGGACGCCGGTCACCATCGCAGTCAGGACCACCGCCGCGTCGAGCTCGGGCCACGGGTCGCGGCGGCGCACGTTGGTGTCGGTGAGGACTCGGACGATCCGGGCGGCGTCGTCCTCGGCAAAGGGTTTGGGGAGCCGTCGGGGCGCCTTGGGCTTGGCGACGCCAGGCATGGGGGAGCCGGCCAGGTGTTCCTCGGAGACGAGATACTCGAAGAAGCCCGACCACGTGCTGTGGGCGCGGCGCACGGTTGCGGCCGCCCGGCCCGAGGACCAGGCCGCGAACGCGTTGCGCAGGACACGCAGCGTCAGATCGTCGATGCGGAGCTCGTCGACCGGTCGACCCAGATGGGTAGCGACTGCCTGGCAAATGCCGGCGAGGTCGCGCTCATAGGCCGCACGAGTGTGGGGGGAGTCCTTGCGTGGCGCCCGCGCCAAGAACCATCCGTCGATCGCGTCGATGACCAGGGGGTTGTTCTCCACGCCGCCGGAGGCTAACGGCGAGCACCGACACACCTGACATCAGGCAGGCCGGAACATAAAAGCTCGACGAGCTGTAGTTGGCACTTACAATGTTTGCTGCATAATCTCTGGTATGCGGCAAATACGCGGGTTCTGCCGAAGAGGGGTGCGGCCGTCGCCGTGAGGCCCGGCGACTGGCCCCTCAGGGGATGTCAGATGACACATCTTTCCCTCGTATGAGTTCTGAGAGCGTGATTCTGAGCAAGCCCGCCGTCGGTCGGGCGGCGTTCGCTGTGGGGACTTGAGAGCTGTCGAGCGTGATGGCCAGGTTCGCAGTTCCTCGAGACGTGACTCGGTCGTTGCGACGCATCTGACGCTTAAGCCGACTGACGGGTCGTCCGTGGGATCACGCCGTGCTGTGGCGCTCCGACGCCTGGTTTGCGTGCGTGACGTTGTCGATGTTGGTGCAGAGGTCCATGGGCAGCGGCGTCAGGACGGCTCTGACGCAACCGGGAGCCAGGAACTGCCCCTTTCGCGGATGTATGGAATGCGCCGATAAGCGACATTATGTCAAGTATCGTGTCGGGCGTTCAGCAGGAGGTAGCTGCACCACTTCCCCGCCGGCATCGGAATCTGCTTTGTTTTCGGCTGCAGACGCGATCAGCGGCTCACCACAGACGTGTGATCGTGCGCTAACGTCGCGGCGTGCTGCCGCAAGAAGCCGTCATCGTCCGGCATGATCCGTGTCCGTGGCTTCCAGCGGGCGGTCAGGCAGATGTGGTCCTGGCCGAAGGCTCGAGCGCGCCGCCCCACCCGACGTCGGTCGTGAGGCTGCTCGTCACAGCAGGTGACGCGATCTTGGTCGTCCCCAGACCCGACGGTCGAGGGCTCGACATCCCGACGGCGCTCGTTGCGACCGACGTCGAAGCGACTCTGCAGGATCTGCGATCACGCTTCCTGACCGGCGAGGTGACACCCCGTCTCCTGGGCTTCGTTCGCAACACCGTCACTGCTGCTTCAGGCGGCTACGAGTGGCCCGTCCCCGTTGCCCACTTCGTGCTCTGGCACTGCGAGGTCGGCAAAGGTGAGGCGCGCCAGGGACGCTGGCTGGGCCGACCTGACGCAGCGACTCAGCTGGCCGAGCGTCACTGGTGGCCACTGGTAGGCCAGGTCTCCCCCGACCTCGCCTAGCCACCTGGTGTCCTAGCCTCAGTTGAAGCCACGTCGACCCGCTGCCGGCCGCTGATCGCCCTCATGGGGATGAGCGGTGCGGGATCAGGTTGCCTGGGCCAGCTGGATCAGGTTTCCGCACGTGTCGTCGAACACTGCGGTTCGCACCGGGCCCATGTCCATGGGTTCCTGGGCGAACTCAACCCCCAGGCCGATGAGCCGCTGGTACTCAGCGTTGAGATCGTCGACGGCGAAGCTCGTGACGGGGATCCCCTGAGCCTTGACACCCTCTTGGTACGCCTTGGCAACCTGGTTGCCGTTCGGCTCGAGCAGCAGTTCCACACCGTCGGGATCTGCGGCCGACGCCACCGTGATCCAGCGCGCCTCCCCCAGCGGAATGTCGGTCTTGCGAACGAAGCCGAGCACGTCTGTGTAGAAAGCCAGCGCCTGGTTCTGGTCCTCGACGAAGACGCTGGTGACGACGATGCGCAACATATTATTGTTCTCCTGACAATTCAGTCCCGGGAGCGCCGACGGAACGCACTGAGGGCAAGCGGCGCGAAGAGCGCCGTCAGCAGCACCGCCCACCCCATGGACATGAGTATCGGGTGCTGGAGCGGCCACGCGGCGTCAGCGGGTGCCGCTGGCGCGTTGCCCCAGAGCTCTCGGCAAGCCTGCGCGAGCGAGGAGACCGGGTTCCACTCCGCGATCACCCGTAGCCAGCTAGGCATGTTCTCCGTCGGCGCGAAGGTGTTCGCCACGAAGGTCAACGGGAACATCACGGTGAACATCAGTCCCTGCACCGCCTCGACCGTGCGCATGAGCGAGCCGACCCAGATGCCGAGCCAGATCATGGCGAAGCCGAAGAGCAGCAGAAGGAAGAACCCGAACGCGGCGTCGACCACGTCGGTGCGAATCCGCCACCCGACGAGGAGGCCGGTCACGCCCATCACAGCGACACCGATGCTGGAGTGGATCAGGCTCGAGATGCTTCGGCCGACAAGAACCGATGCGCGCGAGATCGGAAGCGACTTCAGCCGGTCGACGATTCCCTTCTGCAGGTCGTTCGTCAGCCCCATGGCGACGATCGCCGAGGAGAAGACCATCGTCTGGACCATGATCCCCGGGAGGAGGAACTCGCGGTAGTTCGAGCCGGCCACGGCGATCGAGCCGCCGAAGACGTAGGCGAACAGCAGCACGAACATCACCGACTGGACGGTGACGTCGAGCAGCATCTCCGGCATGCGCTTGATGTGGATCAGGTTGCGCCACACCACCGTGGCCGAGGCTTGCAGCAGTGATGGTGGCGTGATCGTGGGACGGCTGGACTGCCGGACGGGGTCGGCCATGGTGGTGGTCATCGCACTGCCTCCTCGAGCTCGGTCTTCTCGACTCCGTCGACGTCCGCTCCACTCCCCTGGTCCTGCTCCGCGCGGTGGCCGGTGAGGTGGAGGAATA
This sequence comes from Nocardioidaceae bacterium, assembly GCA_035456965.1. Taxonomy (GTDB): domain Bacteria; phylum Actinomycetota; class Actinomycetes; order Propionibacteriales; family Nocardioidaceae; genus Nocardioides_C. The sequence goes on from DATICF010000034.1 coordinate 18,354, forward strand.
CGTCGTCCAGGCTGGGGCGCTTGAGACCCAGGTCGTCGACCTGGATGCCGCTGTCTGAGATCACCTCGCCGATCCGGGTCATGTCGCCCAGGCCGTCTGCCTGCGCGGTTATCCGACGGGCGGCAGGCTCCACGTGCACCTCCGGGGAGCACGAGCGCACCAGGTCGGCTGCATGTGCCAGGTCGGCGCTGTTCGTGAGCGTCACGACGACACTCGCGCGGCCCGCCTGGTCCTTGAGCTGGGTCGGCGTGCCGGACGCGATCACCCTCCCGCGGTCGATGACCACGATGTCGTCGGCCAGCTGGTCGGCCTCCTCGAGGTACTGGGTGGTGAGCAGGAGCGTGGTGCCGTCCCGAACCAGGTCACGCAGGACCTCCCACAGCTCTGAGCGGCTACGCGGGTCGAGCCCGGTGGTCGGCTCGTCGAGGAAGAGCACCGGTGGCGCTGCGATCAGGCTGACCGCGAGGTCCAGACGCCTCCGCATGCCCCCGGAGTACGTCTTGACCGTGCGGTTCGCCGCGTCAGTCAGGGAGAACCGCTCCAGCAGGTCGTCGGTGGCTTGCGAGACGTACCGCCTGGACAAGCCGGACAGACGTCCGATGAGGCGGAGGTTCTCACGGGCGGTCAGCAGCTCGTCGACGGTCGCCGCCTGGCCGGTGAGACCCATGCTGCGGCGTACTGCCTCGGGCTCCTTGACCACGTCGTGACCGGCCACCCGCCCGGTGCCGCTCGTAGGGACCGACAACGTGGTGAGCATGCGAACGGTCGTGGTCTTGCCGGCTCCGTTGGGTCCGAGCAGTCCGAGCACTGTCCCTTGTGGAACCGTGAAGCTGACGTGGTCGACGGCAGTGTTGTCGCCGAAGCGTTTGACGAGATCGATGGCCTCGACGGCCGGGGCTGGTGACATGGGCCTCACCCTAGGTTCCGGGACCGACAGTTTCGAAAGGTTTTCCTGACGCGTCTACTGACCAGGACTTCGGCTCGAACTCATCGGTCGCGGTTCCGGGGCGGGTGGATCAGCCGCCCTCCCCCGCGATGTGCACCTCGATCGGGGTTCCTCTCATCACGGTCTGGGAGACGCTGCAGAGTCGGTCGTGGGACTGGTGGACCGACCGCTCGAGCACACCGCGTGCCGCGTCGCCCCCCTCACCCTCGGGGAACTCGATGTCAAAAGTCAGCGAGATGTTCGCGACGTGGTTCTTGCCCGCCTCGTCGCGGACCTTGTCCCCCTGGATGTGCAGCTTGAACGACGTCGGCTCCGCCCGCTTGCTGGTGATGAAGTCGACGTCGGTGCCGCTGCACCCGGCAATGGCCGCCAGCAGGAGCTCGACAGAGGAGAACATCTGCGTGTTGTCCTGACCGAACGTCAGCTTCACGCCGTGTCGGTTCGTCGCCTCATAGACGCCTTTGCTTACGCGCGTGATGTCGACTGTGCGGAGGTTTTCGTCGCTCATGGCGGGAACTCTTCCACAGCCGACCGCGACCGACGATGGATGTCCACGGGCGCCGGGTGCTGCCATGGACGCCCCCGGCAGGCAACGGCCACCAGCGAGGCTGACAGGATCGCCGCATGCCTGAGACCACTCGACAGATCCGCCTCGTCTCCCGCCCGACAGGTTGGCCCACGCCCGACAACTTCGAGCTGGTCGAGGCCGACATCCCGAAGCTGGGCCCTGGCCAGGTGCTGGTGAGGAACACCGTGATGTCGGTCGACCCCTACATGCGTGGCCGGATGAACGACACGAAGTCCTACATCCCGCCGTTCCAGCTCGGTGAGCCGCTCGACGGCGGTGCAGTCGGTGAGGTCGTGGCCTCCGAGTCCGAGGATCTCGCGGTCGGCGAGACCGTGATGCACGGCCTCGGCTGGCGCGAGCACGCGGTCCTCGACGCCCGGCAGGTGCGCCGCATCGACACCTCACAGGTGCCGGCCTCGGCGTACCTCGGTGTGTTGGGGATGCCGGGGCTGACGGCGTACGCCGGTCTCGTGCGCGTCGCGGGGCTGGAGAAGGGCGACTCCGTCTTCGTCTCGGGAGCCGCGGGTGCGGTGGGGAGCATCGCGGGGCAGATCGCTCGGAACCTCGGCGCCGAGCGGGTGGTCGGCTCGGCCGGTTCAGCGGAGAAGGTCTCCTACGTCGTCGACGAGCTCGGGCTCGACGCCGCCTTCGACTACCACGACGGGAGTGTCGCCCGGCAGCTGAGCGAGCTCGCGCCCGACGGCCTCGACATCTACTTCGACAACGTCGGCGGCGACCACCTCGAGGGCGCGATCGCGAACATGAAGGAGTTCGGGCGCATCGCTCTCTGCGGTGCCATCGGGCAGTACAACGCCACGGAGCCCGCCACCGCTCCGCGCAACTTGTGGCAGGTGGTGACCAAGCGTCTCAAGCTCCAGGGCTTCATCGTGAGTGACCACAACGACCTGGCGCAGGAGTACCTCACGACCGCGGCGGGCTGGATCCGGGAAGGTCGGCTGAAGTTCAGGGAGACCTACGTCGAGGGCCTCGACCGCGCGGTGGACGGCTTCTTGGACCTTCACCGGGGCGCGAACATCGGCAAGATGCTCGTCCGGCTCTGACAGGCCTCAACCCTCGGCGACGCGGGTCAGGTCGGCCTGCTCGCGAGTCGTGGCTGGGGCACCTGTCCGCCAAGAGCGGTCCTCGGCGAGCATCCTGCCGAAGTTCTCCACCGTCTCGGGTCTGCAGAAGAGTGGGCCCTGTGCCGTGTGACAGCCGAGCTCCCTGAGCACGTCGAGCTGGTCCGATCTGGTCAGGCCGTCGGCTCCTGTGCGGATCCCCATCGCGTCGGCCATCGCGACCATGCCGCGTACGACGTCGGTGGCGGCCGCATCGGTTCCGAGCTCTGCCACGAACGACCGGTCGATCTTGACCTGATGCCACGGGATGCGTGCGACGTGCATCATCGAGGACCAGCCGGTGCCGAACCCGTCGAGGACGAGGCGCACTCCGAGCGCGTGGAGCTGCTGCAGGCTGGCGAGTCCGGCCTCGTCGAGCGGCGTGGTCTTGGTGACCTCCACGCACAGCGACGACGCGGGCACGCCCGAGCCGGCGAGCGCTTTGACGACCACGTCCACGAGTCCTTCGCTCCCGAGCTGGTGCGCGGAGACGTTCACCGCGACCTTCGGGCGGCGGCCGGACTGCGCCACCCACGCCGACCGCGCCCTCAGCGACTGCGTGAGGACGGTTTCGAAGAGTCGATCGCCCCAGCCCATGGCCTCGACCGTCGGTAGAAACCTCTCGGCGTCGAGGACACCGAGCTGCGGATGCCGCCAGCGCACCGTTGCCTCGGCCGCGCTCACCCGGCCCGTCGAGAGGTCGACCACCGGCTGGAACCAGCACTCGAGCTGGTCCCCGGCGAAGGCGGTCGGCAGTTCGTCCTCGTGGCGGACCTGGGCGTTGGTCCGGAGTCGGAGGTCCTCGTCGCCCACGACCACGCGACCGCGTCCGGCTCGTTTCGCGTTGTAGAGAGCGGCGTCGGCCACCCGGAACAGGGCCTCGGACGTCTCCCCCGGAGCCGCGACTGCAGCCCCTACCGAGATCGAAGGTCGCACCTCACAGCGTTCACCGATCATCACCGGACGTGACACGGTCCCGATCATGCGGAGCGCGACGCGCCGTGCGGCTTCGTCGTCGACGTCTCCGAGCAGGACGACGAACTCGTCGCCACTGATCCGGGCCACGAGGTCGTGGGGGCGTACGCCGGCGCGTAGCCGCTCGGCGATCTCGACGAGGAGCTCGTCGCCGCCTTTGTGCCCGACCCTGTCGTTGACGGCCTTGAACTGGTCGAGGTCGCAGACCAGGAGTCCGATTCCTTGCGCCGAGCTGCCGGTCAGCGCGTTCTCGAGGGCCTCGGAGAAGCAGGCACGGTTCGGCAGGCCGGTCAGTGGGTCGTGTGTGGCCTGGTGGCGCAGCGTCTCCTCGATCTGCCTGCGGTCGGCGAGATCGCTGACCACGGCCGCGAGCAGGAGCGCGAAGGAGACGGTGATCGCCAAGAAGATCTGGAGCAGCATCACCGCCGTGCCGCCGGGGCCGCCGGCAAGTGCGAAGGGACCGCCACCGGCTGTGGTCAAGACCGCGGCCACCGCAGTGACCCCGACAGCGGTCCATGCGGTGCCGAGCGGACCGAACCGGAGCGCCGCCCACGCGAAGAACGGGATGAGCAGGTACGGCATGGTGATCATCCAGGCGCCGCCGAAGTCGGTGAAGACCACCGCGGACACGAGGGCGGTCGAGGCGATGAGTGCCGTGACCTCACGACGCGACCGAAGGACCTGGCTGCCGTGCGCTGCCAGGAGGAGCGGGGCGACCACGAGCACGCCGAGTGCGTCACCCACGAAGTGGTCGAACAGAGTCTCCACGTATTGCGTGCCGACCGCCAAGGACGAGGGGGCCGCCCCGGCGCTGGCGCCGACGAAAGGGCCGACCAGGACGCCGCCGAGCAGGAACAGCAGCAGCATGCGAAGCGGCGCGAGCTCGCCGGTGGGGTTGCCCAGCTGCCGCATGAGGCAAGCCCCGAGCAGCGGCCCGAGGGTGTAGCACAGCACCCACCCGACCGCTGCGCCCAGCGGATACCCCCAGGCGAGGTCGCCCGCGAGCTCGGCGAGTGCCACTGCCGCCAGGGCCCATCCCCAACGGTCGGTGGGGAGCAGCATGAGGGCTGCGAGGATCAGCCCCGCCGCCGGCCAGACGCTCGCACCGTGGTCGGCCGGCGCGCTGAGCACCATCACGATCTGTGCCAGCCCCAGGTAGGAGAGCCCCACGGTCACGAGGACGAGCGGTCCCGGTGCCGCGGCAAGGCGGCCCGCTATCCACGAGCGTGGGGCTGCATCCGTTCTGAGAGCCGGCATGCCTGAATATCGGAACCTCTGCGGCCGGGCTTGAGCCTGACTCGGGGAATCCTGCGGCGTAGTCGGCGGGTCGCCCCTATGGTGGCCCCCATGCCCAGCCTCTCTCTCGACGAGTCCCTACGCCGCGCCCAGCAGATCGCCGTGACGTCGTACGACGTGCAGCTCGACCTCGACTCCGGGGAGAGCACCTTCGGCTCGACGACCACCATCAGGTTCGCCGTCGACGGGCCGGCCGACACCTTCGTCGACGTCAAGCCCAAGCAGCTTCTCAGTGCCCACCTCAACGGCGCACCGCTCGACCTGTCCACGTTCGAGGACGGCCGCCTCCCGCTGCGAGGCGTCGCCGGCGAGAACGAGCTCGTCATCGACGCCGTGATGGCCTACCGCAACGACGGTGAGGGCCTGCACCGAGCCGTCGACCCCGCCGATGGGAAGCACTACACCTACGCGATGTCGTTCCTGGACGCGGCGCCGAGCATCTTCGCCTGCTTCGACCAACCCGACCTCAAGGCCCCGTACACGTTCCACGTCCTGGCCCCGAAGGAGTGGGTCGTGGTCGGCAACGGCCGCGCCGAGCAGGTGGAGCCTGGTCGATGGGAGCTTGCCACGACGCAGCCGTTGTCGACGTACTTCGTCACTCTCGTCGCGGGGCCCTACCACGTTGTGACCGATGAGCACGACGGGATCGCGCTCGGCCTCGAGTGTCGCGCGTCCCTCGCGGGCGACCTGGAGCGCGACGCCGAGGAGATCCTCACCGTCACGAAGCAGTGCTTCGACGAGTTCCACCGACTCTTCGGGGTGCGCTACGCCTTCGGGGACTATCACCAGGCATTCGTTCCGGAGTTCAACGCCGGCGCGATGGAGAACCCGGGATGTGTGACCTTCCGCGACCCCCTGGTGTTCACCTCGAAGGTGACGCGGGCCGAGCGCACCAACCGGGCGACCACGATCGCGCACGAGATGGCCCACCAGTGGTTCGGGGACCTGGTCACCCCGCGCTGGTGGGACGACCTGTGGCTCAACGAGTCGTTCGCGGAGTACATGGGCAACCGCGTTGCCCATGACGCCACCGAGTTCACCGACGCCCACGTGGACACTGCTTTCGGCCGTAAGCGGTGGGGCCTCGAGGCAGATCAGCGTCCCAGCACCCACCCGATCGCGGGGAACGGTGCCACCGATGCGGTTGCCGCGCTTCAGGACTTCGACGGGATCAGCTATGCCAAGGGCTCGGCGGTGCTGAAGCAGCTCGCCAGCAACCTCGGTGACGAGGTGTTCTTCGCGGGGGTGCGCGAGCACTTCGCGCGTCACCGTTTCGGCAACGCCACGATGCACGACCTATTCGCCGCCTGGGAGGCAGCCGGCGCCAGTGACCTCTCGTCGTGGACGCAGGGCTGGCTGCGCACCGCCGGCGTGGACTTGCTCGAGCTCGACCGCGGAATGAGCCCTCCGGTGCTGCGCCGCGTAGCACCCGAGGCCTACCCGGCCGACCGTTCGCACGCTCTGTCCGTCGCGGTGTACGACGGGAGTGGTGGCTGGACCCACGAGAGCGTCACCGTCGGGGCCGAGCCGGCTCAGCTGTCCGCTGCTGCCTCGACCGCGCCCGTCGTGCTCGACCCGTCCGACCAGACCTGGGCGAGGCTGGCACTGGACGAGGTCAGCCTCGAAGCCCTTCCGAGGCTCCTGCCAGACATGGACGACCCGCTGATGCGTGCCTCGGTGTGGGGCGCGGTGCGCGACGGCGTCTCCAACGCGCTCGTCGATCCGGAGGCGGCGCTGAGGGTGCTCGAGGCAGGCCTGCCTCACGAGACCCAGGACATCGCGGTGTCCGCGCTGACCGCGTTCGGGCTCGCGACGTTGGCGGATCGGGTCCACCCTGATCCCGAGGGTGCAGCTCGCCGGTTCAGCTCTGCGGCGTCGGCCCGACTGGCGACCGCCGAGGCAGGCTCGGGTGTGCAGCTGGCTGCCTTCCGCGGGGTGGTCGCGTCCGAGACCGCCACGGGGACGCTTCGAGACTGGCTCGCGGGGAGCGGCCTGCCGGAGGGGGTCGACGACGACCTCGACCTGCGTTGGCGGATCCTGGTCCGGCTCGCGACCCTGGGGGCGATCGAGCGGGCCGAGCTCGACGACTGGCTCGACCGGGAGCGCACCACCAAGGCTGCCGTCGACCACGTCCAGGCGCTCTCGTCGCTGCCTGACGCGGAGGCGAAGGTCTTCGCCTGGTCTCACTTCACCGGTGAGAGGGAGGCCTCGAACTACGCGATCGAGGCGGCCGGGCGAGGCATGTGGCGTCGCGGCCAGGAGGACCTCACGGACGCGTACGTGTCGCGCTACTTCTCCGAGCTGCCGGGCACGGTGAAGGTCCGCTCCGGTTGGGTGCTCGCGGACGCTGCGAGGGACTTCTTCCCGCGGCTCGCCGTGGACCGGCCAACCGTCGAACGGGCTCAGGCCCTCGCCGGGGAGGAGTCGCTCGACCTGAGCCTGCGTCGGGCCCTGGTCGACTCCACTGACGACCTGGAGCGCGCCGTGCGCGCACGCGAGGCGTTCTGGCGCGGGTGATTGGTCAGGCGGATCCGGTTGGGCCCTGAGGTCGGTGCGGGCGGAACATGCGCAGCACGTCGTCCAGCACCGCTCTCAGGCCCCCCAGCCCGCCTGCTGCGAACACGTGGGCCGGAAGCATCCGGTCGACGGTCGCGGTGAGCTCGAGCACGATGCCGCCGACGAGCAGGCCTGCGACCAGGTCCGCGAACCAGTGCCAGTTGAGGGTGAGCGAGGTGACCACCATGGTCACCGCCAGGAGCGCCACGGTCCCCCACATCAGCACACGAGTACGCCGAGAGGGGCTCGTGTAGCGGCTCACCAGGTAGGCGACGAGCCCGTAGACGAGCACGATGTTGGAGCTGTGACCTGACGGGTAGGCCATGCCACCGGTGAAGAACGACGGGTCGCCCGTGATCGGCTGTGACCTGCCCAGGGTGAGCTTGAGGATCAGCACGACCAGGTTGAGCATGAACACCGCGAGGCCCGCGACCACGACGGGGCGCCAGGACCGGGTCTGGCGGTAGATCCAGAAGAGCGCGCCACCGAGAATGGGCAGGGCCACCGCCCGCTGCCCGACGCGGTCGAGGACGTGCAGGAACGACACCCACTCCTGCGGCGGCGGGTCGAGGTTGAAGTAGGCGTCGTAGCGGACGAAGGGCCCCATCGCCAGGAGCGTGAACGCGACGAGCACGAGCGCGAGGAAGCCCGCGAGGGCGAAACCGGACGAGACCGCCGACGTCCAGCCGTCGTCGGGCTCGTCACTCCTTCGCGCGAACACCTGTGCCAACTCCTCGCCCCATAGGTCCTCCCCCGAGGCCGACGCTACGCCGCCCGTCCGCGTCAAATATAGGCTGCGTTCGTGACCCTCACTCGCCGTCCCGGCCCCTCCCAGCGCGTGCGTGTGCGCGAGGTCACAGGTGACGTCGCTCGCCCTCGCGAGGATCGACTGGCCACCGAGGAGCCGCTGGAGATCCGGCTCGCGTGGCCGGGACGGCCGGCGCAACGGCTGACAGTGACCATGCGCACCCCTGGTCACGACTTCGAGCTGGCCGCGGGTTTCCTGTTCGGCGAGGCCCTCATCAGAGGTGCGTCGGATATCCATACGGTCGCGTATTGCAATGACCATACGCTCTCTCCGGAGCAGGAGTTCAACGTGGTCACCGTCGAGCTCGAGCGCCCGCCGCTGCGCGATCCCGGCGGCCGGTACGACGGTCCGACCGCCGGCTCGTCGGCGTGCGGAGTCTGCGGCAAGCAGAGCGTCGAGGACGTCCTCTGTGCGGCCGACCCATCTGCCGACCACCCTCCGCAGGAGCGCGGCGTCGTTCATCCTGACGTGATCTCCGCCCTGCCGGAGCGACTCCGTGAGGAGCAGAAGGTCTTCAGCGCCACCGGCGGACTCCATGCAGCCGGTCTCTTCGACCGCGACGGGTCGCCGATCGTCGTACGCGAGGACGTGGGGCGGCACAACGCGGTCGACAAGGTCGTGGGCAGTCGGCTCCTCGCCGGCCTGCCTACCGACCTCTCGGTGCTCTGTGTGAGTGGCCGCATCGGGTTCGAGCTCGCGCAGAAAGCGGTTGTCGCCGGTGTCGGGGTGATCGCCGCCGTCGGCGCTCCCTCCAGCCTGGCCGTCCGGCTCGCCGAGAGTGCCGGACTCTGTGCCGTCGGCTTCGTCCGCAAGGACCGTTTCGTGATCTACACCCGCCCCGAGCGGATCGGCGTGTGACCGTCCGTTTTGTCGGTGCCGACGCCTAGCGTCGTCCCGTGCGCATCCTCCACACCTCCGACTGGCACCTCGGCCGATCGTTCCACCGCGAGGGGCTCCTCGACGCGCAGGCCGCTTTTGTCGACCACCTCGTCGAGACGATCGAGAAGGAGTCGGTCGACCTCGTTCTGGTCGCCGGGGACATCTACGACCGGGCACTGCCTCCGGTGGACGCGGTGGAGCTCGCCGACGAGACCTTCGCCCGGCTCGCCGCGTCACGCGCCAGGGTGGTCGTGACCAGCGGCAACCACGACTCGCAGATCCGTCTCGGGTTCAACGCGCGCCTGGCCGACGCCGCCGGGATCCACCTGCGCACCCGTTGGCAGGACGTCGGCACCCCGGTGATCGTTGAGGACTCCCACGGCCCGGTCGCCGTCCATGGGCTGCCTTACCTCGAGCCCGACGCGGTGCGCGGCCCCTGGGGACTCGGGGCGCGCACCCACGAGGCAGCATTGACCGAGGCCATGGCCCGCGTCCACGCCGACCTCGCCGGCAGGCCCGGTGCCCGGTCGGTGGTGATGGCGCACGCCTTCGTGGCCGGCTCTCCCGAGGCCGCCACCGACATGGCCAGCGACAGTGAGCGCGACATCTCCGTCGGTGGTGTCCAGATCGCTCCGACGAGCCTGTTCACCGGGGTCGACTACACCGCTCTTGGTCACCTCCACGGGCGACAGACCCTGTCCGAGACAGTCCGCTACAGCGGGTCACCGCTTGCCTACTCGTTCTCCGAGGCCGGGCACACGAAGGGCTCGTGGCTCCTCGAGCTGGGTCCTGCTGGGGTCGAACGTGCCGACTTCGTCGCGGCGCCGGTCCCGAGACGTCTGGCCACGCTGAGCGGCCGCATCGAGGACCTTCTCGCCGACCCCGCCCACGCGAGCGTCGAGGACGCCTGGCTCCAGATCACCCTGACCGACGCCCGTCGACCGATGCACGCGATGGACCGGCTCAAGACCCGCTTCCCCCACGCGCTGATCCTCTCGTTCGAGCCCGAGGGCGCCCCTCGCGAACCACGACCGGTCATGCCCCGCGTAGACGGCCGCAGCGACCTCGACGTAGCGCTCGGGTTCGTCGCCGAGGTGCGGTCCCTCGAGGCCACCACCGAGGAGGCCCTGCTCCTCCAGCTCGCCTGCGACTCCTGCCGCATCAACGAAGACGCCGACCGCCCGCTGCGGATCGAGGAGGCGGGCTGATGCGACTCCACGAGCTGACCATGACCGCTTTCGGACCCTTCGACGGCGTCGAGCAGGTCGACTTCGACGAGCTGTCCGAATCAGGCCTCTTCCTCCTGACTGGTCCCACCGGCGCCGGGAAGACCACGATCCTCGACGCGGTCTGCTTCGCCCTCTACGGCTCCGTCCCGGGCGTGAGGGGCGTCAAAGCGCTGAAGTCCCAGCACGCGCCCGAAGACGCCCGACCCGAGGTCGTCCTCGACTTCAGCGTGCGAGGGCGTCGTTTCCTGGTGCGCCGCTCACCGGAGTGGACTCGCCCCAAGCGCCGCGGCGAGGGCACCACGACCGAGAACGCCCGCGCCACCTTGATCGAGACGACCACCGGTGACGAGCACCTGCTCAGCTCGCGCGCCCAGGAAGTCGGTCACCTCATCGGCGACCTGATCGGCATGCAGTCCACACAGTTCGTCCAGGTGGCAATGCTGCCCCAGGGCGACTTCCAGAAGTTCCTCCGCGCCTCCTCACAGGACCGCCACGAGGTGCTGCAGCACCTGTTCCGGACCGACCGGTTCTCGCGCATCGAGGAGTGGGTCCACGACCACAGCCGGCGGCTCAAGGAGCGCTCCGCGGCCGGCGAGGCACAGGTGCTACGCGTCCTCGACACCATCGCGGACCGGGCCGGTGCCGAGCCCCCCGAAGCACTCGATGAGCCGCTCGAGTGGGCAGACCAGCACATCGCGTCCGCCGAGGACGCCCGTGCCGCCGCGCACGAGGAGCACCAAGCCGCCGCGACCAACGCCGGCCAGACGAGGGCCGTTCACGACGAGGCGATCCGGCTGCACGGCCTGATCGCGCGCCGTGATCACGCACTCGCCACGCTCCAGCATCTGGTCGACGGCAGCGACGAGGCACACGCTGCGAGACGCCGGGTGGACGCCGACGACCGAGCTGCCCGCATCCTGCCTCTCCTGCGGATGCTCGACACGGCCGTGAGGGAACGCGAGCGCACCGCTGAGACCTGGGCCGACGCCGAGGCACGCTTGCAGTCCCTGGACCTTGGGGACCTCACCCTTCCCACCCCGGTGACCGCAGACTCTCTCACCGACCTCCAGCAACGCGTGTCAGTGGCCAGGACGCGGCTCGATGCCCTGCTGCCTCGCGAGAAGGATCTGCACGCCACCCGTGAGGAGCTCGCGGCATCAGAGGCCGATCTGCTCCACGCCCGGTCGACGCACGAAGCCGTGACCGAACGGCTGGCTGCGCTTCCAGCGGACCTGGCCGCCGTACGTACCCGCCTCGCCGACCTCTCGACGTCAGCCCGGCGCGCGGACTCGCTCAGACTCGAGCTCCGTCAGGCACAGGAGCGCGCGCAGGCGGCACAAGATGCGGGCCGGTGCTCCGAGCAGCTGAGCGATCTGCGTGACGCCGAGCGGGCCGCGCGGGACGCCGCTGCCGACGCACGCGAGCACATGCAGGAGCTCACCGCTCGCCGCCTGGCCGGGATCGCGGCCGAGCTCGCCGGACACCTCGAGGCCGGCCGGGCCTGCCAGGTGTGTGGGAGCACCGAGCACCCCGAGCCCGCCCAGGCAGGAGCGGACGCCGTCACGGAGGCTGAGCAGGCGGCAGCCGCTGACGCCTACGACGGCGCCAGCGCCGCCCATCTCGCCGCCGGCGGCGAGGTGGTCAGAGCCGAGGAACGCCTCGATGCGCTCCGCACTGCTGCCGGGAACCTCGCTCCCCTCGACGCCCAGCAGGCCGCGGACGAGCTGAGCACGCGACTGTCCGAGTCCGAGCAGGCCGAGGCGGAGGTGGCGACCGCTGAGCAGCTCCTCGCCGAGCTCGTCGCCGAGCAGGAGAAACTCACCAGCAAGGCCCATGAGGTCGCCACACAGGTGGCCACCCTGAGCCAGGCGGTCACCACGCAGCAGGAGAGGGCGACGACACTGCAGGCCGAGATCTCCGCCGCGCTCGGGACCTCGGGCGAGGCGACGAGGTCGTTGACGCAGCAGGTGGCGCACCTCGGCCAACTCGTTGCCTCCATCGCGAGCGCGCGCGAGACCCTCACCGCACACGAGACTGCGCTCGGGCGCGTGAACGAGCTGACGACTCACGCGCACGACGCCGCCGCGGAACACGGCTTCTCCGACGTCGCCGACCTGCGCTCAGCCGTTCTCACCTCCGACGAGCGCACGGTCCTCGAGCAGCAGCTGTCTTCGCGACAGGAGGCGGAGGCCCGTGCCAGGGCTGTCCTCGAGGACGACGAGATCCGCACCCTGGACAAGGCAACCGAGCCGGACCTCGCCCGCGCGAAGGAACGGCTCGACACCGCCCAGGCGGAGGAGGCCACCGCGGCCCGAGTCCTCCATCAGCGCGAGGAGGTCGCAGCCGCCCTGGTGCGGCAGCGGGTTCGGCTCGAGGAGGCGCTCACCGAGTGGGGTCCGCTTCGCGAGGAGCACCACCGCGCCGAGGGCATGGCGAAGCTGGTGCGCGGCATGGGCGCCGACAACCAGCTGCAGATGCGGCTGTCGGCCTACGTCCTCGCCACCCGGCTCGACCAGGTGGTGGCCGCCGCGAACGAGCGCCTGGCCCACATGCGCGACCAGCGCTACCTGCTGCAGCGCACAGGCCGCGCAGCCCGGAAGGGTGCCCAGGCGGGGCTGGGCCTCGAGATCCTCGACCAGTGGACCGGGGAGGTGCGCGACCCGTCCACGCTCTCCGGCGGGGAGACCTTCGTCGTCTCGCTGGCGCTCGCGCTCGGGCTGGCCGACGTGGTCACCCAGGAAGCCGGAGGCACGGAGGTCGAGACCCTCTTCGTCGACGAGGGATTCGGCACCCTGGACGCCGATACCCTCGACGACGTGATGGACCGGCTCGACGACCTGCGTGCCGGCGGACGGGCAGTCGGCGTGGTCAGTCACGTGAGCGAGCTGCGCAACCGCATCCCGACCCAGCTCCACGTGGAGAAGCGCCGGGACGGCTCGTCTGTCCAGGTGCGCACGGCGGTGGGCTGACATGCCCCAGAGCCCGCGCCTGATCGCCGTCATCGACATCGACGGCGTGGTGGCCGACGTACGTCATCGACTCCACCACGTAGCGACGCCACCCAAGGACTGGGAGGCGTTCTTCCGGGCCGCACCCGAGGATCCGCTTCTCGAGCAGGGACACGAGACCGTCACCAAGCTGGCCGAGGTCTGCGACATCGTCTACCTCTCCGGAAGGCCTGAGCGCTGCCGCGAGGACACCCTCGCCTGGCTCGCTCGGCACCACCTGCCCGACGGCGAGGTCCTTCTGCGTGCCCCGGGCGACCGACGCCCGGCTCGCTTGGTGAAGGTGGAGGCGTTGCGGCGTCTGTCCTCCCGCCGCAGGGTCGCCGTCCTCGTCGACGACGACCCCCTCGTCCTCGACGCTGCGCGCGAGGCGGGCTACGACGTGCTCCCCGCCGACTGGATGTCCCCTCAGGGGACGCTTCACGAAGCACAGGAGGTCGAAGGCGAGACCTGATGAAAGACCGCGATAGCGGGTAACCCACGTGACGCAAGCCCCATTACGACATAGCCTCGACAGCCATGACCACAGGAGCCCCGGTGCAGCACCCCATCGACCCGGCGTTCACGTCCCTCCCCTACCGACGGCTCGCCGATGCGGCCCTCGCTCGGGCGCGAGACTTCAACGTGACTCACGCCGACTTCCGCTTCGAACGCGTCCGCTACCAGGACATCCGGGTCCGCGACGGCAATCTCCAAGGTGCCAGCGACACCGAGGACCTCGGCTTCGCCGTGCGCGTGATCCTCAACGGTGCCTGGGGCTTCGCCTCCGGCGTCGTGCTCACCCCGGAGTCGGCGGTGCAGGTCGCAGAGACCGCAGTGCGCACCGCGCAGGTCGCGGCCGCGATGACCACGCGCCCCATCGCGATGGCCCCCGAGCCGGTGCACCGCGATGCCACCTGGGTCTCCGACTACGAGATCGAGCCGCTGTCCGTGCCGCTCACCGAGAAGGTGGACCTGCTGACCTCCTGGTCACAGAAGCTGCTCGAGGGTCACGCGGTCTCGCACTCCAGCGGGCTTCTCCGTCAGGTTGTGGAGAACAAGTTCTATGCCGACCTGGCCGGCACCACTACGACACAGCAGCGGGTGCGCGTCGAGCCGGAGTTCCAGGTCTACGGCAGCGACGACGCGTCCGGACGGTTCGACTCCATGCGGACCATCGCCCCGCCGGTCGGCCGGGGCTGGGAGTACCTCGTCGGAGACATCTACGACTGGTCCGGCGAGCTGGCACAGCTCCCCGAGCTGCTGGCTGAGAAGCTCGCAGCCCCCTCGGTGGACCCGGGCCAGTACGACCTGGTCATCCACCCCTCCAACCTATGGCTGACCATCCACGAGTCGATCGGCCACGCCACCGAGCTCGACCGGGCCATGGGCTACGAGGCCAACTACGCCGGCACCTCGTTCGCCACGCCCGACAAGCTCAACAAGCTCCAGTACGGCTCGCAGGTCATGCACGTCACCGGCGACCGCACCGTCGAGCACGGCCTGGCCACCATCGGTTACGACGACGAAGGTGTGCAGACTCAGCGCTGGGACATCATCAAGGACGGTGTTCTCGTTGGTTACCAGCTCGACCGGCCCACCGCGCACCTGATGGGCATCGAACGCTCCAACGGCTGTGCCTACGCCGACTCCCCCGGCCACATCCCGATCCAGCGGATGGCCAACGTCTCGCTCCAACCGGCGGCTGACGGGCCCGACACCGACGGGCTGATCTCGCAGGTCGAGCGCGGCATCTACATCGTCGGGGACAACTCCTGGAGCATCGACATGCAGCGCTACAACTTCCAGTTCACCGGCCAGCGCTTCTACAAGATCGAGAACGGGCGGCTCGCCGGGCAGTTGCGTGACGTCGCCTACCAGGCGACCACCACTGACTTCTGGAACTCCCTGGAGGCCGTGGGCGGACCCCAGACCTGGGAGCTCGGCGGTGCGTTCAACTGCGGCAAGGCCCAGCCCGGGCAGGTCGCCTCGGTATCCCACGGATGCCCGACCTCGCTCTTCCGTGACGTGCGCGTGCTCAACACCGCCGCCGAAGCCAGCAACCAGGACTGAGGAACATCCGATGACTGCACCGACCCCCCAGGACCTCGTCGAGCACGCCCTGAAGGTCTCGCGCGCCGACAACTGCGTCGTCACGCTCCACGACACGACCAGCGCCAACCTCCGCTGGGCCAACAACACCCTGACCACCAACGGCGTCATGCACCACGTCACGATGAACGTCGTCTCGTTCGTCGGCGCGGGTCAGGGCAGCGCCGCCGGCTCCATGACCGGCAGCGCCTCGTCGCTCGAGCAGGTCACGGCCCTCGTCGAGGCCGCCGACAACGCCGCGAAGGAGAGCGGGCCCGCCGAGGACGCAGCCGAGCTCGTGTCCGGCACCGCAACCGGCGACTGGTTCGACCCACCGCAGCGGACCTCCATCGAGGTCTACTCCGACTTCGCCCCCGCACTCGGCGAGGCCTTCCGCAAGGCCACGGCCGAGGACCGTGTGCTCTACGGCTTCGTCGACCACGAGATGACCACGACCTACCTCGGGTCCACGACGGGTCTGCGACAACGCCACGTCCAGCCCACCGGCCACTACGGCTGCACCGGCAAGCCGACCGACCTGTCGAGCAGCGCCTGGGTCGGTGGGGCCACCCGCGACTTCAAGGACGTCGACGCGCTCGCGCTCGACCAGGAGCTCGCCCAACGGTTGTCCTGGGCCGAGCGGAAGGTCGACCTCCCCGCCGGGCGCTACGACACGATCCTGCCGCCCACGTCGGTGGCGGACCTGCTGATCTACGCGTACTGGAGCGCTTCGGCGCGGGAGGCCCACGAGGGCCAGTCGGTCTTCTCCAAGGCCGGCGGCGGCACACGGATCGGCGAGCGGATCTCCAGCCGCCCCGTTCGCCTGTACTCCGACCCGGCGTACGACGGGCTCCAGGCGGCGCCGTTCGTGACCGCCGCGGCCAGCAGCAACGTCAGCAGCGTGTTCGACAATGGCCTGCCGCTCACCCACACCGACTGGATCAACGACGGCAACCTCGAGGCGCTGCTGCAGACGCGGCACTCGGCTGCCATGACCGGCCAGCCCGTCACGCCCGGGATCGACAACCTCGTCCTCGAGGTCGGGGACGCCCAGGGATCGCTGGACCGCCTCGTGGGCGACACCGAGCGGGGCCTGCTGCTGACCTGCCTGTGGTACATCAGGGTCGTCGACCCGCAGACGCTGCTCCTCACGGGCCTCACCCGAGACGGGGTCTACCTCGTCGAAAACGGCGAGATCACCGGCGCGGTCAACAACTTCCGGTTCAACGAGAGCCCGGTGGACCTGCTCGACAGGTTCTCCGCCTCGTCACGGACGGTGCCGGCGTTCTCGCGCGAGTGGGGTGACTACTTCTCGCGGACTGCGATGCCGGCGCTACGTGTGCCGGACTTCAACATGTCCAGTGTCAGCCAGGCCAACTGACTGCGCGGCCGGGGCGATGTTCTGGTTGCCCCGGAACACGTTGTCGGGGTCGTAGGCGGCCTTGACCTGCCTGAGGCGGTCGTACTTCGCCTCCCCGTAGGCCTGGCGGATGCGTGCCTCGCCCTCGTCGCCGATGAAGTTCAGGTAGACCCCACCGGTGGCGTACGGCGCGATGTCGCGGCGGAACTGCTTGACCCACTCGATGTTCGCGCGGTCTTCGAGCGGCTCCTGCCAGACCGCGAACGGGTGCGTCACCCACTGCGCGTCGCGCTGCGTCATCGGCGTGTCCTCCTCCGCGACGCGCCCGACCGCGCCACCCCAGCGGAAGACGATCTGCTGCGCCAACTCCGAGGGCGCCTCGAGGGCTGAGCGCACCAAGATGTCGAGCGCGTCGTCCGGGAACGAGTCGTGGTACTCCGCGCTCCAGTAGTGACGGTTGCCAGGGACATCGTCCAGCATCGACTGAAACTCCGTGTACGCGCGCGGCTCCATCAGGTCGATCGGAGGATCGAGAGCCCGCAGCGGCGCCATCACCTCGTGGCCGTCGGCCGGATCGCCCGCCCACATCGCCGCGACCAGGCTGATCGGCGCGCCCTTGAGCTTGTCGGGGACGAAGTCCTCGTCGGGCCCAGTGGTCATCAGCAGCCAGGAGCCGAGCTCCTCCGGCGCACCCTCGGCCCAGTCACGGTATGCGCGAGCGATCTCATGCCCCCGACTCGCCGTGGGCCACGCGAAGATGCCGGCCTCCACGGTGGGGCCGACCTGATGGAGGGCAAGCTCGAGGCTCGTGACGACCCCGAAGTTCCCGCCTCCGCCTCGCAGCGCCCAGAACAGGTCGGGGTGATGCTCGGCGTCGGCTCGCACCTCCGTGCCGTCGGCAAGGACGAGCTCGGCAGCGAGAAGGTTGTCGCAAGCCATCCCGTAGCGACGGTCCAACCAGCCCGATCCCCCACCGATGGTGAACCCGGTGACCCCGGTCGTGGACACGCGCCCTCCGGTGGTCGCGAGGCCGTGGGTCTGGGTGGCCACGTCGAGCTCACCCCACAAGACCCCCGCCCCGACGCGGACCCGTCTGTTGATCGTGTCGACCTCGATCGACTGCATCGGGCGCACGTCGATCACGAGTCCGTCGTCGTTGGTGGACATGCCCGCGACGGAGTGGCCGCCAGCTCGAACAGCGACCTCGAGGTCGTCGGCGCGCGCACGCTCCAACGCGGCCCGGACGTCGGCCGGGGTCTCGCAGGCCGCGATCAGTCGCGGTCGCTTGTCGATCATCGCGTTGAACAGTGCGCGTCGCTCGTCGTAGTCCTCGTCGCCAGGCTTCGTCCAGAACATCCCGGTCTGCCCCTCCAGAACTCGTACGGACCCCGCCCGTGAGACGGTACGCCGGGCCCGGAGGGTGGGGCATGACCTCACGAGGCCATTACCGGCGGGTCACCGGGAGCGCGGATGGCCTCCCGGGATCGGCGCGGAGGGGTCGTAGGGCTCACGGGTGTAGATGAACGTCGCACAGCTGAGGTGGTGGACTCGGCCGCCCTGGTCGCGCACGACGTGCAGGATCTCCCCGTTGTGGTAGCCCGCCGTGCCCAGGAACGTACCAACCCCGCGCTGCCGAAACCGGTGGGCAGTCGTCCCCGATGTCAGCGACGTGACGACGAGGTCGGTGCCGTCGTAGGAGAACGCGTAAGCGGTGTTCCCCCAGTGCCAGACGCCGAGCACCTCGGCCACGGCCTCTGGAACGTGCACGGTCGGGGTCCAGGGGCGCACGATGGTCGGCTCTGATCGTTCGAGCTCGGTCAGCAGGTCCAGCGGCAACCCTTCGCAGCGCATCCCCGCGGTGCCGTTTGCCAGGCACACTGCCGCGGTGCGGCGTACTCGGTCGACGAAGAGGCCCGCGAGGAACCCCGGCATCGACCCTGTGTGGCCCGCGAGGGTTCCCGACCCGCCGGCGATGAGTCGCAGGCCCAGCCCGTAACCGGTGCTCAGCCCGCCGGCCAAGGTCCCGGACTGGGGGGTGGACATCTCTTGGACCGTGCTGAGCGGGAGCACGTCGTCGTGGCCATCGAGCAGGAATCGGGCGTAGGTCGCGAGGTCGGCGAT
Organism: Nocardioidaceae bacterium; assembly: GCA_035456965.1. GTDB lineage: Bacteria > Actinomycetota > Actinomycetes > Propionibacteriales > Nocardioidaceae > Nocardioides_C. The sequence continues at coordinate 37,285 of DATICF010000034.1, forward strand.
GGTGCTCCACAGCTGTCCTGCCGGGGCCATGGCGCCGGTGTCCTGGGCGGGCTCCTCGGTGAGGGTGCCGGCGTAGTGGTGGACGCTGTACCCGGTCGCGGCCGGTGGCGCGGCAAGGTAGCTGGTGCGGCGCATGTGCAGGGGGCGCAGGATCCGGTGCTCGACCTGGTCCCACCAGCTCGCGCCGCGCAGCCGCGTCACCATCTCGCCGAGGAGGCCGAACGCGAGGTTCGTGTAGTGGTAGGTCGCTCCTGGGGCGAAGGGCGACTGGCTGTCGTCCACGGCTGCGGCGAGCTCGTCGTACTGCACCCCGGGACTGCGCTCCCACCAGGACCCAGCCGGCTCCGACTGCATCCCCGAGGAGTGCGAGAGGAGCGCCCGGATGGTGCGGTCGCCGTAGCCGACCCCCGGCAGATGCGCTTCCAGGGGGTCGTTGAGGTCGAGCCGTCCTTCGTCGCGCAGCTGCATGACCAGCACCGCGGTCATGGTCTTGGTGATCGACCCGATCCGGTACTGCGTGTCGTGCGTCGGCTGGTCCGAGCCGGTGTGCAGGCCGTGCGTCCCCGACCAGACCAGCCCGCCATCGCGCACGATGCCGGCGACCAACGACGGCATCTGCGCCGAGGCCTGCTCGGCGGCGACGAGAGCCTGGAGGCGGCGGGCGGTGTGGTCGGTGACTGCGGTCATCACTCCGAGAACGCCTCCGGGGAGGGACAGGTGCACACGAGGTGCCGGTCACCGTAGGCCTGATCGATGCGGGCCACCGGCGGCCAGTACTTGTCCGGGTCGGGTCCGGTCGGGAAGACCGCCTCCTCGCGGCTGTAGGGGCGGTCCCAGCCGCCTGCCAGTGCGACGGTGGTGTGCGGAGCCCGGCGCAGCGGGGACTCGGCCGCGGCCCACTCCCCCGCTGCGACTCGGTCGGCTTCGGCCTTGATGGCGATCATGGCGTCGCAGAACCGGTCGATCTCGGCAAGGTCCTCGCTCTCCGTCGGCTCCACCATCAGCGTCCCGGCGACGGGGAAGCTCATCGTCGGTGCGTGGAACCCGTAGTCGATCAGCCGCTTGGCGACGTCCTCGACGCTGACACCGGTCGCCTTGGTCAGCGGCCGCAGGTCGAGGATGCACTCGTGGGCGACCAGGTCGTTGTGCCCGCGGTAGAGCACCGGGAAGTGCTCGCGCAGCCGGTGGGCGATGTAGTTCGCGGAGAGCACCGCGACCGCGGTGGCCCGGGCCAGGCCCTGGGCGCCCATCATCCGTACGTAGGTCCACGAGATCGGCAGGATCCCGGCCGACCCGTACGGCGCCGCGCTGATCGGACCGATGCCTTCGCGCTTGTCGGTCTCGGGGTGCATCGGGTGGCTGGGCAGGTAGGGGGCCAGGTGCTCACGCACCGCGACGGGACCCACGCCGGGCCCACCGCCGCCGTGCGGGATGCAAAAGGTCTTGTGGAGGTTGAGGTGCGAGACGTCGCCGCCGAACTCCCCCGGCCTGGCGTAGCCGAGGAGCGCGTTGAGGTTCGCCCCGTCGACGTACACCTGTCCGCCGTGCTCGTGCACGATCCGGCAAAGCTCGCTGATGCCGTCCTCGTATGCGCCGTGGGTCGAGGGGTAGGTGACCATGATCGCCGCGAGGTCGTCGCGATGCTTCTCGCACTGGGCCCGCAAGTCCTCCAGGTCGACCGAGCCGTCTTCGGCAGCCTTGACCACGACCACTCGCATCCCCGCCATCACCGCGGATGCTGCGTTGGTGCCGTGAGCCGAGGACGGGATCAGGCACACGTCGCGGGCGTCGTCTCCCCGGGCCACGTGGTAGGCCCTGATCGCGAGCAGTCCGGCCAGCTCGCCCTGGGAGCCTGCGTTCGGCTGGATCGAGACCTTGTCGTAGCCGGTGACCTCGGCGAGCCACCCCTCGAGCTCGTCGATCATCGCCCGGTAGCCGGCCGCGTCTTCCGCGGGGGCGAAGGGGTGGAGGTCGGCGAACCCGGGGAGGCTGATCGGCTCCATCTCGGTCGTCGCGTTGAGCTTCATCGTGCAGGATCCGAGCGGGATCATGCCGCGGTCCAGCGCGAAGTCCCGTGCCGAGAGACGACGTAGGTAGCGCAGCATCGACGTCTCGGAGCGGTGGGAGTTGAAGACCTCGTGGGTGAGGAACTCCGAGGTGCGGCGCAGCGCCTCGGGCAGGGCGTCGCCGGTGCGCGCGTCCACTGTCTCGAGCTCGGTTTCGTCCGCGCCGAACGCTGCGAGGACCTGCTCGAGGTGCACCCGCGTCGTGGTCTCGGAGGTGGAGACGCCTACGTGGTCGGAGTCGACGAGGCGAAGGTGGATGCCCGCCTCGCGCGCACTCGCGACGACGGCGTCGGCCCGGCCGGGGACCCGCACGAGGAGGGTGTCGAAGAACTCTCCGTGCACGACCGAAGCGCCGGACTCGGCGAGCGCCTCCGCAAGCACCGCGGCGTACCTGTGCGTGCGTCGCGCTATCTCACGCAGGCCGTCGGGGCCGTGGTAGACGGCGTACATCGACGCCGCGACCGCCAGGAGCACCTGAGCGGTGCAGATGTTCGAGGTGGCCTTGTCGCGGCGGATGTGCTGCTCACGGGTCTGCAACGCCAGCCGGTACGCCGGACGCCCTTCCGCGTCCACCGACACTCCGACCAGCCGGCCAGGCAGGTGCCTCTCGAGGCCGGCGCGCACCGCCATGTAGCCCGCATGCGGGCCGCCGTAGAAGAGCGGGACGCCGAAGCGTTGGGAGGTGCCGACCACGACGTCGGCACCGAGGGAACCCGGCGACTCCAGCAGGGTGAGCGCGAGCAGGTCCGCAGCCACCACCGCCATCCCTCCGCGCCCGTGGACCTGCTCGATCACAGGGCCGGGGTCGAGGACGCGGCCGGAGGCACCCGGGTACTGCACCAGAACGCCGCACACATCGCCTTCGGGCAGGCCGTGGGTCAGATCGGCCACCACGACCTCGATCCCCATCGCCTTCGCGCGGGTGCGCACGACCTCGATCGTCTGCGGGAGAGCATCGGCGTCGACCACGAAGCTCCCCGCCGCAGCCCGATTGCCCCTGCGGACCAGGGTCATCGCCTCGGCGGCCGCAGTGCCCTCGTCGAGCAGGGAGGCGTTGGCAGTCGGGAGGCCCGTGAGGTCACCGACCATGGTCTGAAAGTTCAGCAGCGCCTCGAGCCGCCCCTGGGATATCTCGGGCTGGTAGGGCGTGTAGGCGGTGTACCAGCTGGGGTCCTCGAGGACGTTGCGGCGTACGACGGCCGGGGTGACCGTGCCGTGGTAGCCGAGCCCGATCATGGGCTCGAGGGGGTTGTTGCGGGCCGCGGCATCGCGGGCCAGTCGGGCCGCCTCTTCCTCTCCCGCTGCGGGCGGGAGGTCGAGGGACCTGGTGTCGCGGATGCCGCCCGGGACTGCGGCGTCCATGAGTGCGTCAAGCGAGTCGAACCCGAGCTGCGCGAGCATTTCTCGCTGCTCCTGCTCGCCGGGACCGATGTGCCGGTCGGCGAAGCGCACGAGATCGTCGAGCTGGGACAAGGTGGGGTGGTCGGACACAAGAGGCTCCCGGTGGCATCGCGAACAGGGTCGCCTCCCCCTCTGTCGGGCCCGCGGCTCGTGAGTCGCGGTCCTTTCAGAGTTGCCTCGTCCACGCGGTCCTGGCGCCTGAGAGGTTCCGGGGAGGTTTGCCCCTTCGGCGCTCCGCAACAAGATCCGCCTCAGCGGTCCTCGACGGAGACTCTCCCGCGCGGGATCGTCAGCACGAATACGCTACCAGCACAAAGCAGCGAACCCGGCCCGTGAGACAGCGGGACCGGGTTCGACGCGAAGTTGAGGAAGGGTCAGCCGACCTCTCGGGCCCGACGGCGGGCGGCGAGCTCGTCGGAGGATCCGTGGTCCTCGGCGATGGCCCTCTCGCTGGGCAGCTCAGCGAGCGACCCCTCGATCTCACGCCAGACACCGCCGATAGCGATGCCGAAGACACCCTGACCGCCCTGCAGGAGGTCGATGACCTCGTCGTTGCTTGTGCACTCATAGACGCTGGCCCCGTCACTCATCAGCGTGACTCGCGTGAGGTCGTCGGTGCCGCGTGCGCGCAGGTGGTGAACAGCGGTGCGGATCTGCTGGAGGGAGATCCCGGCATCGAGGAGACGCTTGATGACCTTGAGGAGCAGGATGTCGCGGAAGGAGTAGAGACGCTGGGTGCCGGAGCCGGAGGCACCACGCACGCTGGGCTCGACGAGGCCCGTGCGCGCCCAGTAGTCGAGCTGGCGGTAGGTGATGCCGGCGGCGCTGCATGCCGTCGGGCCGCGGTAGCCCGCGTCGTGCGGGAGCGGCGAGACGTCGTCGTCGAACAGCAGTCCCTGCTCGTCGGCCGTCGCCGCGGCCTCGTGGGCAGCGCTCTGGTCAGCAGCCTTGGCCGCTTCGTCGCCGTTCCTCGTCACGTGAACCTCCGTCGTCCGCTCCGTCAAATGCCTGCAACTCCTTCGGGGAAGCCGACGCGCCCGGGCGGAGCACAACGGTGGAGTTACAACGGAGACACTTCCCAAGGTAGGGGTCGCATCGGGCGGGGTCAACGACAACGCTCACTCACGTGCGGCGTGTCGCAACCCTCGAGTAGAGGTTTAGGTTCAGGCTTCGTGTGGTTGCGTGTCAGTGGCTCTCGAAGTCCTCCGGGGACACGTGGTCGAGGAACTCGCGGAACTTCTCCACCTCGTCCTCCTGTTCCTCCGGCACCGAGAGCCCGGCCTCAGCGAGGACCCCTTCGTCACAGACGATCTTCGAGCCGGTGCGCAATGCGAGTGCGATCGAGTCGGAGGGCCGTGCGCTGACCTCGACGCCGGACTCGAGCACGAGCACTGCATAGAACACACCGTCGCGCATCTCGGTGATCCGGACTTCGACCAGGTCGTTGCCGGTCGCGTCGATCAGGTCCTTCATCAGGTCGTGGGTCAGTGGTCGTGGCGGCACCACGCCCTGCTGGGCGAATGCGATCGCGGTCGCTTCGACCGCACCGATCCAGATCGGAAGGTAACGGTCGCCGGCTACTTCTCGCAGCAGGACAATGGGCTGGTTCGAGGGCATCTCGACCCGGACACCGATGACGTCGACTTCGCGCACGTCACCACACTACTCCGCCGAACAAGTGCGTTCGCGGCTTCAGCGAGAGGAACGAAGACCGCTCTTGACCAGCGTTGCGTGAAGGCGGACAGAGAGCGCCGCCATCTGGGCGATGGTGTCCTCGGCGCGGGCCTTCGCGCTCGTGTCGCGGCCTCGTCGCATGGGCGAGACGACCTGCTCCACCAGCCCGACCTCGCGGTCCGCGGCCGTCTTGAACGCACGGAGGTGACGCGGCTCGAGGCCGAACGCGGCGAGCTCGCCTGCTGTCTTGGCGATGACCAAGGCGTCGCCGTCGTAGTGGCCGGTGCCCGGCCGTTGCTTGATGAGGCCGAAGGTCTCGAGCTGCTCGAGGAACTCCTCGTCGATCTCGGCGCCCGAGAGCATCTCGCCCCGCGAGAGCCGCAGCTCGGAGGCGTCGGGGCTGAAGGCACCGGGCGACGGATAGCCGTCGCCTGCGAGCACCACGCGGGGTACCTGGGGCCCGGTCCCGTTGGCGGCGGGTGGTTCGAGACCCCGGTCGATCGCGTCGAGGTGCTCCTTGATGACCTTGAGCGGAAGGTAGTGCTCACGCTGGCTGGTGAGGACGTAACGCAGGCGTTCGACGTCGCGGTGGGAGAACTTCCGGTAGCCCGAGGCGGTGCGCTCGGGCTCGATGAGTCCCTCTGCCTCGAGAAAGCGGATCTTGGAGATGCTGATCTCAGGAAAGTCCGCGCGGAGCAGCGAGAGAACCTCCCCGATGCTCATCCGGGACTGCGACGACGCCGCCTGTCTCACTGGGGCTTGCCCGCTCCTGCGTGGCTGGCGAAGTACACGAGACGGTACTTGCCGATCTGGACCTCGTCGCCGTTCTGGAGCTCGACCTCGTCGATACGGTCACGGTTGACGTACGTGCCGTTGAGGCTGCCGACGTCGGCAACGCGGTAGCCCTTCGGACCCCGACGGAACTCTGCGTGGCGACGCGAGACCGTCACGTCGTCGAGGAAGATCTCGCTCTCGGGGTGGCGACCGGCGCCGACGAGATCGGTGTCGAGCAGGAACCGGCTGCCGGCACTGGGACCGCGCTGCACGACGAGGAGGGCGCTGCCGGCCGGCAGGGCGTCCACAGCGGCGGCATCGGCATCGTTGAGCGCGGCGCGCTCTTCGGCTGCTTCGGGCTTCGCCGGAGCGCCGAACGTGATCGTCGCGGTGGTCTCTCCCGGCTTCTCCTGGTCTCCTGTCGACGCGGTCTCGAGTCGCTTGCCGCACTGTGCGCAGAAGCGCGCGTCGTCAGGGTTCCGGTGTCCGCACTCGGTGCAGAACGGCATCTCCAGCCTCCATTTGGCAGTTGACCCCAACCCTCAACAAGTAGTCGAGGTTGATGGTCACCCGAACCTATCAGTCACACAAGGACGATCAAGTCCGAATCTCCCGAGTTCGTGAGGGTTTGATCGGGGGTCAGGACTCGAGCGTCGCCTGGTATGCAGAGGAGTCCATCAAGGCCCCGAGCTCGGCGTCGGGGGCGCCGGCCACCTCGAACAGCCAGCCATCGCCGTAGGGGTCGGAGTTGACGAGCTCAGGGCTGCCGTCGAGTGCGTCATTGCGCGCCACGACCTTGCCGCTCACCGGGGCGTACACGTCACTGACCGACTTCGTGGACTCGAGCTCACCGACGGTGTCCCCGGCGGCGACCTCGGCTCCGACCTCGGGGAGGGAGACGTAGACGATGTCGCCGAGTGCGTCTTGTGCGTAGTCCGTGATCCCGATCCTGACCGACCCGTCGGCCTCACCGGGGCTTCGCACCCACTCGTGCTCGCTGCTGTACTTGAGGTCCTCGGGGTACACGGCACTCCTCGTCGATCGCGGGGCAACCACGTCTGGGGTTGCGGACGGCTGCAGGCTACTCGGGTTCGACCGGTTCGGCGTACTCCGGCTCGGGCACTTCGGCGAGTGTCGCGATCTCGACGTTCTGACTCTCCTCGATGGAGACCGAGCCGCCGATGCTCGGGTCCTCCACATCGGCCACGAAGCCGCCGTAGATGTTCAGAGCCGCGGCGAGAGTGCGCGGCGCTCCGACCACCTCGAGGAGGTACGGCGGACTCAGCTGGGTGTCGTCGACGATGATGCCGTCCTCGCCGTCCTCAAGGGCGCTTTGGGCGACCACACGCACTGAGTCGTTGACCTCGATCGCCTCGGCCCCGGCGTTGCGCAGCTCCTGGATGCCGTTGAGCATCTGGTCGATGCCGACGTTGCCCTGCGGGTCCTTGACCTCCACGACGATCCCCTGTCCAACCGCAGGCAGTGTCCCCGCGAGGATCCCCAGCACGGTCGCTCGTTCGCGGGCCTGCTTGAGCACGGCCTGACGGCTGTCGGTGTCACTGCGCAGCGAGCTGCGGGTCTGCTCGAGCTCGGCGATCTCGTTCTCAGCTCGCTGGGAGGCGCTCGCGAGCGAGTTCAGCAGCTGGACGAGATCTTCCTCGCGCATGCCCTCGTAGTCGTCGTTGCGCTCCTGGGCCTGCACCTGGACGACGCTGGCAAAGCCCACGACCGCCAGGAGGACCGCCGCGGTGATCTGGCCTCGTGATCCCGGACGCCTCAAGGAGGCGAGGAGACGGTCACGACCGGGTGAGCTGCTCACGGCACTCCTCTCACGCGTGGAAGATGTGGCGACGGATCGCAGCCACGTTGGAGAAGATACGGATTCCGAGGACGACGATCACGCCGGTCGAAAGCTGGCCACCCACACCGAGCTTGTCACCGAGGTAGACGATCAACGCAGCGATCAGGACGTTGCTGACGAACGAGACCACGAAGACCTTGTCGTCGAAGATCCCGTCGAGGAACGCCCGTAGTGCGCCGAATACGGCGTCGAGGGCCGCGACGACCGCGATCGGCAGATAGGGCTCCAGCCAGAGCGGCACCTCCGGCTGGAGCATGAGACCGATGATGATTCCGACGAGCAGCCCGAGACCTGCGATCACGGCGTCTCCCCCTCCATTGCGTGGCGCACGGTCAGGATCCGTGCGGGTGCAGCCGGCAGTCTCATGGATTCCTCGGATGTCATCTTGAACTGGAGACCGGGGACGGCGTGGAGGTCGAGCCAATCCCTACCGTGCTCGGTCTCGACGAAGCGTGCGGGCATCGTATCGGGATCACCCACAGCCAGAACCGTGTAGGGCCTTGTCAGGGCAACTTGGTTGACCGTCACCGCCGAGCCGGCGAATCGGATCGCACTGATGTTGTTGAGCCGCTGACCGTTGATGGAGATCGCCTCGGCACCCGATGCCCACAGCGCGTTCGCGAGCTTCTGAAGGTCCGAGTCGAGCACGCGCTGACTGTCGCTGGTCGCTTCGGGCGCGTCGTCGACCACGACCTTCACCCCAGGCCCGCTCACCGGGATGCCGCCGGTGACCACCCCGAGGCGGTCCAGCCGGGCTGAGAGCGCCCGACCCTGGCTGGTCGTCTCGAGGTAGAGCTGTTGGAGCGAGTCGTTCTCGTCTCGCAGCGTCGAAATTCTCGCGCGCCTGGCGTCGAGCTGGGAGCTGCGCGCCTTGATCTGGTTGACCAATGAGTCCCGGCCGCTTGACTCGTCGCCGGCGTTGCGCGCGGTCTGGATGGCAGCGGTGGCGACGAGGAGGCCGAAGAGCCCCATCACGACGAGGGCGGCCAGGCCGGGTCGGACCTGCTTGGGCTGCTGCTCCTCCGGGCGCTCAGCAGCCTGGGCGTAGTCCGCGTCGAGGGAGGTAGAGGTGATGTAGTCCAGCAGCGGCATGTGCACCTTGGGCGGCAGCTCGTCCGGCGTACCGTCGCGCATGCCTTCTGGAGCGCCTGTCGTGGTGCTGCGTTGCTCAGGGGGCATGGATCCGCGGCGCCCTTCGTTCACGGTCAGCCAACAGCTTGCGCACCTGCCAGGCATAGAGCAGGCCTGCCCACCAGTACAGGCCGGTTCCCCAGATCGCGAACGCCCAGCCGAAGACCTGGGCCAAAGTCGCCACGACTCCATCGCCGTCCCCCAGGAGGAGGAGCGGGAAGGCATACAGGAGGTTCGCGGTCGCGGCCTTCCCGAGGAAGTGGACGGGGAGGGCGTGGTAGCCGCGGGTCCGCAGGAACGGGACGAGTCCCCACAGCAGCAGGTCCCGGGCGGGCAGCAGGACCGCCAGCCACCACGGGATGATGTCGCGCCAAGCCAGTCCGAATACGACAGCGAGAATGTATAGGCGGTCGGCTACGGGGTCGAGGATCTGCCCGAGCTGGGAGGTCTGGTGAAGACGGCGCGCGAGATAGCCGTCGAGCCAGTCGGTGATCCCGGAGACCAACAGCACGCCGAGCGCCCAGCCGTCTTCCTTCGGACCCAGCACCAGCCATAGGAAGAGCGGGACCCCGGCGAGACGGAGAATGCTCAGCAGGTTCGGGATGGTGAAGATGCGCGTGGTCTCCCCCGCCCGTGCGCCCCGGTCGGCCACTTCTCTCCTTGTTGTCCCGTCAGACCCGACGAGACGTACCTTAGCCGCCGCTGCCTGAGCCCCCGCGCCCCGAACCCGGCATGCGCGGGTGTCACCTCCTCACGCGGGAGGTGCGAGGAGCCTCGCGGGTTCGGGTCAGTCCGAGCGCAACGTGCTGCCGCAGCGCGGGCAGTGGGCGCGCGAGCACACATCGAGATCCTGACCGCACCGGCACTTGCCGGCCGATGCTGGACGGCGTACGGCCCCTTGCGGACGCTTTCCGCGGCTCATGGTGCCGGTCTTCTTGCTGACCACTTCGGTCTCCCAGGGTATGAACTACTGCACACAAGATCACCATGAGAGACGGCCGATTGCGTGAAGTGTGAGGCTGTTTCGCCCGTCGAATCTAAAACCACCCGTATGGGTCACACCGCCACCCCCCGGATGCCCCGATGTCACGCAATTCGACCGGCCCTGATGACGCAGCGGCGGCGATTCTCATACCAAGCACGCAGCGCGAGCTGGTCAATCGCAGGGAACCCTGTGAAGTGTCAGCAGCTGGCCGGGCCGATAGTCCCATCGGGAATGCATCGCACTCCGACGAGGAGGCTCGCGACGTCTGGGACTTCGACCAGGTACGACGCGGAAGCGACCCACGCCACCGAAATTCGGCCCTGTGAGCCGATCCGTCTCGAATGCTAGGGTCTGCAACCTTTCGCCCAGGAGATCCTTTATGCACAAGTGTTCACGCATGCTCGCGCGCACGCTCCTCGTCGCCGTCGCCGTGGTCGCGCTCATGCCGGTCGAACTCGTTCCGAGCGCTGTTGCGGTCACCAGTCGCGCGCCCCTCAACGACACACGCCCCGTCGGGTCGGCGCCGGTCCATGTCGCTTTCCCCATCGAGTACCTCGGGGTGGTGGCCGATCTGCCCCCCAGGTCACGAGAACTAGCCGAGCAGGGCCCGGTCCCGTTCGGTGAAGCCAGGTTCCTGCTTGACGGGAAGTGGACGAAGTGGCGTCCTTTCGAGCCCGATGGCGCCCAGGCAGACGGACAGTTCGCTGGGGCGCTCCTGAGTGTCGACGGGGCCGATGCGTACCAGGTGCGAGGACTGCCCGTGGCAGGCCGCAACTGGCGGGCGGCAGCCATCAACACCAGTGACGGCCCGAGCATTGTCGTGGGCCACCACCGCGCGGGCGCCGCCGTCGCTGCACCCACGTGCATGTCACGCGCCGACTGGGGCGCCGACGAGTCCATCAGCGGGTGGGCGAACGGGGACGAGCAGGCTCACTCCCCCGTGCAGGCGCTGACCGTCCACCACACCGCCGGGTCCAACGACCTCGGGCAGGACTACGCCGCCACCGTTCGCGCCATCTACAGCTACCACGTGCAGTCCAGAGGGTGGTCGGACATCGGCTACCAGTACCTCATCGACGGCCACGGCACCGTCTACGAGGGCCGGAGCTCCGGCTACACCTCCACGTCCTGCCTGCACGACGGTGGTGACGGCTCGGACTTCGCGCACGACCCTGCGAACGACGAGGTGGTGACCGGAGCCCACGTGGGCAACTACAACACCGGCAACGTCGGGGTCGCGCTGATGGGCTGCTACGAGGACGCCTCGGCTGCATGCACGGGCAGCACGCAACCGCAGGCCACCACGGTCGACGCCCTCGAGAGAGAGCTCGCCCTGCTCGCCACCCGGCACGGGCTCGACCCAGAAGGCGTCACCACCTACGTGAGGTCGGACGGATCGACCCGGAACATGCCCACGATCAGTGGCCATCGGGACTGGAAGTCCACCGTGTGTCCCGGCGGCCGACTCTACGCGCAGCTGCCGACGATCCGGCAGAACGTCGCGGCCAGGATGTCAGGCACGCAGCCGGACTCGGCCATCGTCTCGTTCGAGCGCAGCAGAAGGAAAGTGAAGGAGAACGTCCGCACCATCGATGTGCTCGTCTCGCGGAGTGGCAACACCGAGGTGCCGGCAAGCGTGGACTACGCCAGGACCTCGGGCAGCGCTACCCCGGACTCCGACTTCGTCCTGGCGCCCGGCACGCTGACCTTCGCCGAGGACGAGACCACGAAGGCGATCGCGGTGACGATCAAGAACGACAGAAGGCGCGAGGGCCGCGAGGTCATCACCCTCTCGCTCAGTGACGCCGGACCCGGGACCATCGTCGGCTCCCCCGCGGTCACGAGGGTGGTCATCACCCCCAGCGACCAACGTCCCGATGCTCACATCAGCACGTCGCGTACGTCGAGCTACGTCGGCAACAACATCTACAACCGCACCGGCTACCGGCAGACCCGAGCCCGGGCCGCTGAGCGGACGCAGGTGCGCACCTTCTTCGTCCGCGTGTTCAACGACGGCAACGTCAAGAACACCATCGCGATCAAGGGCAGCGGCCCGCGGCCCGGCTCGTGGGTGCGGTACTTCGTCGGGCGAAACAACGTCACGAGCGCCATGCGATCGAGGGCCGGGCTACGAGCAACGCTCCGACCAGGCGCCTTTAAACTGGTGAAGGTGCGGATCAAGGTGCTGCGCGGGGCCGACTACGGGTCCCGCAAGGTAGCCAAGGTCCGGGGCGTGTGGACGGGTGACGGCGCCCGGGTCGACGTGGTGAAGGCGGTCGTCAAGGTCGTCCGTTGAGGCTTCGCCGCCGAGCGGTCCTGTCGCGCACGTCAGTGGGCCACGCGAACGTGCAGCGATTGAGCACCCGCGGCTGGTCTCGACGCCGGAACGGCCGGACGTGGGATGAGGTCAGGCTTGCCTCGTCGCGGGCGTGGGAGTCGCCCTGCTCGATGCGCGGGAACTCTCCCTCTTGGGGGCTCTTGGACGCCCCGGTTGGCGACCAGAGTTGTCGTAGCGGCCGGTATCTGCACCCGGACGTGCAGTCGATGCGGGACGCCCGCCGCTGCCGCGTTGTCGGCCTCCTGGTCCGCTCGGCCCCAGCGTCTCAGCCGCGCTGTCGCCAGACGGGCTCGGGGCGGTCATGAACCAGGGGCCTGACCTGCATGAACAGGTCGGGCCCCAGCAAGGAGTCAGCGCGGCCCAGCGGTCTTCCTCCCACCTTCGGGCAGTTGCGGTCTGAGCACGAACAGGCCGCTCTCGATGGTACTGGCGACCACCGTGCCGGAGCCGAAGGTGTAGTTGCTCCAGGTGCCGGCGAACTCGGTGGCGTCGCTGCCCGGAACCACATCGAAGAACGCGACCTCGTTCAGCTGTGCGTCCCTGAGCGAGAACTTGTCGTACTCCAGCATGCGTACACCGGCGGTGTAGTTGGACTCGGTGACCAACCGATCGCTGATGTACAGGTTGTGATCGATCGACGGGGTCTCGTGGTGGAAGGCCTGCGGCGGCCCGGGATCGGTCAGTCGGCCCATCTCCATGATGTAAGTCGTGGTGTTCGGCACGGTGCCCGAGGACTCGTCGCCCTCGTCGCCGAACAGGAACCAGCGATGGTCCGGTGTCAAGGAACCCTGGTGGGTGTAGGCCGCGGTGTCGTATCCAGTCCGGGATAGCATCACCGGGTTCTGCTTGTCGCTCACGTCCACGACGGTGACGGTGTCCTCGTTAGATGCGAAGCAGATCTCGCGGCCGCGGAAGCGGCCGTCCGAACCGCGGTAGACCACGCACTGCACGTCGTGGGTGTAGCCGTCGGCGCTGAAGCAGCCGGCGAAGGTGGGGTTCTTCGGGTCCTGGATGTTGATCATGTGCAGCCCGGCGTCACAGGTGTCGCTGCCGACGGCGTAGGCAAAGCCCGTCTCGGTGTTGATCGCGACGTTGTGCGCGTTGGAGAACTCCTCGTACACCGCGTCCGGGGTGAACACCTTGGTCGGGCTCGGGGCCCGCAGCCTGGTGAGGTCGAACACCTGCATGCCGTGGTTGTCATGCTCGGACACGACGAAGACATGGTTGTCGTAGACCTTGATATCGCGCCACAACGGCAGCACGAGCGGGGACTGGGTGGGCATGTGCCCAAGGAAGACCGGGTTCTGCGGATCGGTCACGTCGACGAACGCGGTGCCGTTGGAGGTACCCATGATCGCGAGCTCGCGCCCGGTGGCCGGGTCGGTCCAGCCCCAGATGTCGTTGCCGGTCCCGCCGCCGATCGCCTCCAAAGGAAGGAAGCTGGCCAGGTCGACGTTCTTGCACGGGAAGATCGCCGCCATCCCGTCCTCACACTCGGCCGACCCCATGGCCATGCTCGCTGCCCGGTCCAGCTCGGAGAGGTTCATGCTCATCAGCGCGGACTTGGACTTGCCATCGTCCGGGTCACCGCCGTGAGCGCCGGCGGGTACGGCGGTCGCTAGAAGGCTCAGGACGAGCATGCCAGCGGCGAGCCAGCGGATGTTCATCAGGCGAACAGACATGGATTACCTCACTCCGTATGGCCGGGTGGTGTTCTTGGCTGCACCGGTTCCGAAGCCGTCGAGGCGGAACGTCCAGATCCCGCCCTTGTCCCTGCTCTGTTGGTCCGACCCGGTGAGGGTGGCGGGTGCGAAGCTGTTGGCGTAGAGCTTCCCGCGATAGGGGTAGGCGCTCCAGAAGTTCGCACCGTCTGGTTCGTAGAACGCGTGTGTCGTCGGGTCCGTGGGGTCGGTGAAGTCCGCGACATAGATGCCGTGCTGGTAGTACGACGTGACCACCATGTCGTGTTCCTGGCCGTCGATGTCCATCTCGAAGGTGCCGAAGAAGTGCGTGGTGCAGAAGTCCGACGTGGGATCGGGTGTCGGCGCCGACCAGTAACCTTGTGGCTGGGGGTTCTTCGGGTCGCTGATGTCGTAGAACCAGATCGTGCCCGACGGCTGGTGCGGGGCCAGGCAGCCGGAGTTGGCGCCGGTGGCGCCGAGCCACTCGTCCTGCACAAGCAGCACGTCGCCGTCCTGGTTCACCTGGGCGCCGTGGTGGATGGAGACGTCGGGGTTGCGGATGATCGTCTCGATGACAGGGTTCCGTGGATCGGAGATGTCCCAGATCATGGTCTCGGTGATCCCGGCGCAGAACGCGAGGTCCTGCTCGAGGTCGAGGCCGATGTCGTGGCACCCGATGGAAGTCGGGGTCGTGTCGCTGTTGTTCTCCATGTCGGCGTGCTCGGAGCTGTTGTCGGCGTCGGGGAACTCCAGGAAGCGCACCGGCGGGTTCTGCGGGTTGGCGGCCACGTCGACGATGGACAGCCCGTCGACCGCTGTGGGGTCACTGAGGTTGTAGGACGCGTTGTAGACGAGCCCGGTGTCGCCGACCGCGGTGAGGTTGTGCGACCCGTGGATGGTCTCCGCGAACCCGATCGACTGTGGGTGGCGTGGGTTGTGCGCGTCGATGACGCGGATGCCTTCCTTGTTCTTGCCGGGCTGGCAGGTCGCGTTGTCGGCCTCCCCGTCGTTGGACTGCACGACGTACCGCTGCTGCACCCAGTCGACGTCGGAGTGCCAGGCCGAGCAGTTGAGGAAGGACAGCTTCGACAGGCTGCCATCACGCTCGCGCCGGAAGATGTGCACGCCGCTCTCGTCCCGCGCATCGGCCTCCCATGCTGCGGAGCCAGCCGCGACCAGGTCGTCGTCGAACGCCAGGTCTGTGCCGTAGGTGAACGGCGCTCGGTCCACCAACTCGATGTTGTCGCTGTGCGTGATGGTCTGCGGCTCTTCGGCCGACGCGGTCGTGCCCGCGCCCAGGGTCAGCAGCAGTGACGCCGCGATCAGGAGCAGCCGGCGGTCGCGCTTCGGTGTGCTCGCCATGAGAGGTTCTCCCTTGCTTGGTCGGTCAGCGGGGGCGGCCGGTCGTCCCAGGTCCGGGTGCGGCCACCGGCTCGAAACGCAGGGCGTCTCCAAGGTTGGAGTTGCCCTCCAGGAACTTGATGTCGGCCACGTCGTGGCTGCCCGGGCCGGTGTAGCGCAGGATGTAGAGACCGTTGCGGATGTCGACCACGTAGATCAGTCCGTCAGAGACCACGGGGTAGCTCCACATCACCACCTTGTCCGGGCCCAGGCTCAGCGCGGGGTCCTCGGTGACGACGTAGGGCAGCGGCTCGGGCTTGAACTTCGCAGCGCGCACCGGGTGCGTCGGATCGGAGATGTCGATGGTCTCCAGTCCGGCGGAGTGCCAGGACACAAAGGCCAGGTTCGGGGTGAGCGTCGGGTTGTGCGACGCGTAGCTGGTGAACGTGGTGTTCGCTGGGTCGTTGCCCTCGCGGGACTCGCAGTACTCGCGCTGGTTCTCCTCGACCTTGTACTCCGCCATCATCCTCGGCGTGGTCTCGTCGCTGATGTCGATGGTTCGGACCCATCCCCACGGGCAGCCGTGAGGACCGAGGGCGTCGAGCGCGTCGCCGTACACCTCATCGGTGACCAGCGCGGCGTCCTTGCCGGGGATCTTCACCGCAGTGTGCGCGCCGGGGTTGGACCAGCGGACCCGGTTCTCCGGGGGCGTGACGAGCTCCATCTGCGGGTTCCTCACACCTGCGGCCACCTCGGAGGTGTCCAGCACCAGGAAGCCGGAGCCGAGGAACGCGAGGTAGGTACGACGGCCGTCGGTGGACACGCCGACCGAGTGCAGCCGCCGGTCCTCCTCCTCGCCGTTGTCGAAGACGCCAGCGTGGAACGTCGCCGTCCACGTGTGCTCGCTGAACTTGCCCTGCCGTGCCCGGGAGATGTCGGTGACGACGAGGTTCGGCTGCGTCTCGCTCGAGGTCGGCGTCGACTGGAACAGCAGCGCGCGCTGCCGGGGCTTCGCGGGGTCGACCCAGAGGAAGAACTCGTGCGGGGTGCGGCTGGGGTGGTAGGTCGACACCAGTTTCGGCTCGGCGGCGTTGTCTCCGGAGACGTCGAAGAACGTCACCCGCGACTCCACCGCTTCCCCACCGGTGCAGGCATGGATGGCCGAGCTACAGCCGAAGTTCAGCACCATCAGCAAGTCCTGCTGCGGCCACACACGCAGCTCACGGCTCGTCTCGCCCACCAGACCCGCGTCGGGCGGGCCGATCTCGTTCACGACCTGTGGATCGGCGGGGTCGGACACGTCGACGACGAGGATGCCTGGCCTTCGGTGCTGCGGGGAGCCATCGGTGCGGCTGCCGACGTACACGTAGTCACCGCTCCCGTGCACGGCCAATGCCGCGTTCATGCCCCGGTTGAACAACGGGTCGTGCCCGACAAGCTCGAGGTTGTTGCTGCTCGGTGCCGCACCGCTGGCCGGAAGGTTCGTTCCTTGCGGCGTACTGTCCTCCGGCTGGCCCTCCGGCGAATGCGCCGAACTGGTTGCAGACAGCAATGAACTTGTGAGCACCAGCGTCAGCAGCATCACGAGCCTACGTGTGACGCCCATCGCGCGACCCTGCCCTCTTGGTGTCATCTACAGGCCCAACGACGCGACGTGAGCCAGGTCACGGTCTCGTCCGAACCTTTTCGGGCTGGCTGACCGGCATTGACGGCGCCGCTGTCGCCCGTCTTGGCCCGTCTTGGCCCGGCAATGCCGTGAGGCCGCAGCGACAGGACGCCACGACACGCGTGGACGGCATCGCCACTCTTGCATCGGATACACCTGACCACGGCCACGCTCCGTGACGCGGCCCGCTGGCGATGTCGTTCGCGAGATCGGCCAGCCCGGTCTCGTGCGGACGGCCTGCGTCACACGGCGCGGACCTGGGTGGCCGACGCGGACGTCGAGCTGCACGTCCTCCAGCGCGTCGCCGGCCACCAGGACCCGGTCGTCACCAGCCGCTACCTGCACCCCGATCTGCTGTCGGTGCTCGACGCCGGAGCCGCATTCTCGGCCTGGTGGTCCCCGTTGGTCCCCAGTGGCCCAAGCTGGCCGTCGTCAGGCGAGGGCAAGAAGGACATGAAAAGGGGCCTGACCTGCAAGAACAGGTCAGGCCCCAGAAAAGTCGACTGACAGGATTTGAACCTGCGACCCCTTGCGGCGTGCGGTGATCACAGTGGATCTTGTCGCGGCGACTGGCGTTTGGCGGCGAGCCGCGTCACGATGTCGACTTGGCTGAGGCAGGCCTGGAAGCCCGGGGCGCTGAACCCGCTGTCAGGCTTCGCCGCCTTGATCCGGGTCGTCGTACTCGTCGTGACGTTCGTCCTCACGCTCCTGCGCCTGGCACGCAATTTCTCGGGCGCGCTGAGCGATCGCCTCCGGATCCTGGACGTCGTACAAGTCTTCGGTGGCTTGTTGCAGCGCCCAGGCGGGGACCGGCGCTGGGGATGATCCCGGATGCGGCTCAGGCATGGCGACCTCGCTGCGGCGGACAGTGGTTACTTTTTGACATTACGCCTACCCCGGATGCCTGTCGCTCGCGTTGCCCGGCCAGTCGAGTCTGGGCGCCGCCCCGGCGATCAGAAGCCCGGTTACGGCCGCGGAAGCATTCGATCACGTGGGCCTCTGGTGTGCGTCGGGAGTAGGCTGTTTCGCACGCTGCCCGTGGAACGCGGACGCGTCGGGATTTCGTACGGAGAGAGGTCAAACCGTTGGCGTACCTGATGCTCTACGGGAGTGGTTGGACACAGCGGTGGCAGATCCCTGGCGGCGACGAGGAGAAGGTCCTCTCGCAGATCTCCCACGTCGGGCAGGACGAGACCGGGCAGCTGTCTGTCGTGGACTCCCAAACGGGTGCGACAGTCACGCTCATGGTTGCCTGGGCCGCGGTTGCCACAGCAGTGATCGTGGACTCTGACTCGACGCCTCCGCATGACGAAGCCAAAGG
>DATICF010000035.1:0-38074 GCA_035456965.1 Nocardioidaceae bacterium
CCTGGGAGTGGGTCCCGGCAACGTGCCGGTGTACGTCGACCGCAGCGCCGACGTCCCGGCCGCAGCGGAAGCCATCGTGAACAGCAAGGCCTTCGACTCCTCGACGATCTGCGCCACCGAGCAGGCCGTGGTCGCGGACGCGCCCGTGGCCTCCACGCTCCGGGCCGAGATGGAGAGTCACGGCGCCTACTGGGTCACGGCCGCACAGAAGGCCGCCCTCGAGCGCACGGTGTTCAACCCAGGCGGGGGCATGAACCCGGCCGCGGTCGGCAAGACGCCGCACCAGCTCGCGCGCCTCGCCGGGATCGAGGTGCCTGCTCACGCGCGGGTGCTGGTCGCCGAGCTCTCTCGGGTCGGACGCGAGGAGCCGCTCAGCGCCGAGAAGCTGACCACCGTGCTCGGGTGGTACGTCGAGAAGGACTGGCGGGCCGGATGCGAACGTTGCATCGAGCTGTTGAGGTTCGGCGGCGACGGGCACTCGCTGGTGATCCACGCGACCGACGAGGACGTGATCCTTGCCTTCGGCATCGAGAAGCCTGCCTTCCGGATCCTCGTCAACACCTGGGGCACGCTCGGCGCGATCGGTGCCACGACCGGCGTCATGCCTGCGATGACCCTGGCGCCGGGAGGCGTGGGCGGGGCGGTGGTCAGCGACAACATCACGGTCACCCACCTGCTCAACGTCAAGCGGCTCGCATACGCGTTGCACGACCCGCCGCCGGGCGCCTTCGAGCACGCCCCGGATGTCCGCGGCGGGCAACCGGAGACAGGCGGGTCGCGCAGAGCCTCCGGGGCGAGCGGGCCGCCCGCGCCGCCAGTCTTCTCGCCCGGAGGTTCTGGTGAGGAGCAGGTGGACCGGATCGTGCGACGGGTCCTCCAAGAGCTCGGCGGTGGACCATGACCCGGCCCGCCGGGAGCCGCCCACCGCCCGGGGTGGCGATACCCGACAGCAGACCAGCAGGAGTCCAACGACAGCCATCCAGTGAGAGGACACTCCAGTGGCGACGAATCCGCAGATGATCGCGCTCGGCATGATCGAGACGCGTGGCCTGGTCGGTGCGATCGAGGCAGCCGACGCCATGGTCAAGGCAGCCAACGTCACGCTGATCGGCAAGGAGGAGATCGGCGGCGGCTACGTGACCGTGATGGTCCGCGGCGACGTGGGTGCGGTCAAGGCCGCGACCGATGCCGGCGCGGCGGCCGCCCAGCGCGTGGGTGACCTGGTCAGCGTCCACGTCATCCCGCGCCCGCACGGCGACGTGGAGTTCATCCTGCCGCGGCAGAACCCCGGGGCGGCCACCGCCGACGCGTGAGCGGCCGAGCGACGACTGAGTCCGGGAGGCCGCCATGGGTCGACGGGTGCATACCGCCGCCGACGTCATCCGTCATGCCCGCGCGGGTGCGGCGGAGATGGTCGTCGCGCCCACTGACCTGCTCACGCCGCTGGCCCGCGACGTCGCCCACGAACGCGGGGTTCGGGTGGTGGTCTCCGAGGGAGGGTCGGGCGATGGGCATCGGACGCCGCGGGTGCAGCACGTGAAAGGGGTGGACACGATGGCTATGGGACCCTTCCCGGTCGATCTTGGGCGGCCGGAGATGGACGTGCGTCTGCGCGACGTGCTCGGGGCAGAGCACGGTCTGCCGATGGCCACGGGCGTGATGAGCCTGCGTGCCGGAAGCTTTCCCTGGACCCTGGACTACGACGAGGTCGAGTACGTCATCGAAGGAGAGCTGCACATCACCACCGCCGAGCAGCAGGTCGTGGGACTGCCTGGCGACGTGATCGCCGTTCCGAAGGGCAGCTCGATCACCTTCGGCACGCCGTCCTCGGCCCGCTTTCTCTACGTGACGTACCCGGCGGACTGGGGAGGAACCTCGTGACCGGACTCCTGAGCCAGACCTCAGCAGGCGAGTCCCCACTGAACCATGCGCCGCCGCTCCGGACCGCCCTGGCCGAGACGATGGAGAGGCTGGAGGCGACGCGACTGTCCGCGCCGCCGGACCAGCCACCCGCAGCGGCCAAGGTCGGCGTGGACCTGGGGACGGCGTACACCGTGCTCGTCGTCCTCGACCAGGACGACCGTCCCCTCGCGATCGCCCACGAGCACGCCGACGTGGTGCGCGACGGCGTGGTCACCGACTTCATCGGTGCGGTCGACGTGGTGCGCCGGCTCAAGCACGAGGTGGAAGCCCGGATCGGTATCCGGCTCGAGGCCGCGCACGGCGCCTACCCGCCCGGCGTTCCGCTCAGCGAGGTCCGCGCGGTCAAGCACGTCATCGAGGGCTGCGACATGGAGTGCACCGGCCTGGTGGACGAGCCCACAGCGGCCAACGCGGTGCTCGGGCTGCGTGACGGCGTCGTGGTGGATGTCGGTGGCGGCACGACCGGGGTCGCCGTGGTTCGGGACGGGACCGTGGTGCACACCGCCGACGAGGCCACGGGCGGCACCCACCTGACCCTGGTCGTCGCCGGAGCGCTCGGCATCTCCTTCGACGAGGCGGAGGCGCTCAAGACCCGGTCCGAGGAGCAGCGCCGGCTGCTGCCCCTGGTGCGTCCCGTGATGGAGAAGGTGGCCACCATCGTCGCCGGCCACGCTTCCGGCTGGCCGGTTCCGCAGATCTGGCTGGTCGGTGGCTCGGTGGCCTTTCCGGGCTTCGCCGAGGTGGTCTCCGAGACGACCGGCATCTCCGCCGTCGTACCCGTCTCGCCGTTGTTCGTGACGCCCCTCGGCATCGCACTCAATGCTCCGGGCCGCGAATCGGGTCGACCCGTTCAGCCGACACAGGTGTCACGATGAGGAGGAAGAGGTGCCGCCGTGGCAGATGACTTCGAGCTCAGGGCCTACTGTTACCTCGACAGGATGCAGCCGCAGTACGCCGCCTTCGTGGGGACCGTGACACAGGGTGACCTTCCTATCGAGGGCATGGCCGCGCTCTACGTGGAGATGGCGCCCGGCAACCACGTGTTCCGGGTGGTCGACGTGGCGGTGAAGGCGACCATGTCTCGTCCTGGCGCGCAGATCGTCGAGCGGCAGTTCGGCATGTTCGAGCTGCACTCGGAGTCGCAGGCGGAGGTGCTCCAGGCCGGCGACGCGGTCCTCGGCGAGCTCGGTCTCGAGGTTGGGGCGCGCAAGCGGCCACAGATCGCCTCGATGCAGATCATCACCAACGTGAGCCCCTACCAGTCGCAGCTGCTGAACAGGTTCACGCGGGGCATGATGCTGGTCGCCGGGCAGACGATGCTCGTGCTCGAGTGCACGCCCGCCGCCTACATCAACCTGGCCGCCAACGAGGCCGAGAAGGCTGCTGCCGTGAACCTGATGCACGTCACCTCCGTCGGGGTCTACGGCCGTCTCTGGATGGCGGGAACCGAAGCCGACATCCTCGCGGCCCGCAACGCCGCGGTCGCTGCACTGGAGGGCATCGATGGCCGGGACTGAGTTCCAGCGTCGCCGGTTCATCACGCGGCACGACGTCGAGGATGCCGCTGCGGCGGGACGCTCGATCCGTGTGCAGGGGCGCGACGTCCTGACCGACGAGGCGGCCCAGCGGGCCCTCGACCTCGGCGTCGCGATCGAGCGTGACGGGCCCGGACGCGTCGCCGCGTCGCCGGCGACCGCCGCGGCCAAGCCGTCCGCGCCGTCCGCGCCGTCCTCACCATCGGCCTCGGTCTCGCCGGAAGAGCTGCGCCGCGCCGTGCGAGCCGCCGTCATCGCCGAGCTCGGGTCCGAGCCGCCGGGACTCGACGCCGCGATCGACCGGGTGCTCCGCCGCCGAGGAGGCTAGCGGAGGAGCCCGAGAGGAAACCGTCAGCCGCTCCAGGGCGCTCGACCGCCGCGGACCCCGTCAGTGGAAGCAGCTGCCCGAGCCGAGGGCAGCCAGTCCCTGTCGGTCACCGGGACCAAAGCCTGGCTTGCCGACGTTGTCGAAGTGCATCAGCTCTCGGGAATCGTCCACGTGGTCGAGGCCGACGAGGTGCCCGAGCTCGTGCATGACGATGGCGCGCGCATGAGCGGGGCCGTTCGGCTGCGCCATCAGCACGAACATCTGCGGCGCGTCGAGCGAGACCGTGCCGGTGACGTATCGCAGCCGCCCGGTGTAGTCGTCACGGACGGGGGTGCTCCCGCCCAGCCCGGCGATGCGGCCCTCCAGGTCGCTCACGACCCAGGGAGTCGTCCACGCGATGAGCACCGGCCCCCTCCGCGCCGCCAGGGCTGACGGGTCATCCGGCGGGAGCTCGCTGGTGGCTCCCACCGGCTCGAACACCAG
This sequence comes from Nocardioidaceae bacterium, assembly GCA_035456965.1. Lineage (GTDB taxonomy): Bacteria > Actinomycetota > Actinomycetes > Propionibacteriales > Nocardioidaceae > Nocardioides_C. The sequence continues at coordinate 4,270 of DATICF010000035.1, forward strand.
ACCGGTGGCGGCTGAGACCTCCGCGATCGCACTGTCGAGGATCAAGGATGCTCCTTCGGGAGCCAGGTCGTCATTCACCAGGTACTGGACCGGTTTGCACGGGTCATACGCGACCGGCTCGTCGGAGCCTTCCTGGGTGAACAGGTAGGCGAACGAGCCGCCCCCTGCGACCAGCTCCGGGGGCTGCCCGAGCGGCGACGCGACGCGGAAGCCGTCGCGGCTGAGTGTCAGGCCGAAGTGCTTGTGCGCGAAGATCCCCGCGACAGCTGCGGTCAGCACGAAGGCGAGCAGTGCCGCGGTCAGCTTCCGAATGGTGTCGCCGGGAGAAAGCCTCCGCGCATCACCCGGCCCCCCGGCGTCGAGACGGTCCAGCTGGCGGAGCCGATGGTGCATCCGTCTGCGACGGCGCCACGGGCCGAGCGCCATCGCGTTTCGGGACCTTGCAGTGAGCACCGAAAAGCCTTCCAGAGGGGAGCGGGCGAAGTGAGCTGGGCGAGGGCCGGTCAGCGGAAGGTCAGCCGGAGCTTGAACTCCCCGTTCCCGGCCTCACCGGCGGCAGTGGCGCCGAAAGCCTGGAGGGGCAGCGACTCGGAGCCTTCTGAGCCTTCGGACCCGTCCGGGTCGCTGCCGCCGAAGGCTGCGTCCAGCCCTGTCACCAGGTCCGGGATGTCCACGAACAGCAGGACGCTCGCGTCGTCCGCGTCTGGAACTGCGTTGGCGAACACAGGGTTGTCGCCCAGGGTCATGTCGCCGTTCGCGGCATCGATCATGTCGTCCGGGTCCCAGCCCACCACATAACCGTCCGCAGCTGGCTCGGCATGGAACTCCTCAGCAGTCTCTTCCTCGAACAGCTCGATGACCTCGAGTGCTCGATCCGCGGCTTCGGTGCGGACCCGTGCAGTCGCTGAGAAGTCGAGCCCTGCCTGATCATCGATGACCAGACCTGCCGCGGCCTCCTGGCCAAGCAGCGCGACCAGGTCGTCAGGAAGGTTCAGGCCCAACGCCTCGGCCTCGTCGGTCGCGTCCAGGAAGGGCTCGGATCCGTACCTGTCCCAGAGGTCGACGGCCAGGTCGCCGAGGCCGGTCGCCGAGAACGCAACGGAGGTGTTCGCCGGAAGATCTTTCACCAGACCGGTCCCGGCGTCGCCGGTCGCAATCGCCTCAGCGCCGGCAGCCTCCAGGTCGATCGTGCGCCCGACAGCCTCCACCGCATCGGGCTCAGCGTGTACGCCGACCACCACGCGGCCCGCGGGACGGGCGGAGCCGAGCATCTCGGCGAAGTCAGCCTTCTCGTCCTGGGGGATGACGTCGTAGACGGCTCCGACGTTGAGCCAACCAAGCACGATCTGGTCGTCGCCGTCGATGGCTGCCTTGTCGGCGGTGAACGAACGATGACTCGAGAGCACCTGCGCTGCGCCGGCCGCTGCGTCGACGTCGGACTGGTGCTCCGACAGGATCACGTAGTTCTCGCGAATCGCGTAGTAGAACGGGTCGTGCTCCTCGGGCGCGGTGCCAGGAAGGTGCTGCAGGTCCGGCTCGGGCGAGGGCAGTGGCTCGTTCTCGGCGTGCTCTTCGACCGTCAGCTCGGGGACGGGAATCGGCTCGACTGTCGTGGAGTCTCCTGGCGTCGTGCCAGGCTCCGGGACGGGAATCGGCTCGACTGTCGTGGAGTCTCCTGGCGTCGTGCCCGGCTCCGGGACGGTGAACTCTTCGGGAGCCGCGCTGGGCTCGACGGCGGTGAAGCTGTCGGCCGGATCCGTGGGGTCGTGGGAGGGCTGCGCGAGCCTCTCCGTCTCCGCATCGCCGTCCTCGGCGCGGCGAGAGCCGTATAACTGCTCGTAGAGCTCCTCGCGCTCGGACCGGATCTGCTTCTCCGCCTTCTCGAGCGCGGCGACCATGGCGGCCTCGTCGGTGAACTCGAGGGCGATGAGTGTGGCGACCCCCTCGTCGTAGCTGTCGGAGGGGACGACGGCTATTCCCGCCCGGTCGCCCAGCCACGGTTCGATGTCTGCCTCGTACTTCAGGTCGAGGTCGGCGTCGTCGAGCAGCGACTCGACGATGGTTGCCTTCAGGTCGTCGCCCTCGTCCTTGATGTCGGGGAACTTCCGCATCAGCCGCAGCGCGTTCAGCTTCTGCCCTGCGGGCGGGTTCAGGTCCAGCTTGGCGAAGCCGATCGCGGTCGACGGGAGCACGTCCTCTGGCTGGGTTCCGCCGCCGGAGAGGAACGAGCTGACCGCAAGGCCGCCCGCGACCATGGCACCCACGGCGCCGGCCGACAGGCCGATGGTGATGAACGTCTTCAAGACAGCGGACCCTTCAACGTGTGTCGTCAGACAGGCACCGACCGTCCTCGGGAGGCGTCGCCTCGACCCGGACCAGACGACCGAGAGCAGCGATTCGCGCGGTGAACCCGCATGAACCCGCCTCCCCACTGAGCCCCCCGGGGATGTCTCGGTGACTGCAACGTAGCGCGGAGATAGGACAGTTCGTGCCGAAACAGACCAATCGGCTGTGCAGTACGGTCCTCGCCATGACCGAGCCGTCCCACATCGTCGCCACCCGAGCGGCCTACGACACCGTCGCAGTCGACTACGCCGCCCTCCTGGACGGCGCTCTGGCGAGGATGCCGATGGATCGGGCCATGCTCGGGGTGTTCGCAGAACTCGTACGGACCAGTGGTGGAGGACGGGTCGCCGACGTCGGCTGCGGACCCGGCCGGATCACGACGTACCTCGACTCGCTCGGCCTGGACGCGTTCGGGCTCGACCTGTCACCGGCGATGGTCGAGGTCGCCCGCAGCAGGTACCCGCAGCTGAGCTTCGACGTAGGCTCGCTCTCGGCCCTCGAGCTGCCTGACGGCTCCTTGGCCGGCGTCGTCGCGTGGTACTCGATCATCCACACTCCGCCAGAGCGTCTTCCGCAGGTCTTCGCCGAGCTGCGACGGGTGCTCGCGCCGGGCGGCCACCTGCTGCTCGCGTTCCAGGCAGGTGACGACGAACCTGCCCACCGCAACCAGGCCTACGGCCACCCGGTGTCCCTCGTCAGCTTCCGGCTCTCACCGGACCGGGTGGCCGACCGGCTCGGGGAGGCCGGCTTCGTCCTGCACTCTCGGGTGATCCGTGAGGCCGAAGGAGAGTACGAGAAGACCCCGCAGGCCTACCTGCTCCTTCGCAGACCAACAGCCGACAAACCCCGCTGAGCGGGCGAATCGATCTCTGACGCGCCCTCTGCGAACGGAGGTGCCCGGTTGTTCGAACCAATAGAGGGGGCCGGAATGCTGCATGCCAGATCCGCCGCCCAAGTCCGCCCGGGGTCACGGATCCGCACTCCGATCAACGCTCGGCATGTCACGCCTTACGCATGCAGCCCGGTGGAATCCCCGTGTATGACCGAGTTTGCGATGGGGTCGACGGGATCACGACCAGGCATGGTCAGACCACGGGCGCGTTGGCGGTCGCGTGATCCCCGGGGGCCCTAGTGTCGGACGACGGCGTACGACGACGTCCGCCCGTTGCGTGGTCTGGTGTGCCTGGGTGCGCTGCACGATTGAATGAGGTGACCTTGGTGAGCGACGGGCTCGTTCTTCCAGGAGGCTGACCAGATGATGATCGAAGGGCCGAAGCTGGCGCCCGGGACTGTGGTGAAACAGCGCCCGGCAGACGGCTCGGAGTGGCGGTTCGACGGTCGCCGGCTCGAGGGCATCCGGTTCGAACGGATCAAGGACGGCTGGGAATGGCTGACCTTCCGGGACTGCACGTTCGCGGACTGCGAATTCGTCGGGTGCGTCCTAGACTGGCAGCTGGGCAGCACCATCCCGGATCCGCGCGCGGCCTCGAACTTCGAACGCTGCGCGCTCACCCGTTGTGACCTCAGCAGGATCGGGGTCCGTCACGTGTTGTTTGCGGACTGCACGTTCGAGTCCTGTGACTGGGAGCCGCTCCATCTTCGGTCCACGGACCTGGTCCGGAATCGGTTCGTGGGCGTGGTGAGGGGGCTGTCCCTGTGGGGAAGGGATGACTCGCGCCCCGGGCCGAACGAGATCCGAGGCAACGACTTCACGGAGGCCGACCTGCAGGGGCTGGGCCTGAACGCCGAGGTGCCGGCGGACGACCAACTGTGGCCGTCAGGTGACAACTACGTCCGGCTCGACCGAAAGCCCGAGCGCATGCAGGCCCTTCGGAGAAGGCTGAAGTCCGACGGCGACACTCTCGGCCTGCTGGGGTGGCTCGAGGCCAGCGAGATCGACCTCCGTCCGGAAGTCCTCCAGAGCACCGACATCCTCCGCCTTGACGATCCGTCCATGCCGGAATCGACCTTGCGTGCCTACCGAGCGCTCGCCGACGTCGTGCTCGAGCGCTGAGCCAGCCAATGGGGCGCCGCGAAGGCCGGCAATTCTGGTCGTTCCCGGGCCCGCGCCTGATGAGCCACGAGCCTCCGTGAGGTCGCGTGGCCAACACAGCGGAGGCAAGGACGCATAGGTTGCGCGGCGGCGAGCCGGAAAGCGCTCGAGTCAGTCTGAGGGACATCGGTTAACGAATCCGATTGTGATCACCGATCAGGCAACGCGCCCGACACTCTCGACATTTTCATCCGCACGTCGGCGATTGATCTCCCCGCAGTGCGCCTACCTGTGGAAGGGCGTCAGTGACCATGACCGTCAGCCGGATATCGAGCAGCAACGATCAGCTGGTCAACGGGGGTCCGCGGCTCAGCGTCGCAGAACGCTCAACCCCCTCCCTCCGTCGCCGGGTTTGCTGCAGTATCGACCCATGCCGATTCTCGTCCCGCCGCAGCCAGACTGTGTGAACCCGAGCGAGCGAAAGGTCTGGGAGACATTAAGAGACCAGCTCGGCGACGGCGATGTCCTCTTCGCCGGGCTGCGGATCTCCGACCGGGGCAAGGACCACGAGATCGACATCGCTGTGGCGTTCGAGGACGGCGGCGTCGTGGTGGTGGAGGTCAAAGGCAGCAAGGTGTGGTGCGACGCGGACGGCTGGTGGATCGAGCGCCGTGGGGCACCTGCGCCGATCGACCCGGTCACCCAGGCCCGGGAGGCGCAGTACGCGCTGCGCAGCTGGATCACCAACATGCCGCAGTGGGGGAGCAGGACGCCGGTGCGCTGGGGTCACGCCGTCGTGCTGCCGTACACCAAGGTCGACGACGACTTCGCGCTGCTCGACGCCAGACGGTGGCAGGTTGCGGGGAGCAACGACATGCACCGGCTCGGCGACTTTCTCCGAGAGGTGGTCGTCGGCCAGACCAGCAACAAGCGCCTCATCGACGCGGACGACATCAACGCGATGCTCGCCGCCATGGACGGCCGTGGCCTCCCGCAGCGCGACTTGATCGGTCAGGCGGAGGAGCGCGGCGACGAGGTGGAGCGACTCAGCGCCGAGCAGGCGGTGATCCTCGACGCCGCTAGGCTGCTGAATCGCGTGGAGATCCGCGGTGGCGCGGGCAGCGGCAAGACCTGGCTCGCGGTCGAGCAGGCGCGCCGCCTCAGCCGGTCCGGTCAGCGCGTCGCGCTCACCTGCTACTCCCGAGGCCTCGCGGCGTGGCTGCAGCGACGGGTGTCCTCGTGGCCGCGCAAGGAGCAGCCGGCCTACGTCGGCACCTTCCACAACCTCGGGGTCGAGTGGGGGGCGCCGACCGGCAGCGACGACGACAGCGATTTCTGGGAGGTCGAGCTCCCGCAGCAGATGGTCGACCTGGGCGCGGCACAGCCTGCCGGCAAGCTGTACGACGCACTCGTGATCGACGAGGCGCAGGACTTCGCGGACCTGTGGTGGCCGGCCGCCCTCGCGGCACTGCGTGACGAGGAGGAAGGCGGGCTGTACGTCTTCTCCGACGAGGGACAGCGGGTGTTCTCGAGGTTCGGTGGCCCCCCGGCGGGGTTGGTGCCGCTCGTACTCGACCACAACCTGCGCAACACGCGCCAGATCGCCACCAGCTTCTCGACGCTCACCCCGATCCGGATGCGGCTCGGGGAAGTCGATGGTCCCGAGGTCCGGTTTGTTCCATGCCGTTTCGACGAGGCGCTCGACCGTGCAGACGACGCGGTCGACGTACTCCTGGAGGAGGGGTGGCGGCCGCAGGACGTGGCCCTGTTGACCACGGGAAGCCGTCACCCGGAACAGGTGCAGCGACAGGCGGCGGGTCAGGACAGCTACTGGGCGAGCTTCTGGGACGACGAGCAGGTGTTCTACGGGCACGTCCTCGGGTTCAAGGGGCTCGAGCGCAGCGCGGTCGTGCTCGCGCTCAACGAGGAGGAGCCTGTGGAGCGCTCACGTGAGCGGCTCTACGTCGGCCTGTCCCGCCCGAGGGACCAGCTCGTCGTGTGCGGCGACCCCGGCTACATCGCCGAGGTGGGCGGGGAGTGGGTCCTGCGGAGGCTAGAGCAGTCGTCCTGACCGACTTCTTACGAGAGTGTGAAGGCCTTGCGGCAAGCGCCTCGGTGACGGGGTGGCGCTGCGAGACTGGCGGGCATGGCACGAGGACACGCATCGCTCGCCGTCATCGGAGGGTCGGGGCTCTACACGTTCCTCGACGACGCTGAGGAGCTCGAGCTGAACACGCCTTACGGCGAGCCGTCCGCTCCGGTCACCGTCGGCGCCGTCCAGGGTCGCGCCGTCGCTTTTCTCCCACGCCACGGACGCAGTCACGAGCACCCTCCGCACCGGATCAACTACCGGGCGAACATGTGGGCCCTGCGATCTCTCGGCGTGCGCCGGGTGCTCGCGCCGTGCGCCGTGGGTGGGCTGACTGCGGAAGTGGCCCCGGGGGACCTGGTCGTCCCCGACCAGCTCGTCGACCGGACCAGGTTCCGAGTCCAGACGTTCTATGACGAAGGCGCGGCGCACGTGCCCTTCGCCGACCCCTACTGCCCGGCGCTGCGCGAGGTGCTCCGTGACAGCGACCCCTCCGCCAAGGACGGGGGCACCATGGTCGTGGTCGAAGGGCCGCGGTTCTCCACGCGAGCCGAGTCGCAGAGCTTCGCGGCGGCCGGCTGGTCGCTGGTCAACATGACCGGGCACCCGGAGGCGGTCCTGGCCCGGGAGCTCGGGCTCTGCTACGCGGCGCTCGCCCTGGTCACCGACATGGACACTGGAGTCGACGGGCACGAGGTGGTGGACCAGGCCACGGTCTTCGCCAGGTTCGCTGAGAACCTCGATCGGACACGAACCCTGCTGACCAAGGCGATCGGCGCGCTCGCCCCCGAGCAGGAGGACCAGAACTGCGACTGCGCAGCCTGGCTCGAGGACGTGACCTTGCCGTTCGAGCTGCCATGAGGGTGCTGCTGACAGGGGCCGCCGGGTTCATCGGTTCAGCGGTCGCCGAGGCGTTGCGGGCTTGTGGACACGAGGTGGTGGCGGTCGACGTACTCATTCCCGAGGCGCACCATGCAGCCGCTCCCGCACCGGAGGGGCTGCACCTGCTGGACGTGCGGAGCGCAGGGGAGTGGGCACACCTGCTGTGCGGGGTCGATGTCGTCTGCCACCAGGCGGCGATGGTGGGGGCCGGAGTCGACGTAGCGGACCTGCCGTCCTACGCCTCGCACAACGACCTCGGCACGGCGGCCCTGCTCGCGGCCATGGCTGGCGCGGGAGTCGACCGGCTGGTCCTGGCCTCGTCGATGGTCGTCTACGGCGAGGGCCGCTACGTCTGCTCCCAGCACGGCGAGCAGCGGCCGCAGCCTCGTACCCCCGAGGCGCTCGACCGAGGCGACTTCGACCACGTCTGCGCGCGATGCGGACGCGCACTGACCTGGGCAGCAGTTGGTGAGGACACGGCCTTCGACCCAAGGAGCAGCTACGCCGCGAGCAAGGTGGCCCAGGAGCACTACGGCGGCGCGTGGACCCGGCAGGCACCGGGCGCGTCGATCGCACTGCGGTACCACAACGTCTACGGCCCGGGGATGCCCCGCGACACCCCCTACTCCGGCGTCGCGGCGATCTTCCGGTCTGCTGTAGAGGCCGGCAGGGCCCCGGAGGTATTCGAGGACGGACGCCAGATGCGGGACTTCGTGCACGTCGCCGACGTGGCACGGGCGAACGTGCTCGCAGTGGAGGCGGTGGCTCAGCACCCGGTCGGGCAGCAGCGTGCCTACAACGTGTGCTCAGGGCACCCGGTGTCGATCCTCGAGGTCGCACGCTCGCTCGCCGCCGCCGGTCCCGCCGACGACGATGCCACCGGCGGGACCGGTCTCGATCCCGTCGTGTCGGGCCGGTACCGGCCCGGAGACGTTCGCCATGTCGTCGCGTCTGCGGACCGGGCCCGAAGTGAGCTCGGTTTCGCGGCCGAGGTGCCCCCTGGCCCAGGGCTGAGAGAGTTCGCGCGCGCCCCTCTGCGGCCCGCGCTCACCAGTCCGACCACAGCAGGTGCTGTACGACGAGCGCGAAACCGAGCTGGAGGAGGAGACCGGGCCTGACCCAACGCGGTGGGAGGAAGGCGCAGGAGAGCATGATCCACGGCACGAACGGGAGCCAGATCCGCTCCACCTCCGCCTTGCTCATCAAGGAGAGGTCAGCGGCCAGCACCATCGCGACCCCGGCCAAGGCCAACGTCGCGAGCACGTCACGGCGCGGCCGGCGCAGAGCGGCAAGGAGCGACCCACCGGACGAGGAGAGTGCCGCGCCCAGCAGAGGGCCGGCGCACGCGACGAGCGCCGCGAGGTTTCCCCAGAGCCAGTAGGCCGTGGGCCGTCGCGATGCCACCCCGTCCCAGTACCTCTCGTGCAGCACGGACAGCCCCTCCCACCAGGCAAACCCCAAAGCCGCGAAGGCCAGCACCACAGCAGCCGCGGCGGCGGCCGCGATGAGCAGCGGGAACCACGACCGCGCCGCAGACAGGACTGCCACGGCCAGGATCCCGACCAGCGGCAGGCCGTAGGACAGCATCACGGAGTACCCCAGGACGAGCCCCGCGACCACGGACCAGCCGATGCTCCGCCGGGTCGCTGCGACCGCGAGCGAGGCCATGCCCCACGCGACGATCGCCGCGAACATCGCGTCTGCCGAGACCGCCTGCCAGATCGCCGCGGGGCCGAGGACCAGGAACGGCAGCGCCACTCGTGCGCGCTCCTCGGCGCCGAGCACCCGAGCAACGACGAGCACCGCCAAGGGCGTGGTGGCCGCGACGAGGACCACCACCAGGCCGGCCGCGAACCATCCGCCCAGCCCGATCCGGACCAGGCCGACGAACAGGAGCAGCGCTCCGGGGGGATGGCCGGCGATGTGCACGGGCCAGTTGTCGGGATGTGAGTAGGGGATGCGGTCGACGTACTCGCGCAGGGTCGCCGGGACGTCGGTGGTCGCCCGCGCGGTCTCGAGGTACTCGTAGTCGTGCTCGAGGATCCGCCCGATGCCGTCGGGGCCGTCGACCAGGGCAAGGGACAGCATCCAGGCGATTCCGGCGAGCCAGGTCGCGAGCAGCAGGCGCGACCAGGGCAGCCGACGGGCAAGGGGAACGGCCTGCCATCCGGCGAGCGCGGCTACGCCGATGGCCGGCAGCGTGCCGGGTCCGAGGCGAGGGTCCCATTCGGCGTGCAGGGGCGGGAACCACCGGACGCGAACGTTCCAGCCCGTCAGGGCAGGAAGCGCGATCGCCGACGCGAGCAGCGCCGCAGCGGCGAGGAGTCCCCAGGCGGCCGCCCGCGTCGAGGCTCGCGGGGGTGCTGCCTCGCGCACGCTCGTTGAAGGCATGGCCCGACTCTAGGAGCGTCCAGCGGTTCCCCACCCGGGCTGAGGCCGACCGTCAGGATCTCGTAAGAGTTGGCAGCCCTGTCCGGGCCCGCGCGTCCCTAGCGTGAAACGCATGGAAGATGTGTGCGAGCTGATCCTGCCGTGTCGCGACGAGGCGGCCGCGCTCCCCGCGCTGCTCGCGCGGGTGCCCGACGGGCTCGAGGTGACCGTGGTCGACAACGGCTCGCGCGACGGGACCGCCCGTGTCGCCGAGCGGTGCGGAGCCCGCGTTGTAGAGGAGCCACGACCGGGGTACGGCGCCGCAGTGCACGCCGGGCTGACGGCAGCTCGTGCCGAGTGGATCGCGGTGATGGACGGTGACGGGTCCTTGGACCCTCGTGACGTGCTCCCCATGCTTCGAGTCGTCCGCCGCGGTGAGGCCGAACTTGTCGTGGGGCGGCGGCGACCGGAGGGCCGGGGCGCCTGGCCGTGGCACGCCCGCACGGGTAACGCGCTCGTGCTGTGGTGGCTGCGGCGGCGCACCGGCCTGGGAGTGCACGACATCGCGCCGCTTCGGGTGTGCCGACGTGAGGACCTGCTCGCACTTGGAGTCGCAGACCGGCGCTTCGGTTACCCGGTGGAGCTGCTCGTGCGCGCCCAGCGAGCGGGCTGGCGGATTCGGGAGGTCGACGTTGCCTACCGTCCGCGCGCCGAGGGAACCCGGTCGAAGGTGTCCGGGTCGGTGTTCGGCTCCCTGCGCGCGGCCCGAGACTTCGCAAAGGTACTGCCGTGACACGGCCCGAGACACGACCAGTCGCCCTGGTGATGGCCAAGATTCCGGTCACGGGCCAGGTCAAGACCCGGCTCGCTGCCACCGTCGGACCGGAGGACGCTGCCCGGCTCGCCCTGGCCGCGCTCCTCGACACCCTGGACGTCTGCGAGGAGACGTTCGGCCCTGCTCGCTGCTACCTCGCGCTCGCCGGGGAGCTCGACCAGCTCGAGCCGGACCGACGTCGACAGCTCGATGGTCGGTTCCGGTCGTGGCACGTGCTGAGCCAGCTCGGACGCGACTTCGGCGACCGTCTCGAACGCGCCCACGCCGACGTGCACGAGACAGCTGCGGCACCGGTCGTCCAGGTCGGGATGGACACCCCCCACCTGGACGCGACGGTCCTGGCCCGGGTCAACACGATCGCGGCGCAGAGGCGTCCCGTGCTCGGGCCTGCCGTCGACGGCGGCTGGTGGGTCTTGGCGTCCACGGAGGCCGGAGACGTGGAGGGCCTTCGGCACGTCCCCATGTCCACATCGACGACGGGCGCGGACACGCTGGCGCTGCTCCGGGCCCGGCGGCGCAGCGTGGTGCTCGCGCCCAGGATGCGAGACATCGACGACTCCCGCGACGCTGAGCTGGCGGCACGGCGTGCGCCGCACACCCGCTTCGCGCACGCGTGGCGCGAGCTTGTCGGCACACGGCACGAGGGGTGGACGTCGTGACCGTCTCTTTCGACCCATCCGTCGCACGCGCGGGGCACCCGGCGCACCCCGGGAAGGCGGCACACGCCGGGTTCCTGGTCGGTAGCACGACGCCGGCTGCCGTGCCGCAGGTGTACGCCCAGGCCTTGGACGGCGAGCGTTGCTGGGTCAGCGGCCTGGGACTGGCGTCGCAGCCGCTGCCGCTGGCCCGCTGGTGCGGCCAGGCCGACTCGAGCGACAGGGCCGTCCTCGAGCGGTGCCTCTCACCGACCATCGACCTCGGCTGCGGCCCGGGCCGGATGGCCGAGCAGCTCGCCCGCGACGGCGTCGCCGTGCTGGGGGTCGACGTGGTGCTCGAGGCCGTGCACCGCGCTCGCGCGCGGGGAGTCGACGTGGTCCACGCGGACGTGTTCGGCACGCTCCCAGGCGAGGGGACCTGGTCCAGCGCGCTGCTGGCGGACGGCAACATCGGGATCGGAGGCGACCCGGTCCGCTTGCTGCGACGAGTCCAGCGCCTGCTCGCCCCCGAAGGCCAGGTCGTGGTCGACCTCGCACCTCCCGGAGCGGGACTGCGGGTGGGCCTGGTCCGCCTCACGGTCGAGGGGAGGGAGTCATGCGGCTTCCCCTGGGCCGTGCTCGGCGCCGACGCGGTCACCGATGTCGCGTCGTCGGCCGGGCTCGAGGTCACCGCTCTGCACGAGTACGACGGTCGATGGTTCGCCGTCCTGGCAGGACCGGAGGTTCCCGCGCCGTGTCTGTCCTGAGCAAGCCGGGCGCCCCGAGGCCCCGCATCCCCGACGAGAACGACTTCACCTCCCGACTGCGCAGCCCCGCCGTCGCGTCGCGGGTGGGCTTGTGGCTCGGGATCTGCTTCGGCCTGGCCTTCCTCACCGGCCTGTACAGCCACGTGGCGCAGGCCGACTACCCCTGGTTCCCACTTCCCACACGCCCGGTCTGGCTCTACCGGGTCACTCAGGGCGTCCACGTCGCAGCCGGTGCCGCAGCGGTGCCCCTGCTACTGGTGAAGCTCTGGTCGGTCTTCCCCAAGCTGTTCGCGCGTCCACCCCGGGAGAGGAGGGCGCTGCTCCTGCACGGGCTCGAGCGCCTCTCCATCGCGGTCCTGGTCGCGGCTGCGATCTTCCAGCTCGCGACCGGGCTCGCGAACTCCTCGCAGTGGTACCCGTGGGCGTTCTCGTTCCGGGCAACTCACTACGCGGTCGCCTGGATCGCTGTCGGGGCCCTCCTCGTGCACATTGCCGTGAAGCTCCCGGTGATCACCCGGGCACTGCGCACCGACCTCGACGACACGAGCCAGGACCGGCCCGGCGCCGTGGATGCTCGCGAGCCCGGCGGGCTCACCCGGCGTGGCCTGCTCCGCACCACCTGGGTCGCCTCCGGGCTGGCCGTGCTGACCACGGCAGGGGCGAGCGTGCCGCTCCTGCGACGGGTGTCGGTCTTCGCGGTGCGGTCCGGGGACGGGCCCGGTGGGGTCCCGATCAACAAGACCGCGAGGGCTGCAGGCGTCACCGTCTCGGCACTGGCTGAGGGCTACATGCTCTCGCTCTCCGCCGGCGACAGGCGACTGTCGCTGACCCGGGAAGACCTCGAGGCTCTCCCGCAGCACACCGCGGTCCTCCCCATCGCGTGCGTCGAGGGATGGAGCGCGACGGGGACCTGGACCGGTGTGCGGGTGCGCGACCTCGTCGCCCTCGTCGACGGTGCCCCCGACTCGGCGGTGTGGGTGACCTCCCTCCAGCAGGACGGACCCTTCCGCGAGACGAGGCTGCCCGGGAACTTCGTGGCCGACGGCGACACGCTGCTGGCCCTGCGGCTCGACGGCGAGCCGTTGAGCCTGGACCATGGCTACCCCTGCCGTGTCATCGCACCCAACCGGCCCGGGGTCATGCAGACCAAGTGGGTCGCCGACCTGGCGGTGGAGACATGACCCCGGCGCGGGCGCTGCTGTTCCTCATGGGCCTGGTCGTGGCCGCCGTGGGCGCGGTCGAGCTCCTCGACGAGGGCGCCGAGAACCTCCTGGCTGTCGCGGTGTGGCTGGCCGGCGGCGTCCTGCTGCACGACTTCGTGCTCGCCCCGCTGGTGATCGTCCTCGTCGTCATCGGGCTCGCGGTGCTGCCTGGGTGGGCCCGGCCCGCGGTAGCCGCTGCGACCGTCGTACTCGGGTCCGTCACGCTGATGGCCGTCCCCGTCCTCGGACGGTTCGGAGCACGGCCGGACAACCCGACCCTCCTGGACCGCCCGTACGTTGCCGGGTGGTTGGTCCTCGCGGGGCTAGTGTGGGCGTGCGCCTTCGGGTGGGCGTTCGCGCGTCGCCAGAGCGGAGGTGAGTGAATGCCGAACGTGCTCGTCGTGGACGACGACCACACCGTGCGCGAGGTGGTGGTCTCCTACCTGCGTGCGGGAGGGCACGAGGTCCTGGAGGCGGGGGACGGGGAGTCGGCACTCGCCACGATGCGCGACGCCCGGGCCGACCTGGTGGTGCTCGACCTGATGCTGCCGGGGATCGACGGGCTCGAGGTGGCCCGCCGGCTGCGGGAGACCAGCGACGTCCCGATCATCATGCTGACCGCACTCGGTGAGGAGACCGACAGGGTGGTCGGGCTGAAGCTCGGGGCCGACGACTACGTCACCAAGCCCTTCAGTCCCCGTGAGCTGGTGCTGCGCGTGGACTCCGTCCTGCGCAGGGCGGGCAGGGCGGACGAGCCCGATGCCAGCGTCGTCACCGATGGCGACCTCGTCGTCGACGCGGCCCGGCACGTGGCCACCCTGCGCGGCGAGCGCCTCCCCCTCACGGTGAGGGAGTTCGACCTCCTCCGGTACCTCGTCGCCCACCCTGGCGTCGCCTGGTCACGTGAACAGCTCCTGCGGGAGGTGTGGGGCTGGTCCTTCGGCGACCAGTCGACGGTGACCGTGCACGTGCGGCGGCTGCGCGAGAAGGTCGAGGTGGACCCGACCCGGCCGCGACGCCTGGTCACGGTCTGGGGCGTCGGCTACCGGTGGGAGGCCGCATGAGCCGCGACACCCTCCTCGTCCTGCTGATCGCGGTCGGCTGGTCCGGCCTGGTCGGCCTGGTCGGCGTAATCGCGGCGCGGGCGCTGCGGCACCGGTCGATCCGCTGGTCCGCCGTACTCCTCACCGCCGTCGCCGTGGTCGGCGTCATCGCTGGGGTGATGGGGACTGCGCAGGCGATGTTCCTCTCCGAGCACGACCTGCAGGTCGTCGTCCTCGTCTGCGCCGCCTCGGGTGCGGTGACTGCTGCCTTCGCGCTGTGGCTGGGCCGCCGTCTGGTCGGTTCGGCTCAGACGCTGCGTGACGCGGCCCGGCGCTTCGGAGAGGAAGGGGAGTTCAGCGGTACGACGGACGGGCCGCTCGAGCTCGACACGGTCGCCGCGGAGCTCGCCCGGAGCAGCGACCGGCTGCGCGAGGCCGCCGAACGCGAGCGGCGGCTCGAGAGCTCACGCCGCGAGCTCGTCGCCTGGGTCTCCCACGACCTTCGGACACCGCTCGCGCAGATTCGGGCGATGGCCGAGGCGCTCGAGGATGGCATCGCCGAGGACCCTGCGCGCTTCCACGCCCAGACCCGCAGCCAGGTCGACCGCATGGTCGGCATGGTCGACGACCTCTTCGAGCTCTCCCGGATCAACGCCGGCTCCCTGAAGCTCACGCTGGAGAACGTCGACGTGGGCGACCTGGTGAGCGAGGCGATCGTGGGCGCGGCGCCGGTGGCACAGGCCAAGGGTGTTCGACTCGACGGATCCGTCGAGACCGGGGTGATGGTCCACGGGGACCCGGCCGCGCTCGCGAGGGTCATCGGCAACCTCGTGATGAACGCGGTGCGGCACACGCCCCAGGACGGCGTCGTGGAGATCCGCGGCCGCACCGACGCCGAACAGATCGAGCTGGTGGTCGCGGACCGGTGCGGCGGCATCCCCGACCGTGACCTGGACCGGGTCTTCGACGTGGGCTGGCGGGGCAGCCATGCGCGGACGCCCAGCGAGAGCAGCGGGGCCGGCTTGGGACTGGCGATCGTCCGCGGGCTGGTCGAGGCTCACCTCGGCACGGTGAGGGTGGCCAACGCCGACGGCGGCTGCCGCTTCGTGGTCCGACTCCCCGCCTGACCCCGGCGGCAAGGCAGGACCGCGGGTCCTGCGTCGCGACGGCTGGCAGCCGGGGGCAGGGTCCTCACTTGTAGCGACGCCGGGCCGCGAGGAACCCGACCGCCGCACCGAGCAGGGCAGCGATCGTGAGGGCTACCCAGACCTGGATCTCGGCGGACCCGAACACGAAGGAGATCTCGACCTCCTGGCGGTTCGCCACGATCCACACGATGAGCACCACCGCGAGCAGGGTGCCGGCGCTGGCCCGTGCGCCAACCTTCCACCGCGGAGCCTCCGGCTCACCGCTGCTCATGCCGTCGGCTCTCATCTCGACCCCCTGTTGCCCTCGCAGGCCAGCCCCTCATAACAGGATGGACGACGTTGCCTCGGGCGAGATCATCCAGAAGCGGGATCTTCGGGCATGTCTGGACCACGACGTACGATGGCGACGAGGGTTGATCCTGATGATCACGTGGCACCGCCGTCTGATGGGGCGGGTCCTCGGACTCGTCCTTCTGGGGATGCTTGCGGCATCTGGCCCCTCCGCGGCGGCATCTCCCGCCCCTGAGCGCCGGGTGCTCGTCACCGAGGTCGCCACCGCCATCACCCCTGTCGTCGCGGAGCACATCGACTCCGGCCTGGACGAGGCTGCCCGGGACGACTACGACGCCTATGTGATCGAGCTCGACACCCCAGGTGGGCTCGTCACGGCGATGCGCGACATCGTCAACGACATCCTCGCCAGCCCCGTCCCCGTGATCGTCTACGTCAGCCCCGACGGTGCGCGCGCAGGTTCCGCGGGAGCGATCATCACCTTCGCCTCCCATGTCGCGGTGATGGCACCGGGCACGACGATCGGCGCTGCGACACCGGTGGGCATGGAGGGCGAGGAGGTCTCCGACAAGATCGTCAACGACGCCGCTGCGCAGGCGGAGGCACTCGCAGCCCTGCGCGGGCGCAACGTCGAGTTCGCCGTCGACACCGTCCGTGAGGGGCGCTCGGCGGCGGTGGATGAGGCCCTGGAGCTCGGCGTGGTCGACGCGCGTGCATCGAGCCTCGCTGGGGCTCTCGAGGCCGCCGACGGCCTGCGGGTCACGATCACCGGTGAGCGAGAGGTGACCGTGCAGACGGCCGGTGCGTCGATCGAACGGGACGACATGGGGCCCATGCGCCAGATCCTCCAGGTGCTCGCCGACCCCAATGTCGCTTTCCTGCTGCTGACCTTGGGCACCCTGGGGCTCATCTACGAGCTCGCCACACCGGGTATCGGGGTCGCCGGCGTGACCGGGGCGACAGCGCTGCTGCTGGCGCTGTACAGCCTCTCCGTCCTGCCGGTGAACGCCGTCGGCCTGCTGCTCCTCGCGGTCGCCGCCGCTCTGTTCGTCGCGGAGGTGCTGGCACCTGGGGTGGCAGGGTTCGGCTTCGGCGGGGCCGTCGTCCTCGTGCTGTCGGCGGTCTTCTTGTTCGATGACGCCCAAGGCGTCGCGGTCGACCTCTCCGCCGCGCTACCTCTGGCCATCGTCATGTTCGGCCTCGTGGTGCTGGCCGGGCGTGTGGCCCTGCGCACCCGACGTGCGCCCTCCACTTCGACCGGTACCGACGTCTTCACCGGCCAGACCGTTCCGGTGCGCGAGGCCTCCGGCACCTCGGGTCGCAGCTTCACCCAGGGGGCTTGGTGGACTCTCCGGAGCACCGGCGGTCCCCTTCACGCCGGCGGACAGGTGCGGGTGGTCGGCGTCGACGGGCTGGTCCTCCTCGTCGACCCAGAGGCTCCCGACGACGGAGAGCCGCGGGAAGGCTCGCATCGACCGAAGGCGACATCATGAGCACCGGATTCCTGATCGGACTGGCCATAGCCGTCGTCGTCCTCACCGCCCTCCTATGGGCTGCGATCCACGTGCTCCCGGAGTACGAGCGGGGTGTCATCTTGCGGCTCGGCAGGATCCAGCCACTCAAAGGGCCCGGGCTGATCATCATCATCCCGGTGATCGACCAGCTGATCCGGGTCAACCTCCGCACCCAGACCTACGACATACCGCCGCAGGACATCATCACCAAGGACAACGTCACCGTGCGCGTCAACGCGGTCGTCTACTTCAATGTGGTCGAGGCCGTTCGATCCGTGCTCTCCATCGACGACTACCGCTTCGGCACCCAGCAGGTCGCGCAGACCACCCTGCGCAGCGTCCTCGGTCAGACCCCTCTCGACGACCTGCTCACCAAGCGCGACGACATCAACCAGCACCTCCAGCAGGTCATCGACGGCGTCACCGATCCCTGGGGCGTGAAGGTGACCTTGGTCGAGGTCAAGGACGTGATCCTGCCCGAGACCATGCGGCGCGCGATGGCCAGCCAGGCCGAGGCCGAGCGAGACCGACGAGCCAAGGTCATCCACGCGCTGGGGGAGAAGGAGGCCGCCGCCAACCTGGGGGAGGCCGCGCAGATCATGGAGCGCCACCCCGCCGCCCTGCAGCTGCGGACTCTGGAGACGCTCCTGGAGCTGGGAGCCGAGCGCAACAGCACGATCATGTTCCCGGTGCCGATGGAGCTTCTCCGGCTCATCGAGAAGGCCGCACGTTCGACCTGACGCCGGCCACCTGACTTCGGCCGTCTGACCCTGGCTACGTCTGGACGCCCAGCGCCTCGCAGCAGTCCTGGTAGGCCCGGCCCGACCCGCACCAGCACGGCGCGTCCTTCCCCGGTGGCCACTCACGGACCCGACCCAGGTAGGCGAGGTGGGCTCCGTACATCCCTCGGGTCGAGGCGTTGGACGCGCGTTCACCACGCCCCTCGGCGAACGAGAGGTACTCCTCCAGGCTCGCGGTGCCCACGGCCACGGGGCCGTCGTGGTCGACGAGATCCCGAAGCCGGTGCTCAACCCGGGCCCGGTGCTCGGTGTGGTCGGACCCGCAGGTCTCGGCGAAGCCTGGCCAGCGCCGGAGGACGTGCTCGAACTCCTCCTTCGGCCAGTAGAGCACCGTCAGGGGGAGGGGACCGATGTCGGCGGGGAACTCGAGCAGACGCCGCTGCTCATCCATGCCGGAGCCGTACTCGCGGCGCCGCTCCTCACACAGCAGGTCGAGCCGGTCATGGGGGAGGTCCATCACGCGGCGGACGCGGAACCGCCCGTTCAGGCAGCCGAGGTCCATGGCCTTGGGGTCCTCGCGGGCGACGTGGGTCAGCCCTGCGTCGAACCAGTGCAGAGCCTCGTCGTACCTCCCGTGCAGCTCGAGGATCTCCCCGACCCTCTCGTGCAGGAACTCGCCGACCTCACCGGTCTCCGCATCGTGGTGCAGGTCTGAGATCAGCCGGTCGGCGCGCGAGGTCTGCCCGAGCTCGAGCAGCACGTTCGCGAGGTCCGCCCGAGGGTCGAGAAAGGTCTCGCCGCCGTCCGCGACCGCCTCCTCGTAGCAACGTCTGGCACGAGCGAAGTCGTCGATCATCTCCCAGCGCTCGCCTGCATGGCACAGCCAGGCGGCGCGTCCGCTGCTGCCCGGTTCCAGCGCGTGGGCCCGGTCCTCGAGCAGCCGGGCGAGCTCCTCGCCGGGCATCTTGGTAGCGAGCTCTTCGACCTCGTCGAGGATCGCGTCGTCCATGAGGAAAGGCTAGGACGTCGCGCCGGTTTCGGCAGGGGCAACCATCTCCGCGACGGGGACCACCCCTCCCACCCGGTCCGCCGGGCCAGCCCCGGGCCCCGGGCAGGGTCAGTCCGCCAGGTCGAGCACCGACTCCCCGCCGGTGTCCCACTCGTCGACGAGGTCCACCAGCTCTGCAACGGAGTCCCGGATGTAGGTGGGTCGGTAGGGGAACCTCTCCACCGCGTCGGGCCGGGTGGACCCCGTGAGAACAAGGATCGTGCGGAGTCCTGCCTCGAGGCCGGAGACGATGTCGGTGTCCATCCGGTCGCCGACCATCACCGTCGACTCCGAGTGGGCGTCGATCCGGTTCAGCGCCGAGCGCATCATCAACGGGTTGGGCTTGCCGACGAAGTACGGCTCGACCTTGGTGGCCCGGGTGATCAAGGCAGCCACCGAGCCGGTAGCGGGGATGGGGCCGGCGGTGGAGGGACCGGTCGGGTCCGGGTTGGTGGCGATGAACCGGGCTCCGCCCTCGATCAGTCGGATCGCGGTGGTGATCGCCTCGAAGGAGTACGTCCGGGTCTCCCCGAGGACGACGTACTCGGGGTCGCGCTCGGACAGGACATAGCCGATCGAGTGCATTGCCGTGGTGAGGCCCGCCTCGCCGATGACGTACGCCGTGCCGCCCGGCCGCTGCTTGTCGAGGAACTGTGCGGTGGCGAGCGCGCTGGTCCAGATCGACTCCTCGGGTACCTCGATGCCGCTGCGCGCGAGGCGGGCCTGGAGGTCGCGGGCCGTGTAGATCGAGTTGTTCGTCAGGAGCAGGAACGGCCTTCCCCTGTCGCGCAGACGCTTGACGAACTCGGCGGCGCCGGGGATGGCCTCCTCCTCGTGGACGAGCACGCCGTCCATGTCCGAGAGCCAGGTGCGGACGGGAGGGTGCGATGCGGTCATGCGGTCGATGCTGGCAGATCAGGTCTCGTGCCGCACCCACTCCGCTCGGCCAGGGGTGCAAAACGGGCTGGCGAGAAATGCCTACGCCTGCATGGGATGAACGACTCTGGCAGGTGTGCGGTGGCCTACCTAGGTTCGCGGGTGGAACCCCTCTCACCCACGTTTGGAGGCCTTCATGACGACAGAGGCAGCATCGTCCCCGTCGATGCCCCGGCAGAGCCGCGGCGAGCCGCTGGCGCCCGACGTACGACTCAAGCTCTACGAGACCATGGTGCTCTGCCGCACTTACGAAGAGGCGATCCTTCGGGAGTACCACGCTGACAAGGGCCCCGGTTTCGACATCGGCAAGGGGCTGGTCCCCGGCGAGATGCACCTCTCCGCCGGACAGGAGCCCGTCGCGGCCGGCGTCTGTGCGCACCTGACCACCGACGACGCGGTGACGGCGACGCACCGTCCGCACCACCTCGCCATCGCCCACGGCGTGGACCTGCGCAAGATGACCGCTGAGATCTTCGGGCGCGAGACCGGCCTGGGCAAGGGCCGTGGGGGCCACATGCACCTCTTCGACCCTGATGCGCACTTCTCCTGCTCCGGCATCATCGCGGAGGGCTACCCGCCGGCGCTCGGCCAGGCATTCGCGTTCCAGCGCAAGGGGACCGACCGGATCGCGGTCGCCGTCACGGGCGAGGGGGCGGCCAACCAGGGCGGCTTCCACGAGTCGCTGAACCTCGCGTCGCTGTGGAACCTGCCGGTCGTCTTCGTGGTCGAGGACAACGACTGGGGGATCTCCGTCCCCCGTGACGCGTCTACCTCGGTCGCCTCGAACGCCGATCGCGCGGCCGCTCACGGCATGCCCGGCGAACGCGTGGAGGACAACGACGTGGAGGCGGTCTACGACGCCGCAGAGAGAGCGGTCGCGCGTGCACGCGCCGGCGAGGGTCCGTCCTTGATCGAGGTGCACACGCTCCGTCTGTGGGGTCACTTCGAGGGTGACGCCCAGGGCTACCGCCCCGAGCTGGACGAGGTGCCGAGCCGCGACCCGATCGCGCGCTACGAGAAGCAGCTGCGCGCCGAGGGGCTGCTCGACGACGCGAAGGTCGCGGAGGTCAAGCAGCTGTGCGAGAGCGCCGTCGAGGACGCGATCTCCTTCGCCAAGTCCAGCCCGATCCCCGACCCGGCCTCGGCAACCGCCTACCTCTTCGCCTGAAGGAGCCCACGATGACGATCACTGAGACCCCTACCCGTCGGCTGAGCACCTCCAAGGCGATGGTCGAGGCCATCGCGAACGAGATGGAGCGTGACCCTTCGGTGTTCTACATGGGCGAGGATGTCGGCGCCTACGGCGGCATCTTCGGCTCGACGACCGGCCTTCTCGACCAGTTCGGGCCCGAGCGGATCATCGATACCCCGATCTCGGAGACCGCGTTCATCGGCCTTGGCATCGGCGCAGCCGTCGAGGGGATGCGTCCCATCGTCGAGGTGATGTTCACCGACTTCATGGGCGTGTGCCTCGACCAGATCTACAACCACATGGCGAAGATCCATTTCGAGTCCGGCGGCAACGTCAAGGTGCCGATGGTGCTCACGATGGCCGCCGGCGGGGGGTACTCCGACGGTGCCCAGCACAGCCAGTGCCTGTGGGGCACCTTCGCCCACCTACCTGGGATGAAGGTCGTCGTCCCGAGTACGCCGGCGGACGCCAAGGGGCTGATGACTTCGGCGATCCGCGATGACAACCCGGTGGTCTACATCTTCCACAAGGGGATCATGGGCCTGGCCTGGATGGCGAAGAACGCCCGCGCGGTCGACGTCGTTCCGGAGGGCGACTACACCGTGCCGATCGGAAAGGCGAACGTCGTCCGCGAGGGCAGGGACGTCACCGTCGTGACCCTGTCGCTGTCGGTGCACCACGCCCTCGACGTCGCCGAGAAGCTCGCCCCCGAGGGCATCGACGTGGAGGTCGTCGACCTGCGCAGCCTCGTGCCTCTCGACCGGGACGCGATCTTCAAGTCGGTGTCCAAGACGGGCCGTCTCATCGTGGTCGACGAGGACTACCAGTCGTTCGGAGTCTCCGGGGAGGTCGCAGCCACGATCACCGACCGCGACCCCTCGCTCCTTCGCGGGCCGGTCCGCCGGGTCGCCGTACCCGACGTGCCGATCCCGTACGCCCACGACCTGGAGTACGCCGTCCTGCCACGGCAGGACCGGATCGAAGAGGCCATCAGGTCCGCGACGGCCAGATGAGCGACCAGGTGAGCGACCAGGTGAGTGACCGATGACCGTCGTCGCCTTCCCGGCCCTCTCACAGGAGAATCCCGACGCCGAGGGAGTCCTCGCCACGTGGTTCGTGAGCGAGGGCTCCACGGTCGCAGCCGACCAGCTGGTCGCCGAGGTGCAGGTCGACAAGGTCTCTGCGGAGGTGCTCGCCCCGGCCGCGGGCGTCGTGCACCTCCTCGTCGATGAGGAGGCGGCGGTCAGGCAGGGCGCCCCGATCGCACGGATCGACTGAAGGCTCAGGCCCCGGCCTCGACGAGTGGCCGGCGTCCCTGCTCGGCATCGTCGCCCGCGCGGGTCTCCTCGGAGTCCTCGAGTGCGCCGTCACCGAGCACGTCGCGCCCCCGGGGAGCGTTGTACGCCTCGAGGTCGAGGATGCCCTCGCGCTTGGCGACGACGGTGGGCACGAGCGCCTGCCCGGCGACGTTGGTGGCCGTGCGCATCATGTCCAGGATCGGGTCGATGGCGAGAAGCAGCGCTACGCCCTCGAGCGGCAGGCCCAGCGTCGACAGGGTCAGGGTGAGCATGACGACCGCGCCGGTCAGCCCCGCGGTCGCGGCAGAGCCGATGACCGAGACGAAAGCGATCAGCACGTAGTCCTGGACCCCGAGCGGGATGCCGAAGATCTCCGCGACGGTGATCGCCGCCAGCGCCGGGTAGATGGCTGCGCAGCCGTCCATCTTCGTGGTCGCGCCGAACGGGACTGCGAAGGATGCGTACTCCGCGGGAACACCGAGGTTCCGGGTCGCCACCGCCTGGGTGAGCGGCATCGTACCGACCGAGGAGCGGGAGACGAAGGCGAGCTGGATCGCGGGCCAGGCGCCGGAGAAGTACTTGAGCGGCGAGAGGCCGTGCAGTCGCGCGATCAGGGGGTAGACCACGAACAGCACCAGGGCGCAGCCGAGGTAGACGTCGAGCGTGAAGGTGGCCAACGGAGCGACCAGCTCCCACCCGTAGGTGGCCACCGCACGACCGATCAGGCCCAGGGTGCCGAGAGGTGCGAGTCGGATGATCCACCACAGCACCTGTTGCACCACCGCGAGCGCCGAACGCATGAACCCGATGAACGGCTCGGCCTTCTCGCCGGTCTTGAGCGCGGCGGCGCCCACGACCAGGGCCACCACGACGATCTGCAGCACGTTGAACGAGGGCGCGCCCTCACTCACCGAGAGGCCGAGGAAGTTCTGGGGGACCAGACCCGTGAGGAAGTCCAGCCAGGAGCCGGTCGTCCCGTCGTAGGTGGCCGCGGAGTCGGGGGTCACGTCCGCGGCCTCGCCGGGCTTGGTCAGCAGGCCGAGCCCGAGTCCGATCCCGACCGCGATGAGGGAGGTGATCATGAACCACACCAGGGTCTGTGTCGCCAGCCGGGCGGCATTGGCGACCTGGCGCAGGTTGGCGATGCTGACCACGACCGCGGTGAACACCAGGGGCGGCACCGCCGCCTTCAGCAGTCCGACGAAGACACCGCCGAGAG
Source organism: Nocardioidaceae bacterium (assembly GCA_035456965.1). Classification (GTDB taxonomy): domain Bacteria; phylum Actinomycetota; class Actinomycetes; order Propionibacteriales; family Nocardioidaceae; genus Nocardioides_C. Next base: position 27,818 of record DATICF010000035.1, read on the forward strand.
TCTCGAGGGCGGTGGCCAGCCAGACGACGTCGTAGGCACGGGCGACGAGCCCGAGACCTACTCCGAGGGCGAGGCCGAGAACGATCTGCAGCCAGAAGGGGACCTTCCGGAGTGCGGTGGGCATGGCAGACGAACCTTTCCGAGCGTTGCTGGACGCTTGAACCAACAACTACTCGGATCGGTGCATTTCGCCTGGAGGGGTGAGGCCGGACACAGGTGACGTTCCGCCGGAGACAGCCGCGGGGCGGACGACCGGCGAGGTTCAGGCGGGCATGGGTGCGCTCACCGGTTGTTCGGCAGGCACCGTGCTCCACGACAGCGCCACCACCGCGGCCTCGTACAGCTCCTCGGCGTGCTCGGGCGAGGTGCCGATCGCCGTGAGGCCGAGCCGGCCGTCGATGTTGAGGCCGCAGAACATGTGCAGCACTACCCCTGTGCCGGCTCCGTGGTCGTAGTCGAGCCCTGCCGACCGGATCGCGGTGATCACCTCTTCAACGGGTCGGCCCAGCCACCGCGGATCCACCAGGTTGTCGGTCGAGCGGTAGCAGCGTCGGGCGCCGTCCTCGGCGATCCAGCTGCCCGTCCCGCTGTCGTAGCGGCCGGGTGCAAGGTTGCGGAGCGCTGAGTACGGATGGGTGGTGCCGCTCTTGCGCAGGTTGATCTCCAGTCCGTAGACCCGCCAGCGCCCACCCCCGGACCTCGTCGCGGCGAAGTCGACGCACAGCCTCCCCAGCGCGCCCTGCTCCGCAAGGAGGTGACCGACCGCCTGGCCGTAGGCGGCCAGCTTGAACCCGTAGGCCTGGTCGGCGGGGAACTCGCAGCCGGAGTAGACCTGGCCGTTGTCACCGCCCAGGACCTGCTCGTGGGTCGAGAGCACCTCGACCCGCCCCCTCGGGGAGATGTCGACCTGAACGCTCGGGCTGGTGAACTCGCTCCCGACGACGAGCTCCTCGACGACGGCCCCGAGCGGAAGGTCGGCGAGGTACCACGGCTCGAGCGACTCGACTGCCGCGCGTAGGTCGCAGGCGGTGTCGCCGGCAGAGAAGTGCAGGATGCGGTTGCCGTCACCGGTGCCGCTGTTGTCGGTCTTGACCACGACCCCCGGAGCGTCGGGGCGTTCCCGCCGGATCGCCAGTGCGGCGTCGATCACGCCGTCGACCGACCGGACGTCCTCGAAACCGTACGGGAGGGGTATGCCTGCGGCGCGCATGAGCCTGCGACCGCTGCTCTTGAAGCCGAGGGGCCACAGGTGCGGGGCCGTGCCGTTCAAAGGCAGGCCGAGCCGCCGCGCAATGCGGGTCTCGGTCCGGGTGACGTTCCACGGCTCGATGTAGGCCACCCGCCCGCGCACCAGATCCTTGATCTCGTTGATCAGGTCGGGGCGGTCGAGAAGCTTGGCACTGACCGAGCGATGCGTCGCGTCCGGCACCTCGATCACGTGGAACCGTGCAGCGGCGCTCTCGCGGTGCTCAGGTGGCATCAGCGAGAGGTAGTAGTCGAGCACCTCCGGCGTCGGCGCCAGCGAGGTGACGAAGACGATCTGGGAGGCGGAGATGCGAGGCAGGCTCAGCATCATCAGCAAGTAACGGTGCTCGAGCGAGGGGATGCGATGGCCGTAGTGCTCCAGCAGGGAGTCCCCGACGCTGTACGACGGAAGCACGACCACGCTGTGCGGCGTGGACGATCCTGGCCGGTTGGCGGCCAGCGCCCGAGCCAACCGCGACCTGGAGTTGAAGAAGCCAGCCATCTCGCTCCCGTTCACGACACCACGATCTTGAAGTGTCGCCGGGACGGATGCCCGAGAACGGGAGCCGCTCGGCGATCGCTACCAGTGTGCGACGCCGAGCAGACCTGCGACAGCGGTTCGGGGGACTACCTCGCGCGGCGAACGTCGCGTGCTGCGAGCCAGGTCTCGAACCGGCCCTGGCTCCCGTTGAGGTGGTCCTGGAACTTGGCCTCGAAGCCCCGGATCTCGTCGCGCATGCGGAACATCTTGTAGTCGAGCAGGCGTTCGGGGTTGCAGATGTGGGAGTCGGCGACCGTCCGCTCAACGGACTCACCGCACTCCTCACACGGCATGTGCCGGGACAAGAACACCGCAAACCTCCAGATCAGACATAGGGGAGTCGACGGCATCTTTCCCGGGGCAAGAGGGGGTGAAACTGCGCTGGCCTGACTCACCCGATTCGACTGTTCCTGGCCGAGAAATGGTCTCGACACGTCCAGACCACCGAGGTGCCCACAGTCGACGGGTCTAGGTTGGCCGGAGCGGGCGAGGTGCCAGAGCGGAGGCTCTGATGGCAGAGAACGCAAATCTGATACGCGGCCTCATGGAGGCATTCAACAAGCGGGACTTCGACCACATCCGGGAGCACACCGCAGCGGACTCGGTCCTCATCGACGCTGGGAGCGGTGAGACCTGGCGCGGCCCGGACGGCGTCATCAAGTACAACACGATGTGGACGGACGCCTTCCCCGACGGGAAGGTCACCATCGACCACATCGTCGAGGCAGGGGACCGCGTCGTCGTGGAGTACACCGGGCACGGCAGGCAGACGGCGCCGCTGGTCTCCGAGCGAGGGACCATCCCGGCCACCGGTCGCGAAGTGACGCTCCGCTTCTGCGACGTCTACGAGGTCGAGAACGGCAAGGTCAAGTCACTGAACACCTATGGCGACTCAGGGGCTCTCATGGCCCAGCTCGGACTGACAGCCGGGCAGCCGGCGGCAGCCGAGTAGTCGTCAGGAGACACGAACCAGGCCCAACCAGGAATGTGCGGCACCCGCCCAGCAGAGTGGAGCCCTGTCCCGGCCGGCCGGCCGGGCGGGCTCCCTCGCCTGTCGTGAGCCAGTTGGGCCGGGGCTCGCGCGCTGGGCACATGTCTGATCATCAGCAGGCCGCCGTTGACTAATGGCCCGCGCCATGAGGATGGTTGGGAGTTCTGCGCTTCACCTCCACCTGCTGACTCTCGGGACCAGCACAACCATCCCCTGGAGGGTCCATGGAGACTCACCGCGCCACCCCCGACGTCACCGTCCTGAACGACCACCTCCCGGTCCCCACCATCGGTTTCCTGCCGATCAACGCCTTCGTCGTCCACGCCGAGCAGCCGGTGGTGGTCGATACCGGGGTGATGCTGCCCGACCGGAACTTCCTGGACGACCTCGGCTCGGTCATCGATCCCGCCGACGTGCGCTGGATCTGGCTGACCCATCCAGATCGCGACCACACGGGCGGGCTGGTCGATCTCCTCGAGGCCGCCCCCGAGGCCCGCGTCGTGACGACGTTCCTGAGCGTCGGCATCATGTCAACGCACCAGCCGTTGCCGTTGGACCGCGTGTACCTCATCAACCCGGGACAGTCGCTCAACGTGGGCGACCGGACGCTGACCGCCTTCCGCCCGGCTCTCTTCGACAGCCCGGCGACGATCGGCTTCTTCGACCACAAGTCCCGTGCGCTCGTCTCTTCGGACTGCTTCGGAGCGCCGATGCTCACCGAGGAGCTGGCAACGAGCGACGACGCGCACGACGTGCCGCCCGAGGACCTGCGCGCTGCCCAGCTGTTGTGGGCCACTGTCGACAGCCCCTGGATCCACACCGCCGACCAGGAGAAGTACATGCGGACGGTGGAGCCCATGCGGGAGATGGAGCCGGAGGCGATCTTCAGTTCGCACCTGCCGCCCCTGGTGGGGCGGACCTCTGCGTCGCTCGACATGCTCAGCGCGGCTCCGTCCGCCACACCGTGGACCGGCCCTGACCAGCGTGCGCTCGAGGAGATGCTGGCGGGCTTCGAGCCGGCCGCCCCCGCGGGCTGACGCCTCACCCGGCAACGAGGTCCACGGTCGTCCGACGCTGCCGCATGACGTCCTCTTGGCCCTTGGGGAGCCACCCGCTTGCCTGCGAGACTCCTGGGTACGTGCCCGCCAGTCGGCGCAGACCGAGCGCCGCGACACGAGAGGAGCGTCATGACGACAACGCCTAACGAGCCGGTCAAGGACGAGGACATCGAGACCATCGGCGCCCCACCCGGAGCGAGCGAGATGATCGGCGACCAGGACGCGGACGGCACGGACACCGCTGACGCAGACGGCACCGACGGCGACAGCACGGACGCCGGTGACGGGGACGCCAGCGACGGCGATGCCACTGACGCTACTGATGGAGACGCCACCGACGGCGGCGACGCCGACGCCACCGACGCCTGAGCCTTGGACGCACTCTCGCTGCTGAGCGGTGACGCCCAGGCCTTCCGTGAGAAGGTCTGGGCGTCCCACGTCCACCTGCATCACACCGACCCGCGCGACCTGGTCGGCCTGCTGTCCCTCGACGACGTCGACCGCCTGCTGACCGGCACGGCGATGCGGACGCCCGCGCTCAGGATCGTCAAGGACAGGTCGGTCCTGCCCTCGTCGGCGTTCACCCGGGCCGCGACCATGGCAGGGTCGCCGCTGACCGGACTCGTCGACGGCCGCAAGGTGCTGTCGTTGTTCGGGAACGGCGCGACCGTCGTGCTCCAGGGCCTCCACCGCTACTGGCCCCCGCTCACCGAGCTGGTCCGACAGCTTGAGCTCGCGCTGGGTCACCCGTGCCAAGCCAACGCCTACCTCACCCCGCCCGGGAACCAGGGCTTCGCCCGCCACAGCGACAGCCACGACGTCTTCGTCTTCCAGACCCATGGCCGCAAGCAGTGGGAGGTCGTCGAGGGCGGCGAGGAGCGCGAGGTGCTTCTCGAGCCGGGGTTGTCGATGTACCTGCCTACCGGGACGCCGCACGCTGCCCGCAGCCAGGAGCAGACCTCGCTCCACGTCACCGTCGGTATCAACCGGCTGACCTGGCGGCAGCTGCTGCGAAGGGTCGCCGACCAGGTCCTCGCCGACGAGAGGTTCGACGGTCCGCTGCCGGCTGGCTACCTCGACGACCCCAGCCGCCTCTCCGGCCGGCTCGCCGAGGAGCTCACGGCGCTCACCGACAGCCTCGCGGGTCTGGACCCGGCGGCCGTCGCCGAGCAACGCACCGCCGCCTTCCTCAGCGAGCGCACCCCGGCCCTTCGAGGCGGCCTGACCGACCTGGTGCGGCTCGACGAGATGGACGACGACACCCGTCTCGAGCGCAGGCCGACCGCGGCCTGTGTTCTCCGGCCAGCGGGGGAGCGGTTGGTCGTGCTGCTCGGCGACCGTGCGCTGCGGATGCCCGGCCGGCTGGCGGACCCGATGGAGTTCGTGCGCGACCACGAGTCGTTCCGGGTGGCCGACCTGGCACAGTGGCTTGACGAGGAGAGCAGGCTTGTCGTGTGCCGACGGCTCGTGCGTGAGGGCCTGCTGCGGATCGCGCTGTGACGGCGGCGTTCCGGTGCTCAGCCAAGAGCGAGGAGCTTGCCGAGCCGATGGAGGGAACGGCCTCCACGGTCCGCGCGTTCCTCCTCGTCGAGGCGCCGGGCCCGTGGGGTCTCGATGCCGTGCGCGACAGCCGGTTGCCGGGGCCGGTGAAGGGCTGGTTGTCGGAGCTCGCGTCGAGCCATCGGGTGCGGCCGCTGCTCATCCGTCGGCACAGAAGGCCGGGAAGGGCCGGCGCTGCCCGCCCTGCCGGCCCTGCCAGCCCTGCCGGCCCCGCCAGCCCTGCCGGGCCTGCGCACTCTGCTGGCGACGCGGTCGGCGCGAGCACGACACGTGTCTTCGCGGCCTACGTGCACGGCGAGCAGCCCTTGTTGGAGACGACCACACTGGGCGACGTCCGCGACCTCCTCGAGCTCGACCCGACCGGGTTGGGTGAGGGGAGGTCTGCGGGGTTGACACCTCACGACGAACCGCTGTTCCTGGTGTGCACCCACGGACGGCACGACGCCTGCTGCGCGGAGAGGGGACGTCCCCTTGCTGGCGCCCTGAGCGAAGCCGCGCCCGAGCACACCTGGGAGGTCTCGCACATCGGCGGCGACCGGTACGCCGCGAACCTGCTCGTGCTTCCCCACGGCCTCTACTACGGTCGCCTCTCGCCCGGTGATGCTGCTGGCTTCGTCGAGTCCCACCTCGCAGGGCGTCTCGATCTGGAGCACCTTCGAGGGCGGTCGTCGTACCCGTTCTCGGTCCAGGCAGCCGAGATCTACCTGCGCCGTCACCTCGGTCGGGCCGAGATCGCCTCGCCGCTGCTGGAGGAGCACAACCGCCACGGCACCGAGACCGAGGCGATCTTCAACGTCGACGGGTTGCGCTGGAGGGTGCGTGTGCACACCGACCTGGGGGAGCCACGGCAGCTGACCTGCCGGGCGACGGCGCCCTCGACGGGGTTCAGCCATCGGCTGATCGGCGTCGCCGAGGTGTGAGACCCGGGCGCCTCAGACGCTGTGTCCGCGCGCGGCCACCCGCCAACGGTCGACCACCGCGCCGCCTCGCGTGACGACGTACTCGTCGAAGAGGTTCACTGCGGTGCACGCGTGGTTCGGCACGATGTGCACGACCTCGCCAACGGGAGGCCGTCTGGCGGCGCCGGTCACGACCCCGTGGTGCTCCGACTGCTTGACCACGGTCGCGTCGAGGGCCGGGATCCAGCCGTGCCCGGCCAGCCACTCGGGACGGTCCGATGCCAGCGCCTTCGACCCGGCGTCGACGACGAAGCGGTCGTCGTGCGCGCTGACGACGGTGGCGGCTATCGACAGGGCGAGGTCGCGCTCGTCGCAGGCGCCGAGGGCGAGCTGCTGGCGGTCGTTGAAGACGTAGGTGCCGGGTCGCTCCTCGGTGACCTCGCTGGGGCGTTCGGTCCCTGTTGTCGGTGTCGAGCCCGCACTCATGAACTCGACGTCGAAGCCGGCGTCGCGCAGCCGCATTGCGGCCTCGGCCAGAGCGACTCCCTCGTCCCGGGCAGCTGCTCCGGGCGAACCGGGGCCGGCGTAGGAGTGGCCACCGTGGGTGAAGGCTCCGACGACGCGGAGCCCGAGGGCGCGACAGTGCTCGGCGAGCGGCAGGACCTGGGAGGGGACCACTCCTGTGCGGTGCTGGCCGCTGTCGACCTCGATCGCAACCCGGGCGCTGGCACCCCTTGCCGCCTCGGCGACGGATGCCGCACCTGTGGGGTTGTCGACTCCGAGCGTGACCTCGGTGAGGTCGAGCAGACGTCGTAGCCGGTCCGCCTTCGCTCCGACAGGCACGACGGGAAAGGCGACCAGGAGGTCGGTGAACCCTGCCCGCGCGAACACCTCCGCCTCCGACAGGGTGGCGACGGTCAGCCCGACCGCTCCCGACTCGACCTGCAGCCGGGCGATCTCGAGACACTTGTGGGTCTTGGCGTGAGGCCTCAGGCCGAGTCCCGCGGAGGCCACCGCCTCGGCCATCCGGTCGACGTTCGCCTGCAGCCGGTCGAGGTCGAGCACCAGGGCCGGGGTCTCGATGTCCATGGTGCGAGAGCCTAGTGAGCCCGAAAAGTGGGCCGAGCCGGCACCATCGCGCCCCGGAAGCCTGCCTCTTCAGCCCACTCCGCCCCGCCGGCGCGCCCGGCCCAGGCAGCTCAGCGCACAGTCACCGTGTGGCTCGCGGACGCGCCGTTCACCAGGACCTCGAGTCGGGCGACGCCGCGCTTCAACGCGGTCAGCCTTCCTGACCCGGGCTCGTAGGCCACCACGGCGGTTGAAGGGGCGCCGCTGGCCGGCCCGATGTGAACGGCGGCTGTCTCCTCCCACACGGCGTTCATCGGGTAGTCGACCCGGATGCGTCGCCCGGCCTGGTTGACCCACGCGACGGCGCTTGCGCCCGCCCCGACCGCGAGCGAGTCGGGTGCAGTCACTCGCAGCCGGTTCACGTGCGGAAGAAACGCCGCCTGGAGCCATGGCGAGTCCGTGTCCTCCATGCTCAGCAGGCTCCAGCCGGTGAAGGAGCCGATGCGCGCGCGGGCGGCGTTGCTGACTGGGCCCGCGAACACGTGGGCCACACCGTCACGTCGGGTGAGACCGAACTGACGCGCGTGTGACCCGACGTAGACGGCGCGCTTCTGGCTCCCGGCCCGGAAGTCCGAGAGCAGCTCTTCCACGAGCTCGCCTTCTCGGGGGTCGGTGAGCTCGGCCGTGCCACCCGGCATCAGGGCGTCGGAGGGGTGGTGAGCAACCACCACGACCGACTCGACGGACGGGTCGGCCGCAGAGCTAGCCAGCTCCGACCGCAGACGCACGAGCTGGCCGAAACCGCCAAGGCGGAAGGCTCCTTGAGCCGAGTTGAGCAGCACGAACCGCGTCCCGGCCTGGTCGAAGGCCCTGACGGGGGCGCCGAACTCCGCGCGGAATGCGGTCAGCTGCCCGTCGGTCCCGCGCTCGCGATCACCGGGTATGTACCGCCAGGCCACCTTGTCGCCGAGCTCCTCAGCGATCACCCGGCGCGCCAGCGCGAAGTTGGCGGAGGTGCCGCGCGCGACGAGGTCCCCGTTGATCAGCACCAGGTCGGGCTTGGCGGCGACGATCTGGCGCATGGTGCGGCGGGTGCGCTCCACAGCGATGCCGTTCGGGGAGGATGCTGAGATAGCCGCGTCACTCAGCACTGCGACTCGTAGACCACCGGCTGTGGTCGGCGCGAGGTCGGCGACCAGTGGGTCGCGCAGCGGGGCGGTGGCGGGTGCCCGTGGCACCCGCTTGGTGAAGACGGTGAGGTCGTCGAAGACCAGGGTGCCTCGGTAGCGGCGTGCTCTTCGCGTCTCGACGACCTGGACCCGCACGACCTTCAGCGGCTGCTCGAGACTTGTGGGCAGCGACGCGGACACGAAGCGCCAGCCCTGCCACGACACGCGCCGTGCGAGACTCAGGACGGAGCGCTTGCCGGCTGCGTCCCGAGCGGTCAGCCGAAGCGCGGCGCCCTTGCCATCGCCTCGGACCCACAGCCCGATCTTCTGGGCGCGCATCGGCAGCCCCTTCGGCGGGACCGGATCGAGATACGACGCCCTCGTCGCCTTCCTGCCGAAGAGCGAGTAGCGCAGGGCGATCGCCGAACGAGCCCGCCCGCGGCGGTTCTTCGTCATCGACAAAGACGCGTTCGCCTTGGCGGGCGACGCCGAGGCACGCCAGCCGTCGAGGGAGTTCATGCGGTCGACGAGGCTCCGGGCGAGGCCGACGGCCAGGCCCACGTGGGTGGACCGACCACCTGCGGTCAGCTTGACCACGCCGGACGCCGAAGGCACCCGTGCGAAGACGGTGAACCCGCGACCGGTGCGGCGGACCGCGAACTTCTTGCGGTTGTAGGTGAGGCGGACGTCGCGAGGTTCCACCCAGGTGCCGAAGCCCTGCGCGTCGTACCCCCGAAGCGCGACGGAGCCGCGCCCACCCTTACCGGAGAACACGATCGAGGAGACGCTCGGCTCGAGGCGTTGCACTCGGCCGAGAACCTGCAGCCGGAAACGGCCGACGGCGCCTCCGCCCCGCGCGGCGACGATGCCGGTGCCTGTACGTCGACCGACCACCACGGTCCGGGGTGCCGGGCCGTTGCGCACCGAGACCCGTGAGACAGCCCGCCAGGTGGGCCTTGCCTGCACCGGGTCGTGGGTCTCGTCGTGGCCTCGTGCGACGAGAACGCGGGAGAGTCCCCGCAGGACGCGACGGGAGTCCTCGGTGTCGGTGGCGGGCTCGACCCGGATGCCGCGCAGCTTCCCGGAGCCCTTGGCGAAGGCGAAGCCGAGGCCGTTGGGAACCCTGCGCAGGCGGCCGTCGGAGGGCGTGTTGACCACGGCGATGGCCTCGCCCGACTCCCGGGCCATCATGGTCGAGGAGCCCCCACCGTCCAGGTTGAGTCCCTCCTCCGCACCTAGCTGCTTGAGGAGGAACCCGGTCTCCTTCATGGTCAGACCGCGGCTGTGGCTGCGCCGACCGTCGACGGCGACGATGATGACCCGGTTCAGGTCTGTGTCGATGCCGATCGCCGTGCGCGGGTGCATCTCCGCATCGCCCGGTGCGAGCACTTCGCCGCCGCGGAGGAGGACCACGTTGCCGCCCACGGCGACCCGGGTGGCTGCCCGGTTCAAGCCGTACTCGACGCGGACCCGCGTCCCCTTCTTGAGACGGGCAAGCCGTCGAGCGCCCTCGCCGGTGCCGACGAGGTGGAGGGTGCCGGCCGGGATCGGGCCGCTGCTCAGGCGCTTGCGGTTGGCACGGACACGCCCGCGGCGGACCACCACCTCGCGCCTCCGGTCAGCGGTGGGGAGCACCCGCGAGCGGGCAGCGCCTCCCCACGCTGCTGTGTAGATGCCGATGCCGTGGGCGTGGAGCTGGGGCGCGTTGAGGTTGGTGACCGTGACC
>DATICF010000036.1:0-12576 GCA_035456965.1 Nocardioidaceae bacterium
GCTGATCACTGGTGCGACGTAGCGGATCAGGCTTCGGTTCTTTGGCCCGAAAAGAAGAGACATTCGCCCGATCCAGCGGAGTCCTCGTGTGCAAGCGCGCCTGTGTGAGTGCACCGATTTGCTCGGTGTCTTCGGGCGACACCCTGTTGACGTTCGGGTCGGCGCGGACTAACGTACAACCAAATGGTTGTAGATACTGAGCTGACAGATGCAGAGGTGGACCGGATCTTCCGGGCACTCGCCGACGCGACCCGCCGCGACATCGTCCGCCGAACCCTGATCGGGGAGGAGACGGTCTCGCAGCTGGCGAAGGACTACGCCATGTCGTTCGCGGCGGTCCAAAAGCACGTCGCGGTGCTGGAGAGGGCGGGGCTGGTGACCAAGGAACCGCATGGCCGCGAACGTCTCGTTCGCGGGAACCCCACCGTGATCCAGCGCGCCCAGGCGCTCCTGGACTCCTACGAACAGCTCTGGCGATCCCGTATCTCCCGTCTGGACGCTCTGCTCGATGAGGACGAAACCTGACTGACCCCACCCCGCCACAACGTGGCGGCCTAGCACGAGAGGACCCATCTCATGCCCATCACGTCGGTCCACAAGGACCCTGAAGCGCTGACCATGACCGTCGTTGCAGACTTCGCCGCACCCGTGCAGCGACTCTGGGACGCCTACGCCGACCCCCGGCAGCTCGAGAAGTTCTGGGGACCACCGACCTATCCCGCGACGTTCACCCGGCACGACATGTTCGTGGGCGGCCGCTCGGCGTACGCCATGGTCGGGCCGGAGGGTGACGTCTCCCGGGGCTACTGGGAGTTCCTCGACGTCAAGGCGCCCCACTCCTTCGAGGTCCGCGACGGCTTCTGCCACCCCGACGGGACACCGAACGCCGAGATGCCCTCCATGCGGATGACCTTCGAGTTCGAGGCGACCGGGCCTGGCTCGCGACTCACCACGACCACGTTCTTCAACACCGTCGACGAGCTCGAGCAGCTGTTGAACATGGGCATGGAAGAGGGCATGCGGCAGGCCATGGGGCAGATCGATGCCGTGCTCGAGGACCTGCGGACCTTCGCCGCCGATCTGCCGGCTGCGGCACAGATCCTCGGCGACACCACGGTCCGAGTCAGCCGAGTGATCCGTGGCACCGTCGAGCAGGTGTGGTCCGCCCACCACGACCCCGCCTTGCTCTCCCAGTGGTTGCTGGGCCCGGATGGCTGGTCCATGCCCACGTGTGAGACCGCCACCGAAGTCGGACAGACCTACCGTTACGTGTGGCAGGAGGACAGCAGCGGACGCAGCTTCGGTTCCACCGGCGAGCTGCTCGAGGTGGCGGCACCCTGGCGGGCGGTCACCAGCGAGCGGATGTTCGGCGACGGCATCCCCGACGAGGCCCCCGGCACGGTCAACGAGCTGACCCTCACCCCCGTCGAGGGCGGCACTCTGCTCGCGATCGTGATCACCTACCCCGACGCCGAGACCCGCGACATCGTCCTCGGCACCGGCATGGTGGACGGCATGGAGACCAGCTACGCGCGCCTGGAGCGCACGCTCCTCGCTGCCTGAGCGACAGGACCGGGCGTGGGTTCATCCCACGCCCGGTCCTCGTGTGCTTCCGGGTCGCCGACCACCCTGCCGGCCCGTAGAACGGCTAGAGCTGCTGCCGGGCACGCCGGCCGTCGAGCTGCGCGGCGTCGGCGCTCTGCGGGACGACGACGTGGACGGCGTTGCGCTCGATCTCGAACAGCGCCGGCGTCTGCGCGGCAATCTCCCCGTCGAGGTTGACCGGCAGCTCGGGCTCGGTGACGAGGCGCACCCGCTGGGTGGTGACGTGGTGGACCCGGTCATGGTCGATCAGGCTGCCGTCCTTGAGCAGCCGGGCGATGCTCACGTGCTCGCGCAGCCGTCCTCGGACGATCGCATAGATGTCCAACAGATGGTCGTCGATGCCGGCGGTCGGCGAGACGGCGTTCCCGCCACCGTAGTGACGTCCGTTGCCGACCCCGACCTGGAGGAGGTCATCGAGCTCCAGCGCCGGGTGGTCGCCGTCCGGGAACTCCAACCGTGCCCGGAACGGCTCGTGCCGGCGGTACGCCCGCAAGGTCGCGACGGTGTACGCGAGGGGGCCGAGCCGACGCTTGAGTCTCGGCGTCAGAGCCTGCGTCACACCCACAGACAGGCCCACCGAAGCGACGTTGAGGAACGGCTTCCCATCCACCTGCCCGAGATCGATGTCGACCACCTTGCCGCTCGTGATCGCCTCGCAGGCGAGGTCCAGCCGTGGCGGGATCTGCAGGGTGCGGGCGAGGTCGTTGGCGGTGCCGAGCGGAAGGACTCCCAGGGTCGCGTCCGTCCCGGCTACCAGACCGGCGGCGCATCCCACGGTTCCGTCACCGCCGCCCACCACGACGAGGTCGTGTCCGTCTGCGATCACGTCCGAGAGAGCTGCCCTCAGGTCGGCGCCGTCGGTGATCGCTCGTGTCGTCGTCACCGGCACGCCCCCCTCCCTCAGCCGGTGGACCGCCTCGTCGTACGCCGCCGCTCCACGCCGGGACCTCGTGTTGACCACCACGGCCGCGCGCCGAGCCTCTGCTGCCTCAATCATGGAAGGCGAGGGTAGGGGGTGAACCTGAGAGCCACCTGATCGGTCCACGACCGGCGCGACTCTTGATAGGCAAGCGTTCGCTTGCATATATTGGCGAGCGTGGCCGACGTGTTCAGAGCCCTCGACGACGAGACGAGACGCCTCATCCTCGACGAGCTCGCGAGCAGGGACGGCCAAAGCCTGTTCGAGATCTGCACCGTGCTCACGACGCGGCACGGGCTCGGCTCCACCCGCCAGGCGATCTCTCAGCACCTTGGCGTGCTGGAGGACGCAGGGCTCGTGACGACCGAGCGACGAGGCCGCACGAAGCTCCACTACTTCAACAGCGAACCACTCACTGCCATCTTCCAGCGCTGGCCCATCGCCCGAGAGGACGCACCATGAGGATTCAACTGACGAGCATCTACGTAGACGACCAGCGAGCAGCACTCGCCTTCTACACCGACATACTTGGGTTCACCAAGCACCACGACATCCCCATCGGCGACGACTACTGGCTCACCGTCGTCTCGCCTGACTCCCCCGGCGGCCCCGAGCTGTTGCTGGAGCCGGCCGGCCACCCCGCGGTCAAGCCCTACCGGGACGCACTCGTCGAGGACGGCATCCCGTTGGCTCAGTTCGCCGTCGATGACGTCGATGCCGAGTACCAGCGACTGACCGGGAAGGGCGTCTCGTTCGTCCAGCCGCCCACGGACATCGGCAATGCGACCGTCGCGGTCTTCGACGACACCTGCGGCAACCTCATCCAGCTCATCGCAGAGAAGCAGTCCTGACCTGACACGCGACGTGAAACCTAGGAATCCCCCGTCGCCCGCTCCAGCAAGAAGCGGACTCGCTCAGCGAGGGCTGGGACATCGACGGGCTCAGCAGTGTCCACCGCGAGGACAGGGCCGACTCCGAGCGGTGCGACCTCGCGGCCCCAAAGCTCCTCCTCGGTGCGCAGACGATCAAGGTGCCGGTCATCGCGAACGCGCTCGTGGTACCGCTTGCGCGCCAGCTGTACGTCGACGCGGCAGCGGATCTCGACGAAGGGCCCATGAAGTTCGTCGACCTGCGGCAGGGAGTACGGAAGCCACGTGCTGTCGATGACGGCCGACGTGCAGCCGCCGGCGGCACGGAGCACAGCCGACACGGCCGCTCGTCCAAGTTCACGGGACGCCTCGACTGTCGAGGGGGCACCCAGCGCATCCATGAGCGCCTCCTTGACCTCGTCCTTGGACAGGTAAGGGACGCTCAACTCGGACGCCAGGCCGCGGGCGAGCGTGGTCTTACCCGACGCGGGCCAGCCGCCCACGAGTACGAATCCGACCATGCGCTCAACTTTGCCCCGCCCGCACCCGGACGACCAGCCGCCGACACCACGTTGACGCTGATGCCGGTGTGGGGTTCATGTCCTTCGGTCTGGGATCAGACTATTGGCCATGCCCGGGTGTCGGGGCCAGGTGGCGGCACGGTCACAGAACTTGATTCAGCATGAGTGGATCGTGTTTGAAGCCCGCGCGCTGGTAGGCGGTGACCGCGCCGGAGCTGGAGTGCACCGTCACGTGCTCCGCACCCTGCTCACGGGCGAGGCTGACCAGCTGGTCGATGAGCCGCCCTCCGATCCCGACATTGCGAAGATCAGGCCTGACGAACACTGCTTGTACGTCCGCAGACCTCCGTCCGCCCAGATTGGGAGCAGGCACCCTTGGCGTGAGTGCGACGAACCCGAAAGCGACCACGTCGTCGTCACCGTCAACACCGACGACGCACAGATGGCTGGACTGGTGGTCCTCGCACCAACGCAGGAACTCCTGGGCGAACCGACTGCGAGTAGCCCGTGCCTCGTGGCCGTTCCTCACCACCCAGTCCCAGCGGAGGTTTGCCACCTCGGACAACCGCTCTGGTCCCGGGCGCTCGAACCGGATGAAAGACCTCGATCGAACAGACACGAACGCACGATAACGGTCGGGCGAGGACCGTAGCCGCTGCTCACGCGTGCCGACATGTCGCGAGCCGCTCGTGCGACTGGAGAACATTTACCGCCACCCCAGGACTAGTCCCCAAAATCAGACGTTGCGGACAACTCACCTGGTCACGACAGAAGTTTCGAAAGCGATTTAGGGGTCTTCGAATGACACGTCCTAGTAGTTCTACTCTTCTGGGGTTCTCACCGAATGCCCGAGATGTCTAACGTCGCCGATGCCGCTCGATACCAAGGCTCAGCTCGGGGATGGGTTTGGCGCCGGGTCGCGGTCCCAAGACCGCACGCGGGGAGACCCGCCGGCAACTCAGCGAATCTAGGGGGATCCTTCACATGCACTTCTCACGTCTAGCGGTCTACGCCGGCATCACGGCCCTCGCCCTTGGCAGCAGCGTCGGGGTCGCGTCCGCGGGTCAGCAGGAGACCGGCAACGGCGCACCCAGCGGCAGCCACTACACCCTGAACATCATCGGCGTGTCCAAGGACAAGTCCGCCGCGATGGACGGCAACAACGGGAGCCGCATCTTCGTCCCGTTGTGGGCCAACGCGAAGATCAACCTCACCGAGGGCGACTTCGGCGTGCTGGACGCCAACGGAACCGACAAGGACGGTGCGACGTTCTCGCTGCCCAGCCCGGACCCTGACGGCGACGGAGTGACCGAGTACTCCGTCTACGCTCGCGCGCTCGGCACGCCTGGGGGCGCCTCGACGACGACCACCTGCGCCACTGACCCCGCCACGGGCGAGGAGGTCTGCTCCACCGAGAGCATGGTGCTCGTCCGGAACGCGGGCAAGAGCCGGTTCGACAACGTCAGCCGCGAGCTGCTCTACGTCTACTACGACCTCGACGGCGACGGCTCGGCCGAGCTGATCCCGCTGTTCGACGAGCGTCTCGAGGACTACTTCTGGGACTACGACAACAAGGGCCTCCGAGTGGCGCAGCTGCGCTTCTACGAGACCTCGACCGACGTCAACTGAACGCAACCCACCTCGCCCCGCCGGCGCGTCACCGTCTTCATCGGTGGCGCGCCGGCCGGGCGCGTGGCCGGCGCGTCCGTCCGCAGGGCGACGCGATCAAGCACTCGCTGGGGGCGCTGGGACGAGGACCCCTCGACGTCAGCGATCTGCTAGGCACCTCCGGTGCGAGGTGGCACGATCGTGAAGGTGACCAGCCGAGTCGATGAGGCGCAGCGCCTGCGTGACCTCGCCCGGCTGCGTCGTGTCCGCGACCGGATCGACCGGGAGTACGCCCAGCCGCTGGACGTCGAGGCACTCGCCCGCGACGCTCACATGTCGGCCGGACACCTCAGCCGCCAGTTCCGGCTTGCCTACGGCGAGTCGCCGTACGCCTATGTGATGACTCGGCGGATCGAGCGTGCCATGGCGTTGCTGCGTCGCGGCGACCTCAGCGTCACCGAGGTCTGCTTCGAGGTCGGCTGCTCGTCGCTGGGCACCTTCAGCACCCGCTTCACAGAGCTGGTCGGCATGCCGCCGAGCGTGTACCGGCGAGAAGCTGCCGATACGACGTACGGGATCCCGGCGTGCGTGGCGAAGCAGGCCACCAAACCGATCAGGAATCGAGAAGCGCCGGTCGCCGAGCCGCAACTAGCGTGACCGTCATGGACATCACCATCCACACCAGCTTTCTCCCACACAGCGACCCGGAGACCTCCCTGGCCTTCTGGCGCGACGTCCTCGGCTTCGAGGTCCGCAACGACGTCGGCAAGGGCCAGATGCGCTGGATCACGGTCGGACCACCCGATCAGCCCGACACCTGCATCCTCCTCGCGCCGCCGGCCATCGACCCAGGAATCACCGAGGAGGAACGCCGCACCATCGTCGAGATGATGGCGAAGGGCACCTACGGCTGGATCCTGCTTGCCACCAAGGACCTCGATGGCACCTTCGAGCGGCTCCAGGCCAGTGACGCCGAGGTCGTGCAGGAGCCCACCGATCAGCCGTACGGCGTCCGCGACTGCGCCTTCCGCGATCCCGCGGGCAACCTGATCCGCATCCAACAGCTGACCTGAGCCCGCGCGGCGGTCTGAACGACGCCTCGACCACCGAGAGATGGAGAGACGAAGAGCATGGCCACGAGCACGGACACGCAGTCGCCCACGCTTCACGCTGCCGACAGCCACGACCTGATCCGCGTGCACGGTGCCCGCGAGAACAACCTGAAAGACGTCAGCGTCGAGCTCCCGAAACGTCGGCTGACCGTGTTCACGGGGGTCTCGGGCTCGGGCAAGAGCTCCCTGGTCTTCAGCACGATCGCCGCGGAGTCGCAGCGGATGATCAACGAGACCTACAGCGCCTTCGTCCAGGGGTTCATGCCCACCCTGGCGCGGCCGGAGGTCGACGTACTCGAAGGTCTGACCACGGCCATCATCGTCGACCAGGAGCGGATGGGGTCCAACCCCCGCTCCACGGTCGGCACCGCCACTGACGCCAACGCGATGCTGCGCATCCTGTTCAGCCGACTCGGGAAACCGCACATCGGCTCGCCCAACGCGTACTCGTTCAACATCCCCACGGTGAGGGCGAGCGGCGCCATCACCGTCGAGCGCGGCGACAAGACCAAGGCGGAGAAGGCGACGTTCACCCGGCTCGGCGGCATGTGCCCGCGCTGTGAGGGCATGGGGTCGATGAACGACTTCGACCTCACCGCGCTGTACGACGACTCCAAGTCGCTCTCGGAGGGGGCGCTGACGGTCCCCGGCTACAGCATGGACGGCTGGTACGGCCGGATCTTCAGCGGCGCGGGCCTTCCCATGGACAAGCCGATCGGGAAGTTCACCAAGAAGGAGCTCCACCGGCTCCTCTACGCCGAGCCCGAGAAGATCAAGGTGGAGGGGATCAACCTCACCTACGAGGGCCTGGTTCCGAAGATCCAGAAGTCGATGCTGTCCAAGGACATCGACGCGCTGCAGCCGCACGTCCGCAGGTTCGTCGAGCGGGCGATCACGTTCACGACCTGTCCCGACTGCGGCGGCACCCGGCTCAGCCAGGAAGCGCTGTCGTCGAAGATCCGGGGCAAGAACATCGCCGACCTGTGCTCGATGCAGATCAGCGACCTGGCCGCGTGGGTCAGCGACCTGGAGGAGCCGTCGGTGGCACCCCTGCTCGCGGGTCTGCAGCACCTCCTCGACTCCTTCGCGGAGATCGGACTGGGATATCTCTCCCTCGACCGACCCGCCGGCACGTTGTCCGGAGGCGAGGCGCAGCGGACCAAGATGATCCGCCACCTCGGGTCGTCGCTCACCGACGTCACGTACGTCTTCGACGAGCCCACGATCGGTCTGCACCCTCATGACATCGAGCGGATGAACAGGCTGCTGCTGCAGCTGCGCGACAAGGGCAACACCGTTCTCGTCGTGGAGCACAAGCCGGAGACCATCGCGATCGCCGACCACGTCGTCGACCTCGGTCCGGGCGCAGGCACGGAGGGCGGCTCCGTCTGCTTCGAGGGCTCGGTGGCGGGCCTGCGGGGAAGCGGCACGACGACGGGCCGCCACCTCGATGACCGGGCCTCCCTCAAGGAGAAGGTGCGCACACCTTCGGGAGCGCTGGAGGTGCGCGGCGCCGACACCCACAACCTGGTGGACGTCGACGTCGACATCCCGCTCGGGGCGCTGGTCGTCATCACCGGCGTCGCCGGCTCCGGCAAGAGCTCACTGGTCGACGGCTCGGTCTCCGGGCGGGACGGCGTGGTGGTCGTCGACCAGGGCGCGATCCGCGGCTCGCGACGCAGCAACCCGGCGACGTACACCGGCCTGCTCGACCCGGTCCGCAAGGCGTTCGCGAAGGCCAACGGCGTGAAGCCGGCGCTCTTCAGCTCCAACTCCGAGGGCGCGTGCCCCGTCTGCAACGGCGCCGGCGTGATCTACACCGAGCTCGGCATCATGGAGACGGTCGAGTCACCCTGCGAGGAGTGCGAAGGCAAGCGTTTCCAGGCGATGGTGCTCGAGTACACCCTGGGCGGCAAGGACATCGCCGAGGTGCTCGCGATGTCGGTGAACGAGGCCGAGGAGTTCTTCGCCGACGGCGATGCCCGTACGCCGGCCGCCCACAGGATCCTCGATCGTCTCGCCGATGTCGGGCTCGGCTACCTCACGCTCGGACAGCCTCTGACCACGCTGTCCGGGGGCGAGCGGCAGCGGCTCAAGCTGGCCACGAGGATGGCCGAGAAGGGCGGTGTCTACGTCCTCGACGAGCCGACCACCGGCCTGCACCTCGCCGATGTCGAGCAGCTGCTCGGCCTGCTCGACCGGCTCGTCGACTCCGGCAAGTCGGTCATCGTCATCGAGCACCACCAGGCGGTCATGGCGCACGCCGACTGGATCATCGACCTGGGTCCCGGCGCCGGCCACGACGGCGGCCGGGTCGTCTTCGAGGGCACACCCGCCGACCTCGTCGCAGGCCGCTCGACCCTCACCGGCGAGCACCTCGCGGACTACGTCAGCACCTGAGCCTGGCCTTGACATTCCCGCACAGCGCCCCAGGTGACGGCCGTCGGTGCGACGATGCCTTCGACAAGGCGCTCACGAGAGGTACTCACATGGCAGAGCTGGTCCGGACGAACGACCTGGGAGTCATCTCCGTTGTCGAGGGGCTGCTCGGCGGGGCCGACATCCCCTACCACGTCGCCGATCGCAGCATGAGCGTCATCGAGGGCTCCATCAGCGCGATCCAGGTCAGGATCCTGGTGCCGGACGAGCACGAGGCCGCGGCCCGCGAGCTGCTCACCGACGCGGAGCTCGGCCACTGGCTTCGCCCGTAAGTGGCTGCCGCCGAGCGCGTTCCGGGTCGGCTTCGCGGGATCTAGGCTGGAATCAGAGGTGAGGAAGATGTCTGCACAGATCCTGACCGAGGTCAGCGCGACGGTGGCCGCCGACCGCGAGACAGAGCTGGTGAACGGCTATCACGAGATCACGTCCGGCGGTGTTCCTGACGGCCTGGTGCGCACCGAGCTCCTCCACGGGCCGGACCGACAGTGGCGGGTCCAGACGGTCTGGCGCGACCGCGCGGCGCTCGAGGCCGTGCGAGCACGTCCTGAGCCGCCTGCTGCCCTTCAACTCTTCAAGAGCGTCGGAGCCGATCCGGTGGTCCGGGTGTACGAGGTCGAGGACCGCCACGTGGCTGCCCCGTAGTCCCATGTGCTCCAGGTGAGCCAGGGCTGATCGCGACAATTCCCGCATCCCCGACGTGCTTCGCGAATAGCCTGTCGTCGTGGTGACCCAGCCTGCCCCGGGAGCGATCGAGCTGATGGTGCTCGCGGCTGTGGCGCCCGGAGGGACCTCGACCCTCGCGCTGACCCAGACGCTCGGCCTGCCTGCCGAGACCATCCGTGCGGCGGTGTCACGGCTCGTGCAGTCGGGCCTGGTAGAGGCCAACGGGGACTTCATCACCGTGACCGAGAACGGGCGCCTGGCGGCCACGCACGTCAGGAGGTCACTCCCCGCAGCGACCGCAGGCGTCCAGGTGCCCACGATCGACCTGAACGAGGTCGCCAGGTTCATCGGGTCGCTGTGGCCGATGAAAGCCGAATCCGCGGCAGAGCGGGAACGAGACGGGCTGCTCGCCTCCCACGCCGACCGGGACTCCGTCGTGCACCAGCTCTCGGACGCCTTCTCCCAGGGCAGGCTCTCCTCGGGCGAGTTCGAGGAGCGGACCAGCAAGGCGCTCACCGCTCGGACGTACGGCGACCTCGACGACGTGCTCGAGGGCCTGGGAGGTCTACAGCGACAGACCAGGAGCCATCCTGTGCGCAAGTCGGTGTTCTGGGGAGTCGCCGTGCTCTCCTCTCCCCTGCTGCTGCTCGGCGCGATGCTCCTTGCCTTCGGTGTCGATCCCGGTGACCGCGTGGGCGGGATCTTCTTCCTCGTCCTGCTGCTTCCCGGACTGTTCGCGCTCCGCCGGTGGGCCTGGCCACGTGCCTGACCAGGGCACACCGACCCGGTCGAGGGGCGCGGGCACCGAGGAGATGCTCACATCTCCTCGTGGTGGTCGGGATGTCCCCCGAAGAGCCGACCGTCCTCGCGGCCGAGCGCAGAGATTGCCTCCACCTCCTCCGTGGAGAGGTCGAAGCCGAACACGTCGAGGTTGGCCACCTGACGTTCCCGGGTCGATGACTTGGGGATCGGGATGCAGCCCAGCTGGACCTGCCAACGCAGGATCACCTGTGCCGGCGAGACCCCGTGGGCACGGGCCGCCTCGGCGACCGGCGGCTCGCCGAACGGCGCCTGACGCTTCCCCAGCGGGCTCCAGGACTCGGTGCGGACGCCGAGCTTGTCGTGGACCCGCCTCATCGCCACCTGAGGGAAGTAAGGATGCAGCTCGATCTGGTTGACGGCCGGGGTCACGCCGGTGGCGTCGATGATCCGCGTCAGGTGCTCCTCGGTGAAGTTCGAGACGCCGATCGATCGCACGAGCCCCTGCTTCCGGAGGTCCACCAGAGCACGCCACGCGTCGACGTACCTCCCGACGCTGGGGTTGGGCCAGTGGATGAGGTGCAGGTCGAGGTAGTCCAGGCCGAGCCGCGAAATCGACTCTCGAACGCTGGCGACCGTGTCGTCGTACGCGTGGTGTCGTCCCGGCAGCTTGCTCGTCACGAAGAGCTCTTCGCGCGGTACGCCGGAGCGGCGGATCGCCTCCCCCACCTCACGCTCGTTCTCGTAGTTGACTGCTGTGTCGATGAGGCGATAGCCGACGTCGATGGCGCTCACGACCGCGTCGACCCCCTGTGGCCCGACGAGCGGGTAGGTGCCGAAGCCGATGGCCGGGATCTCGTGTCCGTCGTTCAAGATGTGCGTCGGGACCATGGACCGAACCTAGTCGATCCCTTGTGCAGCAGGGCAGAGTGGAAGTATCAGGGAGACTCCTTGAGACCTCATCCAGGGAAGTGCACGAGCATGAACGAAGTCCAGCGAAACCTCGCCCACCGGGGTCTGGTCCGCCCGAGCGACGGGCGGGTGATCGCGGGGGTGTGTGCCGGTCTCGGCCAACGGTTCGGGATCGGAGCCTGGCCCGCACGAATCCTCTTCGTGCTGCTGCTCATGGTCATCCCCGGCAGCCAGATACTCGTCTATCCGATCCTCTGGATCCTCATGCCCTCGGAAGACAAGGTGACGGCTCAGCCACCCCACCCACCGACGGCGATGTGACCCTCTCCTGGCGAACGCGGCTGCACCCGGCAGCGGTGCGGGCCGAGCGCGCCGAGCAGCAGCCGATGCGCGAGCTGTTCCGCAGGCACTACGCCGACCTGCTGAGGCTGGCGCACTGCCTGCTCGGCGACCGCCCGCTGAGCGAGGACGCCGTTGTCGACGCGTTTGCCTCGCTCGCCAGGGCCGGGAGCCCCTTGGAGGACCCTGACGTCGCACCCCGGCACCTCGCGTCGGCAGTGATCAGAGGCTGCCGCTCGCGGGTCCACGGCCTCGCCCGCGAACACGCGCTCGACCCGCTGCAGGCCATCGACCTACTTCGGATGAGCGCCGCGGACGGGGGCCTGCCGGACACCGATCCAGGCGCCGCGGGCGACCCGAGCGAGCCGGGCGGGACCCTCCACAGGCTGCGGCATCGGCAACGTGAGGTCGTGGTGTGCCGCTACCACCTCCACCTGAGCGCGGCCGAGACGGCGGATCTGCTCGGGGTCACACGCGGCGCGGTGACGCGGCGGGTCGCCCGCGCGGGGCAGAGCGTGTCAGCCCTCGAGGCGACTCACTCGCTCGAGCGTCGCTTCCGGGACGACCTGCGTGCCCTTGCGGGCATCTGCGTGACGGACGCGGACGTCGAGCGGGCACTCGAGCGGCTCGCGGTTCTCCGGCGCGGCGTCAGGTTGTGGAGTCGTTCCCGATCGCTTCCTTGAGCCCGTAGAGGATCCGGGACAGCAGCCGGGAGACCTGCATCTGGGTCACCCCGATGTCCTGCGCGATCTGCTCCTGGGTCCACCCGTAGAAGAACCGCAGCTCGATGATCCGCCGGTCCCGCTCCTTCAACCGCCGCACCGCCGGAC
>DATICF010000037.1:0-19210 GCA_035456965.1 Nocardioidaceae bacterium
CGGGCGGAACGGCCGGCCCACCGCCACCGTGAAGGCGCAGGAGCGGCCGGTTCCCCTCGAGTACGAGTACTCGGAGGTGCCTCTCGCCCTTTGCCTCGAGAGGCTCGTCGCCGAGGGCAAGGCGCCGGTGTACGTGGTGCACTTCACGCAGAAGGACGCCGCCGACAGCGCCCAGGCCTTCACCAGCCTCGACCTCGCCTCTCGCGAGGAGAAGAACGCGGTGGCGGCGGCGATCGAGGGCTTCCGCCTCTCGAGCCCGTATGGCCCCCGCATCCGCAAGTGGCTCAAGCAGGCGATCGCCGTGCACCACGCGGGGCTGCTGCCGAAGTACCGCGTGCTCGTCGAGCAGCTCGCCCAGCGCGGGCTGCTCAAGGTCATCTGCGGCACCGACACGCTCGGCGTCGGCATCAACGTGCCGATCCGCACCGTGGTTCTCACCGGCCTGACCAAGTACGACGGCCGCCGGCAGCGTGTCCTCAAGGCCCGGGAGTTCCATCAGATCGCCGGGCGGGCGGGCCGGGCGGGCTACGACACCGCGGGAAGCGTCGTCGTCCAGGCCCCGGACCACGTGATCGAGAACCACAAGGCGCTGAAGAAGGCCGGCGACGACCCGAAGAAGCAGCGGAAGGTGCAGCGGAAGAAGCCGCCCGAGGGCTTCGTGACCTGGACCGAGGACACCTACCAGAAGCTGGTCGCCTCGGAGCCCGAGCCGCTGCAGAGCAGGATGCGCGTGACCCACGGCATGCTGCTCAACGTCGTCGGCCGGGACGGCAACCCGTTCGAGGCGATGCGCAAGCTGCTGCGCGACAACCACGAGGACGGTCGCAGCCAGGTGCGCCTGGTGCGGCGTGCGGTCGCGCTCTACCGCACCCTGCTCGCCGCGGGGGTCGTGGAGAAGGTCGACCCGCCCGGCCCGGATGGTCGCACGGTGCGGCTCGTCGAGGACCTCCCGTTCGACTTCGCGCTCAACCAGCCGCTGTCGACGTACGCGCTCGCGACGCTGGAGACGCTCGACCCGGAGTCGCCGACGTACGCGCTCGACGTGGTCTCGGTGGTCGAGGCCACGCTCGAGGACCCGCGCCCCGTGCTCAACGCCCAGGAGTTCAAGGCCAAGGGCGAGGCGGTCGCGGAGATGAAGGCCGACGGCGTCGAGTACGACGAGCGGATGGACCTGCTCGAGGAGATCTCCTGGCCCAAGCCGCTGCAGGAGCTGCTCGAGCACACCTACGAGGTGTACCGCAGCACGCACCCCTGGATCGGCGAGACGGCGCTCTCGCCGAAGTCCGTGGTGCGCGACATGTACGAACGCGCCATGACCTTCGGGGAGTACGTCGCCTTCTACGGCCTCGCGCGCTCGGAGGGGATCGTGCTGCGCTATCTCGGCGACGCCTACAAGGCGCTGCGTCAGACCGTCCCGGAGAGCATGAAGGACGAGGCCCTCACCGACCTGATCGAGTGGCTCGGGGAGACCGTGCGCCAGACCGACTCGAGTCTCCTCGACGAGTGGGAGCAGCTGAGCCACCCCGCCGACGACCCGGAGTCGGCGGCCGACCTCGTGCGGGCCCACGCCCGTCCGGCCCAGGCCCGGCCGATCACCGCCAACGAACGGTCCTTCCGCACGCTCGTGCGCAACGCGATGTTCAGGAGGGTCGAGCTCGCTGCCCGGCGGGCCTACGAAGACCTGGGGGAGCTGGACCCGGAGCGCGGCCCCGACGCCGAGACCTGGCGGGAAATGGTCGAGGCTTACTTCAAGGAGCACGACGAGATCGACATCGGCCCGGATGCCCGGGGTCCGCACATGCTGCTGCTCGAGCAGGAGGGCCGGACCTGGCGGGTGCAGCAGATCGTCGGGGATCCCGAAGGACACCACGACTGGCGGATCCTCGCCGAGGTCGACCTCGACGCCTCCGACGAGGCCGGCGAGCTGGTGATGCAGGTCGAGGGCCTCGTGCAGCTGTGACCCGGCGACCGGGTCAGATCTCGCCGTTCTCCGGAGGTAGCAGGCCGTCCTCGAGGGCGCGCCGTCGCAGCTCGATGCGGGTCGAGGCCGGCCGACCTGCGTCGGCGTAGCGCTTCCTGATCCGTGAGAGGTAGGTCTTGACCGACTCGACGCTGACCGGAGGGTCGAGCGCAGCAGCGACGTCGGAGTACTTCAGCCCGGTGGCATAGAGCCGGAGCACCTCGGTCTCTCGATGCGTGAGGTCGACCGGCCGGCCGCAGTCGGCCGGGACCCAGTTCTCGCCCTTGGCGACCGCGACGATCGCGCGCAGCAGTGACAGGGCCGGGTCGTTCTTCCACACCAGCCCCCGGGCCGGCGTTCGCGACAGGATGGGCGCGGCCTCACGGTGGCTCCGGTCGGCGTGGAGCAGGACCTGGAACCCCTGCTTGTCGAGCAGGCGGACGTTCTCCTCCGTCTGCGAACCGTCGTTGAGGCGGACGTCGAGCAGCACGACGTCGAGCGGACGTCGAGCGCGCAGCAGCCCCGCCACCGTGGCCGACCCGGCGACGAAACGCGCCGGTGAGTTCTGGGTCGACAGGAGTGCGCGCACGCCAGCGACCATCAGGTCGTGGTCGTCGACCACGCCCACCTTGATTCGATCCCCCGTGTCCAAACCCCTGCTCCCCAACGGTTGCCCGTTCCCCTCGTCGCAGATTACCCCCGGGTCGTGTGGCTGTCCCCTCTTTGGCTGACGGAAAACAGTCCACGGGAGAAATGCACAATTTTTACTTTGAATTCGTGGTAATACGTCCGTTTTAACAATGCTTTGAGGAGGTTTTTCCTAACGGCGATTTCCGGCGAACCGGTGAACGGGCGCGCCATCATCGCGGGTATGCAACTGATGCAGTTCCACACCTTGCGCTCGGGAGTGCAGAACAATGCCTCGCCCGCGGGGGAGCGGGCGCTTGCGGTCATGGCGGACCACCTGCGCGATCTGCTGTTCAGCTGCGGTCTCTTCGACACGGTGGAGGTCGAGCCCACCGACAACCCCGACCAGCTGGTGGCAGCCCTGTGCCAGTTCCGCCAGAACGTGTCCGAGGAGGAAGTCGCCCTCACCATCGAGCGTCTTTGGGACGAAAGGGTCAGCTACACGTTCTGGGAGGCACACGCGATTCGCCTCGATGAGGGCTTCGTAGAGCTGGAGGGCGCGACCCGCGAGAGTGTCGTCGGCAGGTACGCCACCTTGCACTTCGTCGCCACGCGCTCGCAGGTCCCGTTGCAGCGTGGCGCGTCTGGCTGAGGACCGGGCGTTCCACCCAGCCCACGCCGAGCCCGTGCCCGACGTACGGCTAGCCTCGGACCGGTGACCAGTACGGAGCACGGACTCAGGCACCCTCTCCCGGGCAGCGACACGGAGTTCGACCGTGCCATTGCCGTCGAGCCGCTCAGCATGGGCGTGTACGACGGGCACCTGGACCGTTCCTGGAGCGTCGGCGAGGGCATCAACGGGGGACTGCTCCTGGCCTCCGCGGCCAACGCGCTGGGCCGGCGCTTCGTGGACGAGGACCATCCCGACCCGATCTCGATCAGCGCCTACTACCTCTCTGCGGCGACCCACGGCCCGGCTCGGTTCACCACCGAGGTCCTCCGCCGAGGTCGCAACATGTCGACAGGCTCGGTCTCCCTCGAGCAGCACGCGGCCGGACGGCCCGTCGAGCGGCTGCGAGCCATCGCGACCTACGGCGACCTGACCTCGCTGCCGTCGGATGTCCACACGACGGCCGTGGAGCCGGACCTCCCCGACCTCGACAAGTGCATCGGCTCGGACCTCGCGCCTGCCGACTTCCGAGCCAAGGCTCCGCTGCTCGAGCGGTTCGACCTCCGGCTGGACCCGGACACGGTCGGGTGGGCCGTGGGGGAGCCGAGTGGTCGCGGGATGATCCGTGGCTGGCTGAGGATGGCCGACGGCCGCGAGCCGGACCCGCTGTCCCTGCTCCTGGCGCTCGACGCCCTGCCGCCGGTGACCTTCGACCTCGGACTCCCCGGCTGGGCACCCACGCTCGAGCTCACCGCCCACGTCCGGGCCGTGCCGGCACCAGGCTGGCTGAAGGTGGTCCACGCGACCCGCAACCATGCCGGCGGCCTGTTCGAGGAGGACGCCGAGGTCTGGGACTCCGCAGGACGTCTCGTCGCCCAGTCCCGCCAGCTCGCCCGAGCCCCGCGCTCCTAGCCGAGTCCGGAGCGGCTCATCGCGAAGACATAGCGACGTCCGGGGTACTCCGACAGCGACCAGAGCTCGTCGCGCGAGGGCCAGTAGGCGATGTCCTCGACCCCGACGGGCAGCACGCACGCACGGCGTCGGAAGGCACCTGGTCCTCCGACGTACATCGAGCCCCGTAGGTAGGGTCCGGCACTCGTCGTGACGTACCACCGGCCGTCCACCACGGTGGCGCCCTGCATCCGCCACACACCTTGGGTCGACAACGTCGACGGCAGCGAGATCGCGTCCTCCGAGACCCGCAGCAGGCAGGTCGAGGGGTCGATCGCGTAGTCGAGCAACCGGGTGGTGCGGCCGCCGCGACCGTACTCACCGGCCACCAGCCTCGGCTCGGGCGAGGTGCGGTCCAAGGAGAAGAAGGAGTAGCGCATCGGCTCGTGGCCCTCGTCCGCGAGGCCGTCGTAGGTGAAGCGCACCGGCAGCAGGTAGCGGTAGCCGAAGCTGCCCGATCCCACCCCGAGACGGCCGCGGTCGCCCAGCTCACCCACGCGCATCACGTCGTCGAGCCGGCAGGTCGCGAAGCCGCGGGCGGTGCTCGCCACATGAAGGTGCTCGCCGTGCCAGACGATCCCGCCCGCGTGCACCTTGAGCGGCCGTACGTCGACCGTCCCGTCGTCGCGCGTGAAGGCGTCCACGAGCAGCACGTGGCGGTAGCGCGGTCGGTCCTCGGACAGGTCGACGACCGTGATCCGCGAGCCCATGTTCACGCCGTCGAGCTCCTTGGAGTACCAGCTCGTGAGCACGACCCGGCGCTCGTCGTACACCTCCGCGTCGTCGTGGTCGGCGGATGTCGTGATCCCCTGAGGCCACCACCGCCGGCTGCGCACGTCCTCGTCATCCCAGCGGAAGCCCCAGTGCGCAGCCGACGCCGGCACGCGCGCGACGGTCGCGGTCCTGTCGAGGTCGCTCAGCAGCTCGGAGAGCCCGACCCGACCGCCCCCGGCGTCAGCCAGTGCCGCGGCGAGGGCCTCGACCTCGTCGCCCCGCTCACTGCTGCGTCGAAGGCGCACGCCAGGTCTCAACTACGCTGACCTCCGATCGCTCCCGGGTTCCCGCGTGACTTGCCTCGCGGATCCTGGTGAAACTACCCGAAGGAGGTCGCTGTGGTGCTCGTGATGGGCGCGGCGATCGTCCACGAGGGGCGGGTGCTCGCTGCCCGGCGGGCGTCTCCGGCGAGCGTCGCGGGCGGTTGGGAGTTCCCGGGTGGGAAGGTCGAGCCGGGCGAGCACCCGGACCGGGCCGTCGTGCGCGAGATCGCCGAGGAGCTCGGGTGCCGCATCGAGGTCACCGGCCACCTGGCGGGCGAGGCCCCCATCCGCGAGGGCTACTCGTTGCGGGTCGCCCTCGCCTCCCTGGTCGACGGCGAGCCCGTCCCGTGCGAGGGCGAGCACGACGTGGTCCGGTGGCTCGGCCCCGAGGAGATCGACGGGGCGCAGTGGCTGGCACCCGACCTGCCGTTCCTCGGGGAGCTGCGGGAGATCCTGCTGGACGGCTCGCGGCTCGACGGGGGGAACCTCGCGGAGGTGGCCCGCGTCGGCCACACGGTCCGTCGCGCCACGGGGCCGTGGACCCCGGCGGTCCACGCGCTGCTCGGCCACCTGGCCGCGCGCGGAGTTCCCGCGGTCCCGCGGGTCCTGGGCGTCGACGCCCGGGGCCGCGAGGTGCTGACCTACCTGCCGGGAGAGCTCGTCGACGTGGATGTCGAGACCGTCAGCGACGCCCGGCTCGCGTCGTTGGCGTCTTGGGCACGGACACTCCACGACGCCACCGAGGCCTTCGAGCACCCTGGCCCGTGGCGCTTCCCGGCCCTCCTCGACGCGGAGGTCGTCGCGCACAACGACCTGGCCGCCTACAACGTCTGCTTCGCCGGTGACCGCGTCGCCGGCGTCTTCGACTGGGACCTCGCTGCGCCCTCGACCCGGGTCATGGAGCTGGCCCACCTGGCCTGGACCAGCGTGCCGCTCTTCCGGGACATCGGGGCGGGCGAGGCCGCCCGCCGGCTGGAGCTCCTCGCCCGGGCCTACGGCGGCCTCGATGCCCGCGAGATCCTGGACGCCGTGCCTGACCGGGTGCGTGCCTCCTCCGACGTCATCCGAGCCGGCGTGGCCCAGGGAGACCCGGGGATGCGGGCTCTGCTCGGTGTGGGCGAGCCCGCGCGCACCGAGGCGCGGCTTGCCGGGCTGCTGGAGCGAATACCCCAGATCGAGAAGGAGCTGTCGTGAGCCTTCGCGCGGTGTTCTACGACGAGGACGACGCCAGGGCAGTCGCCGCCCGCCTGACCCATGACGGGTTCGAGGCGCAGGTTGCCCGCGAGCGACTGGCCGGTGAGGACGACGACGAGGACCACCCCTGGGCAGTCGTCACCGACGCCCCCGAGTTCGTCCTCGACGTCCTGGTCGAGCAGTGCGACGGCTGGGTGGACCACGACTCGGCGATGGGCGAGACCGCCCCCGTCGACGTACCCCCGCCTCCGCCGCTGCCCGACGCCCCGCGCCGGATCAAGGGACACTTCTCGAGCAGCGAGGAGCCCGGGGCAGGGTCCGGAGCGGCCGGCCCGGACCCGCGTGACTAGGCTGAACCGCATGGAACAGCGGATGTTGCTGGTGCACGCCCACCCCGACGACGAGAGCATCAACCAGGGCGCCACGATGGCCAAGTACGTCGCCCGGGGCACCCAGGTCACCCTCGTCACCTGCACCCTCGGGGAGGAGGGCGAGGTCCTCGTCCCCGAGCTCGAGCACATTGCCGCCCATCGTGACGACACCCTCGGGCAGCACCGCATCACCGAGCTCGCCAACGCCATGAAGGAGCTCGGCGTCACCGACCACCGCTTCCTCGGCGGTCCCGGAAGGTTCCGCGACTCGGGCATGGTGTGGCACGAGGAGGGGCACGCGATCGCCGGCGAGGAGGTCAAGGAGGGGACGTTCTGGCGCGCAGACCTCCTCGAGGCCACGGCCTACCTCGTCGAGATCATCCGCGAGGTGCGTCCGCAGGTGCTCGTGACCTACGACGAGTTCGGCGGCTACGGCCACCCCGACCACATCCAGGCACACCGCGTCGCAACCTACGGCGCCTCGCTGGCCGCCTCGCGCTCCTTTCGGCCGGAGCTGGGCGAGCCGTGGGAGATCGCGAAGCTCTACTGGGGCGCGATGTCGGAGCGCCGCATGCGCGACGGGCTGCGCCGCCTGCGCGAGGCCGGTGACACCAATGCCTTCGAGGGGATGGACCCCGACGGGCCGCTGCCTCCGTTCATCACCCCGGACCACCTGCTCGACGCCAGGGTCGACGGCAACGACTTCGTGGACGCCAAGATGGCAGCCATGAGGGCGCACGCCACCCAGATCGCGGTGGACGGCCCGTTCTTCGCGCTCTCCAACAACATCGGCAACGAGGTGTGGGGGACCGAGTACTTCCGCCTGGCCAAGGGCGCCAAGGGCCCGGTCGACGAGGACGGCCTCGAGACGGACCTGTTCGCCGGCCTCGAATGAGGTTTGTGGCGTATCTCACGGCACTGGCCCTAGGTCTGGCCGCGGGCGTCGCCGTGATCGCCGTGCACCGCACACTCCTGGGCTTCGTCCTGGCCGCGGTGACAACCCTGGTCGTGCTCTGGACCCTGCGACAGTGGCTCCCACGCGCGGCGACGGCCTTCGCTGCGGGTTGGTTGCTGCCGCTGCTCGTCGCGATCTCCGGCCGTAGCGAGGGCGACTACGCGGTCTCCTCGGACTTGCACGGCTGGATGCTGATCATCTTCGGTTTCGTGGTCCTCATCACGGGCATCAGTTGGGGCAGGCCTATGCCAGGCCGTTCCGATTCCGGTTAATCCCGGTCATCGACCTAGGATGGCCCGTTGTGACTGACCTGCCCTTCAAGGACAAAATGACCGACCGGCGCGTGGTGACACTGCTGCTGGCCGGTCTCGTAGTGCTGTTCGGAGCCCTGTACGCCGCCGCAGCAGCGTTCACCGGCGACAAGGTTCCGCGTGGTACGACGGTCTCCGGTGTCGACATCGGGGGCCTGACGCCCGCCGCGGCGCAGGCCACCCTCGAGGAAGAGCTCTCGCCGCTCGCCGAGGATCCGATCGTCGTGGCGGCCGACGGAAAGCGCGCGAAGATCCGACCCGCTCAGGCGGGGCTCGCCGTCGACTACGAGGAGTCGGTGACCCAGGCCGGAGCCGGGGCCAGCCTGCACCCCGGACGCATGTGGGACTACCTCGCCGGTGGCGACGACCTCGAGGCCGTCGTGACGGTCGACGAGTCCAAGCTCGACGCCGCCATCGAGAAGTTCGCCAAGCAGGTCGACACGCCCGCGGTCGAGGGCAACGTCACGTTCCGCAACGGCAGCGCGCAGGCCCGCATGCCCAAGATCGGCAAGCAGCTCGACCGCGACGAGGCCGCGGATGCGATCCTGGGCTCCTACCTCGCCGACAACTCCGAGGGCGTCGTCCCGCTGGAAGTGGGCGAAGTCGAGCCGGAGGTCTCCGAGAAGGACGTCCGAGCGGCCATGGACGAGTTCGCCAACCCGGCCATGTCGGCCCCGGTCATCCTCGTCCTCGACAACGAGGACGTCGTGGTGCGTCCGGAGGCCTTCTCGAGGGCACTGTCGATGAAGGCCAAGGACGGCGACCTCGTGCCGCACGTCGACCAGAAGAAGCTCAGGAAGGCGATCGAGGTCGCTATGCAGTCGGGGTCCCTGAGCCCCGAGCCGGCAACGGTGCGGCTCGTCGACGGGCAGCCCGAGGTCATCCCGGGCAAGAACGGCGTCACCTTCTCGCCGAAGAAGGTGGCCGACAAGTTCGCCTCCCTCGTGGTCCAGCGCGGCGCCAAGCGCACGCACGAGGTGGAGACGGTCGTGGACGAGCCCGACTTCACCACCGAGGACGCCCGCGAGCTGCAGATCAAGGAGGTCGTCTCCTCCTTCACCACGTCCTTCCCGCACTCGGACTACCGCAACGTCAACCTCGGACGCGCCGCCGACCTCGTGAACGGCACCGTGCTCAAGCCGGGTGAGACGTTCAGCCTCAACGGCACCGTCGGCGAGCGGACCGCCGAGAACGGGTTCACCAAGGGCTACATCATCAGCAACGGCGTCTACAAGGAGGACTTCGGCGGTGGCGTCTCCCAGGTGGCGACCACGCTGTTCAACGCCGCCTTCTTCGCAGGGCTCGAGGACGTCGAGCACAAGCCCCACTCGTTCTACATCGACCGCTACCCGATCGGCCGCGAGGCCACCGTGGTCTGGGGGGCGCTCGACCTCAAGTTCAAGAACGACACCCCTTACGGCGTCCTCGTCGAGTCGTGGGTGAACCCCTCGACCTCGTCATCCTCGGGCACGATGAACGTCCGGCTCTGGTCCACCAAGTACTGGGACATCACGGCAGGCGTCTCCGACCGGTACGACATCACCAAGGAGGAGACCCGCTACATCCAGGGACCGAACTGCGTTCCGCACGAGGGCTACGGCGGCTTCGACATCGACGTGTTCCGCTACTTCCGCCGTGCGGGGAGCGACGAGCTCGTGCGCAAGGAGACGATGCACACGACCTACACGCCCTCCGACACCGTCGTGTGCGGGAAGCCGCCCAAGAACCAGCAGGAGAGCTGACCGCCCCGGACGGCGGCAGAAGGCGGCGTCGGCTTCGGATCGGCGCGCACGACTGTTCCGGTTTCGTGGAGCTCCCGTTCCCTCGTGGTGGCCGCCCTGTGACACGGCACCGAGCATGCTGTTGAGCATGAACCTCGTCGCCTTCCAGGGCCTTCGCAGCGGCCTCAAGATGAACGCAGCCCGTGCGACCTCCCAGGTCCGGAGGGTCGTCGAGGTCGGTCTTCGTTCGGAGCTGCTCGCCTCCGGCCTCTTCGAGGTCGTCGAGGTGGGCAGCTCCGACGACGTCGACCGTCTGGTCATGGCACTGTGCACCTACAACGCCGGCGTGACCGAGGACGAGGCTCGCTGGGCGATCGAGCGGGCCTGGGCAGGGGTCGCGTTCCACCACTGGCAGTCCCACACGTTCCTCACCGCGGAGGGCCACGTCGAGCTCCAGGCCGCGACCCTCGACCGTCCGGCCGGGCGGTTCGTCACACTGCACCTGGTGGCCCAGCCCGCCGCGACGCCGCAGGCTGCGCTGCCGCAGCAGCGTCGCGCCCCTGGCGAGGCCGCTCCGGCGCTCGCGCTGGCGCACACCGCCTGACCCGTAACGCCCGATCACAGGCGTCGTTGCACGTCACATGCGTGCCCTTGCAGCCCTGCTCCTTGCGATTGCTTCTCTCGGCGTCACAGCGCCCGCGCAGGCCGTGGACGAGCAACCCTGGTCGGCGTACCCGACCCTGGACCGCGACCCGGTCGGCGCCAACGACTGGACCTGCACGCCCACGGCGGAGCGGCCCCACCCGGCCGTCATCGTGCACGGGACGTTCGGCGACCGCGCCTCGCTTCTCGACGCGCTGTCGTTCTCCCTGTCCTCGGACGGCTACTGCGTCTTCGCGCTCGACTACGGCGACCGGGCCACGGCGCCCGTGGAGGAGTCCGCAGCCGAGCTGAAGGAGTTCGTGGACCGCGTCCTCGCCGAGACCGGGGCGTCGCGTGTGTCCCTGGTCGGGCACTCCCAGGGCGGGATGATGCCGCGCTACTACATCAAGTACCTCGGGGGCGACGGCCTCGTCGAGGACCTCGTCGGCCTGGCCCCCTCCAACCACGGCACGACCGTCTCGGGCGAGTTCGGGTCGGGGTCCGCGCAGGGCTGTGCGTCGTGCGACCAGCAGCAAGCGGGCTCGGAGTTCCTTCGCGACCTGAACGCCGGCGACGAGACACCCGGCGACGTCGACTACACGCAGGTCGTCACGAGGTACGACGAAGTGGTCGTGCCCTACACCTCGGGGTTCCTCACCGGCGAGCGAAGCACGAACATCACCTTGCAGGACTACTGTGCGGCCGATCCCGCCGAGCACCTGACCATCCCGACGGACCGGCAGGCGATCGCGTGGGTGCTCGACGCGTTCGACCGCGAAGGCCCGGCCGACCCCACGGCGTCCATCGGCTGCCTCTGACGCGGTGGCGTTGGGGGTCTGACGGACTCGCGCGCCCTGGCCGCCCGCCGCCTCAGCGCCGCCCCAAGCCTCGGGGGGCCGGGCGTCGGCTCAGGGGGTCGTCAGGTAGCGGTACGCGTGGTGTGTGGTGAACCCGAGCCGGTCGTAGGCCGCCAGGCCCGCAGCGTTGTCGCCCCTGACCTGGAGGTACGCCGTCGTGGCACCTCGCTCGGCCGCCCACTCCAGCATCGCGCCCATCACCACGGTGCCGAGCCTCTCGCGCCGATGGTCGGGGGAGACCCACACGTTGGTGATCCCGACCCAGTCCTCATCACCCGGGACGGCGCCGGCTCCACGTGCGACACGCCCCTTCGCCACGACTTCGGACGATCCCGGAGCGAGAACCGAGACGAAGCCGACCTGCGTGGGACCTTCGAGGATCGCCACGGCGGGCTCTCGATGATCCTGGGCATCGAGATCGTCGGCGAGCCAGACGGCGTCGACCCGCGACGAGATCTGGACTGCGGGCACGACAGGCGGCAGCGACCGTCGTACCGAACGCAAGGCCGAGGAGACCGAGACGAGCTGGAAGAGCGTGTCAGCCTCTCCGGGGCGCGCGAGGACCCACCCGGCCGACTCGAGGGCGACCTGGGTGTCCGAGCCCACCACCGCCTGCGCCCAAGGACGGAGTCCGTGTGCGGCGTAGAACGCCTCGACCCGCTCGAGCGCCTCCTCCAACGGGACGCCCGGGTCGTCGACCGCAAGCACGGAGTTGGCACGGCTGCTGTAGCCCGCGGAGGCGCGGAGCACCCAGTCGCCAAGTCGCTCGGTCTCGATCGCCGGCCAGGACGCGAGGGCTCGCCGTTCAGCGACCTCTGGTGACACCCGCATCCGCACCGGCGGACGCGGTGGGACCGGCTTGCCGGAGACGATGTCGGCGACCTCGATCGTCACGAGGTCACCGCCCGCGGTCCGGATCAGCGCCTGCGCGGAAGACCAGGCCTCCATCACGCCGAGCACGTCGGTGAACGCCGGGCCGCCCGTCGGGCCGGTCTCGCCTCGAAGCACACGTCTGACGACGACCCGCTGACCTACGACATGGGGGCCCAGGCCTGGGGGGTTGCTGCTCGTGGGGCTCACGACGTCTGGTGCGACTTTCGTTTGGTGGACTGGGTGCGGACCTGAACTGATGCGACCGTGATACTAGGCTGTACCTGGTGTTCGGAAGGGTTCGCGCCCAACCGGCGAACGCCCGCACGCCCGACAATTTTCCATCCGAGGAGGAACCAAGGTGACGTACGTCATCGCGCAGCCCTGCGTGGACGTCAAGGACAGGGCCTGCGTCGACGAGTGCCCCGTCGACTGCATCTACGAAGGCTCGCGCATGCTCTACATCCACCCGGATGAGTGCGTGGACTGCGGTGCCTGCGAGCCGGTCTGCCCCGTGGAGGCGATCTTCTACGAGGACGACACCCCGGAGCAGTGGAAGGACTACTACACCGCGAATGTCGACTTCTTCGACGACCTCGGTTCGCCCGGTGGCGCCGCGAAGCTCGGTGTGATCGAGAAGGACCACGCGATGATCGCGGCTCTGCCTCCGCAGAACCAAGAGTGACCCCTAGCGACCCAGGCATCGTGCCGCCCTCCACGCCGTGGTGGGCGGCACGTGCCGTCTCCAGCCGCCTCCCGGACTTCCCGTGGGACCACCTCACGGAGTACGCCGCGCTGGCCCGCAGCCATCCGGACGGGGTCGTCGACCTCTCCGTGGGTACGCCGGTCGACCCCACGCCCGAGGTCGTCCAGCAGGCGCTGCGCGAGGCCGCTGACTCGCCGGGCTACCCGATGACGATCGGACGCCGCGACACCCGTCAGGCGTGCATCGACTGGCTCGAGCGCCGCCACGGCGTCACAGGCCTCGGTCTCGACTCGGTGCTGCCGGTGATCGGCTCGAAGGAGCTGATCGCATCCATGCCCGGCCACCTCGGCCTCGGTGCGGGCGACCTGATCGCCTACCCGAAGCTGGCCTACCCCACCTACGAAGTGGGAGCCCGTCTCGCCGGCGCGCGGGCGGTCGCGGCGGACTCGCTGACCTCGCTCGGCCCCGAGCGGGTCTCCCTGCTGTGGATCAACTCGCCGTCCAACCCGACCGGCAAGGTGCTCCCGGTCGACCACCTGCGCAAGGTCGTCGCCTGGGCGCGAGAGCGTGGCGTGCTCCTCGTCTCCGACGAGTGCTACATCGAGTGCTGGTGGGAGCCCACGGCCGACGGCCGCGGCCCGGTCAGCGTCCTTCACCCTGACGTGTGCGACGGCGACCACACCGGCATCGTCACGGTGCACTCGCTGTCCAAGCGCTCCAACCTTGCGGGCTACCGCTGTGCTTTCGCCGCAGGGGACCCGGAGGTGATCAGGGAGCTGTTGGCGGTCCGCAAGAACCTCGGACTCCAGATGCCCGGCCCGCAACAGGTGGCGATGAAGGCCGCCCTCGACGACGACGGCCACGTGGCCGAGCAGCACGCCCGCTACGCAGCCCGTCGTGCCAAGCTCAAGGGCGCCCTCGAGACGGCAGGCTTCGGCATCGACGACTCCCAAGGTTCCCTCTACCTCTGGGCCACACGCGGCGAGCCCTGCTGGAAGACGGTGGCCTCGCTCGCCGAACTCGGGATCCTGGTTGCCCCGGGGGAGTTCTACGGTCCCGCGGGAGCCGAGCACGTGCGTGTCGCTTTCACGGCGACCGACGAGCGGGTGGACGCGGCGGTACGCCGCCTGCAGGCTCAGTCGTAGGAGGGCCGCGGACCCGGCATCGCGTGCACCCGATCGGGGATCGCCTGCCGGTGGGGGGCGGCGGAGCAGATCTTGACCGCCGAGACGCTCTCGATCCGGATCACCGAGTGCTCGTTCTCGTCCGTGTTGAGCACCACGCCGAAGCCGTCCACGGCGAGGACGCTGCCCTTGATCCACATCCCCTCGACGAGGATCTCGACCGGCACGGAGTTGTCGCGGGCACGGTTGAGCGCCGTTCCGATGGTGTAGATCATCGAGTTGCTGCTCATGTCCTGGCCCTCTCCCCCCGCAAAATCTCCCACCCCATTGCACCGGCCCGGGGGTACGGCGTCCAGTACTAGCAGTTTTCCGTACACAACCGGCGCGAACAATGACCCGGTCGTACCACCCCGGGTCATACGAACGGTCAGAGTTCGGACTAGTCACTCAAGTCGGACATATCGCCCATCCGAGTCAGGCGGGGGCTTCCTCAGTCGCCCTGGTGGACGTCGACGTGGACGTGGTCCCTGTGCTCCAGGACAGCTCGGTCACCCGGGCGGTCGCCAGGGTCGTAGTCGCGCCACCCCTGGCTCGAGCGGATGCCTGCGGACCAGATCTTGCCGTCGAAGATGACGTGCTTGACGTCGAGGCGGTTGGCGTGGGCGACGAGGTACTGCGCGATGGCCCACCCCTCCCGGTTGTTCGCCTCGTTGATCGGCCGCACGAAGATGTCGATGGCCCGCCCGTCGTAGTGGGCCGAGCCCTCCTGGTGACCGTCGGTGACTCCGCCGGGTGCGAAACCTCCCAGAGCCAGGTCGCCGAAGGCCCGCTTCACGTCCTTGCGCACGGCATCGGCCCGGGGGGTCAGGCCGTTCTTCTTGGTCCTCTGCTTCTCGAGGTCGTCGGCTGGGTCGACCACGCAGCTGAAGCGGCCGTCTGGGGAGTAGCCCGTCAAAGCGGAGGCAAGTGCCCGAGCGTCCGCTGCGTGGTCCTCGTACGCCTCGGGGAAGCCGGAGCGCTGCACTGCCTGCGCGGCCTCCGTGATGCGCATGCTGTCGTAGCCCTCGACCTTCTCGAGCGCGTCGAAGAACGCGTTGGTCGCGTAGTACGGGTCCTGGAGCTGCTCCTGCGTCCCCCAGCCCATCGACGGCCTCTGCTGGAACAGGCCCAGCGAGTCCCGGTCGCCGTGGTCGAGGTTGACGATCTTGCTCTCCTGGTACGCCGTGGCCAAGGCGATCGACACAGCACGGGCGGGCAGGTCGCGTCGCACGCCGATGGCCGCGATCGTGGTGGCGTTCTCGGCCTGCTCGGTGCTCAGATGGGCGACCACGTCGCCGACCTCGACGCTGCAGCCCTCGGGGTCGGGGAACGGCCCTACCCCGCGCAGCACCATGATCCCGGCGACGATGACCACGCCGAGCACGGCCAGGCCGACGAGGAGCACGCGTGCTGCCCCGCCGGCCTCCGTTCGTCGGGGGCGGCGGCGTCGGCGCTCGTCCGGGTCAGTCGTTGGCATGGAGCGCAGCGTTCAGCTCGATGCCTTCCCCCTGCCGCGGAACGGCCTCCATCGCTCCGGAGACCGAGTTGCGCCGGAACAGGATGTTGTCGACGCCGGAGAGCTCGGCGGCCTTGATGACCTTCGGCTTGTTGTCGATGTCGCGCACGGTGACCTTCGTGCCGGCAGTGACGTAGCAGCCTGCCTCGACGACGCAGTCGTCCCCCAGCGAGATGCCGATGCCTGCGTTGGCGCCCACGAGGCAGCGCTGACCGAGGGAGATGACCTCCTTGCCGCCACCGGAGAGGGTGCCCATGATGGAGGCGCCGCCGCCTACGTCGGACCCGTCACCGACGACGACCCCGGCGCTGATGCGGCCTTCGACCATCGAGGAGCCGAGCGTGCCGGCGTTGAAGTTCACGAAGCCCTCGTGCATGACGGTCGTGCCGGAAGCGAGGTGCGCCCCGAGGCGGACCCGGTCGGCATCGGCGACGCGGACACCGGCAGGCACCACGTAGTCGGTCATCCGCGGGAACTTGTCGATGCCGTACACGCTCACCTGCCGGCCCGCGGCCTTCATCCGCAGGCGGGTCATCTCGAAGCCCTCGACCGCGCAGGGACCTTCACTCGTCCAGACGACGTTGGTGAGCTGCCCGAAGATGCCGTCCATCGAGATCGTCCGGGGTGCGACCAGACGGCTGCTCAGCAGGTGCAGACGCAGCCAGGCGTCGTGGGCGTCGGCGGGTGCGGACTGCAGGTCCTTCACGACGGTGTGTACGACGACCCGGCGCACGCCGCGGACCTCGTCGGGTCCCTCCAGCGCGGCGAGCTCCTCGGGGGCCTCGACGTGCTCGGGCGCCTGACCGAGCTCGGGGGAGGGGTACCACGTGTCGAGCACGCCGCCCTCGCCGTCTACCCCGGCGAAGGTGGCCAGGCCGAAGCCCCAGGCGCTCGTGGGGGTTGCCTCGGGGGAGGTCTCGCCGGACGCTTGTGTCTGCTGCTGCTTGCTGTCGGTCACGTGTGCCAAGGTATCGAAGCGCGACAAGAGACATCGGGCCGGATCCCCGTGTCCCGGCATGCGGGAGCCATCGCCGGTGACGACCCCGGCCGCTGCGACACCGAGACCGTCGAGACCCCCTGACAGGATGGCTGCATGACCCTGCTGGACATCAACGCCGACGTCGTCACGCTCACCGAGCAGCTCGTGAACATCGAGTCGGTGAGCGGCAACGAGGACGCCATCGCCGACGCCGTCGAGTCCGAGCTGCGTGCCCTGGCCCACCTCGAGGTGAGCCGGTTCGGCAACACCGTGGTCGCTCGCACCGATCGCGGGCACTCCGAGCGGGTCGTCATCGCCGGCCACCTCGACACCGTCCCCGTCCACGACAACCTCCCCGCCAGGCGCGACGACGGGAGCCTTCACGGGCTCGGCACGTGCGACATGAAGGGCGGGGTCGCGGTGGCGCTGCGGATCGCGGCGACGATGCCGACGACCAACCGCGACATCACCTTCTTGTTCTACGACTGCGAGGAGGTCGAGGAGGAGCGCAACGGGCTCAAGCTGCTCGCGGAGAGCCACCCAGAGCTGCTCCGGTCCGACTTCGCCATCCTCATGGAGCCCTCCGACGCGAAGGTCGAGGCGGGCTGCCAGGGCACGATGCGGGTCGACGTGATCACCCGGGGGGAGCGTGCCCACTCCGCCCGTTCGTGGAGGGGCGTCAACGCCATCCACGGCGCGGCGGAGGTCCTCGCCCGGCTGGCCGCCTACGAGCCCCGCCGCCCGGTCATCGACGGCCTGGAGTACCACGAGGGTCTCAACGCCGTCTTCATCAACGGCGGCGTCGCGGGCAACGTGCTGCCGGACAGGTGCACGGTCTCGGTCAACTACCGGTTCGCTCCGGACCGCACCGAGGAGCAGGCGCTCGCTCACATGCGTGAGGTCTTCGACGGTTTCGAGATCGAGGTCAGCGACTCGGCAGCCTCAGCACTGCCCGGGCTCGGCGTGCCGGCCGCGGCGGCGTTCATCGAAGCGGTGGGCGGGGAGGTCAACCCGAAGTTCGGCTGGACCGACGTCGCGCGTTTCAGCAGCCTCGGCATCCCTGCGGTGAACTTCGGTCCCGGCGACCCGCACCTGGCGCACAAGCAGGAGGAGTTCGTGTCTGTCGAGCACCTGCATCGGGTGGAGCAGCAGTTGCGCAGGTGGCTCGAGCCCGTCGCGGGCGAGTCCTCGGCTTGATAAAGGATTCGTAGGCGATGCCGGATAACCTCGGCGGCATGAGCGAAGCCGAGTTCTCCGAGGAGATCCCGCCAGGCCCGACGAAGCAGCGTGGTCGCGAGTCCATGCGCCGGCGGGCCTTCCAGCGCAGCACGACCGACCAGCGCCTCCTCGACTCGCGCGGCCCCAGCGACTGGGTGCACACCGACCCTTGGCGCGTGCTTCGCATCCAGTCGGAGTTCGTCGAGGGGTTCGGTTCGCTCGCGGAGCTGGGACCTGCGATCTCGGTCTTCGGGTCGGCGCGCACCAGTCGAGAGGACCCGATGTACGCCCTGGCCGAGGAGGTCGGCCGAGCCTTGACCCACGCCGGTTTCGCCGTGGTGACCGGCGGCGGTCCGGGCATCATGGAGGCCGCCAACAAGGGTGCCTGCGAGAGCGGTGGTGTCTCGGTCGGCCTCGGCATCGAGCTTCCCTTCGAGGCTGGACTGAACGACTTCGTCGACCTCGGCATCAACTTCCGCTACTTCTTCGCCCGCAAGACGATGTTCGTGAAGTACGCCCAGGGCTTCGTGGTCCTGCCCGGTGGCTTCGGGACCTTCGACGAGCTGTTCGAGGCTCTCACCCTGGTGCAGACCCAGAAGGTGACGTCGTTCCCGATCATCCTCATGGGCGCGGACTACTGGTCGGGTCTGGTCGACTGGCTCCGTGACACGGTCTTCGCCGACGGCAAGGTCTCCGAGGCCGACCTCGACATGTTCCACGTCACCGACGACGTCTCCGAGGTCGTCCGCATCTTCCAGGAGGCTCGGCTCAGGCATCACCTCACGGCCCCCGAGGACGATGACTTCCAGAACACCGCCGAGCTGGGCTGAGGCGAGCGATGACCTGGTTCTTCGCAGTGCTGATCGTTCTCCTGATGGGAGCGGTCGCCGTCGTCGCCGCCGGCTTCGGCGGGTCGATGGCCGAGGTGTACGACGACCGCCCGGACTCCCGCGTGCAGGCCGAGGGGCCACTCCTCGGCGAGGACCTCAGGAAGGTCCGCTTCACGACCGCGTTCCGGGGCTACCGCATGTCCGAGGTCGACTCGCTGCTCGCGCGCCTCGCCGGTGAGCTCGACGCGGCCGGACGCGAGACACCAGAGCCCCCGGCCCCGCCGGTCCAGGAGAGTCCGGGGACTTCGGCGGCACGCGAGAGCTCGAACACCCACCAAGCCGCTCCGCCGCAGGAGGCCGGCCAGTCGCAGAGCTCCGACGAGACGCGCCAGGCACGGGAGAGGGAGAGCTGATGAGCGCGCTCGTCCGTGCCGAGGCCGAGGTGGGCGCCTCGGCCGACCTGGTCTGGGAGTACATCACCGACTGGCCGCGGCAGGGGGAGTGGATCCCGCTGACCCGCGTCGAGCGCGTCGACGCCGCAGACGGCGTGGGTGGCCGCTTCCGCGCCTGGACGGGCATCGGTCCGGTGGGCTT
Organism: Nocardioidaceae bacterium; assembly: GCA_035456965.1. Classification (GTDB taxonomy): domain Bacteria; phylum Actinomycetota; class Actinomycetes; order Propionibacteriales; family Nocardioidaceae; genus Nocardioides_C. Next base: position 19,173 of record DATICF010000037.1, read on the forward strand.
CTGGGACACGATCACGATCACTGCCTGGGAGAAGAACC
>DATICF010000038.1:0-14287 GCA_035456965.1 Nocardioidaceae bacterium
CGGCCCGGCCAGGCCTCGGTTCAGGCACCCGGGCTGTCGCTCTCCTTTCGGCTGCCCACGCCGGTCGTGTGGCTCTCCCTCTGCCGCGTAGCAAGCGCGTCCCCAGTGCCAGCAGGCTCAAGAAGGGTTTGTCGCACTCGACGCGGCGTTGCCCTCCTCGGCGGCATCGTCTGCGGGAGGGGTTGGGGGCGGCGATCAGCCCGTCCCGACCGTTCCGCCCTTCGTTCTCACATGCTGGGAATGCGGCCGAGATCGGTCAGTAGCGGATCAGCCGGTGCAGCCGGAGGAAGGTCTCCTCGAACCCGAGAGCCGGCCAGGCCCGCGACGAGAGGAGGTTCGTCGTACGCCAGTCGGTGACGACGCACCGGTAGCCCTGGTCGGCGCTCCAGCCGAGCACCGCCTCGCCGAGCGCGCGGCCGGCGCCGAGTCCACGGGCAGAGGGGAAGACCGCGGCGAAGGAAAGGATCGAGGCGTTCTCCGGTCGGGCGAGGCCGGCGTGGCTGCTCGACATCTCGACGGGTACGCCGACCGCGGAGCCGATCACCTCCCCGTCGCGCTCTGCGACGAACGCGCCGATGTCGTCGTTGTCGAAGTCCTCGTTCCAGTCCTCGAGCGACTCTTCGAGGCTGCCCGGGTCGCCGGCGGAGAACGTGGCCGCGAGCCCCTGGTGCTTCGGCAGCTCCAGGTCGAGCCGGGCGAGCACGGGAATGTCGCCACGCTCGGCCGGCCGCACCACGAGGCCGGCCGGGACCGAGGGTCTGCTCGTCGGGGTGGCCCGGACGGCGTGCGCGTGCTGCTGGCCGAAGCCCAGCCGGAACCAGGCTCGCAACAGCCCCTCGTCGTGGGCCGGCACGATCACGTAGTGGGCGGTGCGGCCCTCGTCGACCCAGCGGGTGGCGGCACACGCGTAGAGGTCGCGCATGACCTCCGGCTCGTCGACCGCCTGGCCCGCCGCCTCGACCCACATGTTCGGCCCCCACGTGGAGCTCGCCTTCGTAGAACCGAGGAGGAAGCCGACCACCTCGTCACCGCGTCGGGCGACGGCCCCTGAGGCACTGTCGTTCTTCCAAGCGGTGACGACCTCGACCTCGGCCGCTGCGGGGTCCTCGTAGCGTTCCGGTAGGAACGGGTGGGCCGCCCGGTGCTGCCGGTGCCGCTCGGCCAGCAGACGACCGGCTGCGGGAAGGTCTGCCTCGGTGAGCGGCTGGATGTCGATGGACGTCATGACCGACAAGATGACAGGTCGAAGACCGGCCCGCCACGCAATTGCCGTGGTTAGGCTTCACCATGGCAAAGCACCATCACGGGCACGACTCCCGGGCAGGTCAGAAGCTGCCGAAGAGCGTCTACGAGGCCGAGCTGCTCCGGCTGCAGGAGGAGCTCGTCAAGGTCCAGGAGTGGGTGAAGGTCGAGCGTCAGCGCGTCGTCGTGATCTTCGAGGGCAGGGACGCCGCAGGCAAGGGCGGCACCATCAAGCGCGTCAGCCAGTACCTGAGCCCCAGGGTCGCGCGCATCGTCGCGCTGCCGGCACCGACCGACCGCGAGAAGTCGCAGTGGTACTTCCAGCGCTACATCGCGCATCTGCCGAGCGCCGGCGAGATCGTCCTCTTCGACAGGTCCTGGTACAACCGCGCGGGCGTCGAGAAGGTCATGAACTTCTGCACGCCGCAGGAGTACCGCCGCTTCCTCCACCAGTGCCCGATCTTCGAGCGACTGCTCGTCGAGGACGGGATCCTGCTGCGCAAGTACTGGTTCTCGGTGAGCGACCAGGAGCAGCAGCGGCGATTCAAGTCCCGCCTCGAGGACCCGATGAGGCACTGGAAGCTCTCGCCGATGGACCTCGAGTCGATCACCCGCTGGGAGGACTACTCGCGCGCCAAGGACGAGATGATGGTGCACACCGACATCCCCGAAGCACCGTGGTACGTCGTGGAGAGCGACGTGAAGAAGCGGGCGCGCCTGAACATGATGGCCCACCTCCTCTCGACTCTGCCGTACGTCGACGTACAGAAGCCGGTGCTGGAGCTTCCGTCCCGACCCAAGCCGAAGGGCTACGAGCGACCTCCGCGGGAGCAGGCGCGCTACGTCCCCGACCACTCCGCCTCGATCGCGACCTGATCGCCTCGCCCCTGGGGACCTTCGTCACTACGAAGGCAGTCCCTTCACGCACATGCTGGAGGGACAGGCGCAGGGAGGAGGGACCATGACCGATCGGGGTCCGTTGCCGCACCGGCAGGCGTGGCCAGCGATGGCGCGGTGCGTCTTGACCAGCGCCACGATGCTCTCGCGTCGAGAGATCCGCCGGCCACGCGAGTACGTCGGGCGGATGATCCGGTTCGGCGACGGCAGCTCGGGGCGTGTATACCGCGAGACGAGAGTCGCCCGGCCTCCCGAGGACCCGTGCGTCCTGGTCGTGGCCTTCCGCCTGAGAGGAGTGCGCGGCCGCGGGCACGCCTGGTTCGAGAGTGTGAGCCTGCTCAACACGCCCCTGTTCGTCGGCTTCCCCGGCTTCGTCTCGAAGCTCTGGCTCGCCCACGACGGCAACGGCATCTACAGGGGTCTGTACGAGTGGGACGGTCCGCAGGAGGCCGAGCAGTACGCCCGGGCGCTGTGGCGGGTCCTCGCTCTGGTGAGCACGAGGGGTTCCATCCACTTCCGGGTCTTCCCGGGGGTACGTCGGGACGACGTCCTGACCGAACCCGGGCGGATCGACGGCCAGGGACTCCCGGAAGGTGAGGCCTGGAGCCGGGTCGTGGCGGCGCTGTGACCTCGCGCCCGGACGTGCTCGTCGTCGGCGCTGGTCCGACCGGGCTGACCATGGCGTTGCAGGCCCACGACCACGGAGCGGCGGTGCGGATGGTCGAGCGGCGCCGGGACCCCTTCCGGCCGTCGCGCGCGATGATCATGCACCCCCGCACGATGGAGAGCCTGCGTCCGCTGGGCGTCACCGACGACCTCCTCGCCCGGGGTGATGTCTCGCCGCGGGCCGAGCTGCACCTCGGGCGGCGCCGCGTGAGCGCCGAGCTGGCCGAGCTGGACATGCCGGAAACTGCGTTCCCGCACCTGACGTTGCTGCGACAGATGGACGTCGAGGAGGTCCTGGCGCGCGCCCTGGAGCGGCGCGGGGTCACCGTCGAGAGAGGCACCGAGCTCGTGGCCGCGTCCCAGGGAGGAGCCGAACAGGCCCGAGCCATCCTGCGGTCCGATGACGGCCTCGAGGAGACCACGCCGCGGTTCGTCGCCGGATGCGACGGGCCTGCGAGCACAGTGCGACGGCTCGCGCGCATCGGTTGGAACGGCGGCCCCTACCGCGAGGAGGTGATCCTCGCCGACCTGGAGCTCGAGAGCGACCTCGCGCCGGGCATCCTCCACGTGGTCGCGGGGCGGACGGGGCTCGTGTTCGTGTTCGCCCTCGGCGAGGGAGCTTCCTGGCGGGTGCTCGGGACCCGGCCGACCCGCGACACGGGGGCGGCGTACGGTCAGCCCGGCCGCCAGGTCCCGGCGTCCGAAGTGCAGGAGCTTCTCGACGTCTCCGGGCTGGACGCCAAGGTCACGGACCTGCGCTGGTCCGCCGAGGTGCGGCTGCAGCATCGCCTGGCGGAGTCGTTCCGTCGGGGCCGCCTCTTCCTCGCCGGCGACGCTGCCCATGCGCACTCGCCGGCCGCCGCGCAGGGGATGAACACCGGGATCCTGGACGCGGTGAACCTGGGCTGGAAGCTCGCCTTCGCCGCGGACGGCGTGGAGCATCCCGCCCTGCTCGACTCCTACGAGCAGGAGCGTCGGCCCGTCGCCCGCCAGGTGCTGGCGCTGACCCACCTCGTCTTCTTCGCGGAGGCGTCGACGAACCCCCTGCCGGCGTTTCTGCGCGGGAGTCTGGTGCCGCTGGTGTCTCCCGCCCTGCCCCTGGTTCTGAGGCAGCGTCGCCTCATGGCCGAGGTCGTCCGGATGCTCTCCCAGCGCTGGGTGCGCTACCGGCGCAGTCTGCTCTCCGTGGACGACACCTCCGGGCACAGCTCGTGGCCGCGTCCCGGCGACCGGTTGCCCGACCAGGAGGTGGCCTACGACGGGGTTCGGACCCGGTTGCACGAGCTGACCGCCACTGCGGGGGTGCACGTCATCCTGGAGCGGGACGCCCCACCGCTCGACCTCGACCCGCTTGGCGCACACGTGTCGCTGCACCGCCTCGACCGTCCCGGACGGGGGCTCGTCGCTGTGCGGCCGGACGGGTTCGTCGGGTTCCGCTGCGACGATGCCGACCCTGCCGGGCTGGGGTCGTGGCTGGACCTCGTCGGAGCACGCTAGGGCACCACCTCAGTCGCGGCGGGCGGAGAAGGTTCGCGTGAACAGCACCTCGTCCTTCCAGTTGCGCGCCGTCATCGTCACCCGGACCGTGGCGCCGTCGTCGCGGATCTCGACCGTTCCGAACTGACCGCCTCCCGGAATGACCGGCCCTGTGTACGGTCCGCCCTTGATGCTGCCCCTCCGGTCGAGCGATGCGGCATGGAACAGCGGGAAGCCTGCGTCGCCCACGGGGGAGTAGTCGGTGTGGGTCCCGTCGTCGTACGCCAGCATGTGGGCGTCTCCGCTGACCATCAACAGGTTGTCGACGCCGTTCTCCGCGATGGTGTCGGCGATCAGGCGGCGCTCCTGCGCGAACGCGGTCCACCGGTCGGAGGTCGGGTCGGGTCGGCCTACCCAGGGTGCTCCGTTGGCCCAGACCACGAGCCCGTACTGGTCCGCCTGCCTCAGCTCGCGAAGCAGCCAGCGTCGCTGCTGGTCGCCCAGCAAGGAGCGGGGTGACTCGCCGGGCGGCTCTCGAGCCGACCGTGGGTCGGTCAGGACGAAGCGGACGTCGCCGACGGTGAACGCCTGGAAGATCGGTGACTCGGGACCGTCCCGGAGCGGGTAGTGCGGCACGAACCGCCGGTAGATGTCCATGGTGGCCGGCTTGGCCGGCGCCGTGCTGTCTGCGTCGTTCCCGCCGAAGTCGTGGTCGTCCCAGACGTAGGCGAAGGGCGTCGAGGCGTACAGAGCGGCCTGCGACGGCGATGACAGGTTGGCTTCGTACTGGCGGCGCACGAGGTCGGGGTCGTTGCTGTCGACGTCGCCGTAGAACCAGTCGCCGACGCTGAGGAAGAACAGCGGCCGCTGGCGGCGGATCGCGTCGTACACGACGCCGTTGGAGCCGGTTCTGGCGCAGGAGGCGAAGGCGAAGGTGAACGTCGACGGCCCTCGCGGGAACGTCCGGAAGTGCCCGACCCGCTGGGTGTAGGTCTCCCCGTCCAGCTCGAGCGCGTAGTAGTAGTCGCGGTCCGGCTCGAGCCCGCGAACGCGAAGCGAGACCACGTGTCCGGTGGACTCGTCGGACCGCTGTGGTTGCGAGTACGTCGGTGTCGACAGGTCGGTGCCCGTGCCGACGACGAGGCGTACCTGCTCGACGTCGTCCTCGGTGCGCGCGCGTACGTTCACGCTGGTGGGGGTGACCGCTCCGGACCACATCCAGTCCACGACGTCCCCGGGAGGCGCGGGCGTGGCCGAGGTGGGGTGGGTGGGGCCCCACTGCGCGCTGTAGTTCGAGGAGGCGAGGTAGATCAGGCCGGCGAACAGGCCCGCGGTGGTCACGGCGATCGCCAGGGCTGCACGCACGGTGGCCACGGCGTGCCACTGCACCCACAGCAACAGGGCGGGGACGAACGCAGCGGAGGCGACCGCGAGCGTCACCCAGGGCGCGTACTGCACCGACGCGGCATAGCCGAGCAGCAAGGCGGCCAGCGCGACGATGATCGCCCCGGTCATGTGCCGTCGGATGGTCACGATCACCCCGATGACCATCAGCAACAGCAGGCCGAGGTTCAGGGGCACCTCCAGGCCGGTACCCATGACGCCCGACTCGGGATCTCGCGGGATGCCGCGCGTGTACGCGAGGTAGCCGAAGACGACGACCAGCGCGGCGGTCCACACCGCCGCCGCGCGGTAGAGCGGATGCGCGGCGCCGCCGTGGTGGGTGGGGAGGTCGACGGCACTGCCCTCCCCTCGCTGCCAGCGACAGTCGGCGCAGTGCGCGTGGAGCCGGGACGGGTGGTCGATCGCCGCGAGGGCGGCGTACGACGCGACGCCGCCGAGCAGGATCGCGCCGACCACGTCGAGGGGCCAGCGGAGGGCCGCATGGATCTCCTCCAGCCCGGTCCCAAGGACGAGCACCCAGAGGACGACCGAGGTGAGATCGGCGACGAGTCGGCGGCCGGTGAGGACGCGCAGGCACACGGGGATCATCACGGCGATCACTGTCAGCGCCGCGATCGCCGGGCTGGGGTAGCTGTCGTCACCGGTGAGGTAGGAGTCGTAGGGGCGCGGACGGGCCACGAGGAACATGAGCGCGTAGGCCACGGTGAGCGCACCGGCGAGGGCGAGCGCGTAGCTCGTGACGAGGGCTCGGCAGCGCCAGCCGAGCACCCCGAGCAGCCCCACCAGGCCTATGACCGGTGCCATGCGGACGATGCTGAGCTCGGACACGACCGTGGGGAGGTCCAGCGCGCGGATCTGGACGTACAACCACTCGTCGGTCGGCGGGTTCGCGAACGCGGCCAGGCTCGTGCTCACCGTCGCGAGGACGATGAGGATGCCCAGCACGAAGACGTGGCGACGCCGCGAGCTGTTCTCGAGTTCGGTCATGGCCACTCCCCCCTCAACTCTGTCCCGGGACGGGCCCGGAGGAAATGGGTCGTTGGACCCGCTCCTGGCCGGGTGAACTGGACCGATGCGTGACCTATGGCCCTTTGGGTGGCCGCTCTCACGGCGGGAGACTGAGGGCACAGAAGGCGGTGAGAGGTCGGTCCGATGGCCGTTGTGTCGGCGTCCCCCCAGGTCGGGCTCGTCTGCGCGCTCCGGGACGCCGAGGCCAAGGATCCTCACGTCGCCGGGTCCAAGGCCGCCAGCCTCGCAACGCTGCTGGGCCGGGACCTCCCGGTCATCCCAGGGTTCGTGCTCACCACCCGCGCGCATGCCACGTACCTCGCCGCCGGGCGGACGCTGACCCCCGCGGTGTCGGAGCCGTTGTGGTCGGCCTGGGCGGACTTCACCGAGGGGGGACGCCTGCCCGTCGTCGTACGGTCCTCGTCGACCGTCGAGGACGTCTCGTCGAGCTCGATGGCCGGCCGCTTCCGCAGCGTCATCGACGTGCGCGGCTGGGAGCAGTTCCTTGCCGCTGTTCGCGTGGTCTTGGGTTCGGCCGACGAGGTCGCCGCAGGGTCCCCGCCCAGCCCCATGGGCGTCCTGGTCCAGCGGCACCTCAGGCCGAGCCGGTCAGGCGTGATGTTCGGTGTGGACCCGGTGACCGGTGACCGCTCGACCATCGTGGTGGAGGCCGTGAGCGGTGGGCCCGACCAGCTCGTCAGCGGGCAGGTGACCGCGCAGCACTACGTGCTGACGCGTCGCGGTCGGCTGCTCACGCTCGATCACGAGTCGGTGTACCGGATCTCCCGGCTCAGACGTCTGCGTCCCCTGCTCAGCCCGAAGGACGTTCTCGGCCTGGCCGGCCTGGCACGCAGGACACAGCAGGTGTTCGGGGCGTCCCAGGACGTCGAGTGGGCGATCACCAGAGAGGGTGCGCTCTGGCTGCTCCAGAGCAGGCCGGTCACCGCGACGGCCGACTTCGCTCCCGCGACGGGACCGGTGCTCGGACCGGGGCCACTCGCAGAGACTTTCCCCGACCCGCTGGGAGAGCTCGAGATCGACCTGTGGGTGCGGCCGCTCCGCGAGGGGGTGGTCGAGGCCATGAAGGAGACCAGCGCGGTCGACCCGCGGCACCTGGTGCGGTCCCCGGTCGTCACCACCGTCCACGGCCGGGTCGCCGCCGACCTCGAGCTCTTCGGCTACATCCGCGTCCGCAGCCCTCTTGGTCGGCTCGATCCCCGCCCGGCGATCCGTCAGCTGGGGTCGGCCTGGCGCTCGGGTGCCTTGACGGCCCAGCTGCCCACCAGGGTGGCGGACCTCGTCGCCGAGACCGACCGCTGGCTGACCGGCATCGAACCTCGGTCGTCCTCCGAAGCCGAGCTCCTGGTGGCTCTCCGGCACGCGGTCGACAGGTTGAAGCGCCTGCACCACCACGAGGCGCTCGCCGGCACGCTTCTTCCTCCGACCCGGACGACCGCTTCGGCGCTGGCGCTGCGCGCGCTGGCCTCGGAGGACTCCCGCCTCGGGAGCGACGAGCTGGCGCGTCGACACCCGGTGGTCCTCTCGCTGGTGCCGCCGTCGATCGAGGAGGAGCTCGAGCTGCCACCGGTGGCCCCCGCCACCTCCGACAGGCCGCTCGGGCGGCTCGCCGAGCGCGAGCAGCTCCGGCTGCGCGTGCGCTGGGTCCAAGAGCTCACGGTCCGGGTCGCCAACGAGCTCGGTAGGCGGCTTGCCTCCCGCGGACTGCTCGAGCACCACACCGACGTGGGCCTGCTCCGCCTCGACGAGCTCACGGCGCTGATGGACTCCGGCGTTCCGCCGCCGATGATCGCGGAGCGTCGGGCCACCGAGGTCCGGGTGGCCTTCGCTCCGCCGCTGCCTGCGGAGTTCCGCCTCACCGACGACCTGCAGGTCGTGCCTGCGCGGCGGACTCGGGTCAGCCCGGGCTTCGGCACCCCTGCCGGTGGAGGGCGGGGGGTCGGTCTGGTCTGCCACGGCTCGGTACGTCGACCCCCGTCGGCGGGTGACGTGCTCGTCGTGCGCACCCTCGAGCCGGGGCTGGCCGGCTGGCTGCCAGGCCTTGCGGGCCTCGTGGCGGAGACCGGGGCGAGCCTGTCTCATCTGGCGATCCTCGCCCGCGAGAACGGCGTCCCCACCGTCGTCGCGGTCCATGACGCACTGAACCGGTTCGCGCCCGGTGAGCGCGTGCTCGTGGACGGGGCGACAGGAGAGGTGCGTGCCGTGGGACGGGAGGAGGGATCGTGACCCGTCTGGTGGCGAAGGTGGTCATGTGGCTCGCGCTCGCGGCGGTCGTGATCGTGGCCGGAGGCCACTTCGTCTACTACCTGTTCTTGTGGGAGTGGGGACGCGCCGGCATCGCAGGAACGGGCTTCACCGCCGCTCTCGTCGTGGCAGCCACCTTCCTGTTCCTGAGCAGGATCCAGCGGATCGAGCGGCGGCTCGACGAGCTGCTCCTCATCGCCGAGCACGGAGCGTCGCTGTCCTCCGAGAACAATGCGGACACCGTGGCATCCGAGATCGAGCCGCGACCCGACTTTCCCTGGCTGCGGCATCCGGCCGGGCCTCAGGTCGTGGGGCTGGCGGCGCTCGTCGCGTACGAAGCTCCCGATCAGAGCGTCTTCATCCCCGTCTTCCTGGCGGCGGGACTCGTCATCTCAGCCGTTGCCGGTGTCGTCGAGAGGGTCGCCTTCAAGCGCTATCGGGGGAGAGGCCGTGGCTCGGGGACCCAGCCGCTGCCGGGCGCTCGCGAGATCCTCGCCTCACGTCCTCGCTCCCTGCTCGTGGGCTTTCCGGTGATCGGGGTCGTCATCACCGCGGTGGCGGTCGGCGGGCTCTACGTGGTGAGTCACTACTGGTCGAAGCCGATAGGGCCGGGCGTGACCACCTTGACCGTCGAGGTGAGCAGCCGGGGTGAGGCCGCGACGAACGACGTCGAGGTCGTCGAGGCGGTGGGCCGCTACTGCAGCCTCAACTCAGGCACGGGAGTCACCTACCTCGGGGTCGCTCCAGGCGGCCCGGGAGGGTCGACGTACCTCCGCGTCTCGCCGTTGCTCGACGAGGACGCCCAGGACCGGCTCGTCGGTTGCCTGGAGGACGCGATCCTCGAGTGGCACAGCCTCGACGTCACGAGGACCGAGCTCGACCCTCGCTGAACTTCGCCGGCGTTTGGACGCAAACCATCCAGAAACGCCCGAATCGGACGTAGCCTGAGCCCGTGAGGGCTCCATGAACCTAGGCACTCTGTACCGCGACATCGTGGAGGAGTCCCCCGACGGCATCTGGGTGATCGACGCCCAGGGGCGGACGCTCTACGCCAACCCTCGCGTCGCCGAGCTCCTGGGCCGTTCCCCCGAAGAGCTCGAGGACCTCACCGTCTTCGACGCCCTCGATGTGCACGGCAGGGCTCAGTTCGCCGAGCACCTGAGGGACCTCGCCCGCGGGCAGGTGCACGCACAGGATGTCGAATGCCTGTGGATCCGCAAGGACGGCGGGCAGCTGTGGGTCCTGGTCCGTGAGAGCGCGCTCTACGACGATCAGGGCAACGTCCAGGGCTATCTCCACCGGGTCACCGACTACACCGAGCGCCGCCGGCTGTTCGACGAGCTGAGTCGAAGCGGGGAGCTGCTCGCCGAGGCGCAGCGCATCGCCAAGATGGGCAGCTACGAGTGGGACATCGTCAACGACGTCATCACCGCCTCCGACGAGCTGCGGACGCTGGACGAGGTGCCGCTGGAGACCTACGACGGCACGTATCCCACCTTCCTGTCCACCGTGCACCCCGACGACCGGCACATCGTGGACGAGGCGGTCGCCGCCGCACTGAACGGGGCCGACGAGTTCGACTTCACCGTCCGCGTCGTCCGCGAAGGGGGTGTCATCACCTGGATGCGCGGCCGCGGTGAGATCGTCCGGGACGCCACAGGGTCGCCGGTCCGCGCGAGAGGCACTCACCAGGACATCACCGACGCCAAGGAGTCCGAGCTCGTGCTCCAGGACCTGGTCGCGCAGAACACCCTGATGCAGGTGATGGCGAGCGCTGCCAACGAGTCCGAGACGATGATCGACCTGCTCGGCGTCGCCCAGCCGCTGCTGCTGCACCATGACGACTGGATCCGGGGGCGCGGTTACCTCCCCGACCCGAACGCCGCCGACGGCCTGACGCAGCTCCACCTGAACCGCGAGGAGCGCGACGCCGACGCGCTCGAGCCCGACCTGGTCGCCTACGAGCGCGGGCTTGCGGTGCGATCCTTCCGCGACCGGCAGCAGGTGTGGGACGAGCAGACCCGACCGGATCGGCCGGTGATCGCCTTCCCGGTCATGCTCCGGGACGAGGTGGCCGCGGTCATCGTGATCACCAGCGGTGTCCCGCACGAGCGTCACGCCATGATCCGCCAGATGATCGACCAGGTGGCGGTCCAGATCGGTCGGGTCGCCGAACGCGAGGAGGCGGCGAAGGAGCTGGCGGCCGCGCGCGACGGAGCGATGGAGGCCTCGCGCCAGAAGTCGGAGTTCCTGGCCACGATGAGCCATGAGATCCGCACCCCTCTCAACGGCGTGATCGGGCTCAACGACCTCCTGCTGCGCACCGAGCTCGACGCGCACCAGCAGCGGCTCGCGTCCGGGGCCCAGATCGCGAGCCGGGCCCTGCTCGGGGTCATCAACGACATCTTGGACTTCTCCAAGATAGAGGCCGGCAAGCTCGAGCTGGAGAACGTCGAGTTCGAGGTCCGGCCGGTCTTCGACCAGGTCGCGAGCGTCCTCGGCGAGAGTGCACGCGGCAAGGGTCTCGAGCTGCTCGTCTCGTGCCATCCGGACGTGCCGGAGCTCCTCAAGGGCGACCCGACGCGCCTGGCGCAGGTGCTCACCAACCTCGGCTCCAACGCGGTGAAGTTCACCGAGCAGGGCGAGGTGTTCATCCGTGCCACGGCCGAGAAGACCCGTGACGGAGGCACCCTCATGCGCGTCGAGGTCAGCGACACCGGCGTGGGTGTCGACCCGGACAAGCGCGAGCACATCTTCGACCCGTTCTCGCAGGCAGACGCCTCCACGACCCGGCGCTACGGCGGGACCGGCCTGGGCCTGGCCATCTCGAGCGAGATCGTGGCAGCCCTCGGCGGCGAGATCGGCCTGGAGAGCAGCCCCGGCGAGGGCGCGACGTTCTGGTTCACCGCTCGCTTCGGCAGCGCCGGCAGCGCTCCGACGGACGACGCGCTGCAGCGGCCGCGGGCTGCCCTCGCGGGGAGGCGAGTCCTCGTCGTCGACGACAACGCGCACAACCGCCTCATCCTCAGCGAGCACCTCGGCCGCTGGGACGTCCGCGCCGCCACCGCCCCGGGTGCGGTCAGGGCCCTGCAGATGATGCGCTCGGCCCACGACGCGGGCGAGCGGTTCGACGCGGTGCTGCTCGACATGGTCATGCCCGAGTGCGACGGCATGCAGCTCGCCGCGATGGTTCACGCCGACGAGCACCTCGCGGGGACTCCCCTGATCATGCTCACCTCGTCGGCCGATGCCGCTGCCGAGGAGCTCGAGAAGGCCGGGATCCGCGAATGTCTCACCAAGCCGGTCCTCGCGGGCGACGTGCTCGACGCGTTGCTCCGGGCCTGCGACGGCGCGCCCGCGGGCCGTCGTACCCCCAAGGCGGCGACGGCGGCGCCGGCCGGCCGGACCTCGATGCCGAACAGCGAGAGACCCCGGCTGCTCGTGGTCGAGGACAACCCGGTCAACCAGCTCGTCGCGCTCGGGATCCTGGAGACCCTCGGCTACGCCGCGGACACCGCCGACGACGGCCTGGAGGGCGTGGAGGCGTGGAAGAGCGGGTCCTACGCGGCGGTGCTGATGGACGTGCAGATGCCGCGTCTGGACGGTTACGCCGCGACCCGCACGATCCGCGACCTCGAACCTGAGGGGGAGCGGATCCCCGTGCTCGCGATGACCGCCGCAGCCGTGGAGGGCGAGCGCGAGAAGTGCCTCGCCGCCGGCATGGACGACTTCCTGTCCAAGCCGGTCGACCCGGAGGCTCTCGGCGCGGTGCTGCGTCGCTGGCTGAGCCCCGACGGCCGGGAGCCCACCGCAACCGTGACCACCCGAGATCCCCACGAGGGGGTCCTCGACCACGACCGGCTCGACATGCTGCGCGACCTCGATCCGGGCAACACGAGCTACCTCGACAAGGCGATCGCCAACTTCGTCGCGCGGGTGCCCGAGTCCGTGCACGCCATCCGGACCGCCACCGCGGCTCATGACCACGACGGTCTCACCCAGGCCGCGCACCGGCTCAAGGGCAGCGCGCTCAACCTCGGCCTCCCGACGGTCGGCCACCTTGCCCACGAGCTCGAGATGCTCGGCGACAGCGGGAGTACGACGGGGGCAGGGGACGTGCTCGCAGACCTCGAAGCCGCGCTGTCGAGGTCGGTGGCGGGGGTGCTCGGCTACCAGGCCGCCTACCAGCAGGGCGCGCTCGACCCGAGCCGCGTGACTCGTAGCCTCTGAGCGAGGACCATCGGCCCAGGGCGATCTAAGGCATCACCTTGTAGAGATCGATCGTGCGCTCTTCTGGTGGCGCAGGGAGACCGCCCTCGATGCCTGCCTGCATCCGTGGCAGCAAGATCTCGTCGCGGAACTTCTCCCAGCTCGCCTGCGAGTCATGCACGGCCATGATCGTCCAGCCGCCCTCGGAGGGTCCTGCGGCGTGGAAGATCTGACCCTCAGGGAGCTTGCCGGGTCCGGGGTGAACGGCTGCGAGCGAGGCCTCGTACTGCTCCCTCGTGCCCCCCGGGAAGTGGTGGATGATCCCGTAGCTCATGCGTACCTCCGCGCTGTCGCTGTCCTGCAACCGACGCTAGTCGCGCCGTGACCTCGCCCACATAGCACGAAGTGACGGGGGACTCGCTTCTACGCGGGTGCGACGCGGTCTACGTCGTGGTCACGAGCCAGGCGGTGCGTAGTCGACGGTGATGTCTCGGGCCTGGTCCACCTCCGCCGGGGTCAGCAGTACGACGGTCTCGTACTTGTCGACGGCGCCCGAGGCCGTCACCGCGCCGGCAAACGCGACTGCCGCTGCGTGGCTCGGGAGGTCAGCGACGACATAGACGTCGTCGGTCCCGAACGCGAAGTAGAACGACTCCAGCGAGCCGCCGACCCCGGACAGGGCCCTTTCGACGGCCGCCACGCGGGCACTGCCACCCCCTGAGAGGACGCCCTTGATGCCCTCCTGGGAGTACGCGACCTTCACCAGATACTTGGCCATCAGCTTCCTCCTCTTCGCCCCGATCCATGGAAACGCCGGTGCGCGGACCGGGTCAATGATGTTCACGGGTCAGGGGGACATGACCCGATCGCGACGAGCGGAGGGTCGTGGATCGCTCCTCAGGCGCCCAGGCCGAGCCAGAGGAGCACCGCGATCAGCGCGGCAACGCCGAGCCAGACGACGATGTCGGCGCGGGCCTCGACCAGCAGCCGCAGCTGACGCCCGGCCCGCCCGGTGCCGAGCGCCTGCTCGGCGTCGACCACGCGGGTCACGGCGATGCCGATGGTGATGAGGGCGGCGGCGCCCACCGTGCAGAACAGGCACAGTGCGCCGATGGCGAACGCC
>DATICF010000039.1:0-71353 GCA_035456965.1 Nocardioidaceae bacterium
GCGTTCGTGCCGACTCGGTGGGGCGTCAGGCGGGAGTGGTCGTGCCGGCGAGGTGGAGGGCGGCGCGGGCGGCGGGTTCGGCCTGCGTGCGGTCGGCGGCCACCAGCCCGATGCGCGTACGTCGATCCAGCAGGTCGTCGACGTCGAGCGCGCCCTCGTGGGTCACCGCCCAGACCATCTCGGCCCAGGTGATGGGGCAGCCGGGGGCCACGGGTCGCAGCGGCTCGTCGACCACGGCGGCGGCAGCGGCCAGGACGGACGGGGCCTCCACCCCGTAGCGCCGCACCAGCCGCGCCGGCGCCTCGACCGAGGCGAGCACGTCACGCGGCGCGGCCCCGACGAGGGGCAGGTCGCGGGTCCGGCACGGCCGCGCCCCCAGACCTCCCCGGAGCACGGCGGCGTCGACCGCGTCTTCGGCCATGCGCCGATAGGTCGTGAGCTTCCCGCCGACGACCGTGACCACCCCGGTGGCCGAGGTGAGGACCGCATGGCGGCGGGAGAGGTCGGCGGTGCGCCCCTCGGAGTGCAGCAGGGGCCTGAGGCCGGCGTAGGCGCCGACCACGTCGGAGCGGTGCAGGGGGCGTTCGAACACGGCGCCGACCACGTCGAGGAGGAAACCGATCTCGCTCTCGCTCGGCTCGGGGACGTCGGGCACGGGCCCGTCGACCGGCTCGTCGGTGAGTCCGACGTACACGAGGCCGTCGGGCTGAGGGAGGACGAGCACGAAGCGGTTGCTCTCCCCGGGCACGGGGGCGGTGACGGCGACAGGAAGGCCGGGGAGCGAGGAGCCGCGGAGGACGAGGTGGGTGCCGCGGGAGGGGCGCAGGTTCACGTCAGGCACGAGGTCACCTGCCCACACCCCGGCGGCGTTGACGACCGCTCGTGCGCGGATCGTCGACACCTCGCCGGTGAGCTCGTCGCGCACCTCCGCGCCGCCGCCGGTCATCGACAGCACGCGCGTGCGGGTGAGGATCCGGGCGCCATGACCCGCGGCGGTGCGGGCGATAGCGACGACGAGCCGTGCGTCGTCCTCGAGCTGGCCGTCCCACGACAGCAGGCCACCACGGAGCCCGCGCGAGCGCAGGCCCGGCGCCACGGCAGTGGTCTCCGTCGCGGACAGTCGGCGCGGCCGGGGCAGCACCGACCGAGACGTGCGGGCGGAGACCCGGAGCAGGTCGCCCGCGCGAAGTCCGGCCGAGACGAGTCGGGACTGGACGCCCGACACCATCGGCATGAGCGGGGTGAGCATCGGCAGTGCGTGCGTCAGGTGCGGGGCAGTGCGGGTCATCAGGATGCCTCGCTCGACCGCGCTCTCGTAGGCGACGCCGACCTGCCCGTTGGCCAGGTAGCGCAGGCCGCCGTGCACGAGCTTGGAGCTCCACCTCGACGTACCGAACGCCATGTCGTGCGCGTCGACGGCGACCACGTCGAGGCCACGGGAGGCGGCGTCGAGGGCGACCCCGGCCCCGGTGACGCCGAGGCCCACGACCAGGAGGTCGACGGTGCGCCCGTCGGTGGCCTGGGCGAGCTCGCGGCTGCGTCGTGCGGCGGTCAGAGCGGTGGAACGGGGGGTGGTGGTCATGGCGCGAGATACCTCTCCACGAGGGTCCGCAGCTCCTCGTCGAAGTCGTCGAGGGCATGGGTGTCGTCGGTCATCGTCTCGGCGGAGAGCGTGAAGCCGTGGGCGGCGAGCATGACGCTGCGCGCCATCAGGCCGGGGTCGCCTGCTCTGACGGACCCGTCGGCCTGGCCCTCGGTGATCAGCGGCTCGAGCAGGCCGAGGATGTTGTCCTGGGAGCGGCCGCGGCGCTGGAGGAGGTAGGGCAGGAGCAGCTCGGGGTCGACCTCGACGATCTTGCGGAGGAGGTCGTTGGAGCGCAGTGCGGCGACGGTGCGGCTCACTCCCTCGCTCAACCGCTGGGCGGGTGCGAGCCCCGCCTCGGCGTTCGCCACGTCGGCGACGACCCCGCCCCACTCGCGGGTCATCAGGTCGGCGAGCAGGGTCTGCATGTCCGGCCAGGTGCGGTAGATCGTCATCCGCGAGACACCTGCCCGCCGGGCGACGTCGGTGAGCGTCGTACGCGTCCATCCGGTGGCGAGGATGCAGTCGCGGGCGGCGTCGAGATATCGATCCTCGGAACGCTGGTTGTTACGAATGGACGTCATGTGTCACAGTGTAACGCATGACGACTCCCATGCACTGGGCCCGCTGGGGCGACCCCGAGCACGCAGGCGCCCTGCCCGAGACCGCCGCTGCCCTGATCGACGCGGTCTTCGGCACGAACGAGCAGGCGACGGTGGCCCTCGCCGACGTCACGCTCCCGGAACCCCTGAAACCGGAGCTGCTCGTCGAGCTGCAGGACCTGCTGGGGGAGCAGCACGTGCGCACCGACCACGAGACGCGCGTGCGGCGGACGCGGGGCAAGTCCACGCCGGACCTGCTGAAGATCCGGCACGGTGACGGGTCCGACGCGCCCGACGCCGTGGTGCTCCCCGCCGACCACGGCGAGGTCCAGGCGGTCGTCACGTGGTGCGGCGAGCGGAACGTCGCGTTGGTGCCGTTCGGCGGGGGTACGTCGGTCGTCGGCGGCCTCGCCGCGCGGCGCGACGGGTTCGCCGGCGTGGTCGCGCTCGACCTCTCGCGCCTCAAGCGCCTGGTCTCGGTCGACCCGGTCTCCCGCACCGCGGAGCTCGAGGCCGGGCTGCTCGGGCCCGAGGCCGAGGCGCTGCTGGCCGAGCACGGCATGACGCTGGGCCACTTCCCGCAGTCGTTCGAGTACGCCACCATCGGCGGCTTCGCCGCCACGCGCTCCAGCGGCCAGGCCTCGGCGGGCTTCGGCCGCTTCGACTCGCTGGTCGTAGGGCTCCGGGCGGCCACGCCCCAGGGCACGCTGGAGCTCGGCAGCTCGCCCGCGAACGCCGCCGGTCCCGACCTGCGCCAGCTGGTGCTCGGCTCCGAGGGCGCCTTCGGCGTGATCACCTCGGTGACCGTCCGGGTCCGCCCGGTGCCGCAGGTCAAGGTCTACGAGTCGTGGCGCTTCGAGACCTTCGCCGAGGGAGCCGCGGCGCTCCGCACCCTCACCCAGGAGCGGATCAGCCCGACCGTCCTCCGGCTCTCCGACGAGTCCGAGACGGCGATCAACCTCGCCAAGCCCGACGAGGTGGGCGGCGAGAACGCCGGCGGCTGCCTGTTGGTCGCCGGCTTCGAGGGCACCGGTGAGTACGTCGACCGCGCCCGCGCGCTGGTCACGCAGCGGCTCATCGAGCTGGGTGGCCGGCTCCTGGGCGAGGAGGGCGGCGAGGCATGGGCGCAGGGACGCTTCCACGGTCCCTACCTGCGCGACTCCCTCCTCGACGTCGGGGTGCTCGTCGAGACCCTGGAGACCGCGACGTTCTGGTCCAACCTGCCTGCGCTCTACGAGGGGGTCAAGGTTGCCCTGGACAAGTCCCTGACCGAGCAGGGCAGCGACCCGATCGTGCTCTGTCACATCTCGCACGTCTACGAGACAGGCGCCTCGCTCTACTTCACGGTGGCCGCGAAGCAGCTCGACGACGGGCTCGCGCAGTGGGCGAAGGCCAAGGCGGCTGCCTCGGACGCGATGATCGCGGCCGGTGCGACGATCACGCACCACCACGCCGTCGGCCGCGACCACAAACCGTGGTTCGCCAAGGAGGTCGGTCAGGTCGGCGTCGAGATGCTCCGGGCGGTCAAGGAGCGCATCGACCCCGCCGGGGTCCTCAACCCAGGTGTCCTGATCCCGTGACCCGTTCCTTCGCCCTCCTGGTGAACCCCACCTCCGGTGGTGGCGCAGCCCCCGCGGCCGTCGTACCCGTGGCTCGGGCGCTACGTGACGCAGGCTGCACGGTGGACGTGACCTACAGCCCCGGGCCGGGTGCGTGCCGCGACCTCGTTCGGCAAGCTGTGGCGCGCGGCGAGATCGTGGTCGCCGTCGGTGGCGACGGGATGGTCTCCTCGCTCGCAGGCACGGTGGTCGAGGCCGGGGGCGTCCTGGGGATCGTGCCGAGCGGGCGGGGAAACGACTTCGCCCGGCAGCTCGGCGTCGGTGGCACGCCTGACGACGTGGCAGCGACGCTGCTGAAGGCCGAGCCGAGGCGGGTCGACGTGATCGAGGTCTTGGGCCAGACGGTCGTGGGCAGCGTGTACGCCGGGGTCGACTCGCTCGCCTCTGAGATCGTGGACCGGGCGCACCGGCTGCCGCGCTCGCTGCAGTACCCCTATGCGGCGGTGCGCTCGATCATCGAGTTCCGCCCGTCGGCGTACGACGTGGTGGTGGACGGCGAAGCGCATCGCTTCGAGGCGTTCACCGTCGTGGTGGCCAACTCCGGCTACTACGGCTCGGGCATGCACATCGCGCCGGACGCGGTGCTCGACGACGGGCTGTTCGACGTGGTGGTGATCCGCGCGGCGTCGAAGCTGTCGCTGATCAGGTCGATGCCCAAGCTGTACGACGGGACGCACGTGGAGCTCGACGAGGTCGTGGTGCTTCGCGGCCGGGAGGTCTCCGTGTCAGCCGCCGAACCGGTCCAGGCCTACGGAGACGGGGAGCGGCTCGGTCCGCTGCCTTTGCACGCCTCGGTCCGTTCGAGCGCGCTGCAGGTCCTCGTGTAGGTCACGCGGCGGGGCCGCGGTCGCGCACGTCGGCGACGTGGGACATCGCCTCCCGAAGCTCGGCGAGCCAGGTGTCCGCGTGCTGCTCCACGAGGCGCACACACCAGGCGAGTGCCTCGGACCGGGACCGCGCGACCCCGGCCTCGATCAGCGTGTCGAGCACCTGGCGCTGCGGCTGCTTGAGCCGGGTCATCGCCGGTACCGCGATGTGGGTGAACAGCTGGCGCCTCTCGCCGACCACGACTCCCCAGGAGACCTTTCGGTCGAACCGGCGCTCGGCCTCGCGGGCGATGCCGATCCGGGTGTCCCGGGTCTCCTCCCGGAACTTCCTCGTCCGGCCCGCGCGGGCCTCCGCGAGCTCGCCCTCGCTCGCGTCGTCGGCGAGCTGCACGTCGGGCAGGTGCAGCACCACCGTGATCTCCTCGCGGTCCACGGTGATCTCGGGGGCTGCGTCTTGCCAGTCGTCCGGAAGCCGCCCGGCGAACCAGCCGCGGATCCGGTCCTGCTCTTCCTTGGTAATCATGTAATCAGCATTACTCGCTGACACGTGTAAGCAAGGTAGGTCTAGACGGGCCCTTGGTGGCACCTGGCGCACAGCCTGCGAGGTCAGGTGAAGCGGCGCCAGAGGTGGTACGTCGCAGTGCTGACCGCCGCGGCCAGGACGGTGCCCCAGGCCACGTCGATCGGCACGATGCCCAGGGGGAACCCCTCGATCACCGCGAGGCTGGTCAGGTCCCACGTCGCGTAGGTGACGAAACCGAAGGCCGCGCCGCGCACGAGCGCGTCCCGCGGCGACTGCTCCTCGATCGCCGGGGCGATCACGAAGTACACCAGGCCGGCGACGAAGATCGCGTAGAAGACGAACGCCGCGCCCGCGTTGGGCGAGTCGGCCAGAAGGTCGCCGAGGAAGCGCTCGTAGAGCCGCGGAGCCACCAGGACCAGCCAGACCAGGTCGACCGCGAGGAACACCGCGAAGGCGATGAGGTACTGACCTGCGGCGGACCTGAGGCTCATGAGCCGAGCGTAGAGGGCCGGGCCCGAGGGCATGCACGGCTCGGGACCTGTGGCACTACGGTCGGCGGGGCCTCCGCCACCACGATGAAGGCATGACCACACGTGCAGGGGAGATCGTCATCGGCTATGACGGCTCCGGCGACAGCGAACTCGCCCTCGACTGGGCCGACGCGCTCGCCGCGGAGCAGGGGCGTTCCTTGAGGGTCCTGATCTCGGAGGTGGACGCGACCCAGGTGCTCGAGGCGACCAGCGACTGGCACGCGGCGAAGATGGCCCGGCTCGAGTTCGACGCACGCGATCGGCTGGCGGGTGCACAGTGCCGGGACAGCTCGGTCGAACTGGTCGGGTCGCCGCCGACCCAGGCGCTCGTCGACGCGTCGGCGAAGGCGGCGGCCGTCGTGGTCGGGGCGCAGGGACACAGCCTGCTGTCCGGGGTGGTGATGGGGTCGGTGAGCCAGCACGTCACGCGGAACGCCGCCTGCCCGGTCGTGGTGACCCGCGCTCCCGCCCGCCCCGAGGCCGACCGGGTCGTGGTCGGCGTGGACGGGTCCACCGGCAGCCGGAAGGCCCTTGAGTTCGCCTTCGACCACGCGAGCCGCAGCGGCGCGCCGGTCACGGCGATCCACGCCTGGCGCCAGGGGTCGCGCGGCGACTCGGGCGACGGGCTGGTGGAGGAGATCAGGGCCGCCGAGCGGATCCTCTCCGAGGCGTTGGCGGGGTTCTCCGACCAGTACCCGGACGTCAAGGTCACCACGGAGGCCATCCCGGTCGCCCCGCACAAGGTGCTGGCCGACGCGTCGCGGTCCGCGGCGCTCGTCGTGGTCGGCTCCCGGGGTCTCGGGGCGTTCGGCGCCCTGCTGGGGTCCGTGAGCCAGTCGGTCCTGCATCACGCGCAGTGCCCGGTGGCCGTCGTACGGTGAGGGCATGCGTGCCTGGGAGACCTCCGGCAAGGGGACGCTGACCCCCACCGAGCGGCCCGTGCCGTCGCCCGGGCCGGGGGAGGTCCTCGTCGAGGTCTCGGTGTGCGGCGTGTGCCGGACCGACCTGCACGTGCGGGACGGCGACCTGCCACAGCACCGCACCCCCGTCGTACCCGGGCACGAGGTCGTGGGCACGGTGGCCGCCGTGGGCGAGGGCGTGGCCCGCTTCGCGGAGGGCGACCGGGTCGGCGTCGCGTGGCTGAGGCACACCTGCGGCGAGTGCGGCTGGTGCCGGCGAGGGCAGGAGAACCTCTGCCCGGACTCGCGCTACACCGGCTGGGACGAGGACGGCGGCTACGCGGAGTACACGCTCGTGCCGGCGGCCTTCGCCTACGACATCCCGGACGACCTCCCTGACGAGCAGGCCGCGCCGCTGCTGTGCGCGGGCATCATCGGCTACCGCGCTCTGCGCCGGGCGAACCTCCCTCCGGGGGGACGGCTGGGCATCTACGGGTTCGGCGCGAGCGCACACATCACCGCGCAGGTCGCCATGGCCCAGGGCGCCGAGCTGCACGTCCTCACCCGCGACCCTGCCGCGAGGGAGCTCGCCCTGTCGCTCGGTGCGGCCAGCGCGGGAGCGGCGTACGACGCACCGCCGACCCCGCTCGACTCCGCCATCCTGTTCGCGCCGGTGGGCGACCTGGTGCCTCCTGCGCTCGAGGCGCTCGACCGCGGCGGCACGCTGGCCGTCGCGGGCATCCACCTCTCCGACGTACCCCCGCTGGACTACCAGCGGCACCTTTTCCGTGAGCGCACGCTGACCAGCGTCACCTCCAATACCCGCGCCGACGGCGAGGAGCTGCTCCGCCTCGCGCCACGTCTGGGGGTGACGGTGACGGTCACGCCCTACGACCTCGACCGGGCCGACGTGGCGCTCGACGACCTCGCCGCGGACCGTGTGCATGGCGCGGCCGTGCTGCGTATCGGGGACCTTCGCCCCTGACGCCACCTCCCGGTACGTGTCGGAATGGGGCTATGACTGCAACCAAGACCTGGCACGTCGACGTGTACATCGGCGAACGCGAAGGACAGACCCACGCAGAGGCCCGGCTCCGCCCGGAGGACAACGTCACCCTGACGGGCACCGGCACCGCAAGGCTCAACCCGACCGACCGCGACGTCCCGGAGATCGGCGACGAGCTCGCGACGGCTCGGGCCCTCTCCGACCTCGCCCACCGGCTGCTGCACACCGCGGCCGAGGACATCGAGGCGATCACGCACGAGAGGGTCCGCCACCTGCACGGCTGAGGCCCACGGCGGCCCGGTCCTCGAACCGGGCAGCGCGAACCCTCTTGTCGACCGCGTCGACGCCGAGGAGCAGGGGTGCCGAGGCGATCGCGACCGCCCATCCGACGGCGGGGGGACTCGCGTGGCCGAGCAGCATCGCGATCGGCGGTACCAGCAACACGACGAACGAGAACGCCAGCTCGACCGAGACGGCCGGGAGCAGCAGGCGGTTGGTCGTCCAGCCGAGGTCGCCGGGCCAACGCGTCGAGCTGCGGCAGGCGAAAGCGTTGGCCGTCTGCGCCAGCACCACCGTCATGAAGGCCGCCCCGGAGGCCGCCATCAGGTCGTGACCCTCCGGAAACTCGCCGCCCGGGACCCAGCCGAACGCGGCCAGGGAGATCAGGAAGGCGACCATCGTCATCGCCGCCACGAGCGGTCCGAGCAGGCCGAAGGCCCGCCTGAGGACGGTGCGGTTCATCAGGCGTCCGCTGACCGGAGGCCCGTCGAGGAGGTGGCGGGCGGGTGGCTCCGCGCCCAGCGCGACCGCCGAGAGGGTGTCCGTGCCGAGGTCGAGCGCCAGGATCTGCAGGACGCCGAGGGCCAGGGGGAAGTTGCCGCCGGAGAGCGCCCAGACCAGGAACGGCGTCAGCTCGGCGACGTTGTCGGTCAGGTGGTAGGTCAGGAACCGGCGGACGTTGACGTAGGTCGCGCGCCCCTGGTCCACGCCGGCGACGAGGCCGGCGAACGCGTCGTCAAGGAGGACGAGGTCTGCCGCCTCGCGTGCGACGTCGGTGCCCGAGCGTCCCATCGCGACCCCGATGTCGGCCTCGTGGAGGGCGGGGCCGTCGTTCACGCCGTCGCCGGTCATCGCCACGACGTGCCCACGGGAGCGAAGGGCTCTTGCGATCCGGAGCTTGTCCTCCGGCCCGACCCTGGCGACGACGATGCCGTCGTGGTCGAGCAGGGCCGCCAGCACCCGGTCGTCGGCGGGCAGCTCGGCACCGGTCACCACCGGTGTGTCGTGACGGCGGAGGCCGACCTCGTCGGCGATGGCGGCGGCCGTGGCCGGGTGGTCGCCGGAGACCATCGCGACCGCGATCCCCGCCCGTCGGCAGGCCACCAACGCGTCTGCGACGTCGTCGCGGGGCGGGTCCTCGAGGCCGACCAGTCCCAGCACCCGCAGGCCGTGCTCGGCCTCCTCCGGGGTGTGGGGGAGCCGGTCCACCGGGCCCGAGGCGGCGACGGCGATGACCCGAAGCCCGCGCGCGGTCAGCGAGTCCACCACCGCATGGGCGGTCTCGCCGTCACGGCACAGCGGGAGAACGGTGTCGGGCGCGCCCTTGACGATGACCCTGTCGTCGACGACGACCACCATCCGGCGGCGCCTGGGGTCGAAGGGGAACCGCCGCTGCGACGGGTGCCGGCGCCGGTCGTCCTCGGTGTCGAAGCCGAGTCGGCGGGCGAAGGTGTCGAGAGCCGCCTCCATGGGATCGCCGTGGGCCTGCCACTCGCCGTCGACCTCGTGCGCGAAGCCGGTGGAACAGCGCATCCCTCCCAGGGCCAGCGTGGCGCAGGCCTCCTTGGCGGAGGGGGAGGACCAGGTGAGCTCGGCCTCGGGCCCGTAGCCGGGGCCGTCCACGGAGACCTCGCCGTCGGGCGTCCAGGCCTCGACGACGGTCATCTGGTTGAGGGTCAGCGTGCCCGTCTTGTCGGTGCAGACGAAGGTCGTGGACCCGAGCGTCTCGACGGCCTCGAGGTTGCGCACCAGGATCCGGCGCTTGGCCATCTGCTCGGCGCCCCAGGCCAGCGACAGGGTCACCGTGGGCAGCAGCGCCTCCGGGACCAGGGCGACCGTGACGCCGATGGCGAAGACGAACCCGTCCTCGACCGGGTTGCCCACCAGCAGGGAGATGACCAGGAACAGGCCGCCGACGCCGAGGGCGATCCCGGCGATCACGCGGACCACGGCCCGTAGTTCGCGGGTCAGCGGCGTCTCGGGCTTGGCCGCCGAGGTCGTCAGCCGGGCGATTCCCGCCAGCCGGGTCTGCTCGCCGATCGCGACCACGACAGCGCGCGCGTCGCCCTCGACCACGAACGTCCCGGCGTACAGCGGTTCGCGCTCGTCGACTCCGGCCGCCCCGCTCTCGCCGGTGAGCATCGACGAGTCGACGAGGAGCCGGTGCGCAGAGGATACGACTGCATCGGCGGGCACCCGGTCGCCGCTCTCGAGCAGCAGGACGTCGTCGACCACCACGTCCTCGGCCTCGACGATCCGACGACGGCCGTCGCGCCACACCGAGACCTGGGTGGGCAGCATCGCGCGCAGCCGGTCGGCCGCGCGGTCGGCGCGGGCCTGCTGGGCGAACGCGAAGACCGCGTTCAAGACGATGACCGCGAAGATGGCCACACCGAGCTGGGGCAGACCGGCCACGAGGGCGAGCAGACCGGCGACCCACAGCATCACCGCGAAGAAATGGGTGAGCTCACCGATGAGTCGGCGGGCGGCGGAGGGCCGGCTCGGCTCAGGAAGCCGGTTGGGCCCCTCCGCGGCCGACCGCCGTGCGGCATCCTGGGAGCTGAGGCCGACGGCGGTCGTGCTCATCGCGGTCTCCGGTCAGGCGGGCCTCTTGGGGGACTTCCCCTCCTCCGCCGGGTGGATGCTCGCGTCCGGGCCGGGGAAGACGAGTGCCTCGTGGCCCGTGTCGGCCCAGCGCACGACATAGGGCGGAGCCCCGTCCTTCCCACGAACCTCGAGGATCTCGCCGTCTCGTTCGTGGTCGGCTACGTGGGTGCCGCTCACGTGGATGCGGTCACCGACAGATGCATGCACGTCGTACCCCCTCACTCGCTCCGCTGGATCGGAATGCGGACCGTGGGCGCCACCTCAGCGGTGGTGGGGACCCGTACCTCGAGCACGCCGTCGTTGTAGGACGCGGTGATCTTGTCGGCGTCCGCACCCTTGGGGAGGGTGACCGTCCGGAGGAAGGAGCCGTAGTGGAACTCGCTGCGGTTCTTCTCCTTGCTCTCCTCGCGACGCTCGCCGCGGATGGTGAGCATGTCGTTCTCCACGCTGACCTCGACGTCGTTGGCCGGGTCGATCCCCGGAAGCTCGGCGCGCAGGACGTAGGCGCCTTCCTCGGTGAAGTCCTCGACCCGGACGTAGGGCGCGAGTCCCAGGCCGCGGAGGTTGAGTGGCGCGTTGGACTCCAGCCAGTCGAGCATCTCGGCCATCGGGCTCGTGCTGCGCTTGGCGATTGCGGCCATGTGTGGCGTCTCCTTTCAGGCGTGATGGATTCGATGTCTCCAGACTCTCGCCGCGCAAGGTCGCACTGAAGGGACGAAGGTCCCCAGCACCGTTGCTCGTCGAGATCAGGGGGATGGGGTGGGTTGGTTCTTGCCCGGTTGGGGAACATTGAGGTGTTTGTTCCACGCCACGGCGGGCACTCCGATCGGGTGATCCGCCGTACCACCCCTGTTTGAGAGCCGCGATGTCCGACCCTCTCCTGAACCAGAGCATGTGGGGCTACCAGCAGCAGTTCCGCATCTCGCTCGACGGAGCAGCCGACCGCGCTCTGGACCAGATCGGGGCGATCCTCTCGCCCGAGGCCTACGTCGTGGGCTTCGCCGTCGACGGCGAGGACACCAGCCAGGTTGCCCTCGAGACCCGCGAAGGGCTGGACCTGGTCTTCACCCCCGACGACTTCGGCGACGTCGTCCTCGACGCGAAGCGGCGCTACCAGGAGTCGGCGGTCCACGACGTGCGGTTCCCGACCGAGGAGCTGCACGACGCACGGCACGAGCACTTCCGCGACGCTGCCCGGGCAGTCGCTGTGGAGGCCGCCATGGAGCGCGCTCCCGCCGGAGCCGGGCGGACTTTCTTCGTCGGTCAGTCCGCCCCTGTCGGCGACCACGTGGTGCACCCGGTGCTCTCCGTGGACAGCGAGGCCCTCGACGCCCTGCCGAGGCTGGAGACGACCGAGGTCGACGGGATCGCGCTGACCGTCTCCCTGGCCCACGGGATCATCGCCGAGCTGCTCCGCGTCGCCACCCACGCCCTGCTCGCGGCAAAACCGCCCCGCTCGATCTCCCCGATCGAGGACGACGTGCCGACCGATGCCATCCGCCGCTCGGCGAACCATCTCGTGTTCTCCACGGCCGTGATCGCCGGCGAGACCCTGGCCAAAGGGCTGTTCGACTCCTTCGAGGCACTCGCCTCGACCGCCTACGAAGGGCGCGCCGGCTGGGGCACGGTCATCCTCGCCCCCGACGGTCACCCCCACGTCGACGTCGCGATCCGGCTCCGCACCCCGATCTCGGTCCGCGAGCGGCTGCAGTTCCGCAAGCTCCTCGAGATCACCGACGGGCGGCTCGGCCTGCTCATCGACGGCACCACCATCTACGGCTTCGGCGCCACGTCCGAGGAGTACGACGGGAGCACCGAGGACCTCTTCCGGTTCACTATCGTCGAGCAGGGCGTATGGACCCTGTCCCACTGCGGCGCGCCGCTGCTCCGCGTGGCGAACGGCCACCCCCAGCTGCCCCGGCCCCGGATGTCGCCCTCGCTGTTCGTGGACTCCATGCGACGGGTCTTCGCCAGCGTCGACGACGACGACATCCGCGCCATCTGGCGCCTCGCGCAGACCGCGGTCAGCGAGGGCAAAGGCACGATGCTCGTGGTCACGACCGCCGCCGCCCAGGAGGCCAAGCGACTCGCGCCCCAGGCGTTGGCCATCGAGCCCCAGCCGATCGGCAGCCGGATGCTGCGCTCACTCACCAAGATCGACGGGGCGGTCCTGCTCACCCCCGACGGGACCTGCCATGCGGTCGGGGTGATCCTCGACGGGATCGCGACCGGTGTCGGCGACCCGGGACGTGGGGCGCGCTACAACTCCGCGGTGCGCTACACCGCGGCCTCCTCCGCGCCGTGCCTCATCGTGATCGTCAGCGACGACGGCATGATCGACGTACACCCCGAGCTCGCGCCGCGGGTGCGCCCCGAGGACGTCGAGCAAGCGCTGTTCGACCTCGAGACGATCGGCTCGGCCGACGACGTCAACCTCGAGAGCTTCTACTCTGCGCGCGAGCGGCTGCGGCTCTTCGCCTTCTACCTGTCCGAGAGCCAGTGCGCCCGCGCGAACGAGGTGGTGGCGAAGGTCGAGCAGCAGCGCCATGCCGAGACCGGGATGCGGCTGGCCGTCGTACCGTTCACGCCCGACCCGCGCATGAACGACTCTTTCTTCTCCTCCTGAGGCGCGGGATCAATTACCAAGGTATGCAGGCAATTGCTCTCCCCCCATGGTGAATTCACCATGGGAAGAGACAGTTTGCCGTGGGAAGACGGGGGCGGGAGTACGCCGCACAACGCGGGCGTCGCGACGACAGCCGGCGTTCGTGCCGACTCGCGGCGCAAGGGCTCCGCAGATGTGCCGACTCGCGGCGCAAGGGCGCGGCAGATGTGCCGACTCGCGGCGCAAGGGCGCGGCAGATGTGCCGACTCGCGGGAGGCCGGGGGTCAGCGGATCGAGGCGTGCATCTCCCACACGAGGATCTCGGCGCCCTCGCCGGTGGCCGTGACCCGGTTCCCGCCGACCGCCGAGAAGCGCACGGCATCACCCTCGTCCAACGCGCCCGCCCCCTCGAGCTCGACCGTGCCGCGAGGAACGAAGAGGTGGAGGTACGGCGCCTCGGGCAGCTCGACAGACCTACCGGGCGAGAGTCGTGCGGCGTGGAGCGCGGCATGCCGGTTCTTGATCCGGATCGCGGCGTTGCCGTCGTGGGTGGCCATCCCTGAGGCAACGGGCACCAGTCCTCCGCGCATCAGCTCGTCGTCGATCTCGAGCTGCTCGTAACCGGGCTCGATCCCCGGGGTGTCGGGCACCACCCACATCTGCACGAAGTGGACCGGCTCGTCGTGCTCACCCTGCTCCGGCTGCAGCCGCCAGGAGTCGTTCTTCTCCGAGTGCAGGATCCCGGTGCCGGCACTCATCCGCTGGGCCAGACCCGGGTAGATCACCCCGGAGTGCCCGGTCGAGTCCTGGTGAACGAGGCTTCCTCGCATCACCCAGGTCACGATCTCCATGTCGCGGTGCGGGTGGGTGTCGAAGCCGGTCCCGGCCCGCACGACGTCGTCGTTGTTGACCAGCAGCAGGCCGTGGCCGACGTTGCCCGGGTCGTAGTGGTGACCAAACGAGAACGAGTGCTTCGAGTCGAGCCACCCGGTGCGCGTCGTGAAACGGTCCGCGGACCGGCGTACGTCGATCTTCGGTGCGGGCTGCAGCGTGGTCATACGTGCAGCAACCGCTCACCGAGGGGAGTTGTTCCCTCCCAAGCGCAGCGGCTTGACCGGCCGACCGGCCTCGGAGTCGGCGACCACCTCGGCCATCCGCCGGTCACGCGTGGCCTTCTGCTTCGCCGACATCACCCAGCGCTTCACGTCCCGCTGGTACGACGGGCGCTGTGACTCGAACCAGGACCGGGCCCCTGGTGACGCGGCGAGCTGTGCGACGTACTCCGGATCGAGCTCGACCTCCTCGCCGTGCTGGTAGGCGTACTGGATCCGGTGATCCGAGCGACCCGCCTCGTGCGCGGTTCGGCCAGCCTCTGTCATCAGGCCCCGCCGCTCGAGCTCGGCGACCTTCTCGACGTTCACCTTGCTCCAGTTGCTGCCGGGGCGTCGCGGGGTAAACCGGATCCGGTGCCGCCTGTCGTCCACCCGGTTGAGCACGCCGTCGATCCAACCGAAGCAGAGCGCCTGTTCGACCGCGTCTTCGTAGGTGAGGCCGGCGTGGTTGGTGTGCTTCTTCCAGAAACCCAGCCAGAGCTCCTTCTCGGTCGCATGGTGCTTCTGGAGCCAGGCCCGCCAGGCAGCGGCGTCGTCGAAGTAGGTCGCCGGGCGCTCCTCGCTCATGCCTCGAACGTGCAGCAGTGGCCCGTCCGGGTCAAGGGGTGTGACAGGTCGGGAGGGGACGTGCGTGGCAAACGTGACGGGTCGCCTCGCGTCTGGGTCGAGAACCTGACAGGGCACTGGGCCGGCGTGCGATGGTGACGGGTATGGCAGTGACGAGGGAGTACCCACACCTGCCCGAGGGTTTCGTCTTCGGGGCGAGCACCGCGGCGTACCAGATCGAGGGGGCTGTCGACGAGGACGGACGCGGCCGCAGCGTCTGGGACACGTTCTGCGGCGAGCCGGGCCGGATCGTCGACGGCAGCAGCGGCTCAGTGGCCTGCGACCACTACCACCGCTACGCCGAGGACGTGGGCCTGATGAAGGACCTCGGGCTCGACGGGTACCGCTTCTCCGTCGCCTGGCCGAGGGTCCAGCCGGAAGGCTCCGGCCGGGCCAACCCGAAGGGGCTCGCGTTCTACGACCGCCTCGTCGACGAGCTCCTCGCCGCCGGTCTCACACCGATGGCGACGCTCTTCCACTGGGACCTTCCTCAGCCGCTGGAGGACGTCGGCGGTTGGCTGGCCCGCGACACCGCAGAGCGTTTCGCGGAGTACGCAGCTCTCGTCGGGATGCGCCTCGGCGACCGGGTAGCGCACTGGATCCCGGTCAACGAGCCCAACGTGGTCACGATGCTGGGCTACGCCCTCGGCGTGCATGCGCCGGGCAGGAAGCTGATGTTCGACGCGCTTCCCGCCGCCCACCACCTGCTCCTCGGCCATGGCAGGGCGGTCCAGACGCTGCGGAGCGTCGGCGCGACGAGCATCGGCACCGCGACCAACCACACCCCGGTCTGGGCGGCCACCGACCGCACGGAGGACAGGGAGGCCGCGGCAACCTACGCGACTCTCTGGAACCGGCTCTTCTCCGACCCGGTCCTGCGAGGCAGCTACCCCGACGGGTTCGCAGCGCTCATGCCGGGACCGGTCGAGGACGACCTGCGGGTGATCAGCAGCCCGGTCGACTTCTACGGCGTGAACTACTACAACCCGACGCGCGTCGCCGGCTCGAGCACGCCACAGCCCGAGAGCAGCCCCACCCCCGTCGACGGACTGCCGTTCACGGTGCTTCCCGTCGAGGGGCATCCCGTGACCGACTTCGGGTGGCCGGTCGTCCCCGACGGCCTCCGTGACCTGTTGGTCATGATGCACCAGGAGTACGACGGTCTGCTGCCTCCGGTCTTCGTCACCGAGAACGGCTGCGCCTACAACGACGAGCCGGACGGCACCGGCCGGGTCGCCGACCAGCGTCGCATCGACTACCTCGACGGCCACCTGCGCGCCGTTGGCCAGGCGATCGAGGCAGGGGTGGACGTCCGCGGGTACTTCACCTGGAGCCTGATCGACAACTTCGAGTGGGCGCAGGGGTACACCAAGCGCTTCGGGCTCGTGCACGTCGACTACGACTCGCAGCGCAGGACGCCGAAGGACTCCTACCGCTGGTTCGCACGGATGATCACTGAGAACCGGTCGATGGACGAGTGACCGACCATGCAGTCGGTGAGGACGGAGCCGCGCGCCTCGACACCGCCCCTGGTGCGGCTCTCGAGCATGCTCGTCTACCTCGTCGCACTGACCGTGTGGAGCGTGGTGATCGGACTGCCGAAGCAGACGCTCACCGGGTTCTTGTGGATCTGGCTTGCCCTCATCGCCTGGAACATCCGGGCACCGTGGCGCGAGCACCTGTCGTTTCCCCTGGACTGGTGGCCGGCCCTCGCGGTCCTGACGCTCTACCTCTACAGCCGGGGGATGGCCGACCAGTTCGGGTTCACCTCGGTGCACGTCACCGAGCCCATCGACGTGGACCGCGCGCTCTTCGGCGGCACTTTGCCCACCGAGTACCTCCAGGCGCAGTTGTGCGGCGTCCCGTGCGACCGGACCATTCCGCCGGAGTGGTACGACGTCGTGCTGACCACGGTCTACTACACGTTCTTCTTCCTGCCGCTCCTGGTCGCGGCGGTGCTGTGGTTGCGGGACCGAGCTGCCTGGATCGGCTTCATGCGGCGCTACCTGTCCCTGTACCTCATGGCCCTGGTCATCTACGTCCTCTACCCGGTGGCCCCGCCGTGGATGGCTGCCGAGGCCGGCTTCATCTCCCTCGACATCGACCGGATCACCAGCCGCGGGTGGTACGACCTCGGCGAGGTGGGCATCCACCAGACGGTCTCCGCCCTCGCCAACCAGGTCGCCGCGATGCCCTCCCTCCACGCTGCCGTCACCCTGCTTCTCGCGTGGTTCGGCATCAGCCGGTGGCAGAGCCCGTGGCGTTGGGCGCTCCTGCTCTACCCGCTCACGATGGGTTTCGTGCTCGTCTACTACGCCGAGCACTACGTCATCGACGTGATCGCCGGGTTCGGCGCCACTGGGCTCGTGTTCTGGGGTTGCGGCGCCTGGGAGCGTTGGCGTGTCCAGCCCGCCGCCACCCCGGCGTGACGCGTTCCGCGCGTGATCTTGGCCGGGTCGGGCACTCTGGGCGCAGGAGGCGGGTCGACCGGACCCGTGCCGGACGACCAGTGAGGTACCCATGTCCCTGACCGTCCTTGTCACCGGGGCGACCGGCTTCGTCGGCTCGCACCTCACCCGCGCCCTCGTCGACGAGGGGTACGACGTCCGCGCGATGACCCGCAACCCCGACGACTACGAAGGGCTCGGCGAACCGGTCGGGGGCGACGTCTTCGACCCGAGCACGATCAAGGGCGCACTACGGGGCGTCGACGTGGCCTACTACCTCGTGCACTCCCTGGACGACAAGGACTTCGAGCGCAAGGACGCCGAGGCGGCGAAGGCGTTCGGAGAGGCCGCGGCCGAGGCGGGCGTGCGCCAGATCATCTACCTCGGCGGGCTCGGGGACGACGAGGGGCAGCTCTCCGCGCACCTGCGCTCCCGGCGTCAGGTCGAGTCCCTCCTCGGCGAGGGCGGCGTCCCGGTGACCGTCCTGCGCGCGGCGATCGTCGTAGGTCATGGCGGCATCTCCTGGGAGATAACCCGCCAGCTCGTCAAGAACCTCCCCGCCATGGTCGCCCCGCACTGGGTGGGCACGAAGGCCCAGCCGATCGGGCTGCGCGACGTGATCCGCTACCTGGTCGGCGTGCTCGACAACGACGACGCCAAGGGGCGCGTCTTCGAGATCGGCGGCTCGGAGGTGCTGACCTACCGCGACATGCTGCGACGGGCCTCGAAGATCCAGAACGGCCGTGACGTGCCGGTGGTCGTCGTACCCGTGCTGACGCCGCAGCTGTCCTCGCTGTGGCTGGCGCTGGTCACCGACGTCGACGCGAAGACCGGCCGGAACCTGATCGAGTCGATGAACAACGAGGTCGTGGTCACCGACGACTCGATCCGCCAGGTCGTGCCGATCGAGACCATGGGCTACGACGACATGGTGCGGGAGGCCCTCGCCGCACGGCTCCAGGACAAGGGAGCCCTGTGACCTGGCTCCACCGTTTCGTCGACTCGACGCTGATCTCGCCGGTGGAGCGCGACCACTGGCAGACCGACCGCATGTTCCGTCGCCGCCGCCTCGTCGTGGCGCTGACGCTTGCTGTGGGTACGACGCTCCTCGGCTTCTCGCTGAGGACGACGCCGGGCGACTGGGAGTTCTACGCCTTCACCTTCGCCCTCGGCGCGACCTGGACCCTGGGGTCGGTGCTGTCCGGGCCTCTGCACGCGGGGCGGATGCAGGTCGGCCACCGTCTCAAGCGGCCGGTGCTGGAACCGATCGCGATCGGCGTGGCCGCGGTCGCGGTGTTCGTCGTGGGCGCGGTGATCGTCGCCCAGGTGCCGCCGCTCCGGGACAGCGTGGACGAGGTGCTCGGCTACGCGCGGTACGGCTCGTTGCCGGTGATCGTCGTCATCACGCTGCTCAACGGCCTGTCGGAGGAGCTCTTCTTCCGTGGCGCCCTGTATGCCGCCATCGGTCAGAGGCATCCGGTGCTGATCTCGACGGTGATCTACACGTTGATCACCGTGGCGACCGGCATCGTGATGCTGGTCTTCGCAGCGGCCGTGCTCGGCGTGCTCGTCGGCCTGCAGCGCCGGGTCAGCGGCGGCGTGCTCGCGCCGATGCTGACCCACACCACCTGGTCGCTCGGGATGCTCTTCATCCTCCCGCCCCTGATGGAGGCGCTGTCTTGAGGTCGCTTCCGCTGCCGTCCCGTGCCTCAGCCCTTCAGGCGGCGGAGGATGACCTCCAGCTTCCCCCTGTTTTCGGCGTGGTCGAGGTCGAAGACTCCGAGCCGGAGCGGGCCGTTCTTCGTCGCCGTGAACCGGGCGGTGTAGCGGTTCTCCTCCGAGCAGCCTCGGCCTGACCCGAGCGCGCGCCAGGTCACCTGCTGGCCGTCGACCCACAGGTTGAACGGGTCCTGGCCGAGCACCTGGTCGTCGTAGGTCAGCCACTCGCGCTTGATGCGCTGGCACGAGGCGTCGGCGAGACGTCTGCCTGAGCGGAACCTGCCGCTCACGACAACCCGCACGCGCTCGCCCTTGCGCAGCCGCATAGTCGAGACGGTGCCGGAGGCCCGGCGGGCATCGACCGCCAGGTCGTCTCGGCGCTGCTTCCACTCCTCACGCCGAGGACGCGGACGCTCACGATTCGCGGGGGTGGGCGTGGTGATCGCTGTGACGCGCTGTGCCAGCACAGTCAGCTCGCCGGTGTTGTCGGAGGCGTCCACCGGGTCCCACAGGTCCAGACGCAGCCGGCCGCGTGAGTCCGCGACTATCTCTGCCACGCGAGTGCCACCGCAGCCCGACTCGGAGGTCCCCTCGAAGGGAACGCCGTTGACGTACAGGTTGCCGTGGTCAGCCCCGGGAACCCGAGGGTCGAGGGATGCCGCTTCGTACCAGGTCCCTCGCACGGAGACGCACTGCCCGTCGGAGACGACGCCGCCACCAAGCTTCACTCGGCCGGAGACGGTGAGCCGGTACGTCGCTCCGGGTTCGACGCCGCGTCGGGTGTAGGTGGCACCGCTCGTGCTGCCGGTGAGCGTGACCTCCTCGGCGATGAGGCCGTGCCCCTTGCGAGGCTGCGCGGAGTACGTCGGAGCGGGATTCAGGGTCGGGTACTCCGGGAGTGCGCCCCTGACCTTCGCCTGCTTGCGGCCGACGACCACGGTCAGCCTGCCGCGGGCGGCGGCGTGGCCGCCGGCGACACGGAGCTTGATGGTGCGGTCACGGGTAGGGGTCAACTGGGTGCGGTAGGTGTGCGAGCCGCGGCAGTCCTCGCCGAATGGGCGTCTGCCGTTCACGACGAGCGCGAGACGGCCGTAGGCCCGCCTGGTGCGGCGGTTCGGCTTCGGGACCCAGGTCTGCTCCTTCGAGGACCACGTGCACACCGCGTCGCCCACCTCGGTGGGTTCACCGAAGGTGTACAAGCCAGCGGCGGTGAGCGAGTAGGTCGTGCCCTTGCGCAGCTTGAACCGGGTCTCGACGGTCTCGCCGTTGGCCGGAACGGCGACCCGGGTGTACGCCACGCGCCGAAGGTCGATGATGCCGTCCCGACCCCTCGGGGCGCGGTGCGGGCGCGTGGCCTGCTTCGGCTCCGGCTCGGGCTTCGCCTCGGGGGACTTCTTGGGCTCGGGCTTTTGCTTCGGGACTGCCTTGGTCTTGGGCTCGGACTTCTTCTCGGTGACCTTGGGCTTCGGCTTCTGGGCGCGCTTGGGCTTGGAGACCTTCTTTGACTTGCCGGGCGCGACGTACCAGCTGGTCAGGCCGCGGGCAGCCGCCCTGGTCAACGAGATGTGCATGTGGTCGCGGTGGCGGAGCGTGACCGAGCACCTGCGGAGCTTGCGCCGGCTGCAGGCCGAGTGGACGTAGTCGCGCTCACGGTAGTTCTTCGACGCCGACCAGATCCGGTCGTTCCAGATCACGTACATGATGCCCATGCGGCGGGCCAGGGCGTTGCGGTGGCCGGCGCGGTCGGTGGCGCGCAGTCGCTGGATGAAGTGGCGGGCGTAGCCGCGGTCGCGCTTCGAACGGGCGCTGAGGCTCCAGTCGAAGGCGCGGCCCTCCTTGTGCTCGGAGACGCCCGAGGCCGAGCAGGCGCGGGAGATCCCCATCGAGCGAGAGCCGGGGTACCTCTTGAGCAGATGGTTCGCCAGCTTCAACGTGCCCGGCTTCGCGTGCGGGCTGCAGTTGGTCTGCGGCTGGTAGTTGGGGTATCCCTCGATCGGCAGCAGTGCGCCGGCCGGCGCCAGGGGCAGGCCGGCGAGGGCCAGTGTGAGGACCACGGTGGGGATGACTGCGCGCAGGGCACGCCGGACCGACATGGGCATGAGAGTTCCAGGGGGCTAGCTCGTCGCTTCACGCTGCGACCACTGTCAGGTGCGAGTGACGAGCCAGGCCTTCCGCTCGTAGCGGGATGATCCGGGCCGTCGCAAAGAGCATAAGTAGACCACCGGGGTGTTGTTCACGCTTTTCACAACCTCATCTGCTATCGCACCGGTCCCACGAACCCCAGGAGCGTCGGGACTTCCGTCGCAAACCGTCACCTCCCTCGTGAAACTCCCAAGGGGGAGTGCGGCTTCCCCACGAGACCTCGGGAGAGCGCGACCGCGGCAGAGTCAGGCGGCGCTGGTGCCGAAGTGGAAGGTGGCGAGGGTGCGGACGCCGCCCTCCTCGAGCCACCACAACGCCGCCTCGCGAGCGAGAGTGGCCACCGGCAGCCAGGGGTCGAGCTCGGAGACAAGCTGGTCGAGATCCTCGCCGGGACCCACCTGGACCGACACGTGCGGGACCAGGTCGAACCTGCCGCGCACCCGCGAGAACTCCGGGAAGAGCCGCATAAGCCCCTGCGACAGGTGACGGAACGGTGCGGCCGGGTCGGGGGCGAGGTAGGCCGAGCCGGCCGGAAACTGCGAGACCTCGCTCAGCCGCACCGTGAACGGTACGACGTCGGCGAAGTAGGACCTCAGCTCGCCCAGTACGCCCGCGTCCAGCGCGGGGAGGTCGGCGAACGGATCGAGCAGCGGGACGTGCGGCACGACAGCGTCGCGCGCCAGCGGGGGTACGACGGACAGCAGCCCCGCGAGCGGCACCACGACCAAGGACCGTCCTGTCACGGGCTCAACGTAGCGTCTCGGGTCGTTTCCGGCATCGGTCCGCCCGGGCGTCGTCTCGGGGTGAACGTCCTCCGTGCCGTCTACTGTGGTCCTCCATGGGCGCAGGTCACGGGCACGGGGTGAACTCCCACGGGCACCAGGACGGCCGTGCCCAGGACCGGGCCCGGCTGCGGCTGGTCCTGCTCGTCACGCTCGCGGTGATGGCGCTCGAGGTGGTCGGTTCTCTGCTCAGCGGGTCGCTTGCCCTGCTCGCCGACGCCGGGCACATGATCACCGACGCAGCCGCTGTGGCGCTCGCGCTCTCGGCGTCCTACATGGCGACCCTGCCCCCCACGTCGAGACGCACGTTCGGCCTCCATCGCGCCGAGATCCTCGCCGCCCTGGTCAACGCGGTGGTGCTCCTCGTGGTCTGCACCTACCTCTTCTGGTCCGGGGTGAGGAGGCTCGTCGACCCGGTCGAGGTCGAGGGGGGCCTGATGCTCGGCTTCGCGGTCGTGGGTCTTCTCGCCAACACCGTCTCCCTGCTCCTCCTGGCTCGCCGCAAGGGGTCCTCGCTCAACATGAGGGGCGCCTACCTCGAGGTGCTCAGCGACCTCCTCGGGTCGGTCGCCGTCGTCGTCGCGGCAGTCGTCGTGATCCTGACCGGGTTCCAGCGCGCTGACCCGATCGCGTCCCTGCTCATCGCGGTGATGATCCTGCCCCGGTCCTTCACCCTGCTCAGGGAAGCGGTCGACGTACTCCTGGAGGCGAGCCCGCGACACGTCGACCTCGAGCAGGTGCGCGCGCACCTGACCGGGGTAGCGGGGGTCGTAGACGTCCACGACCTGCATGCCTGGACGATCACGAGCGGCATGCCGGTGCTCTCGGCCCACGTCACGGTCACCGACGCCTGCCTGGAGAGGCGCGGGATCGGCTCGCTGCTCGACGAGTTCAGCGAGTGCGTGGCCGAGCACTTCGACGTCGACCATGCCACCTTCCAGATCGAGCCCGAGTCACATCGCGCGCACGAGGACCTGGGAGCCGTGCACCAGGACTAATACCCGCGAGTCGGCACGAACGCCGCCAGAATCGGGTCGAGTCGGCACGAACGCTGTCTGGATGAGGGTCGAGTCGGCTGGTCTGCTGGGGCCGCGGTCACGACTTGTCGGCTCCTCGCTGTCGCCGCGTGTCCTGGCGGACCCGGCTGACCCGGCGCCCCACCGCATCGACACGCGCTGCGAGCTGGCCGTGGTCTCCCACGAGGTGCTCGTGCATGTCGGCCAGTGGCTCGATGAGGGTGGACGGGTCGTCGCCGGTGAGCGAGTCCGCGAGCGCTGCGGCGTTGCGCCTGCCGGTTCTGCTGAGGCCGGTCAGGGCACTGACCTGCCCTGCGATCTGCCGCAGCTCGGAGGCGTTCTGTCGCGCCCAGAGGGCAACGGCCTTGTCGCCGGCGCGCTCGTCCCTCGTGGCCTGGACCCGCTGCTCGCGGGTGAGGGCGGCGTCCTTGTTAGGGCGGAGTCGGAGGTACCGCCGTTCGGCCGCCTGGCGACTGGTGACGCCGAGCGCAGGGGCGATCCGCGCCCAGGATGCCCCGGCTTCGCGGGCGGCCTCGATCAGCAGCGGCTCCCACACCGCGAGCTGCTCGCGCAGGTCGTGCAGCGCATCCAGGGCCTCGAGCCACTTCTTCTCGTCTGCGGCTTCGCCCTCGGACCTGCATCGAACGGCCTCGATCACCCGGGTCAACGACTCCTGTGCCTGCCTCTCCACGAGTGTCATCGTCACATTGACACAGGTACTTGTCAACGAAACGACGACGTGCTACAAGATGAGTGTGCGTTGACATACGCCAAGGAAATGGAGGAGGAGAAGAAAGATGTTGATGCGCACCGACCCGTTCCGTGAGTTCGATCGACTCGCGCAGCAGCTCGTGGGCGGCGCCAACGTTCCCGGCACGTGGTCGCGTCCAGGCGTGATGCCGATGGACGCCTACCGAGCTGGTGACGAATTCGTCGTGATGTTCGACCTTCCCGGCGTGACGGCCGACGCGATCGAGGTCGACGTAGAACGCAACGTCCTGACCGTCAAGGCCGAGCGTCGACCCACCGTGCACGACTCCGACGTGGAGATGCAGGTGTCCGAGCGCCCGCTGGGCGTCTTCTCGCGCCAGTTGTTCCTCGGCGACACCCTCGACGCTGACCACATTCACGCGGAGTACGAAGCAGGTGTGCTCGTCCTGCGCATCCCCGTCGCCGAGCAGGCAAAGCCCCGCAAGATCGACGTCCGCGTCGGTCGCGGCGACAAGGAGACCAAGGAGATCAAGGCCTGAACCCACCTCGGGAGTGAAGGTCCATGAGCCCTGACCCTGGGGCCGTGGTCGGTGCCGGCGCCCGTCCAGCCCGTCTGGCATCGGCACTGACCACCCCGCCCGACGAACTCACCGACCAGGGCGTAGTGCGCGAGCTGGTCGACCTGCTCTGCGACGACCAGGAGTGGGTCGACGAGATGTTCGCCGACATCGTGGCGACCAGCTGGGCCGAGCCCCCACGCGGCGGCTCGGCTCGCCCGGCCGCTCGACCCAGGCGGTTCGGGATTCCCGCGCGACGGTTCCCGAGACGCGTCGGCACAGGCCGCTCGCAGTGGGTGCCGCGCCCTCGTGGCCGGCAACGGTCACCGCCCGGCTGACCCGCCGGGTCGGCGGGGTGTGGGGCGGCGTTCGTGCCGGGTCGGCGGGGTGTGGGGCGGCGTTGCTGCCGAGTCGGCGGGGTGTGAGGCGGCGTTCGTGCCGACTCGGCTCAGAGGGCGGCGGCGACCTCCGTGCCCTGGCGGATCGCCCGCTTCGCGTCGAGCTCGGCGGCGAGGTCGGCCCCGCCCACGAGGTGGGCGCTCACCCCGGCGGCGACGAGCTCGTCGTACAGAGCGCGCTCGGACTCCTGCCCCGTGCACACGACGACGTGGTCGACGTCGAGCACCTTGGCCTCCCCCGGCTCGTCGTCGGCGGCGCCTACCCGGATATGCAGACCCGCGTCGTCGACCCGCTCGTAGACCACGCCGGGGACCATCTGGACTCCGGAGTCCTTGAGAACCGTGCGATGAGCCCAGCCCGACGTCTTGCCGAGTCCCTTGCCGATGGTGGAGGTCTTGCGCTGGAGCAGGTGCACCTCGCGGGCGGGGGTTCGCGGCTTCTTCTCCGCGAGCCCGCCGGGGTGGAGCGAGGGGTCGGCGACGCCCCAGTGCGCCATCCACTCCTCCTGCGACTCCTCGAGGTCGTGGGTCAGGTAGTGGCTGACGTCGACGCCGATGCCTCCCGCGCCCATCACGGCGACCCGGCGACCCGGCACGACCGAGCCGTCGAGCACCTCGGCGTACGAGACCACCTTGGGGTGACGGGCACCCGAGACCCCCTCCAGCTCGGGGATCCTGGGTACGACGCCCGTAGCGACCACCACCTCGTCGTACTCGCGGAGGTCCTCGACCGTCGCCCGCGTCGAGAGGCGTACGTCGACCCCGAGCACCTCCAGGCGACGGGTGTAGTAGCGCAGCGTCTCGGCGAACTCCTCCTTGCCCGGGATCGCCATCGCGAGCCGAAACTGGCCACCGACCTCCGCCGAGGCCTCGAACAGCGTGACATCGTGGCCGCGCTCGGACGCCGACACCGCACTGGCGAGACCCGCGGGCCCGGCCCCCACGACGGCCACCTTCTTGGCCCGCGGCTTCGGCACGGGCAGCAGCACCAGCTTGGTCTCCCGGGCCGCCCGGGGGTTCACGAGGCAGGTGGCGGGCTTGTTCTCGAACACGTGGTCCAGGCATGCCTGGTTGCACGCGATGCAGGTGTTGATCTCGTCGGCCCGCCCGGCCGCGGCCTTGTTCACGAAGTCGGGATCGGCGAGCAGGGGCCGGGCCATCGAGACGAGGTCGGCCTGCCCGTCGGCGAGGATCTGCTCGGCGACCTCGGGGGTGTTGATCCGGTTGGAGGCGCACACCGGGATGCCCACCTCGGGCTTGAGGCGTGCGGTGGCGCCGACCCAGGCGGCGCGGGGTACCTGGGTCAGGATCGTGGGGACACGCGCCTCGTGCCACCCGATGCCGGTGTTGAGCACTGACGCGCCGGCCTCCTCGAGTGCCTTGGCGAGCGCGACGACCTCCTCCCAGGTCTGGCCGTCCTCGACGAGGTCGAGCAGCGAGAT
The DNA here is from genome assembly GCA_035456965.1 of Nocardioidaceae bacterium. Classification (GTDB taxonomy): domain Bacteria; phylum Actinomycetota; class Actinomycetes; order Propionibacteriales; family Nocardioidaceae; genus Nocardioides_C. The sequence continues at coordinate 26,012 of DATICF010000039.1, forward strand.
CCGGTACATCACCAGGAAGTCCTCGCCGAGCGCCTCGCGGATCCGGCGCACGACCTCGACGGGGAAGCGCATCCGTTTCTCCGCCGTACCTCCCCAGGCGTCGGTGCGGTGGTTGGTGCGGGCGGCGAGGAACTGGTTGATGAGGTAGCCCTCGGAGCCCATGATCTCGACGCCGTCGTAGCCCGCGCGGCGGGCGAGCCTCGCTGCGCGCACGAAGTCGTCGACGGTTCGCTCGACGCCGCGGCTGCTGAGGGCGCTCGGCTTGAAGGGCGTGATCGGGGACTTGCGTGCCGAGGCGGAGACGCTGATCGGCGTGTAGCCGTAGCGACCGGCATGCAGGATCTGCAGCGCGATGGCGCCGCCCTCCTCGTGCACGGCGTCGGTGACGAGGCGGTGCCGGTCGGCCTGGCGTCCGCGGCTCATCAGCGAGCCGAACGGCAGCAGCCACCCTCGCACGTTGGGCGCGTACCCGCCGGTGACGATCAGCCCCACCCCGCCGCGCGCCCGCTCCGCGACGTACGCCGCGAGCTCGGGGAGGTGCTTGGCGCGGTCCTCGAGGCCGGTGTGCATCGAACCCATGACCACGCGGTTGCGCAGGGTCGTGCCGCCGAGCGTGATCGGCTCGAGGAGGTGGGGGTACTCGGTCATCGCGTCTTTCCTTCGGTACGGCGGGTGGGGGAGTCGTCGTGGGCCATCGCGAGGGTCGCCTCGTGGGCGGTGAGGTACTCGCTCAGCCACTCCACCCAGAACTGTTCGAGGCGGATCCCGCCACGAAGCACCAGGTAGATGTCGAGCTGCTGGCCGGTGAGTGCCGCCGGGTCGGGGAAGTCGCGGGCCGCGAGCTGTTCGAAGTGGGCGAGGCGGGTGGCGTGGTCGGCGCGCTGTTCGCGGACCCTTTGGAGCACCGCAGCCCGGTCGCCGTAGGAGGCTCCACGCAGGCGCACCGCGAGCTCGCTGCGGGACTTCTCGATCGGCATCGGCGAGGCCAGCCAGCCGGCGAGCTCGTCGCGGCCGGCGTCGGTGACCTCGTAGACCTTCTTGTCCGGCCGCCCGTGCTGCTCCACGGCGGCCGATCGGACCCAGCCGTCGGCCTCCATGCGCGCGAGCACCCGGTAGATCTGCTGGTGGGTGGCGCTCCAGAAGAAGCCGATCGACCGGTCGAACCTGCGCGCGAGGTCGAGTCCTGAGGCGGGTCGCTCCCGCAGGGACACGAGGATCGCGTGCTCGAGGGCCATGCCGTCGAGGATGCCGCCCGCAGGCGCGGCTATGCAACTAGTTGCATGAGTGACTCATGTCACGAACGGGCCCGCCGGCGCTGAGGCTTGTTCGGGGGACTCGGCAGACGCCGAGGCGGAATAGCATCGGAGCATGCGTGGAAACCCGGCCGTCCTGCTCGCCGTACCCCTGCTCCTGGCTGCGGCCGCCTGTGCCCCGGTCGAGGAGGGTCAGACCGAGACCGAGGCGACCGAGACGACCGGCGAGTCCCCCGATGCCTGCGCGACCGAGAACCTCCCGCTGAAGACCGAGGGGCAGCTGACGGTGGGAACCGACTCGCCGGCGTACGAGCCGTGGTTCGTCGACAACGACCCCTCCAACGGCGAGGGCTACGAGTCGGCGGTCGCCTACGCGGTGGCGGAGGAGCTCGGGTTCAGCCAGGACCAGGTGAGGTGGGTCAGGGTGCCCTTCAACACTTCCTACGCGCCTGGTGAGAAGACGTTCGACTTCGACATCAACCAGATCTCGATCACCGAGGCCCGCGACAAGGCCGTGGACTTCTCCGACGGCTACTACTCCGCCGCCCAGGCGGTGATCGCCCCGAAGGGCTCCGACGCCGCCCAGGCCACCTCGGTAGAGGACCTGAAGGAGATCCGGCTCGGCGCCCAGACCGGCACCACCTCGCTCACGGCGGTGCGCGACGTGATCCAGCCGACGCAGGACCCGCTGGTCTTCGAGGACACCAACGTGGCGAAGCAGGCCCTTGCCAACGACCAGGTCGACGCGATCGTCGCCGACCTGCCGACGGCCTTCTACATCACCGCCGTCGAGATCCCGAACGCGACGATCGTCGGGCAGTTCCAGCCGGAACAGGGGGAGACCGAGGAGTTCGGCATGCTCTTCGAGGAGGGCAGCGAACTCGTGCCCTGCGTCAACGACGCGCTGGCGTCGCTGGAGGAGTCCGGTGAGCTGCAGCAGATCGAACAGCAGTGGCTCTCGGACGTGGTCGACGTCCCGGTCCTCGACTGACGCTCCCGTGGACACCTGGTCGCCCAGCAGGCGACAGCTCGAGCGCGAGGCGGTCCGCCGCAGGATGTCGCTGCGCTCCGGAGCGATCGCGGCCGTCGCGACGGTCACGCTGCTCGCCCTCGCCGTCGTCGTCATCGTCTCCTCGCCCGGGTGGGACACCGTGCGCGAGACGTTCTTCTCGTGGGAGCACGCCCGGGCGTCCTTCCCGACGATCGCCGAGGCGTTCTGGCTCAACGTCAAGCTCTTCCTGCTCGCCGAGCCGCTGATCCTGCTCGTCGGCGTGCTCGTCGCGGTGGTCCGGAGCACGACGGCGCCGGCGCTGTTCCCGCTCCGGGCCCTCGCGGTCTTCTACGCCGACCTGTTCCGTGGCCTGCCCACGCTGCTGGTGGTCTTCCTGATCTGCTTCGGCATCCCGGCGCTGAGACTCCAGGGAGTCACCAACGACCTGTTCTGGCTCGCCCTGGTAGCACTCGTCCTGTCCTACGGCGCCTACGTCGCCGAGGTGTTCCGGGCCGGCATCGAGTCGGTGCACCCCTCCCAGCTGGCCAGCGCCGAGTCGCTCGGGCTCTCCCACGCGACGACCCTGCGCTTCGTCGTACTCCCGCAGGCAGTGCGTCGAGTCGTTCCCCCGCTGCTCAACGACTTCGTTTCGCTGCAGAAGGACACCGCTCTCGTGGCCTCCGTCGCGCTCTTCGACGCCCTGTACGCAGCTCGGGACTACGCCAACTACAACTTCAACTACACGCCCTACCTCGTCGCTGCCGCGTTCTTCGTCGCGCTCACGATCCCGTTGGCGCGGTTCACCGACTACGTCGGTCGTCGGATCGCTCGTCGCGAGCGCGGAGGTGGCCGATGAGCGGGCTGCTGAAGGTCGAGGGCCTGCGCAAGTCCTACGGCGACAAGGTGGTCCTTCGCGACGTCGACCTCACCGTCGAGCCGCACGACGTGGTCTGCCTGATCGGCTCTTCAGGAAGTGGCAAGTCCACACTGCTGCGCTGCATCAACCTGCTGGAGTCGGTGGACGACGGCACGATCTGGTTCGAAGGGGCGGAGGTCACCGATCCGCGGGTCGACGCCAGGGCGGTACGTCGACGCATGGGGATGGTGTTCCAGGCCTACAACCTGTTCCCGCACATGACCGTCCTGGACAACGTCACGCTCGCTCCGCGGCGGGCGCACGGGCTGTCGCGGGAGGCGGCCGAGACGCGCGCCCGCGAGCTGCTCGAGCGCTTCGGTCTGGCCGACAAGGCGACCACCCACCCCGACAAGCTCTCCGGTGGCCAGCAGCAGCGGGCCGCGATCGTGCGTGCGCTCGCGACCGACCCGGCGCTGGTGCTCCTCGACGAGGTGACCTCCGCGCTCGACCCGGAGCTCGTGGGCGAGGTCCTCGACATCGTCCGCGACATGGCGGCCGCCGGCACCACGCTCGTCCTCGCCACGCACGAGATGGCCTTCGCCCGCGACGTCGCCTCCAAGGTCTGCTTCCTCGACGACGGTGCGATCGTCGAGCAGGGCCCGCCCGAGGCCATCTTCAGCAATCCCTCGCACGAGCGGACACGACAGTTCCTGCGACGCGTGCTCTCGCCCTAGGCCGTTCACCGGCCAGCTCTCATGCACGCCGTGCTGCACGAGCACCACCACTGATCGCATTCGCGCCTCGTGACGGTGGTGCTTTCGGCACGATGAGGGCATGTCCCGGCCGGTCGCCCTCCTCGTCGTACTCCTGGTGGCCGTCGGTTCGGGGTGCACGACGAAGGCCGAGATCCGCACTGGCGAGCTGCCGGATCGCCCCACCGCCACTCGGTCGTCGCCCCACAACGCCGCCGATGCGTCGTACGCCCAGCAGCTCGGCTTCCTGCACGACCAGGCCTTCGAGCTGGCGCGGGAGGCGGCGTCTCGCGAGGAGGTGTCGCCCCAGCTCGGCGACCTGGCTGATCGGGTGCGCGAGACCCGGGTGAGGGGGATGGTCACGCTCGACGTCCTCCGGGGCACGTGGGGTGTCGACAGGCTCGCGAGTGACTTCGACGCCGTGCCCGGAGCGCTGACCGGGCGAGACGTCAGGCAGCTGCGACGGCTGGACGGACCCGCCTTCGAGCGCCTGTGGCTCGAACGGCTGACCGACAACTACGAAGGCTCCATCGCGCTGTCGCAGGACCTGCTCGACACCGGGCTGAGCGTCGAGGGTCAGAAGTATGCGCAATGGCTCGTCGTCGAGCTCCAGGAGGACCTCGAGGCACTCGAGCGGCACGCCGAGCACTGACCAACCTGTCCGGATTCGTCCTAGAGTGGCCGGATGATCGACGCGAGCGGGGCCGGGCTGGTGCGGGGTGGTCGGCGCACCCTCATCGTGGCGGGGCTGACGGTCATCCTCCTGGTCCTCGGCGCGATGGTCGCCTGGCGGGTCGTCGCCGCGGACGCGCGAGAGAAAGTCACGGTCACCTGGTCGGGACCGGTCGAATGCACCGGCACAACGGTCGAGCAGGCCCGGCCCGACGACGAGCCGATCACCGCCATACGCCTGCGCGAGGGGATGAGCTGCACCCTTCCCGTCCGGGTCACCAACAACAGTCGGTTCGCGGTGACCGTGGTGCGTGTGCGGCTGCCCTACATGGGGCCGCAGGCCGGACCCGGCGTGCAGGTGACCCAGCTCGGGGGGACCCCGGTGGCCCGGCCCAACGCGGTGGATGCGGTCTTCCGACTGCGCGAGCGCCTCGAGCCCGGCGCTGCGTACGACTTCGACATCGACTTCGAGTTCCGGCCGCGGGGCTGCACGTCTCCCGGCGTGTTCTGGGTGGCCGAGTTCCCGCAGGTCAGGGTGCTCGCGCTCGGGCGGCCGGGTGTCCGCAAGGCTTGGGAGGCCCTCGGCTTCCTGGGGACGCACGACAGCGACTGCTCCTCGTGACCGATCTCCCGGCCCGCGGGTGACCTTCGTCCCTGCACTCCTCGCAAGCGCCGGCCTAACGTGATTGGTGGGCGACTCCGTAGGTAAGGAGGTCGTCATGACAGTCGCCACTGAGCGCAGGCGTCCGCCCGTCGCGGCGCGACGCGTCGGGTTCGTCATCGCCGCTCTGATCAACGCAGCACTGCTGTACGCCGTCAACGTGTGGCCGGGTTGGGAGGAGCTCCCGTTCCTGACCGGGCAGACCACCGAGGTCCTGGGGCTGGTCAACGCCTCCCTCATCGCCAGCGTCGTCGCCAACATCGTCTACATCGCCTACGACGCCGGCCGACTGCGCGCGCTCGGAGACATCGTCACCACGTCGATCGGCCTCGCCGCGATGATCCAGATCTGGCAGGTCTACCCGTTCGACTTCGAGGGGTACTCCGTCGACTGGGACGTCGTCGTCCGGATCCTGCTCGTGATCGGCATGGTCGGCAGCGTGATCGGCATCTTCGTCCGGTTCGTGAACCTGGTCAGGGGCACCCCCTCGCGATCTTGACAGTCGCGCTGTCAGAATCGCCCCATGACTGACGCGTACACGCTCGGGCAGGGCACCGGCCCGCTCAGGGGGATCAAGGTCGTCGAGCTCGCGGGCATCGGGCCGGGTCCCCACGCGGCCATGCTCCTCGCCGACCTCGGGGCCGACGTGGTCCGTGTCGAGAAGCCCGGTGGCGCCCTGAGCGCAGGGGCCCGCGAGACCGACCTGCTCACCCGGGGCCGGCCCAGCATCGCGATGGACCTGAAGAACCCCGCGGCGGTCGAGACGGTCCTCGACCTCGTCGCGCGCGCCGACGTGTTCCTCGAGGGGATGCGGCCGGGAGCCGCCGAACGCCTGGGCCTCGGCCCGGAGGAGTGTCACGCCCGCAACCCCCGCCTCGTGTACGGCCGGATGACCGGGTGGGGCCAGGACGGTCCCCTCGCGCACACCGCCGGCCATGACATGAACTACATCGGGATCTCCGGCTCCCTCCACGGCCTCGGGCAGACACCGTCGAAGCCGCAGTTCCCCACCAACCTTCTCGGCGACTTCGGGGGCGGGTCGACGTACCTCGTGATCGGGGTGCTCGCCGCGCTGCTCGAGTCGCGGGTCAGCGGAGAGGGGCAAGTCGTCGACGCCGCCATCGTGGACGGGTCGGCGCACCTGAACGCGATGCTCGCGAGCATGATCGCCGGGGGTGGCTGGCGCGAGGAGCGGAAGGTCAACCTTCTCGACGGGGGCATGCCCTTCTACGACATCTACGAGACCTCCGACGGCCGGCACATGGCGGTCGGCTCGCTGGAGCCGAAGTTCTACGACGAGCTGATCAAGGGGCTCGGGCTGGCAGGGGAGGTCCCGGACCGGTACGACTTCGAGCGGCACGACGAGCTGCGATCGCTGATCGCTGGTCGTTTCCGTGAGCGGACCCAGGCCGAGTGGGCAGCGGTCTTCGACGGTACCGATGCCTGCTGTACGCCGATCCTGCCGCTGACGGAGGCGGCCGAGCATCCGCACCTGAAGGCGCGTCAGACGTACGTGACCCGTGACGGTCAGCTCCAGCCCGCGCCCGCGCCCCGGTTCTCGCGCACCGCCCCCTCGCTGACCACCGGCCCGAGCGTGGCCGGTGGCCAGAGTCGCGCAGCGCTCGAGGCGTGGGGCATCCAGAACGTCGACGAGCTCATCGACTCAGGAGCCGTCGTCCAGGCCTGACCGCCCGCGCTGCGCGAGTCGGCACGAGTGCTGGGCCGCCCGGGCGCGAGTCGGCACTCGTGCAGACCGTTGGTGGCTCGAGTCGGCACGAATGCTGGGCCTCTGGAGCGCGAGTCGGCACATCTGCCGCGCGCAGCGGATTCCGGGCGCGGCGTTGGTGCCGACTCGGTGGGCTCTGGCGCGGCGTTGGTGCCGACTCGGCGGGTCAGCGGGTACGGCGGGCGACGGTCTCGCGCTTGGTCTCGTCGACTGCACTCTCGTAGGCCGTGACGAGTGCGGCGATCGAGACCGGCTTGAACTTCTCCACCATCTGGCGCAGCTGGTCGGGCGAGGCGCCCGTCTCCTTGTACGCCGGCCACACCTGCGTCTTGAACAGCTCGGTCAGCTCGTCGGCGATCGCCCGACCGTGCGCGGTGAAGATCTCCTGCGCCGCGATCGCCGCCTCCTGGGGCATCCCGAGGTCGAGCAGGGCGACTCCGACGGAGAGGTGGGCCGTCGTGACCTGGTACTTCCCGTGCCTGGTCGGATAGACGATGCCCAGGGCGTTGAGGGTCGCGAGCTCCTCCTCGCTCAGCACTCGCCCTGCCCGACGTAGGAGCTCCTTCTTGGAGATCGTCTCGGGCATGTCGGCCATCCACGGCGCGAGCAGGGTTCGGTGGAGGGCGATCGTCTCGGGGCTGGCATCGGCCGGGATCCGCGCGATGTAGCCCTCGATGGCGGCCAGGGTGAAGCCGTGGGCCTGGAGCTCACGGACCAGCTCGAGCCGGGCGACGTGGTCGGCCGAGTAGTAGCCCGAGCGGCCTCGCCGGATCGGCGGGGGGACGAGTCCCTTGGTGGTGTAGAAGCGGACGTTCCGGACGCTCATGCCGACGCGGCGGGTGAGCTCGTCCAGGGTCATCAGCTCTGTGACGACCTCGACGGTATCGGACATTCGGAGCGTTCCTCGCTGGTCTGGACGGGTGTACAGCAGTGGCCACGGCGCGACGCAGATCACATGCCGGGCCCGGTTGGACGCTAACAGTATGAGTGTCACAATCAGACCACTCCACCGGTCCGCTGTGTCGGCCGGTCCTCCCGGTCACCCGAGAAGTTGGGACTCCAGATGAGCCAGGCTGACGTGCCTCAAGCTTTCGTGTACGACGCCCTCCGCACGCCACGAGGCAAGGGCAAGAAGAACGGCACCCTCCACGAGGTCAAGCCCGTCGACCTGGTCGTGGGACTCCTCGACGCGGTGAAGGAGCGCAACCCGGGACTCGACACCGAGCGCGTGGACGACGTGGTGCTCGGCGTGGTCAGCCCCCTCGGTGACCAGGGCGGCGACATCGCCAAGACGGCCGCGCTCAAGGCCGGCTACCCCGAGACCGTCGCGGGCGTCCAGCTCAACCGGTTCTGCGCCTCCGGCCTCGAGGCCGTGAACCAGGCCGCCCAGCGCGTGCGCTCGGGCTTCGAGGACCTGATCCTCGCCGGCGGTGTCGAGTCGATGTCCCGGGTGCCGATGGGCTCCGACGGCGGTGCCTGGGCGATGGACCCGCACACCGCCTTCGCGACCGACTTCGTCCCGCAGGGCATCGGCGCCGACCTGATCGCGACGATCGAGGGCTTCAAGCGCGAGGACGTCGACGCCTTCGCCGCCGAGTCGCAGGCGCGGGCCGCCAAGGCACAGGCCAACGGGTACTTCGACAACTCGATCGTCCCGGTCAAGGACCTCAACGGTCTTACCGTCCTCGACAAGGACGAGTTCATCCGTCCCGGCACGACCGTCGAGTCGCTCGCGGGCCTCAAGCCGTCGTTCGCCGACATCGGCGACCAGGGCGGCTTCGACTCCGTCGCGCTCGAGAAGTACCACTGGGTCGAGAAGATCGACCACGTCCACCACGCGGGCAACTCCTCCGGCATCGTCGACGGCGCCGCGCTGATGGCGATCGGCTCCGAGCAGGTCGGCAAGGACCTCGGCCTCACCCCCCGGGCCCGGATCCTTTCTACGGCGGTGTCCGGCTCGGACCCCACGATCATGCTCACCGGCCCGGCGCCAGCCTCCCGCAAGGCGCTCGCCAAGGCGGGGCTCACCCCCGAGGACATCGACCTCTACGAGATCAACGAGGCCTTCGCCGCGGTCGCCCTGCGGTTCATCCGCGACCTCGACCTGCCTTCGGACAAGGTCAACGTCAACGGTGGCGCGATCGCCATGGGTCACCCGCTCGGTGCGACCGGCGCGATGATTCTGGGCACGCTGATCGACGAGCTCGAGCGCCGCGACCTGCGCTACGGCCTGGCCACGCTGTGCGTCGGCGGCGGCATGGGCATCGCGACCGTCGTCGAGCGCATCTGACCACCCACCCGACAGCACAGGCGATACACCTCCCCAAGGAAGACTGATGACTGAGACTGCCCAGCAGAGCGCCGTCCGGTGGGACCAGGACAGCGACGGGATCGTCGTACTCACCCTCGACGACCCCACGCAGAGCGCCAACACGATGAACGAGCTCTACAAGGAGTCGATGGCCGCGGCCGTCGCCCGGCTCGAGCAGGAGAAGGACGAGATCACCGGCGTGGTGGTCACCAGCGCGAAGAAGACCTTCTTCGCCGGTGGCGACCTGAAGATGATGGTCCAGGCGGGTCCTGAGGACGCTCCGCGGATCTTCGAGACGATCGAGGCGATCAAAGCCGACCTGCGCCGCCTCGAGCTGCTCGGCAAGCCAGTGGTCGCTGCGATCAACGGCGCCGCCCTCGGCGGTGGCCTCGAGATCACGCTGGCCTGTCACCGCCGGATCGCGGTCGAGGGCCGCTACGAGCTCGGACTGCCCGAGGTGTCGCTCGGCCTGCTGCCGGGCGGCGGTGGCGTGACCCGCCTGGTGCGCATGTTCGGGATGTACGACGCCCTCATGGGCTTCCTGCTCACCGGCACGAAGCTCAAGCCGGCCAAGGCCTTGGAGAAGGGGCTCGTCGACGAGGTCGTGGCAACCCAGGACGAGCTGCTCCCCGCGGCCAAGGCCTGGATCCTGGCCAACAAGGACAACGCCGAGGCCGCGAGCCAGCCCTGGGACCGCCCCGGCTACAAGCTGCCCGGCGGCACCCCCTCGAACCCGAAGGTCGCGTCCGTCCTGCCGGCGTTCCCGGCCAACCTCCGCAAGCAGGCCAGGGGTGCGGACTACCCGGCTCCGAGGGCGATCATGTCGGCGGCTGTCGAGGGCGCCCAGGTGGACTTCGACACCGCGTCCCGGATCGAGTCGCGCTACCTCACCAAGCTCGTCACCGGACAGGTCTCGAAGAACATGATCCAGGCGTTCTTCTTCGACCTCCAGGCGATCAACTCCGGCTCGCTGCGCCCCGAGGGCATCGAGAAGTTCACCGCCACCAAGGTCGCCGTGCTCGGCGCCGGGATGATGGGCGCCGGCATCGCCTACTCCTGCGCCCGCTCCGGCATGGAGGTCGTGCTCAAGGACGTCAGCACCGAGAACGCCGAGAAGGGCAAGGGCTACTCGGTCAAGCTCCTCGAAAAGGCGGTCGACCGCGGCAAGATGACCCGCGACAAGGCCGACGAGGTGCTCGCGCGGATCACCCCGACCGGCGACGCCGCCGACCTCAAGGGCTGCGACCTCGTCATCGAGGCGGTCTTCGAGGACCCGGAGCTGAAGAACAAGGTCTTCGCCGAGGTCCTCGACGTGGTCAACCCCGACGCGCTGCTGTGCTCCAACACCAGCACGCTGCCGATCAGCGAGCTCGCCGAGGGCGTCGACCGTCCCGAGGACTTCATCGGCCTGCACTTCTTCTCGCCGGTCGACAAGATGCCGCTCGTCGAGATCATCCGCGGCAAGAAGACCTCCGACAAGGCCGTCGCCCAGGCCGTCGACGTCGTGCAGCAGATCAGGAAGACGCCGATCGTCGTCAACGACAGCCGCGGCTTCTACACCTCGCGGGTCATCGGCACCCAGATCAACGAGGGCCTGGCCATGCTGGGCGAGGGCGTGTACCCGATGACTGTCGAGCGCGCCGCGACCCAGGCCGGTTACCCGGTCGGCCCGCTGCAGATCACCGACGAGCTCAACATGGAGCTGATCGTCAAGATCCGCAACGCCACCAAGGCCGCCGTCGAGCGCGCCGGGGGCACCTACGAGCCGCACCCGGCCGAGGCAGTCGTCGCGAAGATGATCGAGATCGGCCGCCCCAGCAAGCTCAAGGGCGCCGGGTTCTACGACTACGACGACGGTGGCAAGCGCCTCGGGCTGTGGAAGGGTCTCGCCGACACCTTCCCCATCTCAGAGGACCAGCCTGAGCTCGCCGACCTCAAGGACCGGTTCCTCTTCATCGAGGCCATCGAGACCGCCAGGTGCTTCGAGGAGGGAGTGATCGAGTCCGCCGCCGCCGCGAACATCGGGTCGATCATGGGCATCGGCTTCCCGCCGAACACCGGCGGGGCCGTCCAGTTCATGCAGGGCTACGAGGGTGGCCTCGGCGGGTTCGTCGAGCGGGCCCGTCAGCTCGCCGCGGTGTACGGCGACCGGTTCGAGCCTCCGGCGTACCTCGTGGACCTCGCGGAGAAGGGCGAGCGCTTCCCCGCCTGACGCTGCTCTGGCTCAGGTTTCCCAAGGGACCTGGGCAAACCGTCACTCCCCGTTGGAAATGTCCAGCGGGGAGTGATGCTTTCCCAAGGGACCTTGGGAAAGCGCTACCGGTCCCGCCCGGGCGATCAGCCGGTTCGGGTGTCGACGTGGGAAGGCTGCTCGCCGCGCTCGTAGACCGCTGCGATCTCGAGGATCCGCGTCTCCGACTCGGTCCACCCCTCGACCCGTTCGCTCCAGAGGAGGCGGCCCTTGTACGTCGCCACCACGGTCCAGGGCATGCGGAACAGCACCCTCCCGAGCACGAAGATCGGGAGCATCAGGACGAGCAGGAAGACCTCACTGACGAGCAGGACGAGGGCGAGCGCGAACGGGATCAGCAGGAGCAGGCCCAGGGTGGAGAGAAGGGCGATCGGATCGTCCTTCACGATGGCCCCGGTGTCCGCGCTGTCCATGTCTCGGATGCGTCGCCGCCAAGGGAGCCATCGCCGGTGCACGCTGACGGTGCGACCTTGGGGGTCCATCACTTTCATGCCGACTCCTCCGGGTCTGTCCCCCACTCGGGTGACTCTAGTGATCAGTGGGGCCTATGTGAACCGGTCGTCCTCAGGCTGAGCAGAGTTGGGAGCCGCAACCCCCGCAAGGCCTGCGACGGCGCCGACGACGGACCGCAGGAGAGCGGCGGGGAGCCGTGTGTCTCGAGTCAGCCGTACTCGCGCCGGGTGTGGCCGGACACGGGCGCGCCCTCCTCGAGCACCTCGAGAGCCTGGCGCAAGGAGTCGACCCGCCTCTCGAGCCGCGCCAGGCACTCGTCGGGAGAGCTGTCGCCGGCGGCGAGCACCGCCCGCATCTCCTGCGCCGACTCCTCGACGAGCGCGAGGCGGTGACCCAGCTCCCCGATCACGTCGACCCCCCGACCGGCCTCCTCGAGCTGTCGGCGCAGGTAGCTCGCCTGGGTCGCGAGCCGTCGTCCGGACACCCAGAGGTCGATGAAGACCTGCACCTTCGCCCGCAGCACCCACGGGTCGAAGGGCTTGGTGATGTAGTCGGCCCCACCGGCTGCGTAGCCCCGGTAGGCGTTGTGCTCGTCGGTGTCGACGGCGGTGAGGAAGATGATCGGGATGTCTTTGGTGCGCGTGCGGGACTTGATCCGGGCTGCGGTCTCGAAGCCGTCCATGCCGGGCATCTGTACGTCGAGCAGGATCAGCGCGTAGTCGTCCTTCAACAGTGCACGCAGTGCGTCCTCGCCCGAGGAGGCCTGCACCAGGATCTGGTTGAGGGAGCTGAGGATCGCCTCGAGCGCGAGGAGGTTCTCGGGGCGGTCGTCGACGAGGAGGATCCTCGCCCGGTCGCTCATGACCACCACGTCCGGATCCGTTTGAGCAGATCATCCACGTCGACCGGCTTGGTGACGTAGTCGGACGCGCCGGCGGCGAGACTGTTCTCGCGGTCCCCGGGCATCGCCTTGGCCGTCAGCGCGATGAGCGGGAGGTCGCGGTAGGTGGGGATCTTGCGGATCTCGCGCATCGCGGTGTACCCGTCCATGCCGGGCATCATGACGTCCATCAGCACCAGGTCGATCTCCGGGTCACGTTGGAGCGCCTGGATGCCCGCAGCGCCGTTCTCGGCGTACACCACGTCGATGCCGTGCCCCTCGAGGGCGCTGGCGAGGGCGAACACGTTGCGGGCGTCGTCGTCCACGATGAGGATCCGCCGACCCTCGAAGCCCTCCCCGTCCGAAGGTTGGTGGACCTCTGCTGCGGGCTGTTCCTGGGGGATCTCGACGTCGGAGCGGTGCAGGAATAGCGCGACCTCGTCGATCAGCCGGTCCACCGAGGCGGGGTACTTCACCACCATCACCTCGGCGTAGTGGCGCAGTCGCGTCTCGTCGCGGCGAGTGAGGTCCCGGCCGGTGCTCACCACGATCGGGATGCCGTTCAGGGCCTTCCGCGCGCGCATCCGCTTGACCAGGTCGAAGCCGCTGCCCCCGGCGAGCTTCAGGTCGACGACGACGCAGTCGAAACGTCGCGACTCGAGCGCCAGCATCGCCGCGTCGACGCCCGTCACGACGTGCAGGTCGACGTCGGGGACCGCGCCGAACAGCGCCACCACCGCCGCTGTCGCATCGACGGCCTCGTTGGAGACCACGAGCAGCGAACGGGTCTTGCGCTCGATGTAGGCACCGAGGTCGTCCATGGCAGCCTCGACAGCCTCGGCGGTGACGGGCTCCTCCACGATCCGCAGCGCACCGGCGTGCCGGCCGACATGGACGTCCTCGGCGGCGAGGTCGGAGTGCACCGCGACCGTCGGGACGTGCCGGGTCTCCGCGTCGGACTTGAGCACGTGCAGGAGAGACCTCCCGTCCTGGGCGGTGAGGTCCATCCCGACGACGATGCCGGACGGGCGGTGGCGCCTCGCCGCGGCCACCGCCTCGACAGCACCCGCACTGGTGATGACCTTGAACCCGCGCGCCCGGCCGAGGTCGAGCGTCGATTTCCGCAGCTCCGGGTGGGTCAGCGCCACGAGCAGCACCTTGTCCTCCCGGTTGATGTTCCCTTCGTCGTCCGAGCGGTCGTGGAGGGCGGAGTGAGCGGCCTCGAGCGCGGTCTGGCCCGTGGACCCCGAGGCAGTCAGGCTCTTCGGGAGCTCGGAGGTGCTCCCGAGGCCGACGTCCCCGGAATAGCGCAGTGGGAGGTAGAGCGTGAACGTGCTGCCCTGACCAGGCTCGCTGTCGGCGTGGATCTCTCCGCCGAGGAGCCGGGCGATCTCGCGGCTGATCGACAGGCCGAGGCCCGTCCCCCCGAACTTCCGGCTGATCGTCCCGTCGGCCTGCTGGAACGCCTCGAAGATCACCCGGAGGTGGTCCGACGGGATCCCGATCCCGGTGTCGGCCACCGAGAAGGCCACCACGCGGTCCGCGGCATTGAGCGAGGAGCTGATGTACCGCTCTCCCGACGCGATCCGGACGTCGAGGGTCACCTGTCCGGAGGTCGTGAACTTCACAGCGTTGGACAGCAGGTTGCGCAGCACCTGCTGGAGCCGGTGCTGGTCGGAGAAGAGGGTGTGGGGTACCTCGGGCGAGACGGTGACCGCGAATCCGAGGTCCTTCTCCGTCGTGAGTGGCCGGAAGGTCGCCTCGACGTACTCGACGATCCCCGAGACCGCCACGTCGGCGGGGTGCACGTCCATCTTCCCGGCCTCGACCTTCGACAGGTCGAGGATGTCGTTGATCAGCTGCAACAGGTCGGTGCCGGCGCTGTGGATGGTTCGCGCGAACTCGACCTGACGTGAGTTGAGGTTGCCCTCGGCGTTCTCCGAGAGCAGCTTGGCGAGGATCAGGAGGGAGTTGAGCGGGGTCCGCAGCTCGTGGGACATGTTCGCGAGGAACTCCGACTTGTAGCGGGAGGACAGCGCGAGCTGCTCCGCGCGCTCCTCCAGGCCGCGCCGGGCGTCCTCGATCTCGAGGTTCTTGATCTCGATCGCACGGTTCTGGGCGGCCAGCAGCCGCGCCTTCTCCTCGAGCTCTGCATTGGTCTGCTGGAGCTCTCCTTGCTGCGTCTGCAGCTCCTCGGACTTGATCTGAAGCTCGGACGCGAGCCGCTGCGACTCGACGAGCAGCTCCTGCGTGCGGGAGCTGGCGATGATCGCGTTCAGGGAGACCCCGATGATCTCCATCAGCTGCTCGAGGAACTGCATGTGGACGGTGCTGAAGGGCGAGAACGACGCCAGCTCGACGACGCCGAGCACCTGGTCCTCGAACACCACCGGAAGGATCATGAGGGTGATCGGCGGTGCCTCACCGAGCCCGGAGGTCACCCGGAGGTAGTCGGGCGGAGCACCATTCACGAGGACCGGCTTCTTCTCGACCGCTGCCTGGCCGACGAGGCCGTCCCCGAACGCGAACCGGTCCGGCACCTGCTTGCGTCTGCGATAGCCGTACGACGCGATCCGGCGCAACGACCCGGGCCCGTCCGGCGCCGTGTCGTTGAGGAAGAACGACCCCTGTGCCGCCCCGACGAGCGGGGTGAGCTCGCTGACGATGAGCCTCGTGACGTCGAGGAGGTCGCGGCCGCCCTGCATGTGACCGGTGAACCGGGCCAGGTTCGTCTTGAGCCAGTCCTGCTCCTGGTTCGCCCGCGTGGTCTCGCGCAGGTTGTCGATCATCTGGTTCAGGTTGTCCTTGAGCTCGGCCACCTCGCCCTCTGCCTCGACGGTGATCTGCTGGCTGAGGTCGCCCTGCGTCACCGCCGTGGAAACCTCGGCGATCGCGCGCAGCTGGGTGGTCAGGGTGCTGGCGAGCTGGTTGACGTTCTCGGTGAGCTTGCGCCACGTCCCGGAGACGTCGGCCACCTCTGCCTGGCCGCCGAGCTTCCCCTCCGTGCCCACCTCGCGCGCGACCCGGGTGACCTCTGCGGCGAAGGCCGAGAGCTGGTCGACCATCCGGTTGACCGTGGTCTTCAGCTCGAGGATCTCGCCGCGGGCGTCGACGTACGTCTTCTGGGTGAGATCGCCGTGGGCGACCGCCGTGGTGACCAGCGCGATGCTGCGCACCTGGCTGGTCAGGTTGCCTGCCATGGAGTTCACCGAGTCGGTGAGGTCCTTCCAGGTGCCCGCCACGCCGCGGACGTGCGCCTGGCCGCCGAGGATGCCCTCGGTGCCGACCTCGCGGGCGACCCGGGTGACCTCGTCGGCGAACGCGCGGAGGGTGTCGACCATCGCGTTGATCGTCCCGGCGAGCGCGGCCACCTCGCCGCGGGCCTCGATCGAGATCTTCTGGCTGAGGTCGCCGCGCGCGACGGCGGTGGAGACCGCGGCGATGCTGCGCACCTGGTTGGTCAGGTTGCTCGCCATGGAGTTCACCGAGTCGGTGAGGTCGCGCCAGGTCCCGGCGACACCGGGCACGTGGGCCTGGCCGCCGAGGATGCCCTCCGTGCCGACCTCGCGGGCGACCCGGGTGACCTCGTCGGCGAACGACGAGAGCTGGTCGACCATGGTGTTGACCGTGCTCTTGAGCTCGAGGATCTCGCCGCGCGCGTCGACGGTGATCTTGCGACTGAGGTCTCCGCTGGCGACCGCTGTCGTGACCTGGGCGATGTTGCGCACCTGGGCGGTCAGGTTGCTCGCCATCATGTTGACGTTCTCGGTGAGGTCCTTCCACGTCCCCGACACGTCGTGCACGTCTGCCTGGCCGCCGAGCCGGCCCTCGGTGCCGACCTCGCGGGCGACACGGGTGACCTCGTCGGCGAAGGCGGAGAGCTGGTCGACCATGGTGTTGACGGTGTTCTTCAGCTCGAGGATCTCGCCGCGCGCCTCGACCGTGATCGTGCGGGTCAGGTCGCCGCGCGCGACCGCTGTCGTCACCTCGGCGATGTTGCGCACCTGTGCGGTCAGGGTGCCCGCCATGAAGTTCACCGAGTCGGTGAGGTCGCGCCAGGTCCCCGAGACGCCCGGCACCGCGGCCTGGCCGCCGAGCCGGCCCTCGCCGCCCACCTCGCGGGCGACGCGGGTGACCTCGTCGGCGAAGGCGGAGAGCTGGTCGACCATGGTGTTGACGGTGGCCTTGAGCTCGGCGAGCTCCCCGCGGACGTCGACGGTGATCTTCTGGCTGAGGTCGCCACGGGCCACGGCGGTGGTGACCTGGGCGATGTTGCGCACCTGGTTGGTCAGGTTGCTCGCCATCGAGTTCACCGAGTCGGTCAGGTCCTTCCACGTCCCCGCCACGCCGGGCACGTCGGCCTGGCCACCGAGGATGCCGTCGCTGCCGACCTCGCGGGCGACGCGGGTGACCTGGGCGGCGAAGGCGGAGAGCTGGTCGACCATGGTGTTGACGGTGGCCTTGAGCTCGGCGAGCTCGCCCTTCACGTCGACGGTGATCTTCTGGCTGAGGTCGCCGCGGGCCACCGCGGTGGTGACCTGGGCGATGTCGCGGACCTGTGCGGTGAGGTTGTCCGCCATGGAGTTGACCGACTCCGTGAGGTCCTTCCATCGGCCCGCCACGCCGGGCACGTCGGCCTGGCCACCGAGCTTGCCCTCCGTGCCGACCTCGCGGGCGACGCGGGTGACCTCGTCGGCGAACGTCTGGAGCGTGGCGGTCATCGAGTTGAGGGTCTCGGCGAGCTCGGCGACCTCGCCACGCGCGGTGACCGTGATCTGCTGGCTCAGGTCGCCGCGAGCCACGGCCTGGGCGACCGACGAGATGCCCCGGACCTGGCTGGTGAGGTTCGAGGCCATGATGTTCACCGAGTCGGTGAGGTCCTTCCACGTGCCCTTGACCCCGCGCACGTCCGCCTGTCCGCCCAGCCGGCCCTCGGTGCCGACCTCCCGGGCAACGCGCGTCACCTCGACCGCGAACGACGAGAGCTGGTCGACCATCCGGTCCACGGTGTTCTTCAGCTGCGCCATCTCGCCGGACACCTCGACCGTGACCGTGCGGGACAGGTCGCCGTTGGCCACGGCGGTCGTGACCAGCGCGATGTCGCGCACTTGTGTGGTCAGCCGTGTCGACATGGTGTTCACCGCGTCGATGAGGTCGCGCCAGCTTCCGTCGGCGCCGCGCACCCTGGCCTGGCCCCCCAGCTTCCCCTCGGTGCCGACCTCGCGGGTCACCCGGGTGATCTCGTCGGCGATCGAGGAGAGCTGGTCGACTAGACCGTTCACACCACGCGCGAGCCGGAGCGGCTCACCGCGGAGCTGTCGACCGTCGGTCTGGACCTCCATGCGCTGGGCCAGGTCACCCTCCGACACCGCGGTCACGACCTGGGCGAGCTCGCCCGTGGGTCGCACCAGATCCTCGATCAGGCCGTTGGCGGCCTCGATCGACCTTGCCCAGCCGCCCTCCCCGAGCCCGGACTGGAGACGCTCCGAGTGACGGCCCTCGCGGCCCACGACCCGGCGGACCCGGACGAGCTCCGAGCTCAGGTGCAGTTGACGATCCGCGATCTCGTTGAAGACGACGGCGAGCTCGCCGAGCAGGCCGTCGCCGAGCACGGGTAGGCGTTTGCGGAAGTTCCCGTCGCGCATCGCACTCAGCGCATCGAGCAGGCGACGCAGCTGCGCATCGTCGACGTCGGTCGGTTGGTCTGGAACGCGACTGCGCCGAGCCGCAGGGTCCTTTGAGGTCCCGCGCTCCGCGCCGCCGGGGGTCTTGGTCGTGCTGGCGGCCATGCGGCCTCCTCCGTCGGTAACTCCCGTCGGCTCAGTCTGTCACCATGACTGGAGTCGGCCTACGAAAACTTTCGGGAGAAACCCACGCTCGCCATGCACGCCCAGCGGACCTTCGCGCCGGAGGGCCAGTCGGTCTCGAAGGCGCGAGACTTCGTGCGCGAGTCCCTGGAGAGCTGGGAGGCCGAGGAGCTCGCCGACGAGGTGGTGCTCGCGACCAGCGAGCTGGTGACCAACGCCGTCATCCACGCGGGTACCCCGGTGCAGGTCGCGCTGGACCTCGACCCGCAGGCCCTCCGCGTGGAGGTCCAGGACCTCCACCCGCACCGCTCGCTGCCCGTCGGCCTCCCGGCTGCCGACGAGGATGCCGAGCACGGGCGCGGCCTGGCGATCGCCGCGGCCCTGGCCGGGTCCTGGGGCGTGGACTACACCGCCGGCGCCAAACGGATCTGGCTGAGCTTCGAACGCGCGGGGGCGCCGCCCCAGGCCGTCGCGGCAGCCGGCTCAGCGCCTCCGGGTGCGGCGTCCACGCCAGCCCCGACCGTCGCGGAGCCCGATTCGACCGAGGCCGGCGTGGCCGTTGTCGCGCTCGACGGCGACGGGGAGGTGCGCTCCTGGAACGAGGACGCCTCGCGCATGTTCGGCTGGACCGCCGAAGAGGTCATCGGCCGCCCCTGGACCGATCTGGTCGAGGTCGACCACGGTCCCACGACGGGCGGCCGCTCCGGCGTACCCGCATCGAACCCGCAGCGCTGGCAGGGCGCGTGCACGGTCCGCCGCAAGTCGGGCCCGCCCACAGAGGCTTTTGCCTCCCACATCTCGGGTCTAGCAGGCCACTCGACCGTGGTCCTCCTCGTCTCCGCTGCGAGTCGCGCGCTCCTGGAATGGCCTGCCGCCCAGGTCAGGTCGGCGCCGGTCGCCCACGACCCGCTCGGCCTTCGCGAGGACGCCCTGAGCCGCCTCGGCTTCGACGCCTACCTCGAGCTGGTCGTCGAGCGGGCGCGTGACCAGCTCGGCGGCCAGGCCGCCTACCTGCTCCTGGCGCGAGACCTGGACGCCGACTACGAGGTCACAACGGTGAGCGGCCTCGACAACGCGCTGCGCGGGATCCACCTCGAGCAGGGCGCGCCCGGCACGCCCGAGCCGCGCAACCTCCAGCTGCCCCTGGTGCTGACCGACCTGGACGACGGCGACGTCCCCTGGCTTGCGGGGGAGGGCGTGCGCTCTCTCCTGGTGGTGCCGGTCGTCAGCGAGGGCCGGATGATCGGCGCGCTCGGAGTCACCTCAGAGCGTCCACTCGGCTTCACCGACGAGCAGGCGGTCCTCCTTCAGCGAGTCGGCGGCACCGTGGCCACGGCCGCCGACAAGGCACGCCTGCGGGCCTCCGAGCGGGAGCGGCGCGGCTGGGTCAGCTTCCTCGCCGAGGCGGGCGACCTGCTGGCCGGCTCGCTGGACCAGGAGATGACCATGGCGATCACCGGACAGATCGTGGTCACCCGTCTGGCGACCTGGTGCGCGCTCTACCTCGACGACTCGCGTGGAGTGCCGGTCCTGCAACAGGTGTGGCACCGCGACGAGAGGCTGCTGACACCTCTGCGGGAGGCGCTGAAGCAGACCAGTCCCGACCAGGTCGAGCAGTCCCACCACGACATGCTGCAGGGAGCGGTGTTGAACGTCCCGCTCGTCGCCCGCGCCCGCCGCATCGGACAGCTCACGCTGGGTCGACCGACCGGGGACCAGCTCCATGGTGAGGCTCTCGTGGTGGCCGAGGCAGTCGCCAGGCGCGCCGCCCTGGCGATCGACAACGCTCAGGCCCACGGCGAGCTCCAGGCCGTCGGTGAGGCCTTGCAGCGAGGCCTTCTGCCCGTCTCCATCCCCGAGGCACACATCTTCGACACAGGTGTGGTGTACGAGGCAGCGGGGGAGCGAGCTCTGGCCGGAGGGGACTTCTACGACGTCTTCCCGGTCGGCTCCGGCCGGTGGTGCTTCGCGGTCGGCGACGTGTGCGGCACGGGCGCCGAGGCCGCAGCAGTCACCGGCCTGGCGCGCCACACCGTCCGGGCCCTCGCTCTGGCGGGCTTCCCGGTCGCCGCGACGCTCGAACGTCTCAACGCCGCGATCCTCGAGGAGGGCGAGCGGTCGCGGTTCCTCACGCTCATCTGCGGGACCCTCGAGCCGGTGAGCGGCGGTCGGCTCCGGTTGAGCGTGGTCAGTGCAGGACACCCGCTGCCCTTCGTCGTACGACGGGAGGGGCGGATCGAGCGGGTCGGCCGCCCGCAGCCGCTCCTCGGCGTCCTCGATCAGGTGACGTTCACCGACGACATGTGCCTCCTGGAGCGGGGCGACCTGCTGGTGGCCGTGACCGACGGGGTGCTCGAGCGGCGTGAGGGGACCCGGATGCTGGGGGAGGAGGGACTCGAGGCTGACCTGGTGGGTGCCGCCGGCCTGCCCGCCCAAGCGGTTGCCGACCGGGTCCGCCGCCTGGTCGCGGACTTCACCACTCGACCGCAGGCGGACGACATGGCGGTGCTGGCCATCCGCGTGGCGCCAGGCGACTGATTTCGGTAGATCGCCCCTGTTCGCGGCACCGAATAGGGAGAATCGGGCGGGTGAGCAACCTCCTCGTCGACGTGTCGGCCCTCTGGGTGCGCTTCGGCCTCGTCGATGCCGTCCGCGGGATCAGTCTGGGCGTCGCGGCCGGCGAGGCGACCGCTCTGCTCGGTCGCAACGGTGCCGGCAAGTCGACGACGATGCGCGTCCTCGCCGGGGTGGTGCCGGCGACCGAGGGGGCCGTCGAGGTCGCGGGACACGACGTGCGCACTCAGACCCTCGCGGTGAAGCGGGCGACCGGCTACTGCCCCGACGTCGGCGGTCTGGTGCCGCGGGCAACGCCGTGGGAGCACCTCCAGCTCGCCGCACGACTGCGCCGGATGCCCGACGGCTGGGAGGCGCGTGCGCAAGACCTGCTCGAGAGATTCGAGCTCGGTGCGGCTGCCCACCGGGTCACGGCCGGGTTCAGCCACGGGATGGGACGGCGGATGTCGGTGGTGCTCGCCGCCTTCCACGAGCCGGCGGTGCTCCTGCTCGACGAGCCCTTCGACGGGGTCGACCCCCTGGGCGTCGAGGCGACCATGGACGTGATCGCCGACGCCCGGGCACGTGGCGCGGCGGTCCTGGTGTCGACGCACCTCCGGGAGCTGGCCGTCCAGGCGTGTGAGCACGCTGTGGTCCTGCGTGGTGGGTCGGCGGTGGCCGAGCTCGCGGCGTACGAGATGAGAGGCGAGGAGGGTGCCGGTGTCTACCGCGCTCTCCTCGACTGAGACGCCCGGGACCTGGCGCAGGCGCGGGAACGACCTCGTCCGAGCAGTCGCGGACGTGGGTCCGCTCGTCGCCTTCCGGGCCTCGGCGGTGCGGGGGCGCGGCCGGGTCGTCGCGACGACGGCGCTCGCCCTGATCGTGGCGCTCTCGGTCTTCTTCGCGTGGCTCCCGGCGCACCTGCCGGGCGCGGGTGGGGCGCCTGGGGGGATACCGCAGCTGCGGGCCGACGAGGCGATCCTGCTCATGCCCACGATGTACCTTGCGGTGCTGGTCGTCGCGACCATCTCGGCGGCCGCGTCCGGGGGCGGGCGCGAGCTGCTGTCGCGCGAGCAGGGCGTGGCTTTTCCGGTCAGCCCGACCACGGACCACTTCGGCGCGCTCCTGATGGCGCCGTTGAACATCGCCTGGCTGCTGCAGTGCTGGACCGTCCTCGCGGCCACCGCGTTCGTCCTCGGCCCCGACAACCTCCTCGCGGTGCAGGCCGCGGTGCTGGTGTGGCTGTTGCTCGCGACGACGTTCGCCCAGGCCATCGCCTGGTCCATAGAGCTGCTTCGCCGTCGCCGTCACGGCATCTGGGTCGTGCGAGGGCTGGTTGCCGCACTCGTCGGTCTGATGGGGTGGCTGATCGTCTCGGACCGGCTGGTCGAGGTCCTGGACCAGTCCCCGACGCTCCAGGTGCTCCTGGCCGCGGTCAACGCCTCCGACGGCAGGTGGTGGCCCTGGCTGGGTCGTGTGCTGCTCCTCCTGCTCACGGCGGTCGCGGCGGTTGTCGTCGGAGCGCTCCTCGCCCATGACCTGGCCCGCACGCCGGTGCGCGACGAGCTGAAGGTCGAGAGCGCGACGTACTCCCGGCGCGCGAACCCCGCCACGCACGCCGCCGCGCTGCTGCGCATCGACCGGGCCGGGGTGTGGCGGGCGGTGCCGCTGCGTCGCGGCTTCGCCGTCCTGGCGCTGCTGCCGGGCCTGGTCGCCCTGGCCAGTGCGCTCGAGTGGTACATGCTCAACATCCTCCCGGGCCTGGTCGCATCGGGCGGCGCCCTGCTGTTCGGGGTCAACGCCTGGTGCCTCGACGGCAGGGGGACCCTGTGGCGGGAGAGCCTGCCGGTGGGGCCCCGGCTGGTGTTCGCGGTGCGGGTCGTGGTCCTGGTCGAGGTGCTGCTCGCGGCGACCGCGATCGCACTGGTCCTCGCCTCGCTGCGGGCCGGTGTGCCCACCACCGCCCAGGTCGTCGCCGTTCTGTGCTCCTCGGTGGTGGTGACGCTGCAGGTGGTGTCCGGGTCGATGCGATGGTCGGTGCGCCGCCCCTTCGCCGTGGACCTGCGCAGCGCGCGGGCCACCCCGGCGCCGCCGCTGACGATGGTCGGCTACTCCACCCGGTTTGCGCTGGTCACCACCTTCACGGCCATGCTGTTCGTCTCGACGTCGAGGGCGGAGTCGTGGCAGTGGTCGGTGCTCCTCGCCGCACCCTTCCTGCTCGTCTCGCTGCTCCGCCTGATGCGCACCGCCGACGCCTGGGAGAGCCACGAGGTTCGCTCCAGGGTCGTCACGGCGGTCGCCGGCTGAGCTCCACGATCGGCTTCGCCTGTCGGCTGTGGACAAAGGCGTCCGGCCGGCGGTTCCTGTCCGTGCCCGCTGCCAGGGTCGGGTACGTCGATGACCTGACCTGAAGGGAAGCCCCTGTGAACGCCTTCCACGAGCGCCCCGCGCTCGACCGCCCCAGCGACGCCGTCCTCGCCAAGGTGCGCAAGATCCTCGCCAAGGCGGAGGACCCAGCGGCCACACGGGAGGAGGCGGAGACCTACACGGCGAAGGCCGCCGACCTGATCGCCGCCTACGGCATCGACCGAGCGCTCCTGGCCCAGAACGTGCCGGGTTCGGACGTGGTCGGCGACCGCGTCGTCGTCCTCGACGCGCCCTACGCGCTCGACAAGGCGAACCTGCTGAGCGGCGTCGCCGTCTCCCTTCGTTGCCAGGCGGTGCAGCGGACGAGGTACGACGCCGGCTCGAAGGAGCTGTCGATGCACCTCTTCGGCTACGACTCCGACCTCGCGCGGGCCGAGGTGCTCTACACCAGCCTGCTCCTCCAGGCGACCTCGTCGCTCGCGCGCGCGTTCGTGCCGCCTGGCGAGCACGTCGCGGCCTACCGGCGGTCGTGGCTGGCGGGGTTCACCGCGGCGGTGGTCCGCCGGCTCCAGGAGATCGAGCAGCGCGCGGCCGATGCCGCCGAAGACAGCGGTGGCCGGTCGTCGGACGGGCGGTCCGTGGCGCTCGTGCTCGCGGACCGCTCCTCGATGGTGCGCCGTGCGATGGAGGACGCGTACCCCGGTCTCCGCAAGGCGCAGGCGCGGTCCCTCTCGGGCAGCGGCGGTCGTTCCGGCTACCTGGCGGGTGAGCGGGCTGACCTGGGTGGGACCCGGGTCGAGAGGGCCGTGCGTGGGCAGGTCGGGACGCGTTAGGTCGCGAGGGCCGCGCCCTTGTCCTGCGGTCAGCCCCGCGTGCGGGCGCGATGCTCGGCCAGGTAGGCCAGGCGACGCAGCGCCTCGACGTTGCGCTGGTGCAGCACGAGGTCCTGCACCTGGTCGGGGATCAGTGTCGCGGGTCCGGAGACGGCGAACTCCTCCATGACCACCTCGGTCTCCCCGCTTGCCGTGGGAATGCAGGTCACGACGACCCGCCCCTCACCCGTGGGCCACGCCCTGACGCCGAGCTGCAACACGTGCGGAGGCTCGAACCTCTCGACCGTCGTGTGGTCGCTGAGCAGCACCGGCCACGCCCCCACGGAGTGATGGATCCTCGACCCCTCCGTCGGCCAGCTGGCCTCCACCTCGCGGATCCGCGCCGCCCCGACCACCCACATGCCGTAGGTCCAGCCGTCCTCGAGCACTGCGAAGACGTCCTCGGGCGTGCAGCTCATGACGCGGGTGGTCCGGCTCATGTCCGGTGCTACCCCTCAGCCGAGGGCTCATGCGCGCGCCGGCGCCCGCCCTCTCGACCGCTCTCGGTCCGCCGCCGGCCGCTGATCTCCGAGAGCACCGGCGGCCACGTGCGCATCGGCAGCCCGGGGTCATCGGCGCAGGTTGCTGATCCGCTCCCGCAGCGCGATCGCGGAGCGGCTGAGCGCGGCCAGATCGGCCACCGCCGCCTCGACCGGGTCCGTGGCGTCGGCCCAACGGGCGCGCGCCTCCGCTCCGCCGGACGGCTCGTCACCGTCGCCCGGACGGGGGTCCTGGCCGCCTGTCGATGCTGCCCTGCTGTCGTCCGCGAGCGTCCGGACGCGGCGGGTGCGTCGGGCTATGAGCCTCTCCAGCCCTTCGAACGCAGTGGTCGCCGCCTCGAGCAGCGCCTGCTCGTCAGGCGGATCGATCGGCGGCGGCGCTTCCCGGGCAGAGGTCGTCGGGAGGTCCGTCAGGTCACCCATCACGTGCCCTCCCGAGGCCTCGAGTGCGGCGCGGGTGCGGCGGTTGCAGCGCTCGGCGAACGCGTGACCGGCGGCGTCGAGCCGGGCGCGGTCCTCCTGAGACGCCCGCGCTGCCAGCACCTCCTCGGCCAGGTAGTGCTTGAGCGTCGGGTTGTAGCTCTCCCTGGGGAGGCGCCCGAGCTCGGCGTTGAGCCGGCGCATCAGGTCGGCCGACGCGTACCCGAGCGAGGGGTTGTGTCCCTTGGCCGGGTTCACGGCGACTGCCGGGTCCAGGCCGAGGACGCTCGCGAACCGCTCCCAGAGCATCGACCGCTCCGACCCGGGCGGTGGCACGGTCACCAGGTGCAGGCGCTCAGGTGGTACGACGGGCCCCCACACGTCGAGCATCCGCGGCACGTCGAGGGCGCGGCGGAACAGGCGGGCGCCCTGCCCCAGCAGCGGCGTGGCCGGCCCGGCTCCCGCCCCGAGGCGGGCGCTCCTGGCGAAGGCGTGCCACGACGCGGTGCCGCCGTTGGCGCAGTGGGTCTGCCACAGACCGGGCAGGACCTCGACGGTGTCCCGCACCGTCAGCACCACATGCACCTCGGCCCCGGCCAGGTCCTCGACGACCCGTCGCGCGGGCCGCCGACCAGCGAAGCTCAGGAACTCGACCGAGACGACCGATGCGGCGCCCTCGTGGGCGAGGATCTCTGCCACGACCCCCGACCAAGCCCCCTCGGACCGGTCCCGCACGCCACGCTCGCGGTGGTGGCCCACCACGTCATGGGCGGCGCGCACCTGGTCGGCCCAGGTCCTTCCCGGGAACAGGTAGCCGTGGTCGGCCAGCGCCGCCTTGTTCTGGATGAGCACCTGCTGCAGGTAGGTCGTCCCGGTCTTCATGGCGCCGATGTGCAGGAAGACCACAGGGCGTTCGGTCACGTGCGGGCGCCCTTCCACGACAGCGGCCACGCCCGTCGTACCCGGTCGTGAGCGAGGGCGGCTCGTGCCGCGTTGGACCCGCAGGCCCCGTGCACCCCGCCGCCGGGGTGGGCCGACGCGGACCCGAGGTAGAGGCCCTTGATGGGCGTCTCGGCGCGGCCGCGCCCCGGCACCGGTCGGAAGACCAGCTGCTGGTGGAGGCTCGAGGTGCCTCCGTTGAGCGCGCCGCCGACGAGGTTCTCGTCGCGCTCCTCGAGCTCGCGGGGGCCGAGGACGCGTCGGGCGAGCACCCTGTCGCCGAAGCCGGGGGCGTACTCCTCCACCATCGCCTGCATCCGGTCGGCGAACCTCTCCGTCTCGTCGCGGTCCCAGGCGCCGCGGATCCCGTCCGGGCCGGCGTCGCGGCGCACGCGCTGGGGCACGTGCGTGTAGGCCCAGGCCGACTCCTTGCCGCTCGGTGCCCGGGTCGGGTCCGCAGCCGCCATCTGTCCCATCAGCAGGAACGGGCGGTCGGGCACCGTGTGCGCGACGATCTGAGACCCGGCCGTGGCCAGCTCGTCCACGCTCTCGGCGATGTGCACGGTGCCGGGGGCGACGGAGGGCGCCTTCGCCCAGGGGATCGGACCGTCCAGGGCCCAGTCGACCTTGACGGTGCCGGGGTCCCACTCGAAGCGCTCCATCTTGCGCCGCCACCGGGTGGGGAGGTCATCCCACGACACGAGTCCGCCGTAGAGGGCGGGCGCGGACACGTCGGCGACCACGGCGCGGCGGGCGGTGAACACATCGCCGTGCTCGGTGCGTACGCCGACCGCCCGGCCGTCGCGGACGAGCACGCCGGACGCACGGGTGCTCGTGTGGATGGTCCCGCCGAGCGACTCGAAGCGGCGGGCCATCGCCGTCGAGAGCATCCCGGCCCCTCCGGTGGGAACCGGGTAGCCGAGGTGCTGGCCGATCATCGCGAGCAGCCACCCGAAGAGGCCCGAACCGGGGGCGTCCATCGGGATGTCGGCGTGGGCAGAGTTGCCGGCGATGAGCATCTTGGCCTCGACGCCCCGAAAGTGACGCTCGGTGAGGGAGCGCGCCGGGGACAGCGCCATCTGCACGAACGACAGCCCGCCGACCGACGGCAGCTTCGCCAGAGCGCCGAGCCCGTTGCGCACAGGCGGGAACGGCGAGAACAGCGCTCCGATCACCTGGTCGCCGATCCGCTGCCACCCTTGGCACAGCTCGAGCCAGGCCTGTCCGTCGCCCGGCGTCTCCTCGTCCAGGGCGGCGGCCGTCTCCTCAGGAGTGCGGTGCATGAGCGCCCAACGGCCGTCGAGGAAGGGGGTCGCGGCGACCGCCGGCGCGTGCGACCACTCGAGGCCGTACCGCTCGAGGTCGAGCGCCTTGATCGTCGGTGACACGGCGGCGAGCGGGTAGAACGAGCTGAAGGTGTCGTGCACGAAGCCCTCGAGCACGTCGTCGGCGCTGCGGACCGCACCGCCGATGCTGTCCTGCGCCTCCAGGACGACCACGTCCCAGCCGGCGTCGGCGAGGAGGTTCGCCGCGACCAGGCCGTTGGGCCCGGCCCCGATGACGACGGCGTCGGTGGAGGTCATGGGTGCAGTTCTACCCGGTTCGACCCGGCGCAGGCGGTGAACTGCACGACGCGGTCACTTCCTAGGCAGTCCTGTCGCCGCCGCCACGGTCACTTGTCCGTCGGCGAGGGGGTGGAGTCGGGCGACGGCATGCCGGCCGCGGCGCACCCCATGAGCTCCTGCTGGAACTCTGCAGCCTTCTCCTGGTCGCCCGAGAAGCTCGCGACCATCATGCTCCGGATGTTCTCCTCGTTGAGGAGCTCGTCGAAGCACTTCTTCGCCTCCGGGGAGCTCGCCTGCGGGGCGGACTCGATCTGGCTCCTCATCTGATCGAGCGTGTCGGTGCAGGTCAAGAACGCGTTGGCCATCACCTCGGCGTCCTCCTGGGACATCTCGAAGCCCTGGATCTTCTCGTTGAAGGAGCCGTCGTCGTTCAGGACCTTGTACTCCTTGAGCTGGTCCACCCCGATGTCGTCGACCATCTGGCCCGCGACGCAGTCTGCCTGGCCCTCCTTCAACGAAGAACCCTGCTGGCCGCCTTGCTGCTGGCTGAAGTAGTCCGAGATCGCGGTCTTCGCCTCGTCGTCCCCGCTGTTGCCGCAGCCGCTGAGGACCAGGACCGAGGCGAGCAGGGCAGGCAGGACGGTGCGCTTCATGGGGGAGGTCTCCCAGGGGATGGAGGTCAGAGTCCTGCCAGCGTAACTTCCGTGATCGTTCGCGTGATGGGCGGCGGGGGAGGGTGGTCTGGACGCACGGATATCGTCACCGCATGGATGTCTCCCCGGTTCCGGGTGCCGGCCTGGTGCGCGAAGAGGACGCCTTCGACGTACGCGCTGTGACCGACTGGCTGCGCGAGCAGGACGTCGACCCCGGGCTGCGCGCCGAGCTCGACGTCGAGCCGGAGGTGCGCCAGTTCTCGACGGGCGCCTCGAACCTCACCTACCTGCTCCGGTATCCCCGCCGGGACCTGGTCCTGCGACGCCCGCCGTCCGGTCGGAAGGCCCGCGGCGCGCATGACATGGCTCGCGAGTTCACGATCCAGTCCCGGCTGCAGCCGGTCTTCCCCTACGTCCCGCGAATGGTCGCCCTCTGTGGTGACGAGGACGTGCTCGGGTCGGACTTCTACGTCATGGAGCGGATCGACGGCACGATCCTCGGCCGCGACCTGCCGGCGGGCACGGACCTCTCCGAGGGCCAGGTGCGGAGGCTCTGCACGGGAGTGCTCGACCGGCTCGTCGAGCTCCACTCGGTCGACGCCGAGAAGGCGGGCCTGGGCGATCTCGGCAAGGGGCGGGGGTACGTCGAGCGCCAGGTCGCCGGCTGGTCCGAGCGGTTCCGGCGAGCCCGCACCGACGACGTCGGGGACTTCGAGGAGGTCATGGCTTGGCTAGACGCGCACCGGCCCGAGGACGTCGGCTCCTGCGTGATCCACAACGACTTCCGCTTCGACAACGTCGTGCTCGACGAGAACCTCGAGGTCCGGGGCGTGCTCGACTGGGAGATGGCCACGGTCGGCGACCCGCTGATGGACCTCGGCGGCGCCCTGGCCTACTGGGTCCAGGCCGATGACGACCCCAGCTTCCAGCAGTTCAGGCGCCAGCCCACGCACCTGCCCGGCATGCTCACCCGCGCCGAGGTCGTGGAGTACTACGCGATGCGGACCGGGCTCTCGGTCTCCCCGGAGGACTGGGTGTTCTACGAGGTCTTCGGCCTCTTCCGGCTGGCCGTGATCGCTCAGCAGATCTACTACCGCTACCACCACGGCCAGACCACCAACGAGGCGTTCGCGATCTTCGGCCCCGCCGTCGGCTACCTCGAGCAGCGCTGCCAGGGGAGGATCCGATGAGCCAGGTCCTGCTCGTGCGCCACGGCCAGGCGTCGTGGGGAGCCGCGGACTACGACGTGCTCTCCTCGCTAGGCGCCAAGCAGTCCCACGTCCTCGGGCAGGCGCTCGCGAACCGCGGAATCCGGCCGAGCCTCGTCGTCCGCGGCGCGATGAAGCGGCACCGTCAGACCGTTGAGCACGCCTGTGAAGGTGGAGGCTGGTCGCCGAAGATCGTCGAGGACGACGGCTGGAACGAGTTCGACCACGTGCAGATGCTGTCCATGCACCCGCCGAGGTACGGCGAGGGCGAGGAGATGTCGCGGGCGGAGTTCCAGAAGTGGTTCGAGGAGGCTACGCTGCGCTGGACCGGCGGCGACCACGACGAGGACTACGACGAGTCGTTCGCCGCTTTCGGCCTCCGGGTCGACGTGGCGCTGCGTCGTACTGCCGAGCAGCTGGGGCCCGACCAGACCGCGGTGGTGTTCACCTCCGGCGGACCGATCTCGTGGGTGGCCACCTCCCTGCTCGGCGGCGGCCCGGAGATCTGGGTCCAGCTCAACCCGGTCACCGTGAACTCCTCGGTCAGCAAGGTCGTCGTGGGACGACGCGGCATGACCATGGTCTCGTTCAACGACCACAGCCATCTCGAGGCCGCAGGCGACGGCTACATCACCTACAGGTAGGGAAACCCATGTCGACCAAGACAATCCTGATCACCGGTGCGAGCTCCGGGCTCGGCGCGGAGATGGCGCGGCAGTTCGCCGACCTCGGCTACGACCTCGCCCTGTGCGCCCGGCGTACCGACCGCCTCAAGGAGCTGCAGACCGAGATCGGCGGGAAGCACCCCGACCGCCGCGTGGAGGTCCGCGCTCTCGACGTGAACGACGACGAGGCGGTCTTCGAGGTCTTCCGGGCGTTCAAGGCCGACTTCGGCACGATCGACCGAGTCGTCGTCAACGCCGGCCTCGGCAAGGGCGCACCGTTGGGGACCGGCCGCTTCGACGCCAACAAGCAGACCGCTGTGACGAACTTCGTGGCGGCGATCGCGCAGGCCGAGGCGGCGATGGAGATCTTCCGCGAGCAGGGCTCGGGCCACCTGGTCCTGATCTCCTCGATGTCCGCGGTGCGGGGGATGCCGAAGGCGGGCACGGTGTACGCCGCCACCAAGGCCGGGATCGCCACGTTGGCTGAGGGCCTGCGCATGGAGATGCTCGGCAAGCCGATCAAGATCTCGACCATCTACCCGGGTTACATCAGGTCGGAGATGAACGAGCGGGTGAAGAACGCACCCTTCATGGTCGACACCGAGACGGGCGTCCGGGCGATGGTCGAGGCGATCGAGAAGGAGAAGGGGCACGCCAGCGTCCCGGCCCTGCCATGGGTCCCGCTCGGTCAGGTGATCAAGCACGCACCCCTGCCCGTGGTGAAGAAGTTCCTCGGCTGAGGCGCTCGGGTCGGGTCACCCGGCCGCGCCGTTTCGAACCCAAGCCTGGAAACCGCCGACGAGATCTGTGGCCCGAGTGAGCCCCAGGTCCCGCAGAGTGCGCGCGGCGAGGCTCGACTGGTAGCCCTCGTTGCAGACCAGCACGATGCGCCGGCCCGGAGCCGTCTCCGGGATCCGGTACGGCGAGGTCGGGTCCAGCCGCCACTCGAGGACGTTGCGGTCGATCTGCAGGGCGCCGGGGAGCTCGCCGTCGCGAGTGCGCTGCTCGACCGGGCGGATGTCGACGACGAGGGCGCCGGCCGCCACCTCCGCGTCGAGGTCCGCCGGCGAGACCCGGTCGAGGCCCTCGCGGGCAGCGGCGAGCAGCCGTTCGACGGCCGGGGTGTCGGGCATGGTGCCTCCCCAGGGACCTCCCCTGCTCCGGGGTTGTTCCCACCAGCATGCGCCGCGAGCATGCTGGAAGGCGAGACGCACCCGGCGCCTCCGCATTTCCACGGCAGGGAGGTCGTGATGAGCGGCAAGATCGTGCACTTCGAGATCCCGTACGACGACGGGGACCGGGCCCGTGACTTCTACGGGAAGGCGTTCGGCTGGGACCTTCAGACGTGGGGTGAGGGCGAGTACACCCTCGTCAACACCGGCCCTAGCGGAGAGCAGGGCCCCGAGGAGCCAGGCTTCATCAACGGCGGCATGACGCCGCGCGGTGAGATGTACGCCGGCCCGGTCGTCGTGGTCGACGTCGACGACATCGACGATGCGCTGGCCACGATCGAGAAGCTCGGAGGTACGACGGTCCAAGGACGCCTGCAGGTCGGCGAGATGGGCTGGGCGGCGTACTTCAGGGACCCCGAGGGCAACCTCATGGGGCTCTGGCAGACCGCCTGACCCAACGGTTCGATCAGGCAGCGGCTGCGTCACCGGCGTGACGGCCCGGTCATGCCCTCTGGCCAGAGCCGCCTGTGAACAACTCATGCGCTCCCCCGGGGTTCAGGTTTCTGCAGTGCACGAAGATGCAATGGGGAATTCTGTTCCGCCTGTGCTCGGGGTGCTTAGCGTGACGCCACCCGTCGCCGGACCCACGGCGGCGCACGGCGGCCACGAACCGCCTGGTACCCCAAGGGAGCCCCATGAGTTCTGTTCAACCGTCGACGCGTCGCTGGCTCCGCGCCGGTGTCGCGATGAGCGCGACCGCCTTCGTCGCATTCGCGGCCCTCCCCGCCGACGCGGGCCCGGACCAACGCAACAACAACACCTCGGCGAAGCTGCGCGAGGCGGTGACCACCGCAGGCGTCATGGAGCACGCCCGGGTGCTCCAGGACATCGCCGACGCCAACGGGACCACCCGCGTCTCGGGCACGAGCGGCTACGACGACTCCGTCGACTACGCGATGGAGGTCTTCCGCAACGCCGGCTACGACGTGCGCAGGCAGGACTTCACGTTCCAGACGTTCATCGAGCGCCCTGGCACGCTGCTTCGCCAGGTCGAGCCGGCACCTGCGGCAGACCTGGCCACGCGCATCATGAGCTACTCGGGCAGTGGCGACGTGACCGCTGCGGCGACCGCCGTCCCGAGCGTCGGGTGCGACAGCGCCGACTTCGCGGGCTTCCCGACGGGCAACGTCGCGCTCGTCTCCCGAGGCGGCTGCACCTTCGCGACCAAGGCCACGAACGCCGAGAACGCCGGAGCGTCGGCCGTGGTGATCTACAACAACACCTCGGGGGAGCTCAACGGCACGCTGGGTGCTGACTTCACCGGCGACATCCCGGCGGTGTCCACGACCCAGGCCCTCGGCCAGCAGCTTGTGGCCACGGACGGCCTGGTGCTGCGGGTCAAGACCGACACGTTCCGCGGTCAGGCGACCACGAGCAACGTCCTGGCGGAGTCGAAGTTCGGCGACCCCGACAACGTCGTGATGGCCGGCGCGCACCTCGACTCGGTCTCCGCCGGGCCGGGCATCAACGACAACGGCACCGGGTCGGCGTCGATCCTCGAGGTCGCCGAGCAGATGACCAAGGTCGAGCCGACGAACAAGGTCCGCTTCGCCCTCTGGGGGGCTGAGGAGTCCGGCCTCGTGGGCTCGCACCACTACGTCGACGACCTCGTGGAGAACAACCCCGAGGAGCTCGAGCGGATCGCGCTCTACCTCAACTTCGACATGGTGGGATCGCCGAACTACTCGCGGTTCGTCTACGACGGGGACAACTCCGCCTTCCCGGTGGGCACCGGCTCGGCGAAGGGTCCGGAGGGCTCGGCCCAGATCGAGGACATGTTCCACGACTACTTCGAGTCGGTCGGCCAGGCCTCCGCGGAGACGCCGTTCTCCGGCCGCAGCGACTACGGGCCGTTCATCGCCGCGGGCGTGGACATCCCGTCGGGTGGTCTCTTCACGGGCGCCGAGGGCGTAAAGACGCCGGAGCAGGCCGAGGTCTTCGGAGGACTGGCCGGTGTCGCCTACGACCCGTGCTACCACCAGGCATGTGACGCGCTCGCGCAGGACTTCGGGAGCGACACCGCGAAGGCCGCGCTGTACGACGACCTCGCCGCGGTCTACGACCTCGAGGGCAACGTCAACCTCGCCGCGGTCGGTGAGATGGCTGACGCGGTCGCCCACGCGGTCATCACCTATGCCTTCAACACCCAGACGGTCACGGGTGGCGGCTTCGGCAAGCCGGTGACCCCGCCCGGCCAGGCGGTCGACGGGGCACCGGGCGGGGCGATGGACGACTCAGGCGGGGGGTTGCACCCCGAGCACGAGCACGACGAAGCAGTGATGTGACGACCCGCTGACCCAGCGGTCGAACTCCTCCGTCGAGCGGTGGCCGGTCCTTCGGGGCCGGCCACCGTCGCGTCCCTCGCCAAGCGCGGGGTGCGCGGGCGGCGCGAGCTGGCCTGCTGGGTCCTGGGTGCTGGGTGCTGGGTCCTGGGTCCTGGGTCCTGGGTCCTGGGTGTTCGGGTAGTTCGTGAGCAAAACGCTCCCGTCGAGGTGCCTGGAGAGCCGTTTGCTCACGAACTATCGGGTCCGCGGTCGGGTCGGGGGCTGACTTGTAGCGTTCGGCTCCAGCCGGCGTACCGAAACCGTGCCGAAGCTTCAAGTGCCGTGGACGGGCTGTGCTGGGCGGCGCGGCGGTAGTTCGTGAGCAGCGCGCTCCCGCCGACGTGCTTGGACAGCGGTTCGCTCACGAACTATCGGGCCCGCGGCCGAGGTCAGGCGCCGAAGGTGAGCCGGAAGTCCTGCAGCCGGAAGGTTCCGATCGGCCGGCGCCCGTGCAGCCAGGAGAGGGGTCCGGCGGCCCCGAAGTCCCAGCGGGCCATCACCGGAAGGTTGCACGAGGTCCCCGAGACGGGCGTGACCACGCGCGACCCGTCCTCGCGCTCCTGCGTGACGGTGAAGACGAACGGCGTGCGGAGTGAGGGGATGCGCGGCGCGGTGAACCGGGCGGCAGCGAGAGGCGAGCCGTTGATGTTCGCGTCGCAGGCGACCCGCGTGGCCGGCCCGACACCGCTCGAGAGCACGTGCAGCTCGGCCAGGTCCTTGGGGATCGCCCACAGCGACCGGCCGCCGTCGCGCGAGGCCTCGGAGTCCACCCAGATGTCGGTGATGTGGACCCTCGGGATCGCGCCGTCGCGCACCAGTCGGGCAAGGAGCAGCTCGCGGTAGGTCAGCGTGCTGCCCTCGACGTACTCGACGAACGCGGCACCGTACATGCCGGGCGGTCGCTCCGACGTGCCGGTGCGCACGGGGAACAGCGAGAGCCACATGGTGCCCTGCATCGTCCAGGGCGGCGAGGGGAACGGCACTTGAGAACCATAGACCCGTCAATCGACCGATATGGCAACCTGTTACACCTCCCAGGGAAGGTATTCGCATGAGTGCTCGGGTATGCATCATCGGCGCAGGCTCGTCCGGCATCGCGGCGGCGCAGGTGCTCCACTCCCGAGGGGTCGACTTCGACTGCTTCGAGATGGGCAGCGAGGTCGGTGGCAACTGGCGCTACCAGAACGACAACGGGATGTCGTCGGCGTACAAGTCGCTGCACATCAACACCTCGCGGCAGCTCATGGAGTACCGCACCTTCCCCATGCCTGAGGACCTGCCCGACTACCCGAGCCACTGGCAGATCGCCGAGTACTTCGACTCCTACGTCGACCACTTCGGCTTCCGCGACAAGATCAGCTTCCGGACCGAGGTCGTGAAGGTCGAGCCGCTGACGGTGCGTGAGAACGGCACCGAGCAGGACAGGTACGCCGTCACGCTGCGCGCGCGCAACCAGCACGGCGACCCGAGCGAGCCGGAGGTGCGCAACTACGAGCACGTGATTGTCGCGAACGGCCACCACTGGGACCCGCGCTGGCCCGAGCCGTCCTTCCCCGGGGCGGAGTCCTTCCCCGGGCAGCAGATCCACGCCCACTACTACAAGACGCCCGACATCTTCGAGGGCAAGCGTGTGCTGGTGCTGGGCATCGGCAACTCCGCCTGCGACATCGCCGTCGAGTCGTCACGGACCGCGCAGGAGACCTGTCTCGCGATGCGTCGCGGGGCCCACGTCGTACCGAAGTTCGTCTTCGGGGTGCCCACTGACCACCTCACCGACTCAGTCGTTGCCCGGATGCCGCTGAGGGTCCAACAGCTGTCGATGGCCGCGATGTTGCGGCTGGCGCAGGGCAAGGTCACCGACTACGGCCTGCCGAAGCCGGACCACGCCGTGCTCCATGCGCACCCGACCGTCAGCGACGACCTGCTGAGCCGGCTCGGGCACGGCGACATCACGGTGAAGCCCAACATCGACCGCTTCGAGGGTCCGAAGGTCTTCTTCGAGGACGGGTCGGCCGTCGAGGTCGACGTCGTCGTCTACTGCACTGGCTACAAGGTCACCTTTCCGTTCTTCGACGAGCGGGTCGTGCGCGCCGAGGGCAACCACATAGACCTGTACCGCCGAGTGGTCGATCCCGAGCACCCCGGCCTCTACTTCGTCGGGCTGATCCAGCCGCTCGGAGCGATCATGCCGCTTGCCGAGGTGCAGGCCGAGTGGGTGGCCGACCTCGTCAGCGGGGAGGGGGAGCTCCCGTCGTACGTCGAGATGCGCACCCAGATCGAGGAGTACGACGCACACCTCCGCAAGCGCTACGTGGCCTCGAAGCGGCATACGATCCAGGTCGACTTCCACAAGTACTTCGCCGAGATCGAGCGGGAACGTCGCGCCTCGCGGGCCCGCGCGCTGGGGCGACCGGTCACGCGGACGGCGAAGGTCAGGCAGGGCGTGCGCGGCGGCGTCCAGAGCCTGGCCGCCGCCGCCCGAAGCCTCCGCCGCTGACCCCGAGTCGGCACGAACGCGGCGCGCTATCCCGGCGAGTCGGCACGAACGCGGCGCGTGATCCCGGCGAGTCGGCACGAACACGGCGCGCTATCTCCGCGAAGCGGGGCCGTCAGTTGTTCGACAGCAGCACCGGCGGCGCCACGTAGTAGGCGTCCGGGTCGATCTCGAGGTCCCAGATCCGGCTCGCGCGCTCGCACGAGCCCGAAGGGGTGCACCGGATGATCGCGGCGTTGCCGTCGTCGCCCTGCGCCATGGTCAGGAAGTGGCGGTTGCTCTCCCACGCCACGTCCCAGTCGAGCCGGCCGTTCACGCGATCGCCTGTCTCGCCCGTGCGTCCGTCGACAACCACCCAACGGTCCGTGCCCGGGACGTCGAAGTAGATGTGGGTCGACAGGGCACGCCCGGCGTCGGGTGACCAGGCGTGCGGGGTGATCCCGCAGCTGCGCCAGAGGGTCCGACCCGGGCGGGTCAGTCGTGCCACCCGGTTGCAGTTGGGGACGCCGCTGCCCGGGGCGAGGACGATCCGGTCGTTGCGGATGTCGGCGCGGACGGCGTACTGGTCGGAGATCGTGCGCATCGTGCCGGTCCGGTAGTTCCACCACCAGGTCCTGATGACCCGGCGATATCCGGGCTTGGTCAGCAGCACGCGACGGCCCGACACGGCGATGACCTGCGCCCGGTCGAAGGTGCGCCGGGCCTTGACCGCCCCGGTGTGAGGGTCGGCGACGGTGACCACGACGGGCTCGCCGATGTCGCTCTTGGCGTCGGACCAGGCCAGGCGCGTGCCGCGTGGGGAGACGGCGGCGGTCTCGAACCAGGTGGGCCGGGCGATCACCTTGCGTTCGCCGGCCTCGCTGATCGACATGATCCGATGGCCGTGCCGTGCGTTGTCGATCCGGTCGATCACGACGTACCCCTGAGCGGTGGTCCACAACTCCTGGTGCATCGCGGCCCGGCGGACCCGGATCTTGCGGTCTCCGTCGTGGAGGGTGTTCTTGACGAGGTAGGCGATGCGCGGCTTGGCCCCGCGGTCGAGAGAGGCCGGGGCGACGTGGTCGGGGTTGGCCTGGGCAGGGACGGCGGAGACCCCGACGGCGAGCACAGCGGCGGACGTGGTGAGGGCCGCGAGGAGGCGGCGTGATCGGTTCAGCATCGATGTTTCCCCCGAAACGAAAGTGAAAGTGGAGGTCTTGCTGCCAGGTAGACGCCTTCGCACACGGCCCGGTTGCGGTGCTTTTGCATCGTTACCTCCTCGTGACCTCTTCCACTGGTTCCCCCAGGCCCGGCGCTTCGGCCTCACGGGCCTTCCAACGAGTCGGGCTGTG
This sequence comes from Nocardioidaceae bacterium, assembly GCA_035456965.1. GTDB lineage: Bacteria > Actinomycetota > Actinomycetes > Propionibacteriales > Nocardioidaceae > Nocardioides_C. The sequence goes on from DATICF010000039.1 coordinate 63,748, forward strand.
CCGCGGGTGCTGGAAGGCGGCTGGACCTTCATCCTCTTCGGACGATGCCGGTCGCGTCACTGCCCCCTGAGACTGGGAGAGCCGAGGATCGAGGAGGCGGAATGACGAGGGTGACGACGACGCTCCCCGCGATCGGCTGACGGGCGGCCCCGGTGTCGGCCCCTCAGGAGACCCGCGCGCAGGCGGCGAGCCCGGATCCGCTCACGCTCATCCGGAGCCGCGGCTACGTGGTGCTCCTCGTGTTCGGCGCCCTGGTCGGAATACCGGTCGCCGTCGTCGCGTACGGCTTCTTGGCGCTGGTCTCGGTGTCACAGGACTTCGCGTTCGAGACGCTGCCCGAGTCGATGGGATTCGAGAGCGCGCCGGTCTGGTGGCCCCTCCCCGTCCTCGCCCTTGCCGGCCTGTTTGTGGGGCTCAGCCTTCGCTACTTTCCGGGAACCGGTGGGCACCCGCCGGCTGAGGGATTCAAGTCCGGCGGATCGGTCCAGGCGCGGGAGCTGCCGGGCATCTTCGTCGCTGCGTTCATCACCCTCGCGCTGGGAGGGGTCCTCGGCCCGGAGGCGCCGCTGATCCTGATCGGCGGAGGGCTAGCCGTGCTGATGGTGCATCTGGTCAAGCGGGATGCACCCGACCAGGCGGTGCTCGTGGTCGGCGCGGCCGGTAGCTTCGCGGCCATCTCCACGCTGCTGGTGTCGCCGCTGAGCGGAGCCTTCCTCATGCTCGAGGTGGTCGGCATCGGCGGCGGGCTCGCCAGCGTCGTCCTTGCTCCGGGGCTGCTGGCCGCGGGCATCGGCGCCCTGTGCTTCGTGGGTCTCAACAGCATCACCGGCTGGGGAACCTTCTCCCTGGCCCTGCCGGACATCCCCGCTGCCGGCACGCCGACCGTCGCCGAGCTGGGTTGGGCCGTCGTGATCGGCCTGGTGGCAGCCGTGCTCGGTACGGCGATGCGTCGCCTCGCGCTGGATCTTCAACCGATCATCGCCCGCCGCAAGGTGTTGCTCACGCCCGCAGCGGGCTTGTCGATCGGCGCCTGTGCCGTCGTCTTCGACCTGCTGACGGACAAGGGCGGCGAGCAGGTGCTGTTCTCCGGCGAGGAGTCACTGGCGCCGTTGATCGACCATGCGGAGACATGGAGCACCGGCGCTCTGGTGGCGCTCATGGTGTTCAAGGGCTTGGCTTACGCGATCTCCCTGAGCTGCCTGCGCGGGGGGCCGACGTTCCCCGGCATGTTCATCGGGGCTGCAGGTGGCGTTGCGCTCTCGCAGGTGACGGACCTCACGCTTGTTGCGGCGGTCGCGATGGGGATCGGGGCGATGACCGTGGTCATGCTGGGCGGCCTGCCGCTGACCTCCGTGTTCATCACCTTGATCTTCCTTCAGGCGCAGGCCGCGGACCTGATCTCCGTGGTGATCGTCGCGGTGGTGGTCTCCTGGGTCACCTCTGCGCGGCTGTCGCGGTGGCTGGGTGGCGAACCTGCCGCACGGGAGCCGACGCCGGCCCACGAGGCCGAGCCGTCCGCGCGCTGACCTCAGCGCCCGGACTCGACGATGAGCCGCGTGTACTTCACCTCCACCGGGTGAGGCGGCCAGGGCGCCTCCTGCGCCTCGTTGGTCTCCCGCCAGCCCAGGAAGGTGTACAGCCGGCGTGCTCGGTGGTTCTCCCGGAGCACCCACAGCGAAGCCGCCGTGGTGCCGCGCATGTCCATCGCGTGCAGCGCGGTCTCGATCGCGGCACTCGCCAGTCCGTTGCCCCAGTAGTCGGGGTGCACGGCGAGGTGACGAAGCGTGTCGTCGTCGTACGCCGCGTAGGCGGCAAGGCCGCACCCGTCGGGTGTATCGGCGACGAGTACGACGGCCGAGGGGTCCTCGAGGACGAGGCGCCAGCGCGCGAGAACGGCGTCGAAGGGGAACGGATGCACCTCCGGCGGGAACACATGGGCGAGCGCTGCGAGGTTCGCGTCGCGCTCGAGCTGGGCCAGCTTGAACAGGTCGCCCTCGGCCGCCTCGCGGAACATGGGGACAATCATCACCCTCCCGGCCTCTTCTGCACAGAGGCGCGCGGCGTTGGTGCCGAGTCGATGGGTGCTGGGCGGCGGACGTGCCGACTCGGCGGGATGTGGGGCGGCATTCGTGCCGACTCGGCAGAAAACAAACAGTCAGTCTTGACTGTTTGTTCGTGGGGAGCCAGGATTGCGCGCATGTCGTCGACCGCCTCGGCCGCCCGGGTGCCTCAGGAGGAGCGCACGCGTGCCATGCGCCGGCGGCTGCTCGAGGCGACGGTCGAGCTGCTCGTCGAGCGTGGCTGGAGCGGTACGTCGACGACGCTGGTGTCGAAGCGGGCCGGGGTGTCCCGGGGAGCGCAGCTGCACCACTTCCCGACCAAGAACGACCTCGTCCTCGCCGCCGTCGACCACCTCAGCGAGGTTCGGGGGCGCGAGCTGGAGGACGCCGCCAAGAACCTCCCGACCGGCCCGCGCCGGACCCGAGCCGTCCTCGAGATGCTCGCCGAGCACTTCACGGGCCCGGTGTTCACAGCGGCCCTCGAGCTGTGGGTCGCAGCCCGCACGGACCCGAACCTCCTTGCCAGCCTGGCCCCGCTCGAGCAAAGGATCGGCCGCGAGACCCACCGCCGCACCGTCGAGCTGCTCGGCGTGGACGAGACGCAGCCGGGGGTGCGCGAGCTCGTCCAGGCCACTCTCGACCTCGTGCGGGGCCTCGGCCTGGCCAACACCATCAGCGACGACGCCGCCCGACGGAGGCGGATCCTCGACCAGTGGGCACGCACCCTCGACGACCGGATCACCCCGCTCCCCGATGCTGAGGAGACTGCATGAGCAACGACCGTCTGTCCGCCGTCCTCGCCGACCTCACCGCCGAGGGCGACGCGCTCGACGACGTGGTGGCCCCGCTCGACGCCGAAGGGTGGCACACGCCGACCCCGGCCGAGGGGTGGGACATCGCCCATCAGATCGCGCACCTGGCGTGGACGGACGAGACAGCGGTCAAGGCGGCCACCGACAAGGAGGCGTGGGACGCCACCGTCCTGCAGGCGATGAGCGACCCCGACGGGTTCGTAGACGCCGAGGCAGCCGAGGGCGCGAAGGCGGACCCGGCCGAGCTGCTCTCGCGATGGCGCGCGGCGCGCAGGGCGCTGGCCAAGACGCTCGAGGAGTACCCCGAAGGCCAGAAACTGCCGTGGTACGGCCCGCCGATGAGCGCAACGTCGATGGCCACGGCCCGATTCATGGAGACCTGGGCGCACGGGCTGGACGTGCACGAGGCGCTCGGCGTCGAGCGAGTCCCGACCGACCGGATCCGCCACGTCGTCCACCTCGGCGTGCGCACCCGCGACTTCGCCTTCGCCCAGAACGGGCTGGAGGCGCCGAGCGAGCCGTTCCGGGTCGAGCTGACCTCCCCGAGCGGCGAGACCTGGGCCTACGGGCCCGAGGACGCTCCTCAGTCGATCCGCGGTTCGGCGTACGACTTCTGCATGCTCGTGACCCAGCGTCGCCACCGCGCCGACCTCGACCTCGTCGCCACCGGCCCCGACGCCGACGCGTGGCTCGACGTCGCCCAGGCCTTCGCAGGTCCCGCGGGCGAGGGCCGGGAGCCGCGATCGGCCCCTGCGACCCAGCCCTCCGGCCCCCGCTCGGGCGGCGCAGAGGAGAGCGCATGACGCAGACCGGCGCGCTGCGCATCGGAAACTGCAGCGGGTTCTACGGCGACCGTCTCTCCGCGATGCGGGAGATGCTCGAGGGTGGCGAGCTCGACGTGCTGACCGGCGACTACCTCGCCGAGCTCACCATGTTGATCCTCGGGCGGGACAAGTTGAAGGACCCCTCGCTCGGCTACGCCCGCACCTTCGTCAAGCAGGCGGAAGACTGCATGGGTCTCGCGCTCGAGCGCAGGGTCAGGATCGTCGCCAACGCCGGGGGGCTCAACCCTGCCGGGCTCGCGCAGCGGCTCCATGAGATCGCGAAGGCGCAGGGCCTCGATCCGCGGATCGCCTACGTGCAGGGCGACGACCTCCTGCCCCGGGTCGGTGAGCTCGGGATCGAGAACGCCCTGACCGCGAACGCCTACCTCGGCGGGTTCGGCATCGCCGCCGCCCTCGACAGCGGCGCCGACATCGTTGTCACCGGACGCGTCACCGACGCCTCGGTCGTCGTCGGCCCGGCGGCGTCCCACTTCGGCTGGAGCCCGACGCAGTACGACGAGCTTGCTGGCGCGATGGTCGCGGGCCACGTCATCGAGTGCGGCGCACAGGCCACCGGTGGCAACTTCTCCGGCTTCCGCTCCTTCAAGCCCGACACGAAGCCGCTGGGCTTCCCGATCGCCGAGGTCTTCCCCGACGGCTCCTCCGTGATCACCAAGCACCCTGGCACGGGAGGCGTGGTCACGAGGGACACGGTCACCGCGCAGCTCGTCTACGAGATCGGCGAGCAGACCTACCTCGGTCCCGATGTCTCCGCCTGTCTCGACACGATCGAGCTGACCGACGAGGGCGACGACCGGGTCCGGATCTCCGGAGTGCGCGGCGTGGCCCCGCCCGCGACCCTCAAGGTCTGCGTCAACGAGCTCGGCGGGTTCCGCAACTCGCTCGAGTTCGTGCTGGTCGGCCTCGACATCGACGCCAAGGCCGAATGGGTGCGGGCCCAGATGGAGGCTGCCCTCGCAGCCCACCCCCCGGCGTCGATCGAGTGGAGCCTGGCTCGCACCGACCGGGACGACGCCTCGACGGAGGAGGCGGCGAGCGCGAGACTGCGCTGCTCGGTGAAGGACCCGAACCCCGACGTCGTCGGCAAGGCGTTCACGGCGGCGGCCGTCGAGCTCGGCCTCGCGTCGTACCCCGGCTTCACGCTCACCGCGCCGCCCGCGCCGGCTTCCCCGTTCGGCGTCTACCGTGCCGAGTACGTCGACCGCTCCGCCGTCCAGCACACGGTCGTCCTCCCTGACGGCACGACCCGCGTGATCTCCGAGCCGGCGAGCGGTGACGGCCGCACCGAGGTTGTGCGGAGCGGCGGCGCGGCCCCGAGCGTGGATAGCGCCCGCCGGGCGACAGGGGGGACCGTGCGACCGGGCAGCTCGGCCGGAGCGCAGGCGGCAGCGGTGGCCGAGCAGGCTCCGGCAGAGACGGTCACCAGGCGACTGCCTCTGGGCACGTTCGTCCACGCCCGCTCCGGCGACAAGGGCGGTGACGCGAACATCGGCCTCTGGATCGATCGGAGCGTGTGCGCCGAAGCGCGGGTTGCGTGGCTGACCAAGTTCGTCACCCCGGAGCGGATCCGCGAGCTGATCCCGGAGGCCCGGGACCTCGCCGTCGACGTGTACCCCCTGCCCAACCTCGGCGCGGTCAACGTCGTGATCCGCGGCCTGCTCGGTCAGGGCGTGGCGGCCTCGACGCGGTTCGACCCGCAGGCGAAGGCGATCGGCGAGTGGCTCCGCTCGCGCCATGTCAGCATCACGGAGGATCTGCTGTGAGCTACTTCAGTCCCGAGCAGGAGGCCCTGCGCGAGAGCGCACGGGCCTTCGTCCGCAAGGAGGTCGTGCCCCACCTTCAGGAGTGGGAGGACGCGGGGGAGGTCCCGCGCGAGCTGCATCGTGCGGCAGCCAAGCAGGGCTTCCTCGGTCTCGGCTACCCCGAGGAGAAGGGCGGGAGCGGCGGGACGTTCCTCGACTCCCTCGCCGTGACCGAGGCGATGACGGAGGCCGGTGCCAGCTCGGGGCTGCTGGCCGCCCTGTTCACCTCAGGCATCGCGCTGCCCCACATCGTGGCGGCCGGTGGCGACGATCTCGTCGACCGGTTCGTGCGGCCCACGCTGGCCGGGGAGGCGATCGGGTCGCTGGCGATCACCGAGCCCGGCGGCGGGTCGGACGTCGCGGGGATCACGACCCGGGCGGAGCGCGACGGGGACACCTACGTCGTCAACGGCGCCAAGACGTTCATCACCTCCGCGGTGCGTGCCGACTTCGTCACGACCGCGGTCCGCACGGGCGGGCCGGGCCACGCCGGCGTGAGCCTGCTCGTGATCGAGAAGGACGCGTCCGGCTTCGAAGTCACCCGCTCGCTCGACAAGATGGGCTGGCACTGCTCCGACACCGCCGAGCTGTCGTTCAACGATGTTCGCGTGCCCGCCGGAAACCTCGTGGGCGAGGAGAACGGCGGCTTCGCCCTGATCGCCCAGCAGTTCGTGACCGAGCGACTCGCACTGGCCGCCCACGGCTACGGCATCGCAGCTCGCGCGCTGGACCTCACCGTCGAGTACGCCAAGCAGCGCGAGACCTTCGGCAGGCCGCTGGCCGCCCGCCAAGTGGTGCAGCACAAGCTCGTCGAGATGCACCGGCGCGTGGACGTCGCGCGCACCTACACCCGTGACGTCGCCCGACGGTACGTCGCGGGGGAGAACCCGATCGCAGAGGCGTTGCAGGCCAAGGCGTTCGCCGTGGAGGCCTGCAGCTTCGTCGTCGACCAGGCCGTCCAGATCCACGGCGGCGCCGGATACATGCACGGGATCGAGGTGGAGCGGGCCTACCGGGACGCCCGGATCCTCGGAATCGGAGGAGGAGCCACCGAAGTGCTCAACGACCTGACCGCCCGCCTGCTGGGGTACACGCCGTGAGCGCCGGCATGGACGAGCAGCGCACGCGCCGACTCGACGGGGATCCGAGCAGCACAAGTGCCGACTCGGCGGGTGGTGGAGCCGCGGACGCGCCGACTCGGCGGGAGGCGATGATCGGGAAGCTCGCGGCCCTCGAGGCCGAGCACGCGAAGGCAGTCGCCGGCGGTGGACAGAAGTACGTCGACCGCCACCGCAGGCGCGGCAAGCTCCTCGCGCGCGAGCGCATCGAGCTGCTCGTCGACGAGGGGTCGGCCTTCCTCGAGCTCAGCCCGCTCGCCGGCTGGGGCTCGGACTACAAAGTCGGCGGCTCGGTCGTGACGGGCATCGGCGTGGTCGAGGGCGTCGAGTGCATGATCATCGCCAACGACCCGACCGTGCGCGGCGGCGCGAGCAACCCGTGGACGGTCAAGAAGCTCTTCCGCGCCGCCCAGATCGCCCGCGAGAACCGCCTGCCCACGGTCAACCTCGTCGAGTCCGGCGGCGCGGACCTGCCCAGCCAGAAGGAGATCTTCATCCCCGGCGGCGACCTGTTCCGGGGGCTGACGAAGGCGAGTGCCGCGAAGACCCCGACCATCGCGCTGGTCTTCGGCAACTCCACCGCGGGCGGCGCCTACGTCCCGGGCATGAGCGACTACGTGGTGATGGTCAAGGAGGGCGCGAAGGTCTTCCTCGGCGGCCCCCCGCTGGTGAAGATGGCCACCGGCGAGGAGTCCGACGACGAGTCGCTCGGCGGCGCCGAGATGCACGCGCGGACCTCCGGCCTGGCCGACTACCTCGCCGTCGACGAGCAGGACGCGATCCGGATCGGCCGGCGCATCGTGGCCCGGCTCAACTGGCGCAAGGCGCGCCCGGCGCCGGCTCCGACGTACGCCGAGCCCGAGAAGGACGCCGACGAGCTGCTCGACCTGATCCCGGTCGACCTGAAGGAGCCGTTCGACCCGCGCGACGTCATCGAGCGGATCTGCGACGGGGTGAGCGAGCACAACG